>NZ_JBLRWA010000001.1:0-889135 GCF_048159585.1 Kitasatospora sp. SC0581 | reverse complement strand
CGGGAGGCCGCGGCGAAGCGGGAGGCTGCGGGGAAGGATTGGGTGACGCCCAAGGGTGAGGAGCCTGCTGGGGCGTCCGAGAAGTCCGGTGCGGCGGTGGGGGGTTCGGCTTCGTCGGAGCGGGTCAAGTCGCCGTCGGAGTCGGCGGCGTCTTCGGAGATGCGGGAGGCCGCGGCGAAGCGGGAGGCTGCGGGGAAGGATTGGGTGACGCCCAAGGGTGAGGAGCCTGCTGGGGCGTCGAAGAAGTCCGGTGCGGCGGTGGGGGGTTCGGCTTCGTCGGAGCGGGTCAAGTCGCCGTCGGAGATGCGGGAGGCCGCGACGAAGCGGGAGGCCGCCGGGAAGGATTGGGTGGCGCCCAAGGCCGAGGCCGATGCGGCGGCGGTGGAGAAGCCCGGCGCCGGATCGGCTGCCCGGCCCCGGGTGCCGGAGAAGCCTTCGCCGGAGGTGCGGGGCGAGGAGGCCCGGCTGACGGCGCAGAAGCACGCGGAGGTCATGGACCGCTGGCTGGAGCACAAGCGGCAGGACCCGGAGACCCGGAAACTGACGGAGCAGCGTGCCGAGGAGGCGCGCCAGGCGGCGGAGAAGCAGGCGGAGCGGCGGGCGGAGGTGGCCGCGGAGCGGCGGGAGCGGGCCGCTGCCGAGCGGGAGGCGTCCGAGCGGACGAAGGCGCAGGTCACGGAGGCCGAGGCCCGGGCCGACCACCGGCGAGCGGAGGCGGCGGCCGCCGAGGACGCCCGGTGGCGGGAGCTGTTGCAGGACCTGCGGGACAAGTCGGGTGGGAACTCCGGGACGATCGGGGAGATCTCCTTCGCCGAGGCCAGGGCCCGGATCACCCAGCGGGCCGATGCCGCGCTGCGCAAGCCCATGCGCGAGTACACGGGGCCGGCGGACTTCGAGGCGATGGACCGCTACCTGGCACCCCACCTGGTGGCTGCCGAGGCCGAGGCCTGGCACGAGCTGGCGCGCGAACTCGGCATCAACGTGGGCTCGTTGGCTCGGCAGGGCCTCATGCCGACGTTCCCCCGGAACCTTCCGGAGCGGCCCGGCGGGAGGGTCGCCTTCGAGGCAGAGGCGTCCGCCGTCTCGAAGACCGGACCGGTCGGGGACAAGGGCAAGGGCCTGGCCGTCGAGCCGGTTGAGACTGTCGAGGCCGGCAAGCCCGGCAAGCCCGTCGTGAAGGAGCCCGAGGAGGAGATCACGGTTCTGCGGGCTCCGAACCCGGACGAGACCTGGGCGCAGATGGAGGCCCGGGAGGCCCGCGAGCTGGCGGCGGCGATCGAGCTGTCGACGCGGCTCCGGCAGGAGTCGAGCGGGGGCGGGGGTCCGATCACCTCGGCGTCGGCCGTGTCCGGGAGTCGGACCGGGCCGACGCTGACGCCCGAGGCCAAGGCGAAGCTCCTCCAGGTCCCCACGCAGGCCCTCGACGAGGTCTCCCCGGCGGAGGGGGCGGCGTCGACTCAGCCGGAGGTGCCCGTCGTCGCGCAGCCGGAGGCGCCGTTCACGGCGCAGGAGTTGATCGACGAGCTGGTCGGCCTGATGCCCGGGGTTCCCCAGGCGCCGGCGGGTCTGCTGGGTCCGGACGTGTTCGGTGACCGGGTCGTTCCGCCCGCTCCGGAGTTCCTCCAGGGCTACGACTACCGGCAGTTGAAGTCGGAGTCCCGGGTGGCGTTCTTCCGGGCGCTGGACCTGGCGCGCGCGACCGCGCCGACGGCCGAGGGGCTCGCCCCGGAGACGCTGGGCCAGCACCCGGAGTCGGTCGTCGAGTCCAGTGGGATCCGGACGATGTCGCGGAGTACCGGTTCGGGGTTTCTGCGGAAGTGGGTGCGCATTCCGCGGCTGGTGCACTCGATCTGGCTGGGCGGCCCGCTGTCGGCGGACAACGAGCACACCGGCCCGTTCATGACCAATGTGCAGGACTCGGCGGACGGTCCGGGCCAGGAGTACACCCATGTGATCTGGACGGACGTCACCCGTGCGAGGGTCGCCGAGGCCAGGGCGGCCGAGGGGACGGGCGACGACACGCCCGAACTCGCCACCGTACGGGCGATGGTGACGTGGGCGGGGACCCGACCGCGCGGGAACGTGGTGCTGGTCAACGTCGACGAGGTCTTCTCGGCCGAGGCGCCGATGAGCCTCGAAGCGGCCTACAAGATGGAGACGGCGAAGCGCCTCGGGCAGGGGTACGCCTCGGCGAGCGACATCCTGCGACTGGAGGTCCTCGGCCGGTTCGGCGGGATCTACACCGACGGCGACAACCGCCTCCGGACCGACCCCACCCCGGCGGTCCGGCGGATCGTCGAATCCGACCAGGGCTTCGCCGTCGCCAAGGTCGGCAACGCCGGCATGGCGAACGCGGTGCTGATCGCCCCGGCCGGGCACCGCGCCGTGCGGCAGCACCTGGAGGTGCTGCGCCGCAACTACCTGCGCAGCTCGCACGAGAACACCGTCCGCGGAGGCTACTTCCAGTACCTGGACCGGATGTCCGTGTCCAAGACCGACTTCCGCGAGGCGGACAAGATGGCGGGGGAGGACCCCGTCTGGGTGCAGGGCCACACGGAGGAGCGGGACAAGAACGCGGTCCTCTACCTGAGCGGGACCGGCATCAACATCTGGGCGGACCTGGCGCACGGCCTGGGGCTCAAGGGCCCCGGCAGGCTCCCGGTGGTCGAGCCGGGTGTGTTCGAGATCGGGGTCGGGAACACCTGGGTGCCGCGCGAGCAGCCGGCCGCGGAGGCGGAGCCGGCGGAGGGCGACCAGCAGCCCGAGGCGCCCGACCGCGCGGCGACACTGCTGGCGGCCCGGAACATCATCAACACGCTGATCCGCGAACTCTCCTACCAGAACGGCAAGTTGGCGCTGAGCGAGGTGGCCGCGCGGGTCGCCCGGCACCCGCAGCCCGCGTTGCTGTGGGACACGGTGATCGGCTTCCTGGCCGGCCATCCCGAGCTGCGGACGCGGGTGCAGTGGCGCACCGTCCAGAAGTACGACGCGGGGACGAGGCCGATCGGCGCCCCGGTTCCGCTCCCGCCGTGGTCCGCCGGCCTCCTGGCGCCCGAGCCAGGGGAGGTCGAGGGGATCAAGACCGGGCGGGGTGTCGAGCGGGTGCGCATGCTGGCGCCCGAGGAGGTGCCGCCGCCCGCCGCGACGGGGGTGCTCCAGGTCCCCACCCAGGCCGTCGACGGTGTGGTCCCGGCGGTGACCGACCTGGACCGGGCCCGCGAACAGCTGGCCGCCGTGGGCGCGGGGGCGGAGGAGCAGGCCGCGATCGGCGCGCGCCTGGACGACCTGGTCGCGGCGCTGGACGAGATCGGTGCGGGTGCGGAGGGCCGGCAGGGTGTCGGCACGGCCTTGCAGATGGGTTCCTTCCAGCAGGCGTTCGCCGGGCTGGGCCAGGCGCAGCGTCTGGAGGTGCTCCGGCTGCTGGCGCAGGCGCTGCGGGACGGGCTGGAGCCCGGCGCGCAGCCGATGCTGGCGCTGCTGGTGACGGTGCTCCTCGCGGCTCAGCAGATCCGGGACGAGGTGCCGGTGGCGGCCGCGGGGGAGTCCCCGCGCGACCTCGCCAGGCGGTTGACCACGTTCGCCGACGGGATCCTCGCGGGCGCGGTCGCCTGGGCCCGTGAGTCGATGCGGGGTGTTCCGACCGCGCCGTACGCGGTGGTGGCGGTGGCGGGCTACGGCCGCACCGACCTGACGCCGGCCGCCGACCTGGACTTCGGTCTGCTCGGCGCCCAGGCGGACGCGGCCTGGCTGCGGTCGCTGACCAACCTGGCGGCCGGCTGGCTGGACCTGGCCCGCCAGTTCCTGCCGGTGAACGGGTCGGCGGCGGCGCCGTTCCAGGCCGACATCATGTGGTTCAACCCCAATCTGGCGGTCTTCGACCCGGAGGCCGTGCTGGAGCACGCGCTCGCCGCTTCGGCGGACGAGCTGACGCCCAAGCACGGTGTCATGCACGACACCCGGCTGATCGAGCTGGCGCCGCTCACCGGCGCCCTCGCCGCCTTCACGTCGCACGAGGGCCAGCGGGAGCTCTTCCGGAGGTTCGCCCAGGAGCGGAGCGGGCGCGGCGACGCCGAGGTGGAGTGGGCCGCCCTGCGGGAGTCGCTCGCCGGCCTCCCGCGTCCGGAGACTCTGGCGCAGGTGAACAGCGTCAACGTCAAAACCGGCTTGATGCGCCAACTGACCGTCGCCACACGGCACCTGTATGCCGCGTACCGGGCGGTGGCGAAGCCGGACACGCCGTGGCGGCTCAGCACCGGCGAGCGGCTGGAGGAGCTGATCGCGGGGAAGGTGCTGTCGGGGCCGCTCGGCCGACAGCTGGTGGACGCCTATGTGCTGGGCCTGAGTCTGCGGCAGCGGTTGCACCAGGCGTACGGGGGTGAGCGGGACGAGGTCGCGACGGCCCAGGTGGCCGAGCCGCCGAACGGGCTGGAGCGCCTGCTGCCCGAGGAGCAGGAGCAGTTGGCGGCCGCGATCGGGGTGCTGCACGAGGTGCAGGGGAGCCTCGGAGCCCTGTGGTCCAAGGTTCAGTCCTCGGCGCCGTCGCGCTGGAAGACCCTGTTCGGACGCCGTCCGGTGGCGGACCAGTCCGTCGGCCTGGTGCCGG
The DNA here is from genome assembly GCF_048159585.1 of Kitasatospora sp. SC0581. Lineage (NCBI taxonomy): Bacteria > Bacillati > Actinomycetota > Actinomycetes > Kitasatosporales > Streptomycetaceae > Kitasatospora > Kitasatospora sp. SC0581. The sequence continues at coordinate 884,532 of NZ_JBLRWA010000001.1, read as the reverse complement.
ACACGGTCGAGCCGGGTGAGTTGTGGGACGCGGATCTGGAGCTGCCGCTGGTCGGTGGCGGCAGTGTGCGGCTGGGTGATGTCCAGAGCCTGACCATCGTGGCGCCGGAGACGGGCCTTCCGCAGGGGCGGGCGTTCCACACGGAGGACGAACTCGCGCAGCGGCGTGAGGTGTTGAGGAACTTCGACCTGGGGCGGCGGTGGCTGCTGGAGGTCGACGGGCAGGGACGTGTGGTGACGGGGTACCGGAAGGTGCCGTGGGGGACGGGCGGTCGGCGTTACCTCGCCCTGCTGCACGGCAACCGGGACTTCGCGGTGCTGCCGCTGTCCGGCCCGGTCGGCACGGTGAAGGTGACCGCTACCGGGCTGGCCCGGACGCTGCGGCGCAGGCCGAGTATCCAGCAGTTGGCGGCGGGTGACGAGATCGTGCTGGCCGCGTGTGACGCGGCGCTGCCCGCTTCGGATGGCGGGCCGTCGCTGGCGCAGGAGGTGGCGAACGCTACCGGTCGGGTGGTGTGGGCGCCGACGGGGAAGATCGCGGCGCTGTCGACCGACCTGGACGCGGACGCCGGGTTCCTGATGTACCCGGCCGCCGACGGCACCCCGGGTGCCTGGATCCGCTTCACGCCCAACGGTGTCGATCCCTCCCAGGATTCGGAGGAGTCGCACCCGGCGGGCGTGTCCGAGGTGGGCCCGGTGCCGCGTGGCACGGCTCCGCTGGCACCGTCGCAGAGTTCGACGGGCGTCGTGATGACGGGCGTCGAGGACTCCGAGGAGGAACAGTCCGAGTCCGAGGAGGACGCGGACGACCTGGAGGAACTGGACGACCTGGAAGAGCTGGATCCGGCGGAGGGGTTCGCGTGGTCGCAGCAGCCCCAGCACCCCGGGAACCAGGGTGAGGGGTCGGGGTCTGTCCAGGCCCAGGTGTCGACCGTCATGCAACCGGAGGCGCCCTTCACGGCACAGGAGTTGATCAACGAGCTGATCGACCTGATGCCCGGGGCTCCGCAGGCGTCGGTGGCGCCGGTGGGTCTGCTGGGCCCGGACGTGTTCGGCGACCGGATCGTCCCGGCCGCGCCGGAGTTCCTCCGGGGTTACGACTACCGGAAGTTGAAGTCGCGGTCCCGGGTGGGGTTCCTCCGGGCGCTGGACCTGGCGCGCGAGACCGCGCCGACCGCCCAGGAGCTCACCCCGGATACCCTGGGCCTGCACTCGGGGTCGGTCGTCGAGTCCGACCAGTCCCAGACGATGCCGCGCAGGTCGGGCCCGATTCACCTGCCGAAGCCGGTGCGCATTCCGCGGCTGGTGCACTCGATCTGGCTGGGCGGCCCGCTGTCGATGGACAACGAGCACACCGGTCCCTTCATGACCAATGTGCAGCACTCGGCGGACGGTCTCGGCGAGGGGTTCACCCATGTGATCTGGACGGACGTCACCCGTGCGCGGGTCGCCGAGGCCAAGGCCGCGGCGGCCGCGGGGACGGACGACGTCCCGGCTGAACTCGCCACCGTGTGGGCCATGGTGGAGTGGGCGAGGAGCCGGCCGAACCGGAACGTGGTGCTGGTCAACGTCGACGAGGTGTTCTCGGCCGAGGCTCCGATGGGCCTGGAGGCGGCCTACAAGATGGAGACCGCCAAGGGTCTCGGGCAGGGGTACGCCTCGGCGAGCGACATCCTGCGACTGGAGGTCCTGAACCGGTTCGGCGGGGTCTACACCGACGGCGACAACCGGCTGTTGAAGGACCTGGACCCCGAGGTCCGGCGGATCGTCGAGTCCGAGCAGGGCTTCGCCGTCGCCAGGGCCAGTGCCGCGACCACGGTGCCGAGCGCCACGACCAGCACGATCGGTACGACCACCGGGTTCACAAAGACCACCAGGACCTCCAAGGGCGGCCTGGCGAACGCGGTGCTGATCGCCCCGGCCGGACACCGGGCCGTGCGGCAGCACCTGGAGGTACTGCGCCGTAACTACCTGCGCCGCTCGAACGAGAACACCGTCCGCGGGGTGTACTTCCAGTCCCGGAAGCCGTCGCACATTTCCGGTGCCGACTTCCGGGAGGCGAAGACGTGGGTGAAGACGGACCCTGGCGAGCCGACGCGCCACACGGACGACGGGGAGAAGAACGCGGTCCTGTACCTGAGCGGGACCGGTGTCAACATCTGGGCGGACCTGGCGTACGGCCTGGGGCTCAAGGGCCCCGACGCACTCCCGCTGGTCACCTCGGAGATCTTCGAGATCGGCACCGGGAACACCTGGGTGCCGCGGGAGCAGCCGGTGGCGGCCGTCCGGCTGCCCGAGGTGCCCGACCGCGCGGCGACGCTGCTGGCGGCTCGGCGCATCATCAACACGCTGATCCGCGAACTCTCGTACCAGAGCGGGAAGCTGGCGCTGAGCGAGGTGGCCGCGCGGGTCGCCCGGCACCCGCGGCCCGATCTGCTCTGGGACACGGTGATCGGCTTCCTGGCGCACCACCCCGAGCTGCGGGAACGGGTGCAGTGGCGCACCGTCCAGAAGCTTGACGGGGCGACGAAGCCGACCGGCAGTCCGGTCGTCCTCCCGCCGTGGTCCGACAGCCTGCTGGTCAGGGTGGAGGAGGCCAAGCCCAGGGCGGGCGTCGAGCGGGTGCGCATGGTGGCGCCCGAGACTGTGGCGCCGCCCGCCTCGACGGTACCCGCGGCGGGGCTGCTCCAGGTTCCCACCCAGTCCGTCGACGGCGTCGCCACGGTGGTGGAGACCGCTGTTCAGGAGCAGTCCGACCTGGACCGGGCCCGTGAACTGCTGGTCGCCGTGGGTGCGGATGCGGGGGAGCGGGCCGCGATCGGTGCGGGCCTGGACCGGCTGGTCGCGGCCTTGGACGGGAGCGGTGCGAGCGCGGAGGACCGGCAGGGCGTCGGCACGGCCTTGCAGATGGGGCCCTTCCGGCAGGCCTTCGCCGACCTGGGGCAGACGCAGCGTCTGGGCGTGCTCCAGCTGCTGGCCCAGGCCCTGCTGGACGGTCTGCGGCCCGGGGCGCAGCCGATGGTGGCGCTGCTGCTGACGGTGCTCCTCGCGGCTCAGCAGATCCGGGACGAGGTGCCGGTGGCGGCCGCGGGGGAGTCCCCGCGTGACCTCGCCAGGCGGTTGACCACGTTCGCCGACGGGATCATGGCGGACGCGGTCGCCTGGGCCCGTGAGTCGATGCGGGGTGAGGCCACCGCGCCGTACGCGGTGGTGGCGGTGGCCGGTTACGGCCGTACCGATCTGACGCCGGCCGCCGACCTGGACTTCGGTCTGCTCGGTTCCCAGCAGGACGCGGTGTGGCTGGAGTCGCTGACCAAGCTGGCGGCGGGCTGGCTGGACCTGGCCCGCCAGTTCCTGCCGGTGAACGGGACGGTGTCGGCGCCGTTCCAGGCCGACATCCTGTGGTTCAACCCCAACCTGGTGGTCTTCGACCCGGAGGCCGTGCTGGAGTTCGCGCTCGCCGGTCCGGGAGGTGAGCCGGGGCCCACACACGGTGTCATGCACGACACGCGGCTGATCGAGCTGGCGCAGCTGCCCGGTGCCCTCGCGGCCGTCACGTCGCGGGAGGGCCAGCGGGAGCTCTTCCGGACGTTCACGGAGGAGCGGGGCCAGCGCCTCGACCCCGAGGTGGAGTGGATCGCCCTGCGGGAGGCGTTCGACCGTCTCCGGCGTCCGGAGACGCTGGCGCAGGCGAACACCGTCGACGTCAAGGCCGACTTCATGCGGCAGTTGACGGTCGCCATGCGGCACCTCTATGCCGCTTACCGGGCGGTGGCGAAGCCGGAGACGGAGTGGCGGCTCAGCACCGGCGAGCGGCTGGAGGAGCTGATCACGGCGCGGGTGCTGCCGGCGGCGCTCGGCCAGAGGCTGGTGGACGCCTACAGGTTGGCCCTGAGTCTGCGGCAGCGGCTGCACCGGGCGTACGGGGGTGAGCAGGACAAGGTCGCGACGGTGGCGGCGGCCGGGCCGCTGAACGGGCTGGAGCGCCTGCTACCGCAGGAGCAGGAGCAGTTGGCCGTCGCGCTCGGGGCCCTGCGTGATCTGGAGGGGAGCCTCGACGCCCTGTGGGTCAAGGTCAGGCCCCCGGCCCAGGCTCCGTCGCGCTGGAAGAACCTGTTCGGGCGCCGTCCGGTGGCGGACCAGTCCGTCGGCCTGGTGCCGGACACGGTCGAGCCGGCCGAGTTGTGGGACGCGGAGCTGGAGCTGCCGCTGGTCGGTGGCGGCAGTGTGCGCCTCGGTGACGTCCAGAGCTTGACCATCGTGGCACCGGGGACGGGCCTTCCGCAGGGTCGGGCTTTCCACACGGAGGACGAACTCACGCAGCAGCGTGAGGTGTTGAGGAGTTTCGACCTGGGGCGGCGTTGGCTGCTGGAGGTCGACGGGCAGGGCCAGGAGGTCACCGGGTACCGGAAGGTGCCGTGGGGAACGGGTGGGCGGCGCTACCTCGCGTTGGTGCACGGGAACCGGGACTTCGCGGTCCTGCCGCTGTCCGGCCCGGTCGGTACGGTGAAGGTCACTGCTACCGGGCTGGCCCGGACGCTGCGGCGCCGGCCGAGTGTCCAGCAACTGGCGGCGGGTGACGAGATCGTGCTGGCCGCGTGTGACGCGGCGCTGCCGGCCTCGGACGGTGGGCCGTCGTTGGCGCAGGAGGTGGCGAACGCTACCGGCCGGGTGGTGTGGGCGCCGACGGGGAAGATCGCGGCGCTGTCGACCGACTTGGATGCGGACGCCGGGTTCCTGATGTATCCGGCCGCCGACGGTACGCCGGGTGCCTGGATCCGCTTCACCCCGAACGGCGTTGGGGCTGTTTCAGCCTCGGACGAGTCGGTGGGCGCTTCCGAGGCGGGCCCGGTGTCGCGTGGCACGGCTCCCCAGGTGCCGTCCCAGAGCTCGACGGGCGTCGCGACGACGGACGTCGTGGAGGAGCAGCCCCAGCTCCCTGAGAATCAGGGAGAAGGGTCGACCCAGGCGCAGGCGCAGGCGCAGGCACCGGAACCGCCCTTCACGGCCCAGGAGTTGATCGACGAGCTGGTCAGCCTGATGCCCGGCGGCCCGCAGGCGCCGGCGGCGCCCGCGGATCCGCTGGAGGCCATGCTGGGGCCGGACCTGTTCGGCGACCGGGTGGTCCCGCCCGCCCCGGAGTTCCTCCAGGGGTACGGCTACGACCAGTTGAAGTCGGAGTCCCGGACGGCGTTCTTCCGGGCGCTGGACCTGGCGAGCGAGGCGGCGACGCCGACGGCCGAGGGGCTCGCCCCGAAGGCCCTGGGCCAGGACCCGGAGTCCGTCATCGAGTCCGGGGCGCTCCAGACGGTGCGGCGCAGGTCGGGGTCGATGCACCTGCCGAAGCGGGTGCGCATTCCGCAGCTGGTGCACTCGATCTGGCTGGGCGGCCCGTTGTCGGCGGGCAACGCGCACACCGGCCCCTTCATGGCGAACGTGCAGGAATCGGCCGACGGTCTCGGCCGGGAGTTCACCCATGTGATCTGGACGGACGTCACCCGTGCGCGGGTCGCCGAGGCCGCGGCGGCCCTGGGGACGGACGGCGACACGCCCGAACTCGCCACCGTACGGGCGATGGTGGCGTGGGCGAGGAGCCGGACGCACCGGAACGTGGTGCTGGTCAACGTCGACGAGGTCTTCTCGGCCGAGGCGCCGATGAGCCTCGAAGCGGCCTACAAGATGGAGACCGCCAAGGGTCTGGGGCAGGGGTACGCCTCGGCGAGCGACATCCTGCGACTGGAGGTCCTGGACCGGTTCGGCGGGGTCTACACCGACGGCGACAACCGGCTGTTGAAGAACCCCGTTCCCGAGGTCAGGAGGATCGCCGACTCCAAGCGGCACTTCGCCGTCGCCACGGCCAGCCTGGCGGATGCGCCGGGCGCCAGGACCGGCACGACCGCCAGGGGCGGCCTGGCGAACGCGGTGCTGATCGCCCCGGCCGGGAACACGGCCGTGCAGGAGCACCTCAGGGTGCTGCGAAGCAACTACCAGCGCAGCTCGCACCAGAACACCTTCCGCGGGGAGTACTTCCGGCCCCGGGGGCAGGAGGACAACACCGAGGCCAACTTCCAGCAGGCGGACGTGGTGGCGGGGCCCCCGGTCTGGGTCCAGAACCACACGGAGGAGAACGAGAAGAACGTGGTCCTCCACCTGAGCGGGACCGGTGTCAACATCTGGGCGGACCTGGCGTACGGCCTGGGGCTCAGCGGCCCCGGTGCGCTTCCCGTGGTCGAGCGGGGCGTGTTCGAGATCGGGGTCGGGAACACCTGGGTGCCGCCGAGGCCGTCGGCGGTGGCGGGCGTCCAGTTGCCCGAGGTGCCCGACCGCGCGGCGACGCTACTGGCGGCCCGTCGCATCATCAACACGCTGATCCGTGAACTGGTGTACCAGAACGGCAAGCTGGCGCTGAGCGAGGTGGCGGCGCGGGTCGCCCGGCACCCGCGGCCCGAGCTGCTGTGGGACACGGTGATCGGGTTCCTGGCCCGGCACCCCGAGCTGCGGGACCTGGTGCGGTGGCGCACCGTCCGGAAGGTCGGCGCGGGAACCGGGCCGGCCGACCAGCCGGTGGCGCTCCCGCCGTGGTCCGCCGGTCTCCTGGTGCCCGCGTCCGAGCCGGTGGCGGGGTTCACCGCCGGGTCGGATGTCGAGCGGGTGCGCATGGTGGCGCCCGGGGAGGTGCCGCCGCCCGCCGCGACGGGGGCCGTGGCGGGGTTGCTCCAGGTACCGACTCAGTCCGTCGATGGCGTCGCCACGGTGGTGGAGACCGTTGTTCAGGAGCAGTCCGAGCTGGACCTGGCCCGCGAGCAGTTGGTCGCGGCGGGTGCGGATGAGGGGGAGCGGGCCGAGATCGGCGCGCGGCTGGACGAGCTGCTGGCGGCGTTGGACGAGAGCGGTGCGGACGCGGAGGACCGGCAGGGTGTCGGTGTGGCCCTGCAGATGGGGTCCTTCCGGCAGGCGTTCGCGGACCTTGGTCAGACGCAGCGCGTGCAGGTGCTCCGGCTGCTGGCGCAGGCGCTGCGGGATCGCCTGGGGCACGGGGCGCAGCCGATGGTGGCGCTGCTGGTGACGGTCCTGGCCGCGGCGCAGCAGATCCGGGACGAGGTGCCGGTGGCCGCCCCGGGGGAGTCGCCGCGTGACCTGGCCAGGCGGTTGACCGGGTTCGCGGACGGCATCATGGCGGACGCGGTCGGGTGGGCCCGTGAGTCGATGCGGGGGGCTCCGACCGCGCCGTACGCGGTGGTGGCGGTGGCGGGCTACGGTCGTACGGACCTGACGCCGGCCGCCGACCTGGACTTCGGCCTGCTCGGCTCCGACGAGGACGAGGTCTGGCTGCGGTCGCTGACCAACCTGACGGCTGGCTGGCTGGACCTGGCCCGCCAGTTCCTGCCGGTGAACGGGTCGGTGCCGGCGCCGTTCCAGGCCGACATCATGTGGTTCAACCCCAACCTCAGGGTCTTCGACCCCAGGGCGGTGCTGGCGGGCTCGCTCGCCGCTCCGGGGGAGGAGCCGGGCCTGAAGCACGGTGTCATGCACGACACCCGGTTGATCGAGCTGGCGCCGCTGTCCGGCGCCCTCGCGGCCGTCACGTCGTCGGAGGGCCAGCGGGAGCTGTTCCGGACGTTCACGGAGGAGCGGGGCCGGCGCATCGACCCCGAGGTGGAGTGGATCGCCCTGCGCGAGGCGTTCGACCGTCTCCCGCGTCCGGAGACGCTGGCGCAGGTCGACAGCGTCAACGTCAAGGCCGACTTCATGCGGCAGTTGACGGTTGCCACGCGGCACCTCTATGCCGCCTACCGGGCGGTGGCGAAGCCGGACACGCCGTGGCGGCTCAGCACCGGCGAGCGGCTGGAGGAGCTGACCGACGGGAAGGTGCTGCCGCCGGACCTCGGCCGGCGGCTGGTGGACGCCTACCTCCTGGCTCTCAGCCTGCGGCAGCGCTTGCACCGGGCGTACGGGGGTGAGCAGGACAAGGCCGCGACCGCGCAGGTGGCCGAGCCGCCGAACGGGCTGGAGCGCCTGCTACCGGAGGAGCAGGAGCAACTGGCCGCCGCGCTCGGGGCCCTGCACGAGGTGCAGGGGGGCCTGAATGACTTGTGGACCAAGGTCAAGGCCTCGGCCCCGTCACGCTGGAAGAACCTCTTCGGGCGTTCCCGTCCGGTGGACCAGTCCGTGGCGCCGGTGGTCCACAGTCCGGTGGTGCCGGACACGGTCGAGCCGGGTGAGTTGTGGGACGCGGATCTGGAGCTGCCGCTGGTCGGTGGCGGCAGTGTGCGGCTGGGCGATGTCCGGAGCCTGACCATCGTGGCGCCGGGGACGGGTCTTCCGCAGGGTCGGGCCTTCCACACCGATGACGAACTCACACAGCGGCGCGAGGTGTTGAGGAACTTCGACCTGGGCCGGCGGTGGCTGCTGGAGGTCGACGGGCAGGGACGCGTGGTCACCGGGTACCGGAAGGTGCCGTGGGGGACGGTCGGTCGGCGTTACCTCGCCCTGCTGCACGGCAACCGGGACTTCGCGGTCTTGCCGCTGTCCGGCCCGGTCGGCACGGTGAAGGTCACGGCGACGGGTCTGGCCCGGACGTTGCGGCGCAGGCCCAGCATTCAGCAGTTGGCGGCGGGTGACGAGATCGTGCTGGCCGCGTGCGACGCGGCGCTGCCCGCTTCGGACGGCGGGTTGTCGCTGGCGCAGGAGGTGGCGAACGCGACGGGTCGGGTGGTGTGGGCGCCGACCGGGAGGATCGCGGCGCTGTCGACCGACCTGGACGCTGATGCGGGCTTCCTGATGTACCCGGCGGCCGACGGCACGCCGGGTGCCTGGATCCGCTTCACCCCGAACGGTGTTGAGCCCGCCCAGGCCTCGGACGAGTCGGTGGGCGCCTCCGAGGCGGGCCCGGCGCCGCGTGCCAGCGTTCCCCTGGTGCCGTCGCAGAGTTCGACGGACGTCGCGATGACGGGCGTCGAGGAGACGGGCGTCGAGGGCGAGGAGGAGGACGAGCTACCGGCCGCGAACTCCCGTACGGACAAGGGCAAGGGCAGGGTCGACGAGGTCGCCGAGGAGGACCTGGACAACCTGGAGCGGCTTGATCTGGAGGAGGCGATCGCGCGTTCGCGGCGGCCCCAGTACCCCGGGAACCAGGGAGAGGGATCGGGATCGGGATCTGCCCAGCCGGCGGTGCCGGTGCAGGTCGTCGTGCAGCCGGAACTCCGTTTCTCGGCCCAGGATTTGATCGACGAGCTGATCGGCCTGATGCCCGGGGTTCCGCAGGCGTCGGTGGCGCCGGTGGGTCTGCTGGGTCCGGACGTGTTCGGTGACCGGGTCGTCCCGGCCGCCCCGGAGTTCCTCCAGGGGTACGACTACCGGAAGTTGAAGTCCGAGTCCCGGGTGGCGTTCTTCCGGGCGCTGGACCTGGCGAGCGGAACGGCGCCGACGGCCGAGGGGCTCGCCCCGGAGGCCTTGGGCCTGGAGCAGGGTTCGGTCGTCGAGTCCGGACGGCTCCAGACGATGTCGCGGAGTACCGGTTCGGCATTTCTGCGGAAGCGGGTGCGCATCCCCCGCCTGGTGCACTCGATCTGGCTGGGCGGCCCGTTGTCGATGGACAACGAGCACACCGGCCCGTTCATGACCAATGTGCAGGACTCGGCCGACGGTCTCGGCCAGGGATTCACCCATGTGATCTGGACGGACGTCACCCGTGCGCGGGTCGCCGAGGCCAGGGCGGCTGCGGGGACGGACCGGGACACGCCCGAACTCATCACCGTACGCGCCATGGTGGAGTGGGCGAAGGCCCGCCGGCACCAGAACGTGGTGCTGGTCAACGTCGACGAGGTCTTCTCGGCCGAGGCGCCGATGAGCCTCGAAGCGGCCTACAAGATGGAGACCGCCAAGGGCCTGGGGCAGGGGTACGCCTCGGCCAGCGACATCCTGCGACTGGAGGTCCTCCGCCGGTTCGGCGGGGTCTACACCGACGGCGACAACCGGCTCCAGGCCGACCCCGCCCCGGTGGTCGAGCGGATCGTCAACGCCCGGCGGAGCTTCGCCGTCGCGAAGGTCGGCAACGCGGGCATGGCGAACGCGGTGCTGATCGCCCCGGCCAGGCACCCGGGTGTGGAGCAGCACCTGGAGGTGCTGCGCCGTAACTACCTGCGCAGCTCGCACGAGAACACCGTCCGCGGGATGTACTTCCAGTCCCGCGACCGGGCGCACATCACCGCCGAGGAGTTCGAGGAGGCGGAGGAGTGGGTGGGGAAGGTCCCCGCCGAGGCGCAGCGCCACACGGACGACGGGGAGAAGAACGCGGTCCTCTACCTGAGCGGGACCGGTGTCAACATCTGGGCGGACCTGGCGCACGGCCTGGGGCTCGACGGCCCTGAAGCGCTCCCGCTGGTCCCCTCGGAGATCTTCGAGATCGGCACCGGGAACACCTGGGTGCCGCGGGAGCGGCCGGCGGCGGCCGTCCAGTTGCCCGAGGTGCCCGACCGCGAGGCCACGCTGCTGGCGGCCCGTCGCATCATCAACACGCTGATCCGCGAACTCTCCTACCAGAGCGGGAAGCTGGCGCTGAGCGAGGTGGCCGCGCGGGTAGCCCGGCACCCGCGGCCCGACCTGCTCTGGGACACGGTGATCGGCTTCCTGGCCCGGCATCCCGAGCTGCGGGAGCGGGTGCAGTGGCGCACCGTCCAGAAGTACGACGGCGCGACGAAGCCGGTCGGCACTCCGGTCGCCCTCCCGCCGTGGTCCGACAGCCTGCTGGTCAGGGTGGAGGAGGCCAAGCCCAGGCCGGGCGTGGAACGGGTGCGCATGCTGCGGCCCGAGGACGTGCCGCCGCCCGCCGCGCCGGTGCCCACCGCGGCACCGGCGGGGCAGCAGCAGGTGACCGAAGAGGAGGAGGCGACCGGACAGGAGGAGACGGCCGACGGCCAGGCCGGTCAGGCACCCGGCCGGCAGTTCCACGCGCCGACCGGCGGCACCGACGGCACCGACGGCATGACGGCCGGCACCACCGCGCCGACCCGCGGCACACCCCAGCAGCAGGCCGTGCCGCAGCCGCCCGCGGCGACGGACCCGGCGAACTTCCCCGGCTGGCAGCCCTTCACGACCGCCCAGGGGACGGCGGCCGAGCCGCTCCGCCCCGACCGCACGCCGCGCCCCGGCCCGGGCCCGCAGACCGACCCCAACGGGGTGGTGCGGGACCACGGCGGTTGGCAGCTGAAGCCGACGGCGGTCCCGGGGGCGCCGATCACGCGGTTCCCGGGTGCCTGGCAGCGGCCGGTGGCGGCGCCGGAGTGGACGTACTACCCGGAGGACTGGAGCGCCGACACGGTCCTGCGGCACGTCCAGGCGGCGATGCGGAACAATCCGAGCGTCGCGCCGGGGCCGGACGGCCTGGACCGGGCGGTCGGCTGGTCCGGGAGCCTGTGGGTCGAGGCGGTCCTGGACCAGCAGGGCTACATCCTGTACCACCACCCGCTCCCCAACTCCCCCGCGCCGTACGCGGCGTGGCAGGAGGAGGCGGTGGTCGGCCGGGGCGACCGGGTCGACCTGTTCGGGTACCCGGGTGTGCTGCTCCAGCGGGTGCGGTTCGACAGCGGGCAGGACGGCTTCGAGTTCACCGTCCGGCTGCACCTGGAGCCGTCCGCGGGCATGACGCCCGCCGAGCTGGACGCGGTGCGGCAGCAGGTGCGGACGCTCATGGCCGACTTCACGGCCGGGCAGCAGGTCGGGGCCTTCGACCGGCTGCTGAACGTGGGCGTGGAGTTCACCGAGGAGGCGGGCGACGGCGTCACCACGCTCCCGGTCGCGCCGGGCGCGGTGCCGAGCCTGGCGCAGGTGCTGCCGCGGCAGTTCAGGGAGGCGGCCGGAACGGTCGACCTGGAGTTCGTGACGGGGACGCAGCTGCGCAAGTCCCCGCCGGTGCGGGAGGTCCACGTCGGCGGGGACTGGACGGCCGGGCTGCGCCCGTCGTTCACGGCTCCGGCCTGGGACCGCCCCGGCCGGGGGCTGCCCCCGGAGTGGGGCACCGCCGAGGCCCGGTACGCCGCCCACCACGTGCTGCGGACGGGGACGGCCGAGGTCGTCGGCGAGGCGGCCGCGGGCCGTCCGGCCCCCGAGGTCCGCCGCGGCCGGTTCGCCGGGGTGCGGCTGAACGTCCGGGTCGAGGACGGCGTCATCACCGACGTCTGGGGCGAGCCGCACCAGAAGCTGCGGCCGCAGCTGACCGCCCCGGTGGCCGGCACCGAGGCGGTGTTGGTCCCCGCGCAGGAGGTCAGGCCGCCGCAGGACGCCTTCATCCGGGCCATCACCGCCCGGGAGCTGGAGTCCTTCGACGCCCGCCGGGTCCGGCTGCCGGACGGGGACACCGAGACGGTGCTGACCGTCCGGCTGTACCTGGACCTCGAAGCGAAGCTGGACCTCGCGGACGGGCCGACGGCCGCGGCCGTGGAGGCTCTCCGGGAGGCGGGCCGGGAGGGGGTCGAGAAGGTCTACAACACCGGGCAGCGGCTGCCCAGCGGCGATCTGCTGCGGGTCGAGGTCGAGTTCGTCCCCGACCGGTCCACGGCGCACCACACGGTCGCCGTCCGGGAGCGCCAGGACCGGGCCAACCACCGGACCTGGGGCCTGAACACCGGGGCGCGGACGATCGCCCACGAGATCGGCCACCTGCTCGGCCTGGACGACGAGTACCGGGAGGCGGGTTCCACGCCCCGGCCGATCCATCCGGACGACAGCGGGATCATGGGCGGCCGGCAGACCGACCGGTTCGGACGCCCCTGGCTGGACATGAACCACCTCCACGAGGGCCCGCTGGAGGTCCTCGCCCCCTTCGCGCCGCCGGCCGCCCGCAACCTGCGGCAGCTCGGCGGGGTGGTGGACGAGGCCTTCGGCGAGGACCGCGGCCCGACGCCGGTCGGCGACGCGCCGACCCGGGCCCGGTTCCGCGAGGAGGTGCTGCGGCGCGCCCTGTACGGCGGTCCGGGCGGGCGGGACGGCCACCTGGTGCCGCCGCGGGGGTCGACCCGCCCCCGGCCGGAGCGGGTGCCGGGGTCGCAGGAGCGCAACGGGACGTTCAAGGTGGTCGGCGGGCCCGCCGACGCGGCGGCCACGCAGGTCGGCGCCCTGGCCGGCGACCTGCCCGGCCCGCGCCGGAACCGGACGGTGTTCCCCGAGCACTGGACGGCGGACGACGCGGTGTACGCCGCCGAGCAGGCGTACCAGCACGCCCTGCGCACCGGCCGGGTCACCGCGACCGGCCTGCACTCCCACCACTGGGTCGGCGAGTACGGCGGGGTGCGGATCGAGGGCCGGATCCGGGCGGGGGAGTTCGTCTCCTTCCGTCCCTCCGACGACCAGAGCGGGCTGGACACCCCGGCGTACATGCCGTGGCGCCCGACCGGTGGGGCCTTCGGCGCCCGGGTCGAGGACCTCGTCCGGTACGGCGACCGGCAGACCCTCACCGGCGTCCACGACGAGCCGGAGAGGGCGGCCGCCACGGCGCACGGCGTCAAGGTGGGCTCGGTGCTCGCGGAGAACGACAACGGCACCTACCGGGCCGACGTCTGGTTCCTCGACGCGGCCGTGACCCCCGGCGCCCCGATGGCGAAGTTCCCGTCGCGGTGGCACCAGCACGCGGACGGGGAGACCCACACCCTCTACCCGAAGGCGTGGACGCCGTCGCGCGTCCTGTCCGCCGTGGAGCGGGCGTACGCGGCCCGGCACACCTCCGAGCCGCTGGACTCCGGCGCCGTGCGCTGGGTGGGCGAGGCCGACGGCGTGCGGATCGAGGGGATCACCCGGGACGGCCGGCACCTGACGCACCGTCCGACCGCCCGGCAGCCGCTCACCGACTGGTACGCGCCCCCGGCGGCGTCCACCGGGCCCGATCTGCGCGGCCGCCGGGTCCGGACGGTGGACGGACAGCTGGGCATCGAGGTCGCGGCACCGGTGCACCTGCGGGTCGCGGCGGGCGCCACGCCCGCGGCGGTCGCGGACGCCCGCAAGCGGCTCCAGCGGGCCGCCGACGACTTCGTCCGGCAGCACCGTGCCGCCGGCGACCCGCCGGTCCTGCTGACCCTCGACTTCGTCGACACGGAGGCGGACGCCCTTCCGGGCGCGGTGGCCGGGGCGGACTCCCTCCCCGACGGCGCCGGGCTGGACGTGCTCCTGCCCGGTGCGGCCGGGGCGCTGACGCCCGGGTTCTCCGCGACGGTCGCGGGCAGCGCGGGCCCGGCCACGGCCACCGCCAGGGCGCAGGCCGGGTACGGACAGCGGGCGCTCGTCGAACCGGAGTTGGCGGAGCCCGCGGCACCCGGAACGGGCACCCGCCCGGCCACCGTCACCGAGATGGCGGGGCAGCAGTGGATGATCGACGGGGCCTTCGCCCCGACGCTCGCGGGGAACGCCGGGCGGGGACTGCCGTCCGGCTGGACGCCGGGCGAGGGCAGGTACGCGGCGCTCCAGGTGCTCGCCGGCTGGCGCGGCCGGCGGCGCGAGCTCGTGAAGGGCCGCTTCAACGGCGTCCCGATCGAGGTCCGGACCGAGAACGGGCGGATCGTGGACTTCCGCGGCCTGCCGGACCGGAGTGTCCCGGCCCAGTTCACCAAGGCCGTCCCCGAGCCGTCCGGCCAGGGCCCGGTCTTCCCGACCGGCCCGCGCCACGCCCCCGAGTCCTCCTCCTCGTCGTCCTCGTCCTCCGCGCCCGCCGGCGCGATCCCGCAGCCGGCGCAGGACCCGGCGACGGCGCTGCTGCCGGGCCACGCCTCGGCCGAGGCCGTACCGGACGACCCGGCGGCGCAGCCGTTCGAGCTCCGGCGCGGCCCGCTGGTGGAGGGCGGCGAGGACGTCACCGTCCTCGTCCTGCGCGTCCACCTGGACGGCTCCGGCCTGACCGGGGAGGACGCCCGGGCCAGGGTCGCCGCGCTGGGCGCGCGGACCCGGGACGCCGCCGCGCGGTTCGACAACCGCACCAGGCTCCCGGACGGCACCCCGCTGCTGGTGCGGGTGGAGTTCGTGGACGCCACCGGCGATCCGCACCGGACGGTGCTCCTGCACGAGCGGAGCGTCGCCCAGGACGCCGGGAACTGGCACCTGGAGATCTCCCGGGACGCGCTGGTCCACCAGCTGGGCCGGGCCTTCGGCATCTCCGTCACGGAGTACGCGGGCGGCGGCACGACCCACGTCGTCCCGGCGCCGTCGGTCCGCGTCCTGCGCGAACTCGGCGAGCTCGCGGACGACCGGCTGGGCCGCCTCGGGCACGACACCGAGGACGGCGAGTCGCCCCGGACGGAGTTCGCCGACGGCGTCCTGGAGGCCGAACTCGGCCCGGCCGTCGGGACGCGGGGCGGCCACCTGCCGTCGGCCATCGGCGAGGAGGGGGCCGAACAGCTGGAGCTGGTGCGCCGTCACGCCAACGGCACCCTGCTGGTGGAGACCGGCGCGGGCCGGCGCACCCTGTTCCCCGAGCACTGGACCGCCGCCGAGGCCCGGTACGCCGTCGAGCAGGCGGCCGTCGACGCGGTCCGCAACGAGACCTTCCGGGTGACCGAGAACGGGATCTTCTGGCAGGGCGTGTACGAGGGCGTCCGGATCGAGGGCAGGTCGGACGAGGACGGGACGGTCACCGCCTTCCGCCCGGCCGCCGACCAGCGCGGCCTGGTGGCGCCCGCCCACGCGCCGGGCGCCGGCGCGGTCGACGTCCCGTCGCTCGACGGGGCCCCGGTGCTCACCCCGGACCAGCTGCGCGTGTTCGGCGAGCAGGCCAGGCGGGAGGGCGGCACCGGGCTGCCCCCGGAATGGACCCGGGAGCAGACCCGCCACGCGGCCCTGTGGGTGTACGAGCAGCAGAACGGCGAGGCGAGGGGACGCAACGGGGACGAGCTCGTCACCGGCGCGTACGGCGACGTCCGGATCAGGCTGCTGGTCCGCAACCGGCAGATCATCGACTACTGGGCCGAGCCGGGGCAGCGCTTCGACGCGACCGAACCGGCCGAGCCGGTACGGGTGCTGGCCACGGCGGAGGTGCGTCCGCCGGTCCGCCGGTTCCTGCGCTCGCTGCAGGCCCAGTTCATCCAGTCGTACGAGGTCCGGCGGGTGGTGGACGCCGACGGGGACACCCGCACCGTCCTGACGGTGCGGGTCCACCTGGAGGCCGACGGCCTGACGGGCAGCCGCGCCGAGGCCGAGCGGGGCCTCGACCGGGTGCGGCTCAACGCCGAGGCGGGCGTCCGGGACGTCTTCGGCCAAGGGCTGCGGCTGCCCGACGGCAGCCTGCTGGAGGTCGCGATCCGGTTCGTCGACCGGGAGAGCGCCCACCACGTCGTCGAGGTGCGCTCCTACACCTCCCAGGAGCACGCCCAGCACTGGGGCGTGGACTCCCCGCCGAGGGTGATCGGCCACGAGGTCGGCCACCTGCTCGGCCTGGCCGACGAGTACCGGCGCCGGGGTGCCGGCCCGCAGCCCGTCCACCCGGAGTTCGGTCTGATGACCGCGCCCGGGAGCGACATCTACGGCCGGGTCTGGTACGACGCCGGGCACCCGGTGGAGCTGGGCGTCACGAACCCGGCGGTCTCGCTCCGGCCGCACAACCTGAACGAGCTGGGCGCGGTCCTCGACCGGGTCTTCGGAACGGACCTCCGGCCGGTGCCGGCCGGGGAGTTCCCGGTGCGGGCCGCCTTCGGCGAGGACGCGCTGCGGACCGCGCTCTTCGACGGGCCGGACCGGACGGGCGGGTACCTGACCCCGCCGGCGGAGTCGGGGCGGCGCAGGCTGCCCCGGGTCGGCGCGGAGAACCCCAACGGCACGTACCGCGCCGACGCGGGCGAAGCGGCGCTGGACCGGTACCGGACGATGTTCCCCGAGCACTGGACGGCCGAGGACGCGGTGTACGCGGCGCGGCAGGCCTACCTGCACGCCCGCCGCACCGGCGGGATCAGCGGGCGCGGAGACCTCGCGCAGCGCTGGGTCGGCGAGTACGACGGCGTGCGCATCGAAGGCCGGATCCGGTCCGGGGAGTTCATCTCCTTCCGCCCCGCCGAGGACCAGTCCGGGCTCACCGCGACGGCCCCCGCGCCCGAGCCCGCCACGCTGCCCTTCGGCCACCGGGTCGAGGACCTCAACCGCTACGGCGACCGGCACACCCTCACCGGCTTCCACCACCGCGCCCGGCTCCGCGGGGCCCTCGCGGTGGACCCGGCGGACCACGGCCTGCACCTCGGGCCGGTCCGGCCGCCGCGGGCCAACGGCACCTACCGGGCGCCGGTGTACTTCCTGGACCCGGGGATCGCGCCGGGCGCGCCGCTGAGCGAGTTCCCGTCCCGGTGGCGCCGCCCCGAGAACCAGGAGGCCCGGACCTTCTACCCCGAGTCCTGGGTGTCCGAGGACGTCCTGGAGCGGGTCGACCGGGCCTACCAGGAAAGGCTGTTCGAGGAGGTGCTGCCGGACGGCGCCGTGCGCTGGGTCGGGGTGGCCCACGACGTGTGGATCGAG
This sequence comes from Kitasatospora sp. SC0581, assembly GCF_048159585.1. Lineage (NCBI taxonomy): Bacteria > Bacillati > Actinomycetota > Actinomycetes > Kitasatosporales > Streptomycetaceae > Kitasatospora > Kitasatospora sp. SC0581. The sequence continues at coordinate 867,055 of NZ_JBLRWA010000001.1, read as the reverse complement.
GGCGTCACCCGGGACGGGCGGCACCTCGTCCACCGGCCCACCGACTGGCAGCGGTCCCGTCGGGAGACCGGGGCCGGGGCGGTCCCGGTCTGGGAGCGCCCCCTGGTGCGGGACGACGTCGACTACTCCATCGGCTACCGCCGCGTACGGCCGGGCGGGGCCGGCCTGCCGGACACCGAACTGGTCGTCCAGGTGCGGGACCACGGCGACCTGACCGCCGAGGAGCGGGCCGGGCTCCAGCGGCTCGCCGACGAGCAGGCCGCGGAGCTGTTCCCGGCCACGGCTCAGCCCGGCGGCCGGCCGGTCCGCATCCGGCTCCGGTTCGTCCCCGAGGCGGACGGCCCGGAGGCGATGCCGCCGGTCTCGTCCTTCCCGAGTGCCTTCGTGCGGCAGCTGCGGTCGCGGCTGGAGGAGGCCGAGGAGCTGGTCGCCGGACTGCACGGCACGCCGGCGCCGGAGCCGCCGCTGCTCGCCCCGGTGACCCCGGGCACGGGCGAGCGCCCGGCTACCCGTACCCGCCTCCAGGACCTGGAGGCGGCGGGCATCGACGCGCCGGCCCTCGACCCGGCCCTCGCCCACGCGCTCGCCCTCGCGGACGAGCGGGCCGAGGGAGCCGAGAGGCCCGGGGGACTGCCCACCGCGTGGACGGCCGCCGAGGGCGGGCACGCGGCGCGCATGGTCGCGCGGGAGCACCTGGCCGAGCTCGGGGACGGGCGGACGGGCACGGTCACCGGGCGGTTCGCCGGGGTGGAACTCCGGGTGACGCTGGAGGACGGCCGGATCGTCCGCTTCGCGGGCACGCCGGGCCAGACCTTCGAGAACCAGCGCCGACCGCGCCCCGCCGGGCAGCAGCCGCCGGCACTCATGGCGCTGCGCCCGGCCACCGGGCGGCAGCTCCGGGATCCCGGGAACGACGGGCCGCACGAGGCCGTCGAGCAGGAGCAGCCGGCCGTCGTGGAAGCGGCCCCGGTTGCCCCGGTCACCCCGGACGCGGCGCCGCCGGTGCGGCCGCCGGCGGCCTTCGGTGCGGCCCCGGCCGTCCAGGCCGCCCCGGCCAGCACCGGCTCCGCCCCGGCGTCCGCGACCCCGCCGCCGGTGGTCCCCGCCGGGCCGCCGCCGCTGCCCGCGCTGGGGGGCCTGCGGTTCGACGGGACCGGCCTCACCGGCCGCCCCCCGTACGCGAGTTCGGCCGTCCGGGCCGGTTCGCCGTCGGACCCGCAGGAGTCCCGGATCCCCTGGGACACCGTCCGCGCACTGCTCAACCGCGCCTACCGCCAGGAGCGCGGCCGGCTGCTGCCGATGCTGCGGGAGTGGCTCGCCCCCGAGCACGTGGCGGCGGACCTGCTGGCCGAGGCGGACACGCTGGTGGCGGCCTTGCCGTCGGAGCTGTTCGCCGGGCTCCCGCACGAGGAGGACGCCCGACTGCTGCTCCGGGCCGGGTACGTCCTCCACGGCTCCTCGGCGGACCCGGGGGAGGAGGCCGCCGCGGCGGAGCAGGCCCGGGCCGAGCTGGCCGCCGCCCTGCTGGACCTGCTGGAGCCGCTGCGCGACCCCGCGCCGGACCCGGCCGCGGTCGAGCGGTCCCTGGACGGCCTGCGGGACGCCGTCTCCGCCCTGCCGGACCCGACCGGGGCCGCCGTGCGGGACGTCCTGGCCAGGATCGCGCGGACGCGGACGCGGATCACCGCGACCACCCCGCTGCACGAGGCCAACTCCCTGGTGAACGAACTGGCCGACCGGCTGATCGGCCAGGACGTGCGCCGCCTGCTGGGCGTGCCGACGGGCGACGGGGACCTCGAGTTCCTCGCCGGCCGGATCTTCCACGAGGCCCACGTCGTCCGCGACGACTGCTTCGACGTGAGGACGGTGCGCCATGCCCTGCGCGGCCTGTAGCGGGGGCCGTGGGAACGGCGGGACGGCCCCGGCCGTCCCGCCCCCGGGGGCCGGCACCATCCGCCCGCCCGGCGGTGTGGTGGCCGTCGACATTGCCGGGCGGGCGGAAGTTCCGTACCTTGGTGCCGGCTTTGGCTCCCAAAGGACTGTCCTTGACCTTGAGGTGTCGTCACCTGCCGTCGCACGGGCGGGTGGTGACCACCGCCGGCGGCGGATGCGGGGAGAAGTCCCTCATGGCCGTCGAATCCGCTCCGGCCCTGAATTCCCCCCCCCCGGTTCCCCGGCCTCCGCATGCCGGTACGGACCGGCGCTTCGGCGGCGAAGGGCGGGAGCACCGGTGGGGTGGAGCGCGGGTCCGGCCGTCGGGGTGCAGGGGCGGTAGGTGGTCGGCAGGGGTTGAGGCCCCGGCCGGCCGCGGCGAGGCTTGGAACCGGGCCGACCGGGCCGACCGGTGCGCCCGGGCCGACCGGGCCGACCGGGTGCGCGGGGCGGCGCGCCGGGCGGGGTGCCGGCCGGCCGCGCGGGGGAGTCGGGAAGGAGCGTGCGGAGGAGGTCTCAGCCCGCCCGGTGGCGGTGGCAGGACTGGTCGTGCGGGGGCGCGATCAGGGAGGCGGCGATCGCCTTGTTCACGGCGTCGATCCGGGAGACCGCGCCGAGCTTGGCGAAGACGTTGCGCAGATGGCGCTTGACGGTGGCTTCGGTGATCGTCAGCCGGGTGGAGATCTGGCCGTTGCTCAGCGCCTGCGCGACCAGCTCCAGGATCTCCAGCTCCCGGGCGGACAGCACGTTCTCGGTGATGCCCTGCATCCGGGCCAGGCTGTCCCGGGAGACGGCCAGGACCATCCGGTCCGAGCCGCGGTGGACGCTGCGGACCGCCGCGAGCAGCTCGTCGCCGCACACGCTCTTCAGCAGGTAGCCCCGGATGCCGGCGTTGATGAGCCGTCGGAGCAACTGGGGGCCGTCGTACATGGACAGCATGATGATCTGCGAGGACGGCGAGAGCGCCCGCATCCTGGTGACGGTGTCGGTGGGCTCGCCGTCGGGGAGTTCGACGTCCAGCAGGACGACGTCCGGCCGGTGCCGGGCGACCTGGGCGATGGCGTCGCCGCTGTTGGCGGCCTCGCTCACCACCACCATGTCGTCCTGCGACTCCAGGATCTCGCGCACCCCCTCGCGGACCAGCGCGTGGTCGTCGACCAGGGCGACGCGGGTGGTGGCGGACGCGGGGTCAGCAGCTACGGCGTCGCGCGGGTTCATCGAGGAGCCGTCCTTTGAGAGGTACCGAGAGATCCACCCTGGTGCCGTTGTCCGGACGGCTGTTGACCAGCAGTCGGCCGCCGAGCAGTTCGGCCCGCTCGCGCATCGAGGACAGGCCGACGCCGGCGTCGGCCGGCCGCTCCTGCGGCAGCCCGCAGCCGTCGTCCTCGACGGTGGCGCGGAGCTCGTTGGGGGTGATCTCGACGTTCACCAGCAGCACCGTGGCCCGGGCGTGGCGCAGGGAGTTGCGGACGCCCTCGCGGAGGATCAGGAACACCTCGTCGAGCACCTCCGGCGGAGCCCAGGCCTCGTCCCCGTTCACCCGGAGCCGGGCGGCCACGCCGTCGGGGCCCAGCGACTCCAGGTCGTTGAGCAGGGCCTTCTCCAGGCTCTTCAACGGCTGGCGGGTGTGCAGGTCGGAGGTGACCGCGCGCAGGTGGTGCATCGACTCCTGGATGGCCTGCTGGGCGGTGGCCAGCTTGACGCTCGCCCGGTCCGGCTGCTTGTCCAGGTAGAGGGTGTAGAGCTCCAGCTGGCGGTGGGTCACGCTCATGCCGTGCCCGATCCGGTCGTGGAGCTCGCGGGCGATCCGGCGCCGCTCGTCGAGCTGCGCCTCGTGGATCTTGTCGACGAGTAACCCGGTGTACGCGGCCACCGACTCGCGGATCCGCAGGGCGACACCGCGCTCCAGCGCGAGGGTGATCAGGGTGAGGGTGTCGACTTGTCTCGATCCGGGCGGAAGGTGGCTGAATATCGTCGACAGCGCCGCGTGGAAGAAGGCCGAGGAGGCCTGGACGGATTCCCGGGGGTGGACCCCGTCCGCCGCGCGTGTCGCGCCGACGTCCCAGGCCAGCAGCTTGCACGTCTGGTCGACCTCGACCTGCCCCACGCGCAGGCTGGTGACCACGTCGGCGACGATCTGACGGGCGGTGGCCAGGGCCTGGTCCAGCGAGGCCGGGCTCTGCGCGATGGCGTTGCCGGCCGCCCGGAGCGAGGCCTCGTAGGCCTCGACTATCTCGGGCGTGCGTTGTTCGATCAGGTCCGCCACCTGTTGGCGAGTCGTCAAGGCTGCCTTCTCCAAACCGGTCACGTGCCGGCCCCCGTGTCGCCTTGGCCAAGCGGGGTCAAGATACCAGAACGCCGTGCGAATTCGAGGGCGTGAAGATGGCCTCCGGGAGGCCCCCTCGCCGGTCGAGCGTGTTCGAATCTTCAACTAGTTCAAAGGCGCGGCCGGAATGCCGGGACCGGTGACAAAGGGGGGGTCGGCCGCGCCGTGAAGAAGTGGACGGCGGAGGTGGCCGGAAGTCGTCCCGTCGTGCCGGCCGCCACCCGGCCGGGCGCGGGCGGAGGGACCGCCGGTGGTACCGGGGCCGGAGCGGAGTGGCCCGGGGGTGGAGTGTCCACTACTCCCTTCGATACCCCCCGCTCATCCCTCCGGCGCGGATGGGCCGACAGCGCCGGCGAGACCGTTGTCCGGGACTACGGCGGCTCTCTAGCGTGACGTTCACAGGACGTCCGCAATCGACCGGTACTTCCTGCATGTCCGCAACAAGAGCATCACTCCGTGCATGTCCGCAACAAGACCAGTACTTCCCGCATGTTCGCAACAAGAAACAGTTGTGAGGAACCAGACCGTGAAGGCTGACCGGCTGCCCCGGCGCTACCAGGCGTTCGTCCCGATGACCCTGCCCGACCGCACCTGGCCGGACCGGACCCCCACGGCGGCGCCGCGCTGGCTCTCCACGGACCTGCGGGACGGGAACCAGGCGCTGGCCCGTCCGATGACGCCGGCCCGCAAGCTCGCCATGTTCGACCTCCTGGTGGCGATGGGCTACCGGGAGATCGAGGTCGGCTTCCCGGTCGCCAGCCAGGACGAGTACGACTTCGTCAGGATGCTGATCGAGCAGGACCGGATACCCGACGACGTCCGCGTCTCGGTGCTGGTGCCGGCCCGCGACGAGCTGATCGAACGGACCGTGGAGAGCCTGCGCGGCGCCCGCGCCGCCACCATCCACGTGTACAACGCGACCGCGCCGCTCTTCCGCGACCTCGTCCTCGGGATCGGCCGGCCGGAGTGCGTCGACCTCGCCCTGCGCGGCACCCGGTCGATGATGCGGCACACCGAGCGGCTGCTGGGCGACTGCGAGGTCGGCTACCAGTACTCCCCGGAGCTGTTCAACGAGACCGAGCCGGAGTTCGCCGTCGAGGTCTGCGAGGCGGTGATGGACCTCTGGGAGCCCGGCCCGGGCCGCGAGATCGTGCTGAACTTCCCGGCCACGGTCGAGCGTTCGATGCCGCACGTGTTCGCCGACCAGATCGAGTGGCTGGACCGCACCCTCTCCCGCCCCGAGTACCGCTGCCTGTCGATCCACCCGCACAACGACCGGGGCACCGGGGTGGCCGCCACCGAACTGGCCCTGCTGGCCGGGGCGAAGCGGGTCGAGGGCTGCCTGTTCGGCGGCGGGGAGCGGGCCGGCAACGTCTGCCTGGTCACCCTCGGCCTCAACCTGCTGACCCAGGGCGTCGACCCGGGCATCGACTTCTCCGACATCGACCGGGTGCGCCGCACCGTCGAGCACTGCTCCGGACTGCCGGTCTCCCCCCGCCACCCCTACGGCGGCGAACTGGTCCACACCGCCTTCTCCGGGACGCACCAGGACGCCATCAGGAAGGGCTTCGCCGCCCTGGAGGCCGAGGCCGCCGCCGCCGGCGAGAGCCCGCGCGACCGCGCCTGGCGGATGCCGTACCTGCCGATCGACCCGCAGGACCTCGGCCTCGGCTACGAGGCGGTGGTCCGGGTGAACAGCCAGTCCGGCAAGGGCGGCGTCGCCCACGTCATGAGCGCCCGGCACGGCCTGGACCTGCCGCGCGGGCTGCAGATCGAGTTCGCCCGCACCGTGCAGGCGGTCGCCGAGGCCACCGGCGCCGAGGTCGCGCCGGACCGGATCGGCCGGCTCTTCGAGCGGGAGTACCGGTCCACCGCGGACGAGACCAAGCCGCTGGCCGTACGCCACGCGCCGGTCCCCACCGAGCTGTTCGTCGACGGGGCCGGCCCCGCCAGCGCGGACGGCACGGTCCGCGCGGAGGAGGTGCGCAGCCTCGGCGCGACCCTGGCGCCCTGGGGCGTCGAGGTCCGGGACGTCCGGCACACCGGCCCCGAGGGCAAGTCCGCGGACCCGGGGCGGGAGGCCGCCGTCTACGCCCGCTGCGCCTTCCCCGACGGGCCGGCCTGGGGCTTCGGCCGGGGCCCCGGCCTGCACGCCGCCGCCTTCTCCGCGATCCGAGCCGCCGCCGCCCGGGCCGGCCAGGGCCCGGCCGAACCGGACCCGCCCGCACCGGAGCGGGCCCGGGCCCAGGGCGCCGCCCCGCTCCCCGCCGAGCACCGCTGAGCACCGCTGAGCCCGAACACCAGCTGGGCCCACCACAGACCCACCGACGGGGCACCACCGGGAGCCCCGGAGCAGCACCGAGCACCACCCAGCACCACCCGAGCACCGCTGAGTCCCACGCAGCCGGTTCCCCCACCCACACCGCACGTACGCACGAGAGAAAGTCTGAGCAATGATGCTGGTCGAACGCGATGAGCACCTGGCCTTCCTGGCCGGTCTGCTGACCGAGGCGGTCGGGGGCAGGGGACGGATCGCCGTGGTGAGCGGCCCGGCGGCCACCGGAACGAGCGCCCTGCTGGACGAGTTCGTCGAGCAGGCGGCCGGGGCGGGCGTCCTGCCGCTGACGGCGGTGGGGTCGGCCGCCGAGACCGGCCTGCCGCTCGGCGTGCTGGGCCAGCTGCTGCGCGGCGCCCCGGTGCCGGCCGAGCAGCGGGCCGCCGTCCGCGAACTGCTCGCGGCCGGCCCGGACCGGCGGGAGTCGGCCGCCCGGGAACTGAGCGCGCTGCTGCTCGACCTGGCCGAACGGCAGCCGCTCGCCCTGGTGGTGGACGACGTCCAGCACGCCGACCCGGACTCGCTGGCCTGCCTCTCCCACCTGACCCGCCGGCTCGGCCGCTCCCGGATCATGGCCGTCCTCGGCCGGACCGGCCGGGCTGCCCACCGCACCGCCGAGTTCCACCAGGAGCTGCTGCGCCGCCCCGGCTGCCACAGCCTGGTCCTGCCCCTGCTCACCCCCGACGGTGTGGAGCGGCTGGTCGCCGAGCGCCTGGGCCGGGAGGCCGCCGACCGGCTCGCCGCCGACTGCCACCGGATCAGCGGCGGCAACCCGCTGCTGCTCACCGCCCTGCTCGACGGGCAGCTCGCGGCGGTGCGGGCCGGCACCGCCGACGGCGGGCTGGCCGTCGCCGACGGCTACGGGCAGGCGGTGCGCGACCTGCTGCACCGGAGCGCCCCCGGGCTGCTCCCGCTCGTCCAGGCCCTCGCCGTGCTCGGCGCCCCGGACGGGGTCGGCCGGCTGCTCGGCGTGGACGGCGCGGAGGCGGCGCGCGGCCTGCGCGAGCTGGCGGACTGCGGCCTGCTGGCCCCCGACGGCTTCCGCCACCCGGCCGCCCGGGCCGCCGTGCTGCTCGACACCGGCTCCGAGCGCAGGGCCGAACTGCACGGCAGGGCCGCCGGACTGCTGCACGCGGGCGGGGGCGCCGCGGCCGCGACGGCCGAGCACCTGCTCGCCTCCGGGCGGGTCGAGGAGGCCTGGACCGTCCCCGTACTGGAGGAGGCCGCCACGCTGGCGCTGGCCGAGGGCCGGGTCGGCCAGGCCGTCGAGTACCTGCGGCTGGCCTGCCGGGTCTGCGCGGACGGGCCCCGGCTGGCCCGGATCAGGACGGCCCTGGTCCGTGCCGAGTGGCGGATCAACCCGGGCGCCCCGACCCCGCACCTCACCGAGCTCACCACCGCCCTGCACCGCGGCCACCTGCGCCCCAGCGACGGCCTGGTGCTCGCCAAGGCCCTGCTGTGGCACGGCCGTTTCGAGGAGGCCAGGGACGTGCTGTCCCGGCTCGGCCTGGAGAGCGGCCCGCACGACCCGGAGACCGCGGCCGAGCTGCGGACCACCCGGCCGTGGCTGCGCTGCTGGTACGCGCCGCTGCTGGCGCACGTGCCGTCCGCCGAGGAGGAACCGGACCCGCGCCCGGCGCCGTCCACCGCGGTCAGCTGGCGGCTGGAGGCGGCCACCGCGCTGGACTCGGTGCTCAGCCGCGGCCCGTCCGAGCAGGCGGTCGCCGAGGCCGAGCGGATCCTGCGCACCTCCCGGCTGGACGAGACGGGCATGGACACCGTCGAGTCGGCGCTGCTCGCGCTGACCTACGGCGACCGGGCCGACCGGGCCGCGCCCTGGTGCGACGGCCTGATCGCGGAGGCGGCCGCCCGCCAGTCCCCGGGGCGCCAGGCCCGGTTGGCGACCATCCGGGCCGAGATCGCCGTCCGGCAGGGCGACCTGCCCGGCGCCGAGCGGTACGCCCGGCAGGCGCTGGAGATCATCCCGGCGGGCAGCTGGGGGGTGGCGGTCGGCGGCGCGCTGGCCAGCCTGCTGACCGCGCTGACCGCGATGGGACGCCACGACGAGGCCGCCGACCAGCTCAACCTGCCCGTCCCGGAGGCGATGCTGCAGAGCCGCTACGGCCTCCACTACCTCCAGGCCCGCGGCCGGTACCAGCTGGCCACCGGCCACCTGAACGCCGCGCTCGGCGACTTCCTCGCCTGCGGCGAGCTGATGCGCCAGTGGGGGCTGGACGTGCCCGGCCTGGTCGCCTGGCGCGGCGAGGCCGCCGAGGCGATGCTCCAGCTGGGCGACCGTGACGGGGCCCGGCGCCTGCTGGAGGAGCAGCTCGCGATGGTCGACCAGTGCGCGCCGCGGGCGCGGGGCGTGGCGATGCGCCAGCTCGCCGCCACCGGCGACCTGCGCCAGCGCCCGGCCCTGCTGCGCAAGGCCGCGGACGTGCTCCAGGAGGCCGGCGACCGGTACGAACTGGCCCGGGCGCTCGCCGACCTGGCCAGGACCTACCACGACCTGGGCGAGCTGCGCCGGGCCAGGCTCACCGCCCGCCGCGCCTGGATGCTGGCCGAGGAGTGCCAGGCCCAGCCGCTCACCCGGCTGCTGGGCGTGGAGTTCGGCTGGAGCAGCGGCGGCGACCAGTCGGCCCGGGAGAGCGCCCCGGCGGTGTCCGACGCGGTGCTCAGCGACGCCGAGTGCCGGGTCGCCGAGCTGGCCGCGCACGGCTACACCAACCGGGAGATCGCCAAGCGGCTGTACGTGACGGTCAGCACCGTGGAGCAGCACCTGACCCGCGCCTACCGGAAGCTGCGGGTCAGCTCCCGGGTCGACCTGCCCACGGCGATGGGCGCGCTGACCCGGGCCGGCTGAGCCCCGGCCGAGCCCCCGGCGGGCCCCTGGTCGAGCCCCGGCGGGGCCGGGCAGGGGGCCCCGCCGGGACAGGGGGCCCTAAGGGGCGGACCGGGGTGTTCGAGCGGGTCCGCCCCTGCTGGAATGCGTCTGTCAGTCGTCCATGGCCGGAATTTTCCAGAAAGGGGGGCGACATGGCGCTGACCTTGTCAGAGAAGGACGTGCCACCGCTCGCGGAACAGGACGGGGCATTGCCCCGGATCATCGGCATCGCCACCGCGAACCCGCCGGACTCCTATGCGCAGAGCGATATCCTCGACATATTCGGGATAACCGACCAGCGCATTCGGTCGCTTTTCATGAACAGCGCGATCGACCGCCGTTTCCTCATTCTCCCGCCGGAGGGGCCGGACGGCGAACGCCGGATGGAGACCCAGGGCGAACTGCTCCGCAAGCACCGGGCGTCGGGCGTGGAGACGGGCGCGCGGGCGGTGCGCGAGTGCGTGGCCCGCACCGGCCTCGACCTCTCCGAGATCGGCTACATCTGCTGCGTCACCACCACCGGACTGCTCACCCCCGGGCTCTCCGCCCACCTGATCAAGGAACTGGGCCTCGATGTCCGGACCAGTCGGCTCGACGTGGTCGGCATGGGCTGCAACGCCGGTCTCAACGGCCTGACCGCGGTGGCCGGTTGGGCCGCCGCCAACCCCGGGCGGCCGGCCCTGATGGTCTGCGTCGAGACCTGCTCGGCGGCCTACGTCTTCGACGGCACCATGCGCACCGCGGTGGTCAACAGCCTGTTCGGCGACGGCGCCGCGGCGGTGATCCTGATGGCCGACCCGGACGGCCTGCTGGACCGCCCGGAGAGCGGCGTGCGGGCCGAGGGCCCGACCGTCCTCAAGTTCTCCAGCCGCATCATCCCCGAGGCCGTCGACGCGATGCGCTACGACTGGGACGACGACCAGGGCAAGTTCAGCTTCTTCCTGGACCGCGACGTGCCGTACGTGGTCGGCGCGCACGCCGAACTCGTCGTCGACAGGCTGCTGGAGGACACCGGCCTGCGGCGCAGCGACATCGCCCACTGGATCGTCCACTCCGGCGGCAAGAAGGTCATCGACTCGGTCCAGATCAACCTCGGACTGACCCGGCACGACGTCCGGCACACCACCGGGGTGCTGCGGGACTACGGGAACCTCTCCAGCGGCTCGTTCCTGTTCTCCTACGAGCGGCTGATGGCCGAGGGGCAGGTCCGGCCCGGCGACCTCGGGGTCTTCATGACGATGGGCCCCGGATCGACCATCGAGACGGCTCTCGTCCGGTACTGACCGGAATGCACCAGACACAGCCCGCACCTTCCGAAAGAGGAATTCCCATGTCCGTCAGCGAACTGCTTCCCGAACGCACCGGGTCGGCCGGGCGCCACGTCCTGATCGACTGCTCCGCGCCGCTGACCGAGCAGCTGATCGGCCAGGTCGTCGAGGTCTGCGACGAGCTGGAGGACGCCGACCGGGCGACCTTCGCCGTGCTGCACGTCGAGGGGACGGCCGGCGTCCGCGAGCAGGCCTGGCCCGGCGAGGTCGGCATCCACCTGGTCAACAAGTGGGAGCGCGCGCTGCGCCGCCTGGAGCGCGTCCCGGCCGGCGTCCTCGCCGTCGCGGCCGGCGAGTGCGCGGGCCCGGCGCTGGACCTGCTGCTGGCCGCCGACCACCGGATCGCCACGGCGGACACCCGGCTGAGCCCGGCGGTCACCGCCGGCCGGCTGTGGCCCGGCATGGCCGTCCACCGCCTGGTCCAGCAGCTGGGCGTCGCCCGCGCCCGCCGCCTGGTGCTGTTCGGCACCGAGGTCACCGCGGCGGAGGGGGCCGAGCTGGGCCTGTTCGACCGGGTCGTCGAGGACCGCGCGGGCGTCGCCGCCGCCGTCGAGAGCGCCGGCGCGCTGCTCGGCGGGCTGGTCGGCGGCGAGCTGGCGATCCGTCGCCGGCTGCTGCTGGACGCCACCACCACCAGCTTCGAGGAGTCGCTCGGCGCCCACCTGGCGGCCTGCGACCGGACGCTCCGCAACCAATCCGCCGACCGGGCCTGACCCGTCCGGCGCCCGACCGTCCCGCGCCCGGGCCGGCCGGCGCCCGACCCGACCCGTACCCGACCCACCGAGGGAAACAGCTGTCATGACCGTCCCAGTCTTCACCCTGGACACCGCGCGCAGCGTGGACACCGCCCCGGAGGCCAGGCTGTCCCGGCAGCGCTTCCTGCGGGAGCACGTCGCAGAGGTCTACGGTGCGCTCACCGAGGAGCGCACCGTCCACCTGCGACTGGACGAGCTGCTGCGCCGGGCCGGGGAACGCCACCCCGGCCTGGTGCCCGGCGAGGCGCAGCTGGCCGCCGAGCACGGGCTGCGGCAGGCCGACAAGGAGGGCCTGGAGATCGACCAGGGCATCTTCCTCCAGGCCGTCCTCGCCCACCCCGAGTGCGGCCGGCACCTGATCGACGCGATGCTGCGCCCCACCGAGCGGGCGCTGGCCCTGCTCCCGGAGTTCAGCCGCACCGGCAGCGCCGACCTCGGCGTGGTCCGGATCGAGCGCCGCGACGGCACCGCCCACGTGACCGTCCACAACGACCACTGCCTGAACGCCGAGACCAACGCCCATGTCGAGGACATGGAGACCGCGGTGGACCTCGTCCTGCTCGACCCGGCCACCGAGGTCGGCGTCCTGCGCGGCGGCGAGATGACCCACCGGCGCTACCTCGGCCGCCGGGTGTTCAGCGCCGGGATCAACCTCACCGAGCTGCACGAGGGCACCATCTCGTACGCGGACTTCCTGATGCGCCGCGAGATCGGCTACATCAGCAAGATCTACCGCGGCCTGCTGGTCGACGACGACCGCGCCTGGCCGCAGCGCACGCTGGAGAAGCCCTGGGTGGCCGCCGTGGACACCTTCGCGATCGGCGGCGGGGCGCAGCTGCTGATGGTCTTCGACCACGTGATCGCCGCCGCCGACAGCTACTTCAGCCTGCCGGCCGCCCAGGAGGGCATCGTCCCCGGCCTCGGCAACCTGCGCCTCACCCGGCTCGCCGGCGGCCGGGTCTCCCGCCAGGTCATCCTCGGCGGGCGCAAGATCTGGGCCCGCGAGCCCGACGCCGCCGCGCTGTTCGACGAGGTGGTCGAGCCCAAGGCCATGGACGCGGCCGTGGAGGCCGCCGCCGCCCGGCTGGCCAGCCCCGCGGTGGTCGCCAACCGGCACATGCTCCACCACGCCGAGGAGCCCGTCGAGACCTTCCGCCACTACCTCGCCGAGTTCGCCCTCCAGCAGGCCCTGCGGCTGTACGGGCTGGACGTGATCGCCAAGGTCGGCGCGTCCTGGACCCGCCGCCCCGCGAAGGACGCCTGATGCGCCCGGTCGAGGCGATGCTGGAGATCCTCCGGGCCGAGGGCGTCACCACCGTCTTCGGCAACCCCGGCACCAGCGAACTGCCCTTCACCGACGCGCTCAGCGCGGCCGGGGACATCGACTACGTGCTCGGCGCCCACGAGGGCTCGGTGGTCGCCATGGCGGACGGCTACGCCCGGGCCACCGGCCGCACCGCCTTCGTCAGCCTGCACATCGCGGCCGGCCTCGCCAACGGCCTGGTCGGGCTGCTCAACGCCAGCCGCTCGCGCACCCCGATGGTGGTCACCGCGGGCCAGCAGGACCGCCGCCACCTGGCCTGCGACCCGATGCTCTCGGGCGACCTGATCGGCCTGGCCTCCGCGGCGGTCAAGCAGACCTTCGACGTCCAGCACGCCCACGACCTGCCGCTGATGCTCACCCGGGCCTTCGCCGCCGCCCGGCGCGCCCCCGCCGGGCCGGTGTTCCTGTCCATCCCGATGGACCTGCTCACCGAGGACGTCGACGTCGAGGTGCCCGGCCGCTCCACCCTCGCCCCGCAGGGCCCGGCCACCGAACTCGCCGCCGCCGCCGGGCTGCTGGCCGCCGCCGAGCGCCCCGCCCTGGTGGCCGGGGACGCCGTCGGCCGCGACGGCGCGGTGGCCGAACTGACCGCGCTCGCCGAGGCGCTCGGCGCGGTGACGTACCACCAGCCGATGAACGACAACCTGGACTTCCCCACCTCGCACCCGCTGTACGGCGGCATGCTGGGCGCCACCCACGCCGCGATCCGGGAGACCCTGGCGGCCCACGACACCGTCCTGATCGTCGGCACCCACGCCTTCATGGCCCACCACTACACCCCCGGCTCGCCGATCCCGGAGACCACCACCGTCCTCCAACTGGACGCCGACGCCGCCGAACTGGGCCGCAACTTCGGCGTCCGACTGGGCCTGCACGGCGCGCTGCGGCCCTCCCTGGCCGCCCTCGCGGAGCAGCTCGCCGGACGCGTCCCGCGGGCCGCCGAGCGGACCGCCGCCGCCGGCCGGCGGGCGGCGGCCGGGTGGGCCGCCACCGACCGCGCCGCGCTCGCCGCGTACGGACCGGGCCCGCTCGACCCGCTGGCCGCCGCCCACGCCGTGGCCGCCGGACTGCCCGAGGACGCCGTGGTGGTCGAGGAGGCCATCACCACCGGCCTGCGGCTGCGCCAGGTGCTCCGCCAGGACCGCCCGGGCTCGTACCTGCACACCGTCGGCGGCGGCCTCGGCCACGGCATCGGCGCCGCCGTCGGCCGCCGGATGGGCGACGACAGCCGCCCGGTGGTCGCCGTGCTCGGCGACGGCTGCGCGATGTTCGGCCTCCAGGGCCTGTGGGCGGCCGGCCACTACCGCGTCCCGGTGACCTTCGTGGTGATGAACAACGGCGAGTACCGCACCCTCAAGGAGACCCTGGACACCTGGGACAGCCGCTCCACCCGGGGCGGGCGCTACCTCGGCCTGGACCTGGCCTTCGGCCCGGACAGCGGGCGCCACCGGCTGGACTTCCGGGCCGCCGCCGAGTTCTTCGGCATCGAGGCCGTCCGGGTCTCCCACCCCGCCGAACTCACCGAGATCGTCGCCAAGTCGGCGTCCGCGACCGCGCCGCTCCTGGTCGACGTGCCCATCACCGGGCACACCCCGCCTCGTTGAACCGGGGGCGTGCCCGACGGACACGCCCCGGTACGCCGTTCGTCGGGGCCGAACCACTGACAAGGGAGGTGGCCGCGATGAGCGGTCTCATTCAGCTGGACGCCGGGCTCGACCCGGCACTCTCCGGTGGCGAGCTCCAGGTACGGGAGCCCGCCACCGGGCGCCCGATCGCCGTGGTCTCGCTGGCGGCGGCCGCGGACGTGGACCCCGCCGTGGCCGCCGCCGCGCAGGCCCAGCCCGGCTGGGCGGCGACCCCGCCGACCGGGCGCGCCGCCGTCATGCGCCGCGCCGCCGCCGTGCTGGAGCGCCACCGCCAGGAGATCGTCGACCTGCTGGTCCGCGAGGGCGGATCGGTGCGCGGCAAGGCCGACTTCGAGGTCGGCGCCGTCCTGGACGAGCTGTGGTCCGCCGCCGCGCTGCCCACCCGCCCCAACGGCCACCTGCTGGCCTCCGAGCCGGGCCGGGAGAGCTTCGCCCGCCGGGTGCCGCTCGGGGTGGTCGGCGTGATCAGCCCCTGGAACGTGCCGCTGGTGCTGGCGATGCGCGCGGTCGCCCCCGCGCTGGCCCTCGGCAACGCCGTGGTGGTCAAGCCCGACGTGCACACCCCGGTCTCCGGCGGCCGGGTGATCACCCGGCTCTTCGAGGAGGCGGGCCTGCCCGCCGGGCTGCTCCAGGTGCTGCCCGGCGACGCCGAGGTCGGCGAGGCCCTGGTCCGCCACCCCGAGGTGCCGATGATCGCCTTCACCGGCTCCAGCGAGGTCGGGGCCAGGATCGGCGCGGTCGCCGGCGGCATGCTCAAGCGCGTCTCGCTCGAACTCGGCGGCAACAACGCCCTGATCGTCCTCGACGACGCCGACCTCGACGCCGCGGCCTCGTCCGGGGCCTGGGGCTCCTTCTTCCACCAGGGCCAGATCTGCATGGCCGCCGGGCGCCACCTGGTGCACCGCGCCGTCGCCGACCGGTACCTGGAGCTGCTCGCCGACCGCGCCCGCAAGCTGCGCCTCGGCGACCCGTTCCGCGAGGAGGTCGACCTCGGCCCGGTCATCGGCGAGCGGCAGCTCGACCGGGTCGAGCGGATCGTCCGCGAGTCGGTGGCGGCCGGCGCCGTGGTGCTGGCCGGCGGCGCCCGGCGCGGCCCGTTCTTCGAGCCGACCGTGCTGGCCGGCGTCACCCCCGACATGCCCGCCTTCACCGAGGAGGTGTTCGGGCCGGTCGCCCCGGTCACCGTGGTCGCCGACGACGACGAGGCCGTCGAACTGGCCAACCGGACCGCGTACGGGCTCACCGCCGCCGTCCAGACCGGCTCGGTGCGGCGCGGCCGGGCGATCGCCGACCGGCTGCGCACCGGCATGGTCCACGTCAACGACCAGACCATCAACGACGAGGCCCACGTGCCGCACGGCGGCCGCGGCGCCTCCGGCAACGGCACCCGGCACGGCTCCGAGCACAGCTGGGACGAGTACACCCAGTGGCAGTGGCTGACCGTCCGCGAGACCCCGGCGAGGTACCCGTTCTGATGGCCGAGCCGACACGGGTGCGGTACGAGAGGAAGGGCCGGGTCGGGTACGTCACCCTCGACCGGCCCGAGGTGCTGAACGCGATGGACCTGCGCATGCACGAGGAGCTGTGCGGGATCTGGGACGAGGTCGAGGCCGACCCCGAGGTCTGGGTGGTGGTGCTGGCCGGCGCCGGGGACCGGGCCTTCTCGGTCGGCCAGGACCTCAAGGAGCTGGCCGAACGGGTCAGGGCCGGCACCGCCACCTCCACCTTCGGCAGCCGGGGCAAGCCGGGCTACCCCCGGCTCACCGAGCGGTTCGCGCTCTCCAAGCCGGTCGTCGCCCGGGTCCAGGGCTTCGCCATGGGCGGCGGCTTCGAGCTGGCGCTGGCCTGCGACATCATCGTCGCCGCCGAGGACGCCGTCTTCGCGCTGCCCGAGGCGAAGCTCGGCCTGATCGCCGGCGCCGGCGGGGTGTTCCGGCTGGCCCAGCAGCTGCCCTACCGGGCCGCGCTGGGCCACCTGATGACGGGCCGCCGGCTGAGCGCCCGGCGCGCGCTGGAGTACGGGCTGGTCAACGACGTGGTGCCGGCCGGGGAGCTGGACGACTGCGTGGACGGCTGGGTGCGCGACATCCTGCGCTGCGCCCCGCTGTCCGTCCGCGCGGTCAAGGAGGCGGCGGCCAAGGCCCTCACCACGCCGCTGGAGCAGTCCTTCGCCACCCGCTACGTCTGGGAGGAGCGCCGGATGCACAGCCGGGACGCCGAGGAGGGCCCGCTGGCCTTCCTGGAGAAGCGCGAACCGGAGTGGACCGGCACCTGACGCGACAGTGACGGCAACGACGAGGCCGCCGCCGGGAATCCGGCGGCGGCCTCGGTCGTCGTGCGGTGACCGCGTCGACTGCGGCGACTACGGGACGATGACCAGGCGCTTGTGCCCGGTGTCCTCGGCCTGCCAGGCCTGCTCGATCTCCGCCAGCGGCACGGCCCGGGTGTCGATCCGGATCTCACCGGCGGCGGCGCCCGCCATCAGGCGGTTGAACATGTCCAGGAACGCCTGCGGCGGCGGGAAGCCGCCGCCCACGATGGTCAGGCCCGCGCTGCGGATCGTGCCGGCCGACAGTTCGATGGTGGCGCCCGCCGACTCGCCGATCTGCACCAGCCGGGGGCCGGAGCTCTTCAGGTGGAAGTCCTTGCGGGTCATCGCGGTCAGCAGCGCCTCGGTCGGCTTGCCCCACAGGTAGTCCAGGATCACGTCGTACCCGGTGTCGCCGGCCGCGGCGGCGAAGGCCTCGGCCATCTCCTCCTGGGTGCCGTTCAGCGGGACGGTGGCGTCCGCGCCGTACTCGCCCAGGGTGTCCAGGACCTCCTGGTTGCGGCCGGCGGCGACGACCCGTCCGGCGCCCAGGTGCTTGGCGATCTGGATGGCGAGCTTGCCGGCGGCGCCGGTGGCGCCCAGCACCAGGACGGTCTCGCCGGGCTGCAGCTTGGCGGCGTGCTCCAGCGGTATCCACGAGGAGAGTGCCGGGTTGGGCAGCGCGGCGGCGGTGAGGTCGTCCACGCCGTCCGGCACCGGCCAGGTGAACGGGGCGCGGGCGACGGTCAGTTGCGCCATCGAGCCGTACGGCTTGCGGGCCCCGCCGAAGAACACCCGGCTGCCGTCCTCCAGCCGGCCGACGCCGTCCAGGCCGACCACCGCGGGCAGGTTGTCGGAGCTGGCGAAGTGGCCGCCGCCGGCCACCGCCTTGGTGGAGGGGTTGAGCGCGGCCGCCAGGACCTGGACGAGCACCTCGCCCTCGCCCGCGGTCGGCTCGGGGAACCGCTCGAAGCGGGGCGGCTTGCCGAGCGTGTGGAGGACTGCGGCGTCCATGGTGCTACTCCATTCACAGGTGATCGGGCCGAACGTACGCCGGTCCCCGGCCGAGGGCGGCCGGGGACCGGGGAAAACATCAGTTGATCAGACCGGCTTCCTTGGCCGCCAGTTCGAGCTCGGCGGGGGATCCGGTGAAGATGGTGCGGACGTGCTCGGTGACGGCCTCGACCGGCCAGTCCCACCAGGCGATCCGGGCGAGCCGGTCGATGTCCGCGTCCTCGAAGCGCTTCTTGATCAGCTTGCCGGGGTTGCCGCCGACCACGCCGTAGGCCGGCACGTCGGAGGTGACCACGGCCCGGGTGCCGATGATCGCGCCGTCGCCGATCGTCACGCCCGGCATGATCACGGCCTCCCGGCCGATCCACACGTCGTTGCCGATGACGGTGTCGCCGCGGCTGGCGACGGTAGCCAGCGCGTCCACCGTCCGCGCGGTCCAGTCCCCGCCGAACATGAAGAACGGGTAGGTGGTGGAGCCGATCATCGGGTGGTTGGCGGCCGGCATGATGAACTGGGTGCCGGTGCCGATGGCGCAGTACTTGCCGATCACCAGCTTCTCGGGCCCGAAGTTGTAGAGCACGTTCCGGGTCTCGAACGCCGCCGGGTCGTCGATGTCGGCGTAGTAGGTGAATTCCCCCACCTCGATCAGCGGCGAGCTGATCAGGTTCTTCAGGAACACCACCTTGTTGTCCATTCCCGGAAGGTACGTCTGGGAAGGGTCGGGGCTGACGGGCATGGCCTCTCCTCGTGCGGGACTATGCCTTGACGGCGGTGACGAACAGGAAGTTTCCGGGGCCGGACAGGTCGCGCACGGTCATCCCGGCGTCGGCCAGCCAGCCGGTGAGCTGCTCCGGGTCGAAGGAGCCGCGGTGCGCCTGGCGCTCCAGCCGGCTCTGGAACTGTCGGTAGAGCGGGTCGGCGGCCTGACGGAAGGTCATGACCGTGAAGGTGCCGCCCGGGCGCAGACAGCGGCCGACCTCGCGGATCGCCCGCTCCGGGTCGGGGATGGCCTGCAGCGCGTTCCAGCAGTTCACCCCGCCCAGCGAGGCGTCCTCGAACGGCAGCTCCAGGGCGCTGCCGCGGACGGTGAGGACCCGGTCCAGCTTGGCCCGCAGCTGGGCCAGCATCTCGGCGGAGAGGTCCAGCGCGATCACCCGCTCCTCGCCGAGCGAACGGGCCAGCACCCTGGTCCAGCGGCCGGCGCCGGCCGCCAGGTCGAGCACCGGGCCGTCGACCGGCCGGACGTGCTCGCTGAGGTAGGCGTCCTCGTCGTCGAGCGACACCCAGCCGCCCCAGTTGGCGCCCATGATCCGGACGAACCCGGCCCGCAGGCCGCGCTCGTACCGGCCGGCCAGCAGCGGGTCGCTCGGGCCGGACGGCTGGTCGTGGAAGTCCAACAGCCCGTCCACCGACGGGAATACGGCCTCGCAGCCGGTGCAGACGGCGGCCTCGGCGCCGCCGGTCAGCGGCTGCCGGCAGCGCGGGCAGCGGACGGCCCGGGCGTGGCCCCGCAGGACGTCCGCGGCCGGGGACGGCTGGGCGGTCCGCTCCTCCTCGGGGGCGGGCACCACGAACGGGGACACCGTGGCGCCGTGCTCGCAGGCCCAGGCCGCCTTGGCGCCGGAGTAGGCCAGCAGCGCCCGGGTCTCGGTCGCCCACAGCTCGGCGGTGCGCTCGGCGGGCAGGCCGAGCCACCGGTCGAGCGCGGGGGCGGTGGCCCGCTCCTGCTCGGTCAGGCCCCAGACGGCGGGGGAGGGGAAGACCCGGCCGAGGTTCCACCGGGTCGCGGCGTCCGCGGTCTCCCAGGGCTGGAGGCAGCGGGCCAGCCGGGACAGGTCGTCCCGGTCCACCCCGGTGCCGGGGACGGCGGCGAGGATCCGCGCGCCGTCCTCGGGGAAGTGGCCCAGCAGGAAGAACAGGGCGGCGCCGCGACCGGCGTCCGTCCCGCCGTCCGACAGCAGCCGGAGGTAGCGGTCCAGGCCGGCCCGGACGGCCTCGTGGGCGGGGAAGCCGCCGTCCGGGCCGGCGGCCTCGGCCAGCAGCCCGAGCAGCAGGGCGAGCCTGGCCTGGTGTGCGGGCGGGACGGTGTCCAGCGCGTCCAGCAGGGCCGGAATTCCGGCGAGCGCGTCCGGGCGGAGGGAACCGTCCGCCTGGAATTCCGCGGCGAGCCGGCGGAATACGCCGTCGATTTCGGCGGGGGTCGAGCCGGTGAATTCGTCGATCGTGGCGCGCGCGACCGAAATCGCGCTCGTGTCACTCATGGTGCGGAGCCTACCCGTCCCGGTCTGCGAGGCAGATCCGAATATGGTGCGAGAAGCGTGTTCTGAGGGGAATTCAGGGGGTGTAGGGGGGTGTTAGGGGATGAGCAGGACGCGGCCGCTGGTGCGGCGCTCCTCGACGGCGGCGTGCGCCTCGGCGGCCTGGCCGAGCGGGAAGCGGGAGTCGATCCGGACGGTCAGCTTCCCCTCGCGCATCCACTGGAAGCAGCGCTCCAGGAAGTTCAGCGGCGGCCAGGACTCGTCGAAGAAGTGCGGCAGGCAGAAGCGGGTGACGAACAGCGAGCCCTTGTCGTTCAGCGTCATCAGGTCCAGCGGCGGGACGAAGCCGCTCGCCTGGCCGAAGTTGATCAGGTAGCCGCGCGGGGCCAGGCTGTCGAGGTTCGCCTCGAAGGTGTCCTTGCCGACCGCGTCGTAGACCACCCGGACGCCCTCGCCGCCGGTGATCCGCTTGACCTCGGCGGCCACGTCCTCGGTGCCGCCGGAGACGATCACCGCCTCGGCGCCGGCCTCCTTGGCGACGACGGCCTTCTCCTCGGCGGAGACCACGCCGATGACCCGCGCGCCGCGCATCCGGGCGAACTGGGTGATCAGCGTGCCCACGCCGCCGGCCGCCGACTGCACCAGGGCCCAGTCGCCCTCGGCCAGCGGGTACGCCTCGTGGGTCAGCTTGTACGCGAGCAGGCCCTGCACCGGCAGGCCGGCCGCCTCGCCGAGGTCGATGTCCTCCGGCACCGGGATCAACTGCGCGGCGGGGGCGATGACATGGCTCGCGTACGAGCCGGCCGCCAGGGCCCAGGCGACCCGGTCGCCGACCCGCACGCCGGTCACGTCCGGGCCGAGCGCCTCGACGTAGCCGGAGCCCTGGTAGCCGGGCTCCAGCGGGAGCGCGGCGTCGGCCCGGTAGTAGTCGCGCTTGGCGAGGTCGCCGCGCCGGTTGAGGATGTCGAAGAAGGTGACGGCCGCGGCGTGGGTGCGCAGCAGCACCTGGCCCGGGCCGGGCTCGGGCAGTTCGAGGTCCTCCAGCTCCAGCACCTCGGGGCCGCCGTAGGCGTGCTGACGGATGATCTTCATGGCGGGTGTCACTCTCTCTGGGAACGGGTGGCGTTTGAGTTGACGGATCGTCAGCGCGGCTTGGCGTTGAGGTAGTTGCTGAAGGCCTTGATCTGGAAGCGCTGGAACCCGGTGAAGGAGATGCCGTCCTTGGAGCGCTTGAAGAGGCCGGGCACCGACTGGCCCTGCTTCCCGGTCGCCGCGGCGTAGTGGTAGAGCATCTTGACCCGGCGGCGGCGGATCTTCTCGTAGCGGCGCAGCAGTTCGGCGGGGGAGCCCTGGCCGGAGAGCGCCCGCCCGATCACCCAGGCGTCCTCCAGTGCCTGGTTGGCGCCCATGCCGGTGCGCGGCGGGACGGCGTGCACCGAGTCGCCGAGCAGCGTCACCGGGCCGCGCCCCCACACCTTGGGGACCTGGTGCAGGATGTGCGGGAAGACCTGGACGTCCTCGTCGCTGATCGACTCCAGCAGCTCGGGCAGCGGGGAGGAGAAGCCGGCGAACCGGGCCCGCAGGTTGGCCACCGCGGACTGCGGCCGGCCGTCGGCGCCGAGCGGGCCGGTGCCGTCGGGGGAGCCGGGCGCGCCGGGCGGGACCGCGTCGCCGTCCGCCCACGGCGTCTCGAAGGCCCAGTAGAGCATGGACTCGCCGAGCGGGTGCATCACGCACAGGCCGTGCTCGCCGGCCATGGTCTGCACCCGGTTGCTGTTGGTCAGCTCCACCGGCAGCGGGGTGGTGCCGTGCCAGGTCGCCCAGCCGGTGTGCTCGGCCGGCGAGAAGCCGAAGAGGTGCTTGCGGACGAAGGAGCGGTGGCCGTCCGCGCCGATCAGCACGTCGGCCTCGATCCGCCGGCCGTCCTCGAAGGTGATCGCGACCGGCCCGTCCGTCCCCGGCGCGGGCTCGTCGATGGCGGTGGCGCGGGCGCCGAACCGCAGCACGCCCGGCGGCAGCGCGGCGGCCAGCACCTCGACCAGCTCGCTGCGGCGGATCACCTTGTTCGGCGAGCCGAAGTCGCGCGCGATCCGGTCGAGGTCGACCTTGACCAGCGGCTGGCCGGTCTCCGAGGTGATGTCCACCCGGTCGAGGCGGTGGCCGAGGTCGGTGTGGTCGATGCCCAGCTGGGTCAGGATGCCCGTGGCGTTCGGCCACAGGATCACCCCGTAGCCGCCCTTGCGGAGCTCGTCCGCCTGCTCGTAGAGCTCGACCTGGTGGCCGGAGCGGGTGAGCGCCAGGGCGGAGGCGACGCCGCCGAGCCCTGCACCGATGATGACGATCTTCATGAGCTGTCTCCTGAGGAGGTTCGAACGGTGGATCAGCGGCCGGCCGTCAGAGAGGTCTGAGGGCGGGCTCGACGGCGTCGGCCAGCCACGCCAGCACGGTGCGCGCGGTGGTGTCGGAGTGGTCCTCCAGGACCGAGAAGTGGTCGCCGGGGGTGTCCAGGGCGGTGTGCGGGAGCGACCAGACGGCCTGCCAGCCGGCCGACTCCCGGATCTCCTCGGTCCACGGGTCGGCCGCCCGCACCAGCAGGGTCGGTACGGCGATCCGCTCCGGGCGCCAGCCGGCGAAGAGCCGGTGGTACGCGCCCATCGCGGCCAGCCGGGTGTCGTCGGCGAGCGCGAAGGCCGACTCCCGGTCCTTCATCGCGGCGGACATCGACGGCTCCAGCAGCGGCAGTTGGTCGTAGTCCGGGTCGTAGCTGTCGACCAGGGCCAGCCCGGCCGGGCCCGTCCCGAGCCGCTCCAGCCGGGCGGCGACCGCGTGCGCGATCCAGCCGCCGGCCGAGCGGCCGACCAGGACGAACGGCCGGCCGCCGGTGTGCCGGAGCACCGACCCGGCGTGCAGGCCGGCCAGCGCGTCCAGGTCGGCGGGCGGCAGCTCGCCGGCCAGGAAGCCCGGCTGGGGCAGCACCAGGACCTCGCGGCGGCCGCGGCAGGCGGCGGCGAACCGGGCGTACTCGTGCGGGCCGGATACCGGGCCGAAGGACGGCAGGCAGACCAGCACCGGGCCGTCCGGGCTCTGCGCCAGCCGGACCGGCTCGGCGGCCGGGGCCTCCTCGGCGGTCCGGAACGAGGGCCGGCAGCCGGCCGCGGCCTTGAGCAGGTCGAGCGCGGCCATCGAGGAACCCTGCTCGCAGGCCTGCCAGTAGAGCGTCGCCAGCGGGCCGTCCGGCTCGGCGCTGTCCGTGGTGGCACCCGTGGCGGCGTCCGCCGCGGCGGCCCGGCCGTCGGCGTCGGCCCGCTCCGCGAGGCGCTCGCGCAGGTGGGCGGCGAGCAGGGCCGGGGAGGGCTGGTCGTAGATCAGGCTGGTGGCCAGCCGGAGCCCGGTGGCCGCGCCCAGCTGGTTGCGCAGCGCCAGCGCCGTCAGCGAGTCGAAGCCGAGCTCGAGGAACCGCCGCCCCGGGTCGACCTGTTCGGGCCCCGCGTGGCCGAGCACCCCGGCCACCGCGCCGCGCACCAGGTCGAGCAGGATCCGCTCCCGGTCCACCTCCCCGGCGTCCGCCAGCCGCCCGGCCAGCCGCTCGGCGGCGGACGGGCCCGCGGTGTCCTCGGGGAACTCCCCGGCCGGCTCCTGGCGCCGGGCCGGCGCACCGGCCGCCAGATCGCGCAGCAGTGCGGGCAGCGGCCCGGGAGCGGCCCGGCGGCGGATGGCGGGCAGGTCCAGGCGGGCGGTCACCAGGGTGGCGTCCCCGGCCGCCAGCGCGGCGTCGAACAGGGCCAGGCCCTCGGCGGAGGAGAGCGGGGCCACCCCGCCGCGGACCATTCGGGACAGCTCCGCCTCGGCCAGCCCGCCGGTCATGCCGCTGGGCTGCGCCCACAGGCCCCAGGCGAGCGACTGCGCGGGCAGGCCCCGGGAGCAGCGGCGCTCGGCGAGCGCGTCGAGGAAGGCGTTGGCCGCGCCGTAGCTGGTCTGGCCGGCGCTGCCGAGGGTGGCGGCGGCGGAGGAGAACAGCACGAAGGCGGCGAGGTCGTGGCCGGCCGTCAGGTCGTGCAGGTGGACGGCGGCGTCGACCTTCGGGCGGAGCACGGTGTCCACCCGGTCGGGGGTGAGCGAGTCCAGGATGCCGTCGTCGAGGACGCCGGCGGTGTGGATGACGGCGGTGAGGGGGTGGTCGGTGGGGATGTCGGCGAGCAGGGCTGAGAGTTGGTGGCGGTCGGCGGTGTCGCAGGCGGTGACGGTGACGGTGGCGCCGAGTTCGGTGAGTTCGGTGGTGAGGTCGGCGGCGCCGGGGGCGTCGGGGCCGCTGCGGCTGGTGAGCAGCAGGTGGCGGGCGCCGTGGTCGGTGACGAGGTGGCGGGCGAGCAGGGTGCCGAGGGTGCCGGTGCCGCCGGTGACCAGCACCGTCCCGGCCGGGTCGATCGGGCGGGCCGGCTCGTGGGGGACGGGCAGCAGGCGGGCCGCGTGCGGAACGCCGTCGCGGATCACCAGCTGGGGCTCGTCGGTGGCCAGGGCGGCGGGGATCGCCGCGGCGGAGGCGGCGGAGTCGTCCAGGTCGAGCAGGGCGAACTGGCCCGGGTACTCCGCCTGGGCGGAGCGGACCAGCCCCCACACCGGGGCCAGGGCGAGGTCGTCCAGGCCGGGGCCGGCGGCGCGGCGGGTGGCCAGGACGAGGCGGGAGGCGGCCAGCCGGGGTTCGGCGAGCCAGGCGCGGAGCAGGTCGAGGGTCCCGTTGACGGCGGCGCGGACGGCCGTCGGCAGCCCGGCGTCCGGTCCCGCCGCGGCGGGCAGGTGGTAGAGGACGGTGGCGGGGACGGCCTCGGCGGCGGCGAGGGCGGCCAGGTCGGCGTACGGGACCAGCCCGTCGGTGGAGCCGGGCCCGGCGTCGAGGACGGCGATCGGGCCGTCCGGGCGGCCGGTGCGGGCGCCCCCGACGGGCCGCCAGACCGTCCGGAACAGGGCGCCGGCCGAGGCGTCCTCGCGGGGCCCCTCCAGCCAGTAGCGGCCGCGCTGGAAGGGGTAGGTGGGCAGGTCGACCCGGCGGGCCCCGGCGAGGGCGGGGGAGAAGTCGACCGGGACGCCCCGGACGTGCAGCCGGGCGGCGGAGGCCAGGAAGGCGGTCGGGCCGCTGTGGTCGCGGCGGAGCGTGCCGCAGGTGACGGTGGGGGCGGCCGTCTCGTCCAGGGTCTCCTGGAGTCCGGGGGTGAGGACGGGGTGGGGGCTGATCTCGACGAAGGTGGTGAAGCCCTCGGCGAGCAGGGTGCGGACGGCCTCCTCCAGCCGGACGGTCCGGCGCAGGTTGCGGTACCAGTAGGCGGCGTCCATCGTCGTGGTGTCCAGCCACCGGTTGTCGACGGTGGAGTGGAAGGGGATGTCGGCGCCGCGCGGGGTGACGGGGGCGAGCAGGGTGAGCAGGTCGTCCTGGATCCGCTCGACGTGGGCGGAGTGGGAGGCGTAGTCGACGGGGATGCGGCGGGCGCGGATGCCGTCGGTGGTGAGGCGTTCGACGAGTTCGTCGAGGGCGTCGGCGTCTCCGGCGACGACGGTGGAGCTGGGGCCGTTGACGGCGGCGACGGAGATGCGGTCCTGCCAGGGGGTGAGGTCGATGTCCTGGGCGGGTTGGGCGACGGAGACCATGCCGCCGTTTCCGGCGATGGCGGTGATGGCCTGGGAGCGGAGGGCGACGGTGCGGGCGCCGTCCTGGAGGGTGAGGGCGCCGGCGACGGTGGCGGCGGCGATCTCGCCCTGGGAGTGGCCGATGACGGCGTCGGGGTGGATTCCGTACGCCTGCCAGAGGGCGGCGAGGGAGACCATGACGGCCCAGAGGGCGGGCTGGACGACGTCGACCCGGTCGTAGCCGGGTGCGCCGTCGGCGCCACGGAGGACGTCGATGAGGTTCCAGACGGTGAACTCGGCCAGGGCGTCGGCACATTCGGTGATCCGGGCGGCGAACACCGGCTCGGTGTCCAGGAGTTCGACGGCCATCCCGACCCACTGGGAGCCCTGCCCGGGGAACACGAACACCGTCCGGCCGGTCACGTCCGCCGTGCCGGCTACCACGGCGGCCGGGTCCTGCCCGGCGGCGTAGGCGGCGAGCGCGGCCCGGTCGGCGCCGACCACCACCGCGCGGTGGGGGAAGGCGGAGCGGCCGGTGGCCAGCGAGTGGGCGACGTCGACGGCCGCGAGCGCGGGGTTGGTGTCCAGGTGCTCGGCGAGGCGCCCGGCCTGGGCCCGTACGGCGGCCTCGGTGCGGCCGGCCAGCAGCCACGGGGCGCCGGTGCCGGCCGCCGGGGCCTGCCCCACGGCGGGCTGCTCGGTGGGCTGCTCCTCCGGGGCCTGCTCGACGATGACGTGGGCGTTGGTGCCGCTGATCCCGAAGGAGGAGACGCCGGCCCGGCGCGGGCGGCCGGTCTCCGGCCACTCCCGCTGCTCGGTGAGCAGCTCCACCGCGCCCGCCGACCAGTCCACGTGCGAGGACGGCCGGTCCACGTGCAGGGTCCGGGGCAGGACGCCGTGCCGCAGCGCCAGCACCGTCTTGATCACCCCGGCCACCCCGGCCGCGCTCTGGGTGTGGCCGATGTTGGACTTCACCGACCCCAGCAGCAGCGGGAGTTCACGCTCCTGGCCGTAGGCGGAGAGTAGTGCCTGGGCCTCGATCGGGTCGCCCAGGGTGGTGCCGGTGCCGTGCGCCTCGACGGCGTCCACGTCGGCGGCGGTGAGGCCGGCGGAGAGCAGGGCCTGGCGGATCACCCGCTCCTGCGCCGGGCCGTTGGGCGCGGTCAGGCCGTTGGAGGCGCCGTCCTGGTTGACGGCGCTGCCGCGCAGCACCGCGAGCACCGGGTGCCCGTTGCGGCGGGCGTCGGAGAGCCGCTCCAGCAGCAGCATGCCGACGCCCTCGGAGAACCCGGTGCCGTCCGCCGCGTCCGCGAAGGCCTTGCACCGGCCGTCCGCCGCCAGGCCCTTCTGCCGGGTGAACTCCACGAACAGTCCGGGCGTGGACATCACCGCGACGCCGCCCGCCAGGGCCAGGTCGCAGCCCCGGCGGCGCAGCTCCTGGACCGCCAGGTGGATCGTCACCAGCGAGGAGGAGCAGGCGGTGTCCACGGTGACGGCCGGGCCCTCCAGGCCCAGCGCGTACGAGACCCGGCCGGTGGCGACGCTGCCCGCGCTGCCGTTGCCCAGGTAGGCGGCGACCTCGTCGGGCACCTCGTCCAGCCGGGCGGCGTAGTCGTGGTACATCACGCCGGCGAACACGCCGGTCCGGCTGCCGCGCAGGGTGAGCGGGTCGATGCCGGACCGCTCGACGGCCTCCCAGGAGGTCTCCAGCAGCAGTCGCTGCTGCGGGTCCATGGCGAGGGCCTCGCGCGGGCCGATGCCGAAGAAGCCGGGGTCGAACTCGGCGGCGTCGTAGAGGAACCCGCCCTGGGCGGTGGCGCTCTGCTCGCCGAGGTCCCAGCCGCGGTCGGCGGGGAACGGCCCGATGCCGTCGCCGCCCTCGGTGAGCAGCCGCCAGAAGTCCTCGGGCGTGCGCACCCCGCCGGGCAGCCGGCAGGCCATGCCGGTGATGGCGATCGGCTCGTCGGCGATCGCCGACAGCCGCTCGTTCTGCTTCCTGAGCCGCTCGTTGTCCTTGATCGAGGCGCGCAGCGCCTCGACGATCCGCTCCGGCGGGGTAGTCATGCTGTCCTCTTCCTCAGACGCCTGCGGGGTCCACCGAGGTGCCCAGCGCCAGTTCGACCAGGTCCGTGATGTCCATGCCGTCGATCTCGGCCGCCCTGGCCTCCTCGGCGGCCTGCTCCTCGGCGGTGCCGCCGTCGGTGCCGCCGTCGGCCTCCGCCTCGGGCAGCAGCAGCGCCCGCATCCGCTCGGCCAGCGCGCCGGCCGTCGGGTAGTCGAAGACCGCCGTCGCGGGCAGCCGCAGACCGGAGGCCTGGTAGAGCCGGTTGCGCAGCTCCACGGCCGTCACCGAGTCGAACCCGAGCTTGCTGAACGGGAGTTCGGGATCGACCTGCTCGGCCGAGGAGTGCCCGAGCACCCCGGCGATCTGCGCCCGGACCAGGTCGAGCGCGGCACGGCGGCGGTCGGCCCCGGAGAGCGCGGCCAGCCGTTCGGCCAGCCGGCCGCCGTCCTCCCCGGTACGGGACCGGGCGGCGCGCCGCGCGGCCGGCCGGACCAGCGCGCGCAGCAGGTGCGGCACCGGGGTCCGCCCGCGCAGCACCGCGAGGTCGAGCGCGGCCGGCACCACCAGCGGGGCGGGAACGGCCAGCGCCTCGTCGAACAGGGCGAGCCCGTCCCGCTCGGACAGCGGCACCGTGCCGCCCCGGCTCATCCGCTCCAGCTCGGCCTCGCCCAGGTGGCCGGTCATGCCGCTGGGCTGCGCCCACAGGCCCCAGGCCAGCGACTGCGCGGGCCGCCCGGCCGCCCGGCGGCGGGCCGCGAGCGAGTCCAGGTAGGCGTTGGCGGCGGCGTAGTTGCCCTGGCCGGGGCTGCTGAAGGTGGCGGCGGCGGAGGAGAACAGGACGAAGGCGGCCAGGTCCAGCTCCGCGGTCAGCTCGTCCAGGTGCGCGGCGGCGTCGAGCTTGGGCCGCAGCACCCGGGCGAGGGCCTCGGGCGTCAGGGTCTCGACCACGGCGTCGTCGAGGACGCCGGCGGTGTGGACGACGGCGGTGAGGGGGTGGTCGGTGGGGATGTCGGCGAGCAGTGCGGCGAGTCGGTCGCGGTCGGCGGTGTCGCAGGCGGTGACGGTGACGGTGGCGCCGAGTTCGGTGAGTTCGGTGGTGAGGTCGGCGGCGCCGGGGGCGTCGGGGCCGCTGCGGCTGGTGAGCAGCAGGTGGCGGGCGCCGTGGTCGGTGACGAGGTGGCGGGCGAGCAGGGTGCCGAGGGTGCCGGTGCCGCCGGTGACCAGCACCGTCCCGGCCGGGTCGAGTGGACGGAGGTCGGCGGTCGGGGTGGCCCGGACCAGCCGGGGGGCGAACAACTCGCCCTCCCGGACGGCCAGTTGCGGCTCGCCGCAGGCCAGCGCGGCGGGCAGGACGGCGGCCGCGTCGGCGGTGCCGTCGAGGTCGACCAGGACGAACCGGTCGGGGTGCTCCGCCTGCGCGGAGCGGAGCAGGCCCCAGAGCGGGGCGTGGACCAGGCCGGGCACCGGGTCGCCGGGGGCGGCGGCGACCGCGCCCCCGGTCAGCACGGCCAGCCGCGTCCCGGCGAACCGCTCGTCGGCGAGGAACTCCTGGAGCAGGCCGAGGACTTCACCGGTCACCCGGTGGGCGTCCGCCGGGGAACCGCCGTCGGCCGGCGGCGCGGGCAGGAGCAGGACCTCCGGTCCGCAGGCGGCCCCGGCGAGGGAGTCCAGGCGCTCGAGTCCGGCCAGGCCGTCCAGCCGGAGCCCGGGGACGGCCCGGTCGTCGCCGAGCACCGCCCAGCGCTCGGCCCGCCCGCCGTCGCCCGGCGCGACCCGGGCCCACTCGACCCGGAAGAGCGCGTCCCGCTGCCCGCGCCGGGCGGCCCGCAGCTGACCGGCGGAGATCGTCCGGACGGCCAGCGAGGCCACCGAGGCGACCGGGGCTCCGGTCTCGTCGAACAGGGCCAGCGACACCGAGTCCGGCCCGGTGGGGGAGACCGTCACCCGCAGCGCCGTGGCGCCGGTGCCGTGCAGGCGGACGCCGCTCCAGGCGAACGGCAGGCCGTTGCCCTCGGCCGCGCCCTCCCGGCGGGCCAGCCCCATGCCGTGCAGGGCGGCGTCCATCAGCGCGGGGTGCAGGCCGAAGCGGTCCGCGTCGGCGTGCGCCTGCCGCGGCAGCCGGACCTCGGTGTGCACCTGCTCGCCGAGCCGCCAGGCCCGGGTCAGGCCCCGGAACACCGGGCCGTAGCCGTAACCGGCCTGCTCCAGGCGGTCGTAGAAGCCGTCGAGGTCGACGGGGGCGGCGCCGGCCGGCGGCCAGGGCCCGCTCTCCGCGGGGGCCTGGGCGTCGTCGGCGGCGAGCAGACCGCCGGCGTGCCGGGTCCACGGCTCGCCGTGCGGGGCGTCCTGGGGGCGGCCGTAGACGGCCACCGGCCGCAGGCCGGACTCGTCGGCCGCGCCGACCACGGCCTGCAGGACGACGGCGCCGCGCTCGGGGAGGATCAGCGGGACCTCGATGGCCAGGTCCTCGACCAGGCCGCAGCCGACCTCGTCACCGGCGCGGACGGCCAGCTCCACGAAGGCCGTACCGGGCAGCAGGACGGTGCCGGAGACGGCGTGGTCGGCCAGCCACGGGTGACTGCGCGGCGACAGCAGGCCGGTGAGCACCACCCCGTTGCCCTCGGCCAGCGGCAGGGCCGCGCCGAGCAGCGGGTGGTCGGTGGCGCCGAGACCGGCCGCGGTGACGTCCCCGGTGCCGGAGGAGGGCTCCAGCCAGTAGCGCTCGTGCTGGAAGGGGTAGGTGGGCAGGTCGACCGGGCGGGCGCCGGCCGAGCGGCCGGAGAG
The DNA here is from genome assembly GCF_048159585.1 of Kitasatospora sp. SC0581. Lineage (NCBI taxonomy): Bacteria > Bacillati > Actinomycetota > Actinomycetes > Kitasatosporales > Streptomycetaceae > Kitasatospora > Kitasatospora sp. SC0581. Next base: position 836,474 of record NZ_JBLRWA010000001.1, on the reverse strand, counting down.
GTCCACCGCCACGCCGCGCACCCAGAGTTCGGCGGCGGAGGCCAGGAAGCGGGCGAGCCCGCCCTGGTCGCGGCGGAGCGTGCCGCAGGCGACGGTGGGGGCGGTCGCCTCGTCCAGGGTCTCCTGGAGTCCGGGGGTGAGGACGGGGTGGGGGCTGATCTCGATGAAGGTGGTGAAGCCCTCGGCGAGCAGGGCGCGGACGGCGGCCTCCAGCTGCACCGGGTGGCGCAGGTTGCGGTACCAGTACGCGGCGTCGAAGGCGGCGGTGTCGGTCCAGCGGCTGTCCAGGGTGGACCAGAACGGGACCTTCGGGGGCCGGGGGCGCAGGTCGGCCAGGGCGGTGAGCAGTTCGTCCTGGATCCGCTCGACGTGGGCGGAGTGGGAGGCGTAGTCGACGGGGATGCGGCGGGCGCGGATGCCGTCGGTGGTGAGGCGTTCGACGAGTTCGTCGAGGGCGTCGGCGTCTCCGGCGACGACGGTGGAGCTGGGGCCGTTGACGGCGGCGATCGAGATGCGGTCGTGCCAGGGGGTGAGGTCGATGTCCCCGGCGGGCTGGGCGATGGAGACCATGCCGCCGTTTCCGGCGATGGCGGTGATGGCCTGGGAGCGGAGGGCGACGGTGCGGGCGCCGTCCTGGAGGGAGAGGGCGCCGGCGACGGTGGCGGCGGCGATCTCGCCCTGGGAGTGGCCGATGACGGCGTCGGGCTCGAGTCCGTACGCCTGCCAGAGTGCGGCGAGGGAGACCATGACGGCCCAGAGGGCGGGCTGGACGACGTCCACCCGGTCGTAGCCGGGGGCGCCCTCGGCGCCGCGCAGGACGTCGAGGAGCTTCCAGTCGGTGAACTCGGCGAGGGCGTCGGCGCATTCGGTGATCCGGGCGGCGAACACCGGCTCACTGTCGAGGAGTTCGACGGCCATCCCGACCCACTGCGAGCCCTGCCCGGGGAACACGAACACCGTCCGGCCGGTGACGTCCGCCGTGCCGGAGGCGAAGTCCCCGAGGGAGTCGTGGAGTTCGGCGGTGGTGGCGCCGACCACCGCCGCGCGGTGGGCGAAGTCGGAGCGGGACGAGGCCAGCGAGGCGGCGAGGTCGGCGGGGACGAGCGCCGGGTCGGCGGCGAGCAGCTCGCGCAGCCGCGCGCCCTGGTCCCGGAGCGCGGCCGGGCTCTTGGCGGAGAAGGCCAGCGCGACCGGGCCGGTCGGCGCGGCCGAGGGGGTCTCGACCAAGGGAGCCTCGACCGGCGGGGCCTGCTCCAGTACGACGTGGGCGTTGGTGCCGCTGACGCCGAAGGAGGAGACGCCGGCCCGGCGCGGGCGGCCGGTCTCCGGCCAGGCGCGCGCCTCGGTGAGCAGGTCGACCGACCCGGCCGTCCAGTCCACGTGCGGGGTCGGCTCGTCCACGTGCAGGGTGCGGGGCAGCACGCCGTGCTGCATGGCCAGCACCGTCTTGATCACCCCGGCCACGCCCGCGGCGCACTGGGTGTGGCCGATGTTGGACTTCACCGAGCCCAGCAGCAGCGGGAGTTCGCGCTCCTGGCCGTAGGTGGCGAGCAGCGCCTGGGCCTCGATCGGGTCGCCGAGGGTGGTGCCGGTGCCGTGCGCCTCCACCACGTCGACCTCGGCCGCCGCCAGCCGGGCGTCGGCCAGCGCGTGCCGGATCACCCGCTGCTGGGAGGGGCCGTTGGGGGCGGTCAGGCCGTTGGAGGCGCCGTCCTGGTTGACGGCGCTGCCGCGGATCACGCCGAGCACCCGGTGCCCGTTGCGCCGCGCGTCGGAGAGCCGCTCCAGCATCAGCATGCCGACGCCCTCGCTCCACGCGGTGCCGTCGGCGGCGCCCGCGAAGGCCTTGCAGCGGCCGTCCGGGGCCAGCCCCTTCTGCTGGCTGAACAGCACGAACATGCCGGGGTTGGACATCACCGTCACGCCGCCGGCCAGCGCGGTGGTGCACTCGCCCTGGCGCAGCGAGCGGGCGGCCCAGTGCAGCGCGACCAGCGAGGAGGAGCAGGCGGTGTCGACCGAGACCGCCGGGCCCTCCAGGCCGAAGTGGTAGGCGATCCGGCCGGAGGTGACGCTGGAGGTGGTGCCGGTGCCCAGGTACAGGTCCACGCCCTCCGGGATGTCCGAACCGGTGCCGTACAGCTGCGAGGTGGTGCCGACGAAGACGCCGGTCCGGCCGCCGGCCAGCGACTGCGGGTCGATGCCCGCGCGTTCCACGGCCTCCCAGGAGGTCTCCAGCAGCAGCCGCTGCTGCGGGTCCATCGCCAGCGCCTCGTTGGGGCTGATGCCGAAGAAGCCCGCGTCGAAGCCGGCCGCGCCGTCCAGGAAGCCGCCGTGGCGGGTGTAGCTGGTGCCGGCGGCGCCCGGGTCGGGGTCGTACACCGAGTCGAGGTCCCAGCCGCGGTCGGTCGGGAACTCGGAGATCGCGTCGGCCTCGTCGACCAGGAGCCGCCACAGCCCCTCGGGGCTGCGCACGCCGCCGGGGAAGCGGCAGGCCATGCCGATGATCGCGATCGGCTCGTGGCGCTCGTCCTCGAGCTCCTTGAGCCGCCGGTGGGCCTTACGGGTATCGGCCACCGCCCGCTTGAGGTACTCGCGAAGCTGGTCTTCGTTGGCCATCTCAGATCACTTTCCTGCGGCGGAGTGGTGGCTGCCGGGGTCGTCCGGCTCCGGGGCGGGGCGCGGCCGCGTCCGGGCGTGTCCGGGGGGCCGCCGGGCCGTGCCCCGGAGGGGGGCCGGCCCGGCGGCGCGGGGGGTTCCTGGATCAGTCCAGGGAGTCGACGAGGGCGAAGAGCTCGTCGTCGGAGGCGGCGTCGAGGTCGCTGTCGTCCCCGGCCAGGCCGGCCGCGGAGGCGGCCGGGCCGTCCAGGCGGTCGAGCAGGGCCCGCAGGCGCGGCGACAGGCCGTCGAGCGCGTGGCCGTCCGCCAGCCGCCGCTCCAGGGCGGCCTCCAGCCGGTCCAGCTCGGCGAGGACGGGCTCCTCCCGCGGTGCTCCCTCCCGGGGCAGCCGCCCGTCGAGGAAGCCGGCCAGCGCGGCCGGGGTCGGGTAGTCGAACACCAGGGTGGCCGGCAGCCGCAGCCCGGTCGCCTCGTGCAGCCGGCTGCGCAGCTCCACGGCGGTCAGCGAGTCGAAGCCGATCTCCTTGAACGCCCGGGTGGCCTGTACGGACTCCGCCGAGGCGTGTCCGAGCACGTCGGCCACCTGGGTGCGCACCAGGTCGAGCAGGGCCCGGGTCCGGTGCTCCCCGGTGAGGCCGGCGATCCGGCGGGCCGGGTCCTGGCCGGCGCCGGTCTCGGCGGCCCGCCGGCCGGTGGCGCGGACCAGGCCGCGCAGCATCGGCGGCACCTCGCCGCCCCGGAAGGCGGCCGGGTTCAGCCGGACCGCGACGGCCAGCGGGTCGGCGCCGGTCCGGGCGGCGTCGAACAGCTCCAGGCCCTGCTCCGCCTGGAGCGGCGCCATCCCGCCGCGGGCCAGCCGGCCGAGGTCGGCCCTGCCGAGCCCGCCCGCCATGCCGGCGTGCGCCGGGTCGTCGAGCTGCCACGGGCCCCAGGCGATCGCGGTGCCCGGCAGGCCGTCGGCGCGGCGGCTGCGGGCGAGCGCGTCCAGGAAGGTGTTGGCGGCGGCGTAGCCGGCCTGTCCGGCGGCGCCGAGCACCCCGGCGACGGAGGAGAACAGGACGAAGGCGTCCAGGTCCCGGCCGGCCGTCAGCTCGTGCAGGTTGACCGCGCCGTCGACCTTGGGGCGCAGGACGGTGGCGACCCGCTCGGGGGTGAGCGCGTCGAGCACGCCGTCGTCGAGCACCCCGGCGGTGTGCACCACGGCGGTGACGTCGTGCGCGGCGAGCAGCGCCGCCAGGGCCGTCCGGTCGGCCGCGTCGCAGGCGGCGAGGGTGACCTCGGCGCCGAGCGCGGTGAGTTCGGCGGTGAGCTCGTCCGCGCCCTCGGCCCGGGGGCCGCCGCGGCTGGTGAGCAGCAGGCGGCGGACGCCGTGCGCGGTGACCAGGTGGCGGGCGACCAGCCGGCCGAGCGCACCGGTGGCTCCGGTGACCAGGACCGTGCCGTCCGGGCGCAGGGCCGGGGCGGTGGCGTCGCCGGTCGCGTCGGCGTCGGCGCCGGCCCGGGCCAGCCGGGGCGCGGAGACCGTGCCCCGGCGGACGACCAGCTGGGGCTCGTCGGTGGCCAGCGCGGCGGGCAGGACGGCGGCGGAGGCCTCGTCCCCGTCCAGGTCGACCAGGACGAACCGGCCGGGGTGCTCGGCCTGGGCCGAGCGGACCAGGCCCCAGAGCGGGGCGTGCGCGAGGTCCCGGAGGTCGGCCCCGGCCGCGTGCCGGGTGACGAACACCAGCCGGGAGTCGGCGAACCGCTGGTCGGCGAGCCACTCCTGGAGGAGGGTCAGCGCCCGGCCGGTGGCGGCGTGCACCCGCTCGGCGAGCGGGCCCTCGTCCCCGGCCGTCCAGGGCACCAGGACGGTGTGCGGGGCGGCCGCGTCGAAGGCGGCCAGGTCCGGCCGGCCCGGCAGGCCGAAGGCCGGCTCGCCGAGCACGGCCCAGTCGGCCGTGGCCGGGGCCGCCGGGAGCCGCAGCTCGGCCGGCTCGACCCGGTAGAGCGCGTCCCGGCCGCCCGTACCGGCCCCGGTGATCGCCTCCGGCGAGACCGGGCGCATCACCAGGGACTCCACCGAGGCGACCGGCGCACCGGTGGCGTCGGCGATGGCGAAGGCCACCCCGCCGGTGCGGGCCGGGGTGAGCCGGGCCCGGACGGCGGCGGCGCCGGAGGCGTACAGCTCGACGCCCGTCCAGGCGAAGGGCAGCCGGCCGTGCGGGGCCTCGTCGGTGGAGATCCGCTCCAGCAGGGTGGAGGCGGCCATCGCCTGGAGCACCGCGTCGAACATGCCGGGGTGGATGCCGAACCGGGCGGCCGCCGTACGGCCCTCCTCGGGCAGTGCGACCTCGGCGAAGACCTCGTCCCCGCGCCGCCAGAGCGCCGTCAGGCCGGCGAACAGCGGCCCGTAGGCGAAGCCGGTCTCGGTGGCCCGCCGGTAGAAGCCGGTCAGGTCGACCTGCTCCGCGCCGGCCGGAGGCCAGGCCCGGAGGTCGAAGTCCGGGGCGCCGGCGCCGGTGCCGAGCACGGCGTCGGCGTGGTGGGTCCACTCGCCCTCGGGGGCGTCCTCCGGCCGCGAGTGCACGGCCAGCGGGCGCCGGCCCGCGGCGTCGGCCGGGCCGACCCGCAGCTGGAGCAGCACGCTGCCGGTGCGCGGCAGGACCAGCGGCGCGAGGTGGGTGATCTCCTCGACCCGGTCGCAGCCCACCTGCTCGGCGGCGTGCAGGGCCAGCTCGGCGTAGGCGACGCCGGGGACGACGGTGCGGCCCATCACCCCGTGCTCGGCGATCCACGGGTGGGTCCGCTCGGAGAGCGAACCGGTGAACAGGAAGCCCGTGCCGTCGGCCAGTTCGGCCATCGCGCCGAGCATCGGGTGCTCCGGCGAGCCGAGTCCGGCCCCGGCCAGGCCGACCGGGCCCCCGTCGTCCTCCAGCCAGTACCGCTCGCGCTGGAAGGCGTAGGTGGGCAGCTCGGTCCGGCGGGCGCCGGGCAGCAGCCGCGACCAGTCGACCGCGGCGCCGCGCAGCCGCAGCGCGGCCAGCGCCTCGACCAGGGACTGCTCCTCGGGCCGGTCCCGGCGCTGGGCGGCGATCAGCGCGAACCCGGAGCCGGGCAGGCTCTCCCGGCCGGCCGCGGTGAGCACCGCGTCCGGGCCCAGCTCCAGGAAGGTGGTGACGCCCCGCTCGGCGAGCGCGAGCAGCGTGTCGTGGAAGCGGACGGCCTCGCGGACGTGCCGCACCCAGTACTCGGGGTCGGTGGCCTCGGCCGGCAGCGGGATCCGCGGCTGGTGGTAGGTCAGCGACTCGGCGACGGCGCGGAACTCCGCCAGCATCGGATCCATCAGCGGCGAGTGGAAGGCGTGGCTGACCCGCAGCCGCCGGGTGCTGCGCCCGCGCTCGGCGAGCACGGCGGCGACGGCCAGCACCGGCTCCTCCGGCCCGGCGATCACCACGGCCTCGGGGCCGTTGACCGCGGCCAGCGAGACCTGCCCGGTGAGCAGCGGCCGGACCTCCTCCTCGGTGGCGCGGACCGCCACCATCGCACCCCCGGCGGGCAGTTGCTCCATCAGCCGGCCGCGGGCGGCGACCAGCGCGGACGCGTCGGCCAGCGACAGCACCCCGGCGACGTGGGCCGCGGCCAGTTCGCCGACCGAGTGGCCGGTGACGAAGTCCGGCCGCGCGCCGAAGGATTCGACCAGGCGGTAGAGGGCGACCTCGACGGCGAACAGGGCGGGCTGGGTCCAGCCGGTCCGGTCGAGCAGCTCGCCCTGCTGGAACACCACCTCGCGCAGCGGCCGCTCCAGGTGCCGGTCCAGCTCGGCGCAGACGGCGTCGAAGGCGTCCGCGAACTCCGGGTAGGTGTCGTACAACTCCCGGCCCATGCCGGGGCGTTGGGCGCCCTGGCCGGTGAAGAGGAAGGCCGTCTTCCCGGTCGCGGCGGTGCCGCGCGGGCCGCGGCCGGCGGCCAGGGCCGCCAGGCCGTCCAGCAGGCCCTCGCGGTCCCGGGCGACCACCGCGCCGCGGTGCGGCAGCGCCGCCCGGGCGGCGGTCAGCGAGTGGGCGAGGTCCGGCAGGACGGCCTCCGGGCGTTCGGCCAGGAAGGCGGCCAGCCGCTCGGCCTGGGCGGAAAGCGCCTGCTCGGAGCGGGCCGAGAGGAGGAACGGCAGGGCGCCGTGCCCGGTCGGCGCGGCCGGCGGGGGCTGCTCCTCGGGGGCCTGCTCGACGATGACGTGGGCGTTGGTGCCGCTGATCCCGAAGGAGGAGACGCCGGCCCGGCGCGGGCGGCCGGTCTCGGGCCACTCCCGCTCCTCGGTGAGCAGCTCGACCGATCCGGCCGTCCAGTCGACGTGCGGCGTGGGCTCGTCCACGTGCAGGGTGCGGGGGAGCACCCCGTGGTGCATCGCCAGCACCATCTTGATGATGCCGCCGACCCCGGCCGCGGCCTGGGAGTGGCCGATGTTGGACTTCAACGAGCCCAGCTGGAGCGGCAGTTCGCGGCCCTGGCCGTAGGTGGCGAGCAGGGCGTTGGCCTCGATCGGGTCGCCGAGCCGGGTGCCGGTGCCGTGCGCCTCGACGGCGTCCACGTCGGAGGTGGCCAGGCCGGCGGCGGCCAGCGCCTCGCGGATCACCCGCTCCTGGGCCGGGCCGTTGGGCGCGGTGAGGCCGTTGGAGGCGCCGTCCTGGTTGATCGCGGTGGCCCGGACGACCGCCAGCACCGGGTGCCCGTTGCGGCGGGCGTCCGACAGCCGCTCGACCAGCAGCACGCCCACGCCCTCGGCGAAGCCCGTACCGTCGGCGGAGGCGGCGAAGGCCTTGCAGCGGCCGTCCGCCGACATGCCGCCCTGGCGGTCGAACTCGGCGAACAGGCCGGGCGTCGACATCACGGCCACACCGCCGGCCAGCGCCAGATCGCACTCGCCGCGGCGCAGCGCGGCCGCCGCCAGGTGCAGCGCCACCAGCGAGGAGGAGCAGGCGGTGTCCACGGTGATCGCCGGGCCCTCGAGCCCGAAGGTGTACGCCACCCGGCCGGAGATCACGCTGGCCGCGCTGCCGTTGCCCAGGTAGCCCTCGACCTCGCCGGGGACGCGGCGCAGCCGCGAGGCGTAGTCCTGGCCGCTGGTGCCGGTGAACACGCCGACCCGGGTGCCGTGCACCGAGGCCGGGTCGATGCCCGCCCGCTCGAAGGCCTCCCAGGAGGTCTCCAGCAGCAGCCGCTGCTGCGGGTCCATGGCGAGCGCCTCGCGCGGGCTGATCCCGAAGAAGGCCGCGTCGAACTCGGCCGCGTCGTGCAGGAATCCGCCCTGGCCGCCGGGCTCCCAGCCGCGGTCGGCCGGGAAGCCGGTCAGGGCGTCGCCGCCGGCCCGCAGCAGCCGCCACAGGTCCTCGGGCGAGCCGACCCCGCCGGGGTAGCGGCAGCCCATCGCGACGATCGCGATGGTGTCCTGGTCGCCGTCCCGGGCCGTCGCGCCGGTGGCCGCGGCCGGTCCCGCGGTCGCCGGGGCCTGCTCGTCGAGCAGCCGGGCGCGCAGGTGGCGGCCGAGCGCGGTCGGGCTCGGGTGGTCGAAGACCAGGGTGGCGGGCAGGCGCAGTCCGGTCGCGGTGCTGAGCCGGTTGCGCAGCTCCACCGCCGTCAGCGAGTCGAAGCCGAGGTCCTTGAACGCGCGGTCCGCGTCGATCGCCTCCGCCGAGCCGTGCCCGAGCACCGAGGCCGCGTGGCCGCGGACCAGGTCCAGCAGCAGCTCCGTACGGTCCGCCTCGGGGAGGGCGGCCAGCCTGCGGGTCAGCGCCGAGCCGCTCGGCCCGGACACCGCCTCGGCCTTGCGCCGGGCCGGGGCCCGGAGCAGGCCGCGCAGCAGCGCCGGGACGGGGCCCCGGCCGCGCCGGGCGGACAGGTCGAGGTCGGCGGGCAGCAGCAGCGGCTCGTCCAGCAGGGCGGCCGCGTCGTACAGGGCCATGCCGAGCTCCGAGCCGAGCGGGGTCATGCCGCCCTCGCTCATCCGCTCGACGTCCCGGGCGTCCAGGTGCCCGGTCATGCTGCTGCGCTGCTCCCACAGGCCCCAGGCGAGCGCGGAGCCGGCCAGGCCGCGGGCCCGGCGGTGCTGGGCGAGGGCGTCCAGGAAGGTGTTGGCGGCGGCGTAGCCGCCCTGGCCCGCGCCGCCGAGCACACCGGCGGCGGAGGAGAACAGGACGAAGCAGGCCAGGTCCCGGTCGAGCGTCAGCTCGTGCAGGTTGAGCGCGCCGTCGACCTTGGGCCGCAGCACCGCGTCGATCCGCTCCGGGGTGAGCGAGCCGATCACGCCGTCGTCGAGTACCCCGGCGGTGTGCACCACGCCGGTGAGCGGGTGTGCGGCGGGGATGTCCGCGAGGACGGCGGCGAGCCGGTCGCGGTCGGCGGCGTCGCAGGCGGCGACGGTCACGGTGGCGCCGAGGGCGCGGAGTTCGGCGGTGAGTCCGGCCGCGCCGGGGGCCTCGGCGCCGGTCCGGCTGGTGAGCAGCAGGTGGCGGACGCCGTGCTCGGTGACCAGGTGGCGGGCGAGCAGGGAGCCGAGGGTGCCGGTGCCGCCGGTGATCAGCAGGGTGCCGTCCGGGTCGGGGGCGGGCGGCACGGTCAGCACGACCTTGCCGGTGTGCCGGGCCTGGCTGACGTACCGGAAGGCGTCGACCGAGCGGCGGACGTCCCAGGTGGTGATCGGCAGCGGCCGCAGCACGCCGGCCTCGAACAGGTCGACCAGCTCGGCGAGCATCGCGGCGATCCGCTCCGGGCCGGCCTCGAACAGCTCGAAGGCGCGGTAGGCGACGCCGGGGTGCCGGGCGGCGACCTCCTCGGCGTCCCGGATGTCGGTCTTGCCCATCTCGACGAACCGGCCGCCGCGGGGCAGCAGGCCGAGCGAGGTGTCGACGAACTCCCCGGCCAGCGCGTTGAGCACGACGTCCACGCCGCGCCCGCCGGTGGCCGCCAGGAACTCGCGGCCGAAGTCCAGGGTTCGGGAACCGGCCAGGTGGGCGTCGTCCAGGCCGAGCGGCCGCAGCGCGTCCCACTTGCCCTGGCTGGCGGTGCCGTACACCTCGGCGCCCAGGTGGCGGGCGAGCTGGACGGCGGCCATGCCCACGCCGCCGGCGGCGGCGTGCACCAGGACGGACTCGCCGGGGCGCAGCCCGGCCAGGTCCTTCAGCGCGTAGTAGGCGGTGAGGAAGACGATCGGGGTGGACGCGGCCTCGGTGAAGTCCCAGCCGCGGGGGATCCGGACCAGCAGCCGGTGGTCGGTGACGGCGGTGGTGCCGAAGGAGCCGGCGAACATGCCCATCACCCGGTCGCCGGGGGCGAGTGCGGTGACGTCCCCGGCGACCTCCAGGACGACGCCGGCGCCCTCGTTGCCGAGCAGGCCGGCCTGGCCGGGGTACATGCCGAGCGCGTTGAGCACGTCGCGGAAGTTGAGGCCGCCGGCCCGCAGGGCGACCCGGACGTGGCCGGGGGCGAGCGGCTCCAGGGTGTCCGGGCAGGCGGTCAGGACGAGGTTGTCCAGGGTGCCGCGCCCGGTGGTGTCCAGCCGCCAGGGCTCGCCGGCGGGCGGGGTGAGCGCGCCGGAGGTGGCCGCGCGGGCCAGCCGCGCGGCCAGCACCGTCCCCTCGCGCAGGGCGAGTTGGGGCTCGCCGGTGGCGAGGGCGGCGGGCAGCGCGGCGGCCGAGGCGGCGGCGCCGTCCAGGTCGACGAGGACGATCCGGTCCGGGTTCTCGGACTGCGCGGAGCGGACCAGGCCCCAGAGCGGGGCGCAGGCCAGGGCGGTGACGGCCTCGCCGGGGTGGGCGGCGACGGCGCCGCTGGTGGCCAGGACCAGCCGGGACCCCGCGAAGCGGTCCTCGGCCAGCCAGGTCTGGAGCAGCTCCAGCACCCGGTGGGTGACGGCGCGGGCCTGCTCGGCGGTGCCGCCGTCGGCCGGCGCGTCGACCGGCACCAGGACGGTGGCCGGCACCTCGGCGGGCAGCGCGTCCAGGCCGTCGGTCCGGTACGGCTCGACGGTGTCCTCGGGCAGCGGGACGGCGGTCCAGTCGATCCGGAACAGCGAGTCGGGGGTGGCGGGCCGGGCGGTCGTGCCGACGGCGCCGATCGGGCGCAGCACGAAGGAGTCGGCGGTGGCCACCGGGGCGCCGGACCGGTCGGCGACCAGCAGCGAGACGCTGTCCCGGCCGGTGCGGCTGAGCCGCACGCGCAGCTCGGCCGCGCCGGAGGCGTGCAGGGTCACCCCGCTCCAGGCGAACGGCAGCAGGTTCAGGCCCTCGCCGCCGTCCACGGCGCAGCCCAGCGCGTGCAGGGCGGCGTCCAGCAGCGCCGGGTGCAGCCCGAAGCGCTCGGCCCGGGTCCGCTGCTCCTCGGGCAGCCGGACCTCGGCGTAGATGTCGTCGCCGTCCAGCCAGGCGGCCCGCAGACCGCGGAAGGCCGGGCCGTAGCCGAGACCGCCCGCGGCCAGCCGCTCGTAGTAGCCGTCCAGGTCGACGGCGGTGGCGCCGGCCGGCGGCCACGCCGTCAGGTCCTCGGCGGCGGCCGGTGCGGCGGCCTGGGCGAGCCAGCCGCTGGCGTGCCGGACCCAGGGCGCGTCCAGCGGCGCGTCCTCCCGGAGGGAGTGGACGGTGACCTCGCGCCGGCCGCTCTCGTCGGCCGGGCCGACCCGCACCTGGAGGGCGATCCCGCCGGTCTCCGGGAGCACCAGCGGGCTCTCCAGGGCGAGTTCGTCGACCCGGTCGCAGCCGGCCTGGTCGCCCGCGTGGACGAGCAGGTCGAGGAAGGCGGTGCCCGGCAGCAGGACCGAGCCGAGCACGGCGTGGTCGGCCAGCCAGGGGTGGGTGCGCAGCGAGAGCCGGCCGGTGAGCAGCAGGCCGTCGTCGTCGGCGAGGGTGAGCGAGGCGCCGAGCAGCGGGTGGTCGGCGGAGCCGAGGCCGAGGTCGACGGCGTCCCCGTTGGAGGCGGTGGCCTCCAGCCAGTACCGCTCGTGCTGGAAGGGGTAGGTGGGCAGGTCGGTCCGCCGCGCGCCGGGGAAGACGGCCGGCCAGTCGACCGTGCGCCCCCGGACGTGCAGGGCGGCGAGCGCCGAACGGAACCGGGCGGGGCCGCCGTGGTCGCGGCGCAGGGTGCCGGCCGCGACGGCGGTGGCCTCGGTGGCGTCCAGGGTGTCCTGCACGGCGGAGGCGAGCACCGGGTGCGGGCTGACCTCGACGAAGAAGGCGTGGCCGTCGGCGGCGAGGGCGCGGACGGCCTCCTCCAGCCGGACGGTCCGGCGCAGGTTGCGGTACCAGTACGCGGCGTCCAGCCGGACGGTGTCCAGCCAGGCGTCGTCCACGGTCGAGTAGAACGGCACCTCGGAGGTCCGGGGGGCGACGGGGGCGAGCAGGGTGAGCAGCTCGTCCTGGATCCGCTCGACGTGGGCGGAGTGCGAGGCGTAGTCGACGGGGACGCGGCGGGCGTGGACGCCCCGGGCGTCGAGGGCGGCCTGGAGCTCGTCCAGGGCGTCGGCGTCCCCGGCCACGACCGTGGACGAGGGGCCGTTGACGGCGGCGACGGAGATCCGGTCCTGCCAGGGGGTGAGGTCGATCTCCCCGGCGGGCTGGGCGACGGAGACCATGCCGCCGGCCCCGGCGATGGCGGTGATGGCCTGGGAGCGCAGGGCGACGACCCGGGCGCCGTCCTGGAGGGTGAGGGCGCCGGCGACGGTGGCGGCGGCGATCTCGCCCTGGGAGTGGCCGATGACGGCGTCGGGCCGGACGCCGTACGCCTGCCAGAGGGCGGCGAGGGAGACCATGACGGCCCACAGGGCGGGCTGGACGACGTTCACCCGGTCGTAGCCGGGGGCGCCCTCGGCGCCGCGCAGGACGTCGATCAGCTTCCAGTCGGTGAACTCGGCCAGGGCGTCGGCGCATTCGGTGATCCGCGCGGCGAACACCGGCTCGCTGTCGAGGAGTTCGACGGCCATCCCGGCCCACTGCGAGCCCTGGCCGGGGAAGACGAAGACGGTCTTGCCGGTCACGTCGGCCGTGCCGGAGACCAGCCGGGCGGGCTCCTCGCCGGCCGCGAACGCCTCCAGGGCGGCGGCCAGTTCGGCGCCGTCCGCGGCGACCACGGCCGCGCGGTGGGCGAACTGTGTGCGGGAGACGGCCAGGGAGAGGCCGAGGTCGGCCGAGGCGGCCTCGGTGTCCAGGTGGTCGCGCAGGCGGCGGGCCTGGTCGCGCAGGGCCTGGTCGGTCTTAGCGGAGAGGAGGAAGGGGAGCGCGCCCGGGGCAGGAGCCTCCTCGGCGGGCACCTCGTCGGCGGGCTGCTCCTCGGGGGCCTGTTCGAGGATGACGTGGGCGTTGGTGCCGCTGACGCCGAAGGAGGAGACACCGGCCCGGCGCGGGCGGCCGGTCTCCGGCCACTCCCGGGCCTCGGTGAGCAGCTCCACCGACCCGGCCGTCCAGTCCACCTGCGAGGACGGCGCGTCCACGTGCAGGGTCCGCGGCAGCAGGCCGTGCCGCATGGCCAGCACCATCTTCATCACGCCGGCCACCCCGGCGGCGGCCTGGGTGTGGCCGATGTTGGACTTCACCGAGCCGAGCAGCAGCGGCCGTTCGCGGTCCTGGCCGTAGGTGGCGAGCAGGGCCTGGGCCTCGATCGGGTCGCCGAGCCGGGTGCCGGTGCCGTGCGCCTCGACGGCGTCCACGTCGGTGGTGGAGAGTCGGGCGTTCTCCAGGGCCTGGCGGACGACCCGCTGCTGGGAGGGGCCGTTGGGGGCGGTCAGACCGCTGGACGCGCCGTCCTGGTTGACGGCGCTGCCGCGGACCACCGCGAGCACCGGGTGCCCGTTGCGGCGGGCGTCGGAGAGCCGCTCCAGCAGCAGCATGCCGGCGCCCTCGCCCCAGCCGGTGCCGTCCGCGGCCTCGGCGAACGCCTTGCAGCGCCCGTCCGAGGCGAGCCCGCGCTGCTTGGAGAACTCCACGAAGGACAGCGGGGTCGACATCACCGTGACCCCGCCCGCCAGGGCGAGCGAGCACTCGCCCTGGCGGAGCGCCTGGACGGCGAGGTGGAGGGAGACCAGCGAGGCGGAGCAGGCGGTGTCCACGGTGACCGCCGGGCCCTCGAGACCGAAGGTGTAGGAGATGCGGCCGGAGACCACGCTGGCGCCGATGCCGGTCGCCAGGTACCCCTCGGCCGCCTCCGGCGCCCTGGTCACCAGCGCCGCGTAGTCCTGCCCGTTGGTGCCGGCGAAGACGCCGGTCCGGCTGCCGCGCAGCGACCGCGGGTCGATGCCGGCCCGCTCGAAGGCCTCCCAGGAGGTCTCCAGCAGCAGCCGCTGCTGCGGGTCCATGACCAGCGCCTCGCGCGGGCTGATCCCGAAGAACCCCGCGTCGAACCGCGAGGCCCCGTACAGGAACGCGCCCTCGCGGACGTACGAGGCGCCGGTGCCGTCGGCGTTGCCGCCGAGCAGCCGGTCGGTGTCCCAGCCGCGGTCGGCGGGGAACCCGCCGACCGCGTCACGGCCGTCGGCGAGCAGCCGCCACAGCTCCTCGGGTGTCCCGACGTCGCCGGGGAAGCGGCAGCTCATCGCGACGATCGCGATCGGCTCGTGCTCCGCGGCCTCCAGCTCGCGGACCCGCTGACGCGTCCGCCGCAGGTCTGCGGTCACCTTCTTGAGGTAATCGACGACCTTGTCATCCGTCGGCATTGCACACCTTCCAGGCAGCGGTTGTCCGCTCAGAGGCCGAATTCCGCATCTATCAGGGAGAGCACCTCATCCACCGATGCGGCTTGCAGTTCGAGGTCCGCCTCGACAGTGGCAGCCGCACCCGGGGCCGGGACACCCCTGACCGCCACCCCTGCACCCCTGAACTCGCGCCACTTGGCCAGCAGGGTCTCCAGCCTGACGGTGACCCGGCGGCCGTCCTCGTCGTCCAGCCCGGCGTCCGTGAGCGCCGCCTCCAGCGCGTCCAGCCCGGCGAACACGTCCGGTTCCACGGCGGTGTCCTCCACCGGGGCCAGCCGGCCCGCCAGCAGGGCGGCCAGCGCCACCGGGTCCGGGTGGTCGAAGAGCAGCGTGGCGGGCAGCGGGAGGCCGGTGGCGCCGCCCAGGCGGTTGCGCAGCTCGACCGCCGTCAGCGAGTCGAACCCCAGCTCCAGGAACCCCTTCCGGGGCTCCACCGCCTCCGGCCCGCGGTGCCCGAGCACCTCCGCGGTGAGCCGGCGGACCAGCTCCAGCAGGACGCGTTCGCGCTCCGCCGCGGAGACGCCGGCCAGCCTGGCCGCCAGCGCGTTCCCGTCCTCGGCCGCGGCGGCCGGGCCGTCCCGCTCCGGGGCCAGTGCCCGGACGGCCGGGAGCTCGGCGAGCAGCCGGCTGGGCCTGGCCGCGACGAACCCCGGCGCGAACCGGGACCAGTCCACGTCCACCACGGCGACCGCGGTGTCGCCCTGGGCCAGCGCGGCGTCCAGGGCGGCCAGCCCCGACTCCGGCGCCAGCGGGGTCACCCCGGTGCGCCGGGCGCGCTCCAGCACCTCGCCCCCGGCGGCCATGCCGCCCTCGTCCCACGGCCCCCAGGCCACCGCGGTGGCGGGCAGGCCGAGGGCCGCGCGCCGCTCGGCCAGGGCGTCCAGGTAGGCGTTGGCGGCGGCGTAGTTGGCCTGCCCGGGGGCGCCGAGCGTGCCGCTGAAGGAGGAGAACAGCACGAAGGCCGCCGGCTCCAGGTCCAGGGTCAGCTCGTGCAGGTGGCGGGCCGAGGCGGCCTTGGCCCGCAGGACGGTCGCCAGCCGCTCCGGGGTCAGCGCGTCGATCACGCCGTCGTCGAGCACCCCGGCGGCGTGCACCACCGCGGTGAGCGGGTGCTCGGCCGGGATGTCCGCGAGGAGCGCGGCGAGCCGGTCGCGGTCGGCGGCGTCGCAGGCGGTGACGGTCACGGTGGCGCCGAGGGCGCGGAGTTCGGCGGTCAGGTCGGCCGCGCCCGGGGCGCCGGGCCCGCTGCGGCTGGTGAGCAGCAGGTGGCGGACGCCGTGCTCGGCGACCAGGTGGCGGGCCAGCCGGGCGCCGAGCGCGCCGGTGCCGCCGGTGATCAGCACCGTGCCCTCCGGGTCCCACCCGGGCGCGTCGCCGCGCCGGGCCGACGGCGCGGGCAGCAGCCGCCGCCCGTACAGGCCGTCGGGCCGCACCGCGACCTGGTCCTCGCCGGACCCGCCCGTCAGCAGCGCGGCCAGTCGGTCCCCGGCCGGGCCGTCGAACTCCTCCGGCAGGTCCACCAGGCCGCCCCAGCGGTCGGGGTGCTCCAGCGCGGCGGCCCGTCCCAGGCCCCACAGCGCGGCCTGCGCCGGGCTCGCGACCTGCCCGCCGACCGTCACGCCGGCCCGGGTCGCGCACCAGAGCGGGGCGTCCGGGGCGAGGTCGCCGAGGGCCTGGAGCAGCGCCACGGCGCCGGAGGTGACGGTGTGCTCGTCGGCGCCGTCCGCGAGGGCCAGCAGCGAGAGCACCCCGGTCGGGGCCGTGCCGTCCAGGGCCTGCCGGAGCGGGCCCGCCAGGGTGCCGCGGTCGAGGCCGTCCGGGGCGACCGTCACCCGCAGCAGGTCCGCGCCGTGCCGTTCCAGCGCCGCCAGGGCGCCCTCGACGGCCGCCGGGGCGCCCCCGGCGGGCAGCACGGCCAGCCAGGTTCCCATCGGGCGGTCGGCCCGCGGCAGGACGGCCGCCGGCTCCGGGAGCCGCTGCCAGCCCGCCCGGTAGCGCCAGGAGTCGAGCCGGGAGCCGTCCCGCTTGCGGTGGCGCCAGGAGGACAGCGCGGGCAGCACCTCGCCCAGCGAGCGCTGCTCCTCCTCGGCCAGCCGGAGGCTCGCGCCGAGCGCGGCCAGGTCCTGCTGCTCGACGGCCGCCCAGAAGGCGGTGTCCACCGGGTCGGCCGCCGGGGCGGGGCCGTCCAGCCAGAACCGCTCGCGCTGGAAGGCGTAGGTGGGCAGCTCCACACGGCGGGAAGCGGCGGCTCCGGCCGCGGCGAAGAAGGCCGGCCAGTCCACCTCCGCGCCGAGCGTGTGCAGCGCGCCGACCGCCCGGACCAGGGCCGCGGCCTCCGGCCGGTCCCGGCGCAGCGCGGGCAGCAGGGCGAAGCCGCCCTCGGGCGCCGTCCCGGCCAGGCAGTCCTGGCCCATCGCGGTCAGCACGCCGTCCGGGCCCAGCTCCAGGTACCGGCTCACCCCGTCGGCGGCCAGCCGCCGGAACACGTCGTCGAAGCGGACGGCGGCACGGATCTGGCCGACCCAGTACTCCGCCGTGCACAGCTCCTCGGCGGCCACCGGGCGGCCGGTGCCGGAGACCACCGGGATCCGCGGCTTGTGGTACGTCAGCGCCGCCGCGACCTCGCGGAACTCCGCCAGCATCGGGTCCATCAGCGGGGAGTGGAAGGCGTGGCTGACCCGCAGCCGCCGGGTGCGGTGCCCGGCGTCGGCGAGCTGCGCGGCGATCCGCAGCACGGCCTCCTCCGGGCCCGCCAGCACGGTGGCGCGCGGGCCGTTGACGGCGGCCACGGCCACGGCCACCTCGCCGCCGAGCAGCGGCAGCACCTCGGCCTCGGCGGCCTCCACGGCCACCATCGCGCCGCCGGCGGGCAGTCGCTCCATCAGCCGGCCGCGGGCGGCGACCAGCGTGGCGGCGTCGGCCAGCGACAGCACCCCGGCCGTGTGCGCGGCGGCCAGCTCGCCGACGGAGTGGCCGGCCAGGAAGTCGGGCCGCACGCCCCAGGATTCGACCAGGCGGTAGAGGGCGACCTCGACGGCGAACAGGGCGGGCTGGGTCCAGCCCGTACGGTCCAGGAGTTCGCCGCCCTCGGCGATCACCTCGCGCAGCGGGCGCTCCAGGTGGCGGTCCAGTGCGGCGCAGACCTCGTCGAACGCCGCCGCGAACGCCGGGTACGCCGCGTACAACTCGCTTCCCATGCCCACGCGTTGGGCGCCCTGGCCGGTGAACAGGAAGGCCGTGCGGCCGGGGGAGACGGTGCCGCGCACCAGCTCGGGCGCCGCTCCGCCGGCCGCGAGCGCCTCCAGTCCGGCCCGCAGGCCGTCCGGGTCGGCGGCCACCAGGGCCGCCCGGTGGGTGAACTGCGTGCGGGAGACGGCGAGGGAGAGGCCGAGGTCGGCCGAGGCGGCCTCGGTGTCCAGGTGGTCGCGCAGGCGGCGGGCCTGGTCGCGCAGGGCCTGGTCGGTCTTGGCGGAGAGGAGGAAGGGGAGCGCGCCCGGTGCGGGAGCCTCCTCGGCCGACTCCTCGGCGGGCTGCTCCTCGGGGGTGTGTTCGAGGATGACGTGGGCGTTGGTGCCGCTGACGCCGAAGGAGGAGACGCCGGCCCGGCGCGGGCGGCCGGTCTCCGGCCACTCCCGGGCCTCGGTGAGCAGGTCCACCGACCCGGCCGTCCAGTCCACCTGCGAGGACGGCGCGTCCACGTGCAGGGTGCGCGGGACGGTGCCCCGGCGCATCGCCTCGACCATCTTGATCACGCCGCCGACCCCGGCGGCGGCCTGGGTGTGGCCGATGTTGGACTTCAACGAGCCCAGCAGCAGCGGCCGTTCGCGGTCCTGGCCGTAGGCGGCCAGCAGCGCCTGCGCCTCGATCGGGTCGCCCAGCTTCGTGCCCGTGCCGTGCGCCTCCACCACGTCGACCTCGGCGGCGGCCAGCCCGGCCCGGTCGAGGGCCTGGCGGATCACCCGCTCCTGGGAGGGGCCGTTGGGGGCTGTCAGCCCGTTGGACGCGCCGTCCTGGTTGACGGCGCTGCCGCGCAGCACCGCCAGTACCGGGTGCCCGTTGCGGCGGGCGTCCGAGAGCCGCTCCAGCAGCAGCATGCCGACGCCCTCGCCCCAGCCGGTGCCGTCCGCCGCCTCGGCGAACGCCTTGCAGCGCCCGTCCGGCGCCAGCCCGCGCTGGCGGCTGAACTCGATGAACGAACCCGGCGTCGACATCACCGCGACGCCGCCGGCCAGGGCCAGCGAGCACTCGCCGGAGCGCAGCGCCTGGCCCGCCAGGTGCAGCGCCACCAGCGAGGAGGAGCAGGCCGTGTCCACGGACACCGCCGGGCCCTCCAGGCCGAGGGTGTAGGCGATCCGGCCGGAGGCGACGCTGGCCGAACTGCCGTTGCCCAGATAGCCCTCCACCTCCTCCGGGACGGTGCTGAAGCGGGCCGCGTAGTCGTGGTACGAGATGCCGGTGAAGACGCCCGTCCGGCTGCCCCGCGCCGACAGCGGGTCCACGCCCGCGTGCTCGAAGGCCTCCCAGGAGGTCTCCAGCAGCAGCCGCTGCTGCGGGTCCGTCGCCAGCGCCTCGCGCGGGTTGATCCCGAAGAACGCCGCGTCGAACCCGGCCGCGTCGTACAGGAACCCGCCCTCGGAGGCGTAGCAGGTGCCGGGCTGCTCGGGGTCGTCGCTGAACAGCGCGGCGGTGTCCCAGCCGCGGTCCTGCGGGAAGCCGCCGACGGCGTCCCGGCCCTGGGCGACCAACTGCCACAGCTCCTCGGGCGAGCCGACCCCGCCGGGGTAGCGGCAGCTCATCCCGATGATCGCGATCGGCTCCCCGGCGTCCACCGGACCGGCGGTGGGGGCGGCCGCCGAGCCGTCCTCGCCGAGCAGTTCGCCGAGCAGCCGGGCGGCCACCGCCTCCGGGGTCGGGTGGTCGAACAGCAGGGTGCTCGGCAGCCGCACCCCGGTCGACCGGGCGAGCCGGTCGCGCAGCTCCACCGCCGTCAGCGAGTCGAAGCCCTGCTCCTGGAACGGGCGGACCACCTCGATCCCGTCGGCCGTGGGGTGGCCCAGGACCTCCGCCGCCAGGCCGCTCACCAGCTCCACCAGGGAACGGGAGCGCTCGGCGACCGGCAGGCCGGCGAGGGCGGAGCGCAGCGTCGAGGCGGCGTCGTCGGCGGGCGCGGGCCGCTCCTCGGCGCGCTCCAGCTCCCGCACCTCGGCCAGCGCGCCCAGCAGCGGGCTCGGCCGGACGGCGGTGAAACCGGGGTGGAAGCGCGACCAGTCGACCTCGGTGACGGTCACGGCCGTGTCGTCCAGGTCCAGCGCCTGCCGCAGGGCCGCGACCGCGAGGTCCGGCGCCAGCGCGCCGAGGCCCATCCGCCGCAGCGGTCCCTCCTGACCGGCCGACATGCCCTCCCCGGCCCACGGGCCCCAGGCCACCGAGGTGGCCGTCAGGCCGCGCGCCCGGCGCTGCTCGGCCAGCGCGTCCAGGAACGCGTTCGCCGCGCCGTACGCGGCCTGGCCGCCGCCGCCCCAGGCCCCGGCGACGGAGGACATCAGCACGAAGGCGTCCAGCTCCTGCCCGTCCAACAGCTCGTCCAGGTGCGCCGCTCCGGTCACCTTGGCGGCGCCGGACGCGGCCAGCGCGTCCGCGTCGAGCTCGCGCAGCGGCCCCATCGCCCCCGAGCCGGCCGCGTGCACCACGGCGCTCAGCGGGCCGAGCCCGTCCAGCAGCCCGGCCAGCGCCGCGCGGTCCGCGACGTCGCAGGCCGCCACCGTGACCCGGGCGCCCAGCCCGGACAGCTCGGCCTCCAGGGCGGCGGCCCCGGCGGCCGCACCGCCCCGACGGCCGGTCAGCACCACGTGCTCCGCGCCGTTCGCGGCCAGCCAGCGCCCGATCCGGGCCCCCAGCGCGCCGGTACCGCCGGTCACCAGGACGGTGCCGCGCGGCCGCCACTCGCGGCCCGCCGCGCCACCGGCCGCCCGGACCAGGCGGCGCGCGTACAGCCCGTCCGCCCGGACGGCGGCCTGGTCCTCGCCGGACCCGCCCGCCAGTACCGCGGCCAGCCGGTCGGCCGCCTTGCCGTCCACCGTCTCCGGCAGATCGACCAGGCCGCCCCAGCGCACCGGGCACTCCAGTGCCGCCACCCGGCCCAGGCCCCACAGCTGCGCCTGCGCGGGGCTGACCCGGTCGCCCGTCCCGGCCGCCACCGCGCCCCGGGTCGCGCACCACAGCGGCGCGTCCAGCCCGGCCTCGTCCAGGGCGTTCAGCAGCAGCACGGTGTCGGGCAGCGCGGCCGGCACCCCGGGCCGCGCCTCCCGCTCGTCCAGGGCCAGCAGGGAGAGCACGCCGTCCGGCTGCCGCTCCCCGGCGGCGGCCCGCAGCCGGGCGGCCAGCCCGGCGCGGTCCTCGCCCTCGGCCGCCGCGACGGTCAGCAGCCGCGCGCCGCGGGCCCGCAGCGCGGACAGCGCGCCGCCGGTGCCCTCCTCCGTCCAGCCGGCCGGCAGGACGGCCAGCCAGTCGCCGGAGAGCCCGGGCGGGGCGGCCGGGTCGGCGAGCCGCTGCCACTCGACGCGGTAGCGCCAGGAGTCCAGCAGCGAACGGTCCTGGCGCTCGCGCCGCCAGGAGGAGAGCGCGGGCAGCAGGTCGCCCAGCGAGCGCTGCTCCTCCTCGGCCAGCCGGAGGCTCGAACCGAGGGCGGCCAGGTCCTGCTGCTCGACGGCGGCCCAGAAGGAGGCGTCCGCCGGGTCGGCGGCGCCCGCGACGGGCGCGGCGTCCAGCCAGAAGCGGCGGCGCTGGAAGGCGTAGGTGGGCAGGTCGACCCGGCGCGCGCCGGAACCGGCGAAGAACGCCGCCCAGTCGGCCCGCACCCCGCGCCCGTGCAGCGCCGCCACGGCGGACACGGCGGTCCGCACCTCGGCCCGGTCGCGCCGCAGCACCGGCACGAAGGCCTCGTCGGCGTCGTCGCCGTGGTCCCGGCCCATGGCGGTGAGCACGGCGTCGGGGCCGAGCTCCAGGAAGGTGGTGACGCCCTTCGCCCGGAGCGTCTCCACGGCGTCGTGGAAGCGGACGGTGTGGCGGGCGTGGCGGATCCAGTAGTCGGGGTCGGTGAGTTGCCCGGTGGTGGCGGGTTCGCCGGTGAGGGTGGAGACGATCGGGACGGCGGGGGCGTGGTAGGTGAGCTCGGTGAGGACGTCGCGGAACTCGTCGAGCATCGGTTCCATGAGCGGGGAGTGGAAGGCGTGGCTGACGCGCAGGTCGCGGGCCTTGTCGAACTGTGCGGCGACGGCCCGGACTTCGGCGGTGTCACCGGCGATGACGAGGGAGCGGGGGCCGTTGACGGCGGCGATCGAGACCCGCTCGGTGAGCAGGGGCAGGACCTCGTCCTCCGTGGCCCGGAGCGCCACCATGGCGCCGCCGGTGGGGAGGTGGTCCATCAGACGGGCGCGGGCGGTGATGAGGCGGGCGGCGTCCGGAAGGGACAGCACGCCGGCCACGTGGAAGGCCGCGACCTCGCCGATCGAGTGGCCGGCCAGGAAGTGCGGCCGGACGCCCCAGGATTCGACCAGGCGGTAGAGGGCGACCTCGACGGCGAACAGGGCGGGCTGGGTCCAGCCCGTACGGTCCAGGAGTTCGCCGCCCTCGGCGATCACCTCGCGCAGTGGCCGCTCCAGGTGGCGGTCCAGCTCGGCGCAGACCTCGTCGAACGCCGCCGCGAACACGGGGTACGCCGCGCACAACTCGCTTCCCATGCCGGTGCGTTGGGCGCCCTGGCCGGTGAACAGGAACGCGGTCTTGCCGGTCGTCGTCGCGGTGATCCCGTCGCCCTCGGCCACCGCGGCCAGTCCGGCGGCGAGTTCGGCGCGGTCCGCGGCGACCACGGCGGCCCGGTGGGCGAACCGCGCGCGGCCGGTGGCCAGCGAGTAGGCCAGGTCGGTGAGGTCCAGCCCGGGGTCCGCGTCCAGCCGGGCGCGCAGCCGGGCGGCCTGCTCCCGCAGCGCGGGGACGGTCTTCGCCGACAGCAGGTGCGGGGCGAGCGCGGGCGCCGTACCGGCCCGCGCCTCGGCCTCCGGGTCGGCCGGGGCCTCCGGCGCCTGCTCGACGATGACGTGGGCGTTGGTGCCGCTGACGCCGAAGGAGGAGACGCCGGCCCGGCGCGGGCGGCCGGTCTCCGGCCAGTCCCGGGCCTCGGTGACCAGCTCGACCGACCCGGCCGTCCAGTCCACCTCGGGCGTCGGCTCGTCCACGTGCAGGGTGCGCGGGACGGTGCCCCGGCGCATCGCCTCGACCATCTTGATGATGCCGCCGACCCCGGCGGCGGCCTGGGTGTGGCCGATGTTGGACTTCAACGAGCCCAGCAGCAGCGGCCGTTCGCGGTCCTGGCCGTAGGCGGCCAGCAGCGCCTGGGCCTCGATCGGGTCGCCGAGGGTGGTGCCGGTGCCGTGCGCCTCCACCACGTCCACCTCGTCGGCCGCCAGCCCGGCGCTCTCCAGCGCCTGCCGGATCACCCGCTGCTGGGCGGGACCGTTCGGCGCGGTCAGCCCGCTGCTCGCACCGTCCTGGTTGATGCCCGAGCCGCGGACCAGCGCCAGCACCGGGTGCCCGTTGCGCCGGGCGTCGGAGAGCCGCTCCAGCAGCAGCATGCCGACGCCCTCGCCCCAGGCCGTGCCGTCCGCGGCGGCGGCGAAGGACTTGCAGCGGCCGTCCGGCGCCAGCCCGCGCTGGCGGCTGAACTCCACGAAGCCGGCCGGGGTCGAGAGCACCGTGACGCCGCCGGCCAGGGCCAGCGAGCACTCGCCGGAGCGCAGGGCCTGGCCCGCCAGGTGCAGGGCGACCAGCGAGGAGGAGCAGGCGGTGTCCACGGTGACGGCCGGGCCCTCCAGGCCCAGCGCGTACGCCACCCGGCCGGAGGCCACGCTGCCGGCGCTGCCGTTGCCCAGGTAGCCCTCCACCTCCTCGGGAACGGACTGGAAGCGGGCCGCGTAGTCGGCGGTCGCGATACCGGCGAACACCCCGACCCGGCTGCCGCGCACCGAGGTCGGCGCGATCCCGGCCCGCTCGAAGGCCTCCCAGGAGGTCTCCAGCAGCAGCCGCTGCTGCGGGTCCATGGCCAGCGCCTCGCGCGGGCTGATCCCGAAGAACGCCGGGTCGAACTCGTCGGCCCGGTGCAGGAAGCCGCCCTCGCGGACGTAGCTGGTGCCCGGCGTCCGCGGGTCGGGGTCGTACAGCGCCTCGACGTCCCAGCCCCGGTTGACCGGGAAGCCGGAGATCGCGTCCACACCCCCGTCGACCAGCTGCCAGAGCTCCTCGGGCGAGGTCACCTCGCCGGGGTAGCGGCAGGCCATGCCGACGATCGCGATCGGCTCGCGGCCGGCGTCCACCAGCTGCCGGTTCTCCCGGCGCAGCCGCTGGATCTCCTTGAGGGAATCCCGGAGTGCCGCGACGACTTCCTGGGGTGCTGCGTTC
Source organism: Kitasatospora sp. SC0581 (assembly GCF_048159585.1). Classification (NCBI taxonomy): domain Bacteria; kingdom Bacillati; phylum Actinomycetota; class Actinomycetes; order Kitasatosporales; family Streptomycetaceae; genus Kitasatospora; species Kitasatospora sp. SC0581. Next base: position 812,698 of record NZ_JBLRWA010000001.1, on the reverse strand, counting down.
ATCACAAATCTCCGTACATCAAGCTCAGGTCGGGGCTAGGGGGGCGGTGATCCGCGCCGGGTACTCGGCGCGGATCACCGGGGCCGCCTAGGAGTTGTCGCGGGCCAGGCGGAGCAGCTCGGCCAGATCCATGTCGTCGATCAGCTCGTCGCCGACCGCCTCGGCGGTGCCGGTCGCCCCGGCGCCGTCGCCCGCGGCCGGGCCGACGCCCGGCAGCTCCGGGTCCAGCGCCGTGCGCAGCTGCTTGGCGAGGGCGGCGGGGGTCGGGTAGTCGAAGATCAGCGTGCTGCTCAGGCGCAGACCGGTGGCGTCGGTGAGCAGCTTGCGCAGCTCGACCGCGGTCAGGGAGTCGAAGCCCTGCTCCAGGAAGCCGCACTCGGGGTCGAGGCCGCTGTGCGGGGCCTCGCCGAGCACGCCGGCGACGCACTCCTCGACCAGCTCCAGCAGCAGCTCGTCGCGCTCCGGCTCGGTGAGTCCGGCGAGCCGCTCCCGCAGCCCGGCGGACCGGTCTGGCCGCTCACCGGTGCCCGGCGCGTCGGCGTCCTGCGCGTCGGCCGGCCGCGGCGCGGGGGCGTCCGCCCTGGCGGCGCGCCGCCAGGCGGCGAGCAGCGGCAGCGCGGCCCGCAGTTCGGACGGGAGGTTCCCGCCGTCGCCCTCCAACCGCAGGACGGCGGCCAGCGAGGCCTCGTCCTGCTGCTCGACGGCCGCCCAGAAGGAGGCGTCCAGCGGGTCGGCCGTCCCGGCCCCGGCCTTCGGCTGGACGACGTCCAGCCAGTACCGCCCGCGCTGGAAGGCGTAGGTCGGCAGGTCGACCCTGTGGCCGTCCGCGTGGAACGCCGTCCAGTCCACCGGCACGCCGCGCAGGTGCAGCGCGGCCAGCGCGGACGCCAGGGCGAACTCCTCGGAGCGGTCCCGGCGTTGCGCGGCGACCAGGGCCGCCCGGCCGCCGGCCGCCGTGCCGTCCAGGAACTCCTGGCCCATGGCGGTGAGCACGCCGTCGGGGCCGAGCTCCAGGAAGGTGGTGACGCCCTCCGCCAGCAGCGTCTCCACGGCGTCGTGGAAGCGGACGGTGTGGCGGGCGTGGCGGATCCAGTAGTCGGGGTCGGTGAGCTGGTCGGTGGTGGCGGGTCGGCCGGTGAGGGTGGAGACGATCGGGATGGCGGGGGCGTGGTAGGTGAGTTCGGCGAGGACGTCGCGGAACGCGTCGAGCATCGGTTCCATGAGCGGGGAGTGGAAGGCGTGGCTGACGCGCAGCTCGCGGGCCTTGTCGAACTGTGCGGCGACGGCCCGGACTTCGGTGGCGTCACCGGCGATGACCAGGGAGCGGGGGCCGTTGACGGCGGCGATCGAGACCCGCTCGGTGAGCAGCGGCAGGACCTCGTCCTCGGTGGCGCGCAGGGCCACCATGGCGCCGCCGGAGGGGAGGTGCTCCATCAGACGGGCGCGGGCGGTGATGAGGCGGGCGGCGTCCGGGAGGGACAGCACCCCGGCCACGTGGAAGGCGGCGACCTCGCCGATCGAGTGGCCGGCCAGGAAGTGCGGCCGGACGCCCCAGGATTCGACCAGGCGGTAGAGCGCCACTTCGACGGCGAACAGGGCGGGCTGGGTCCAGCCCGTACGGTCCAGGAGTTCGCCGCCCTCGGCGATCACCTCGCGCAGCGGGCGCTCCAGGTGGCGGTCCAGTTCGGCGCAGACCTCGTCGAACGCCGCCGCGAAAGCCGGGTATGCCGCGCACAACTCGCTTCCCATGCCGGTGCGTTGGGCGCCCTGGCCGGTGAACAGGAAGGCCGTCCGGCCGGAGGCCGCCACCGCCCTCAGCACACCGGGCGCCTGCGGCGTCCCGGCGGCCAGGGCCCGCAGCCCGGTCAGCAGGCCGTCCCGGTCCGCGGCGACCACGGCACCCCGGTGCGGGAACTGCGAGCGCGTGGTGGCCAGGGAGAGCCCGAGGTCGGCCGGGTGCAGCTCCGGCCGCTCCTCGACCAGCTCCAGCAGCCGCCCGGCCTGGCCGCGCAGCGCCTCCTCGGACCGGCCGGCGAGCACCAACGGCCTTACGGCCGGGCCCTCGTGGCTCCGCTCGGGGGCCGTCGGCGCCGGGTCGCCCTGCTCCAGGACGAGGTGGGCGTTGGTGCCGCTGATGCCGAAGGAGGAGACGCCGGCCCGGCGCGGGCGGCCGGTCTCCGGCCAGTCCCGCGTCGCGGTGGCCAGCTCGACCGCTCCGGCCGTCCAGTCCACGTGCGGCGAGGGCTCGTCGACGTGCAGGGTGCCCGGCAGGACGCCGTTGCGCATCGCGAGCACCGTCTTGATCACCCCGGCGACGCCCGCCGCGGCCTGGGTGTGGCCGAGGTTGGACTTCACCGAGCCGAGCAGCAGCGGCAGTTCGCGATCCTGGCCGTAAGTGGCCAGCAGTGCCTGGGCCTCGATCGGGTCGCCCAGCTTGGTGCCCGTGCCGTGCGCCTCCACCACGTCGACCTCGCCCGCGGCGAGACCGGCGGCGGCCAGCGCCTGGCGGATCACCCGCTCCTGCGCGGTGCCGTTCGGGGCGGTGAGCCCGTTGGAGGCGCCGTCCTGGTTGACGGCGCTGCCGCGCAGCACCGCCAGCACGGGGTGCCCGTTGCGGCGGGCGTCCGACAGCCGCTCGACCAGCAGCATGCCGATGCCCTCGGAGAACCCGGTGCCGTCGGCGCCGGCCGCGAAGGCCTTGCAGCGGCCGTCCTCGGCGAGGCCGCGCTGGCGGGCGAACTCGATCAGCAGCTTCGGCGTGGACATCACGGTCACGCCGCCGGCCAGCGCCAGGTCGCACTCGCCGCGCCGCAGCGCGGCCGCCGCGAAGTGCAGCGCCACCAGCGAGGAGGAGCAGGCGGTGTCCACGGTGACGGCCGGGCCCTCCAGGCCCAGCGCGTACGCCACCCGGCCGGTGGCCACGCTGGCCGCGCTGCCGTTGCCGAGGTAGCCGTCGACCTCCTCGGGCACGTCCTGAACCCAGGTCGCGTAGTCGTGGTAGACCATGCCCGCGTACACGCCGGTCCGGCTGCCGCGCAGGCCGAGCGGGTCGATCCCGGCCCGCTCGAAGGCCTCCCAGGAGGTCTCCAGCAGCAGGCGCTGCTGCGGGTCCATCGCCAGCGCCTCACGGCGGTTGATCCCGAAGAACGCCGGGTCGAACCCGGCCACGTCGGTCAGGAAGCCGCCGGTCCGGGTGTAGGTGCGGCCCGGGGTGCCCGGCTCGGGGTGGTAGATGCCCTCCAGGTCCCAGCCGCGGTCGGCCGGGAACTCCGAGAGCACCGAACCGCCCTCGGCGAGCACCTCCCACAGTGCCTCCGGGGTGGCGATCCCCCCGGGGAAGCGGCAGCTCATCGCGACGATCGCGATCGGCTCGTCGGGGTCGGCCGTGACCGCCACCGCCGCCGGGGCCGGGGCGGAGTCGTCCGCGTCCGCGCCGAGCAGCTCCTCGACCAGGTGCGCGGCGAGCGCGCGCGGCGTCGGGTGGTTGAACACCAGGGTCGCCGGAAGGCGCAGCCCGGTCGCGGAGTTGAGCCGGTTGCGCAGCTCCACCGCGGTCAGCGAGTCGAAGCCCAGCTCCTTGAGCGCCTTCTCCTCCTCCACGGCGTCGCCCGAGTCGTGCCCGAGCACCGCGGCGACGTGGCCGCGGACCAGGTCCAGCACGGTCCGCCGGCGGTCCTCGCCGGAGAGCCCGGCCAGGCGCCCGGCCAGACCGCCCGCCGGAGCGGCGTCCGGGGCACCGGCCGTGCGCCGGCCCGGGCCACCGGAGGCCAGGCCGCGCAGCAGCGCGGGGACGGTGGCCGCCCGGCCGCGCAGGTGGGCCCGGTCCAGCTGGATCGGCACCAGCACCGCCTCGCCCGAGGCCACGGCCGCGTCGAACAGGGCCAGTCCGGTCTCGGCGCTCATCGGCACCGCGCCGCCCCGCACGATCCGCTCCAGGTCGGCGTCGACGAGGCGTCCGGCCATGCCGGACCGCTCCTGCCACAGGCCCCAGGCCATCGAGACGGCCGGCCGGCCCTGGGCGCGGCGGCGCTGCGCCAGCGCGTCCAGGAAGCAGTTGGCGGCGGCGTAGTTGGCCTGCCCGGGGTTGCCGAGCACACCGGCCGCGGCCGAGAAGAGGACGAACCCGCCGACGTCGCCCGCCAGTTCGTGCAGGTTGAGCGCGCCGGTGACCTTGGGTGCGAGCACCCGGTCGAACTGCTCGGGGGAGAGGGAGAGGACGGTTCCGTCGTCCACCACGCCCGCGGTGTGCACCACGGCGGTGAGCGGGCGCTCGGCGGGGACGGCGGCGAGCAGCTCGGCGAGCTGCCGGCGGTCGGCGACGTCGCAGGCGGCCAGGGTGACCTCGGCGCCCGTCGCGCGCAGCTCGGTGAGGAGTTCGGCGGCGCCCTCGGCCGCCGGGCCGCGCCGGCTGGTCAGCAGCAGGTGCCGGGCGCCGTGGGCGGCGACCAGGTGGCGGGCGGTCAGCTCGCCCAGGCCGCCGATCGCGCCGGTGACCAGGACGGTCCCGGAGACGTCCAGCGGGGCCTGCGCACCATCAGCCGGCTTCCCGGCGGCGGTCGGCGCCTTGGCCAGGCGCGGGGCGAGCAGGGCGCCCCGCCGGACGGCCAGCTGCGGCTCGGTGTCCACCGGCAGGGCGGCCAGCGGCAGTTCACCTCCGTCGTGGTCGACCAGGACCAGCCGGTCCGGGTTCTCCGACTGCGCGGAGCGGACCAGGCCCCACACGGCGGCCAGGACCGGATCGGGCGCACCCTCCCCGGTGGCGACCGCGCCGCGGGTCAGTACGGCCAGCCGGGCCTCGGCGAACCGCGGGTCCACCAGCCACTCCTGGACGAGGCGCAGCACCCGTACGGTCGTCGCGCCGACCGCGGCGGCCAGCTCCTCTGTCGCCTCGGACCCCTGGTACGGGGCGAGTTCCACCGCGACCACGTCGGGCACGGCCGCGCCGGCGTCCACCGCCGAGCCCAGCTCGGCCAGGGCGGCCAGGCAGTCCGTGCGGTCGGCGCTGTCCGTGCTGTCCGTGCTGTCGGTGCGGTCGGTGCCGAGGAGCGTCCAGGAGCGGGCGGCCGGGTCGCCGGCCGGCACCGGCAGCCACTCGATCCGCAGCAGCGACTCGCGCACGGCCCGGTCGGCGGTGCGCAGCCGCTCGGCGGAGACGGGCCGCAGCAGCAGCGAGTCCACCGAGGCGACGGGCGCGCCGCCGAGGTCCGCGACGGTCAGCGACAGGGTCTCCGGAGCCGTCCGGGCCAGCCGGACGCGCAGCGCGGTCGCGCCGCTCGCGTGCAGCCGGATCCCGCCCCAGGAGAAGGCGAGCCTGCCCTGCTCGGCGTCCGGCACCAGGCCCATCGCGTGCAGGGCGGCGTCCAGCAGCGCCGGGTGCAGCCCGTAGCGGGCGGCCGCGGCCTGCTCGGTGGCGGGCAGGGCGACCTCGGCGTAGACCTGGTCGCCGTGCTGCCAGGCGGCCCGCAGGCCCTGGAAGGCCGGGCCGTAGTCCACCCCGGCGTCGGCGAGCCGCTGGTAGGCGTCGGTGACGTCCAGCGGGGTCGCGCCGGCCGGCGGCCAGGCGGTGAGGTCCGCGGCGGACTCGTCGGCTGTCGTGTCGGCCGCCGCGTCGGTGGCCGCGTCGGTGGCCGCGGAGAGCGTGCCCGAGGCGTGCCGGGTCCACGGCTCGTCCTCGGCGGCGTCGGCCGGGCGGGAGTCGATCCGCAGCGGACGGAGGCCGTCCTGCTCCGCGCCGACCAGGACCTGGAGCCGGACGCCACCGCGCTCGGGCAGGACCAGCGGGGCTTCCAGGGTGAGTTCGTCGAGGCGGCCGCAGCCGACCTCGTCGCCGGCCCGGACGGCCAGCTCCAGGAACGCCGTTCCGGGCAGCAGGGTCGCGCCCATCACGGTGTGGTCGGCCAGCCACGGCGTGCTGTGCCGGGAGAGCAGCCCGGTCAGCAGGTGGCCGTGCCCGTCCGCGAGTGGCACGGCCGCGCCGAGCATGGGGTGCTCGGGGGCGGTGAGGCCCGCCGTGGTGACGGCGGCCGCACCGGCCACGGTGTCCAGCCAGTAGCGGTTGCGCTGGAAGGGGTAGGTGGGGAGGTCGGTGCGGTGGCCGGTGGTGAGGAGCGGGGTGAAGTCGGCGGGGGCGCCGTGGACGTGGGCTTCGGCGAGGGAGGTGAGGAAGCGGCGGGTGCCGCCGTGGTCGCGGCGCAGGGTGCCGAGGGTGTGGGCGGTGGTGTGGTGGAGGGTGTCCTGGATGGCGCCGGTGAGGACGGGGTGGGGGCTGACCTCGATGAAGAGGTCGTGGCCCTGTTCGGCCAACTGGCGGGTGGCGTCGGCGAGTCGGACGGTCTGGCGGAGGTTGCGGTACCAGTACGCGGCGTCCATCGTCGTGGTGTCCAGCCAGCGGCTGTCGACGGTGGACCAGAACGGGATGTCGGCGCCGTGCGGGGTGACGGGGGCGAGCAGGTCGAGCAACTCGGTCTGCAGGGCCTCGACGTGGGCGGAGTGCGAGGCGTAGTCCACGGCGACCCGGCGGGCACGGATGCCGTCCGCCGTGAAGCGCTCGACGAGTTCGTCGAGGGCGTCGGCGTCCCCGGCGACGACCGCCGAGGAGGGGCCGTTGACGGCGGCGACGGAGATGCGCTCCTGCCAGGGGGTGAGGTCGATGTCCTCGGCCGGGAGGGCGACGGAGACCATGCCGCCGTTTCCGGCGATGGCGGTGATGGCCTGGGAGCGCAGGGCCACGACCCGGGCGCCGTCCTGGAGGGAGAGGGCGCCGGCGACGGTGGCGGCGGCGATCTCGCCCTGGGAGTGGCCGATGACGGCGTCGGGGTGGATTCCGTGGGCCTGCCAGAGGGCGGCGAGGGAGACCATGACGGCCCAGAGGGCGGGCTGGACGACGTCGACCCGGTCGTAGCCGGGTGCGCCGTCGGCGCCGCGCAGGACGTCGATGAGGTTCCAGTCGGTGAACTCGGCGAGGGCGTCGGCGCATTCGGTGATCCGTGCGGCGAACACCGGCTCGGTGTCGAGGAGTTCGACGGCCATGCCGGCCCACTGCGAGCCCTGCCCGGGGAACACGAACACCGTGCGTCCGGTGGTGGAGACGGTGCCCTCGACCACGGTGGCGCTCTCGGCGCCCTCGGCGAGTGCCCGGAGGCCTTCGGTCAGCTCGGTGCGGTCCGAACCCAGCACCACCGCACGGTGGTTGAACAGCGAGCGGGTCGTCGCCAGCGAGTGGGCGAGGTCGAGCGGGGCGGCCTCGGACTCCTGGAGCAGCGCGGCCTGGGCGCGCAGGGCGTCCGCCGACTTCGCGGACAGCAGCAGCGGCAGCACGCCGTGCGCCGTCGGTTCGCCCGCCGGGGCCTCCGGGGAGGGCTGTTCGAGGATGACGTGCGCGTTGGTGCCGCTGACGCCGAAGGAGGAGACACCGGCCCGGCGCGGACGGCCGGTCTCCGGCCACTCCCGCTCCTCGGTCAGCAGCTCCACCGCGCCCGCCGACCAGTCGACGTGCGGCGTCGGCTCGTCCACGTGCAGGGTCCGGGGCAGCACCCCGTGGCGCATCGCCAGCACCATCTTGATGATGCCCGCCGCGCCCGCCGCGCTCTGGGTGTGGCCGAGGTTGGACTTCACCGAGCCGAGCTGGAGCGGCAGTTCGCGGTCCTGGCCGTAGGTGGCGAGGAGGGCGTTGGCCTCGATCGGGTCGCCGAGCCGGGTGCCGGTGCCGTGCGCCTCGACGGCGTCCACGTCGGCGGCGGTGAGGCCGGCGGTGGCCAGGGCCTGGCGGATCACCCGCTCCTGGGCCGGGCCGTTGGGGGCGGTGAGCCCGTTGGAGGCGCCGTCCTGGTTGATCGCGGTGGCCCGGACGACCGCCAGCACCGGGTGCCCGTTGCGGCGGGCGTCCGACAGCCGCTCGACCAGCAGCACGCCCACGCCCTCGGCCATGCCGAAGCCGTCGGCGGAGGCGGCGAAGGCCTTGCAGCGCCCGTCCTCGGCGAGGCCGCGCTGGCGGCTGAACGCCACCAGGCCCTCGGGGGTGGCCATCACGGCGGCACCGGCCGCGAGCGCCATCGAGCACTCGCCGGCGCGCAGCGCCTGGACGGCGAGGTGGAGCGCCACCAGGGAGGAGGAGCAGGCGGTGTCGATGGTCACGGCCGGCCCTTCCAGGCCGAGCGCGTAGGAGATCCGGCCGGAGACCACGCTGGCCGCGTTGCCGGTGACCAGGTAGCCCTCGTTGCCGGGCGGAGCGGCGGCCAGCAGGGTGCCGTAGTCCTGGCCGTGGGTGCCGACGAACACGCCGACCTGCCCGCCCCGGACGGACACCGGGTCGACGCCGGCCCGCTCGAAGGCCTCCCAGGAGGTCTCCAGCAGCAGCCGCTGCTGCGGGTCCATGGCGTGCGCCTCGCGCGGGCTGATCCCGAAGAACGCCGCGTCGAACTCGGCGACGTCGTACAGGAATCCGCCCTCGCGAGTGTACGAGGTGCCGACCCGGTCGGGGTCGGGGTCGTAGAGCCCGTCGAGGTCCCAGCCGCGGTCGGTCGGCAGGGCGCCGACCGCGTCGCGCCCGGCGAGGACCAGTTCCCACAGGTCCTCCGGGGTGCGCACCCCGCCCGGGAAGCGGCAGCCCATGCCGACGATCGCGATCGGGTCGTCGTCCCGGGCCGCCGCGGTGGTGGCCGCGGCCGGTGCGGCGGTCGGGAGCCGGTCGCCGAGCACCTGCTCGCGCAGGTGGCCGGCCAGGGCCTTCGGGGTCGGGTAGTTGAAGATCAGCGTGGCGGGCAGGCGCAGGCCCGTCGAGCCGTGCAGGCGGTTGCGGAGCTCGACCGCGGTGAGCGAGTCGAAGCCCAGCTCCTTGAAGGTCCGTTCGGGGTCCACGGCCGTGCCGGCCGGGTACCCGAGCACCGTTCCGGCGGTGGCGCGGACGAGGTCCAGCAGCTCCCGGTCGCACTCGGGCCCGGTCAGCCCGGCCAGCCGCTGGGCGAGGGCCGAGCCGCCGGCCCGGTCGGTCGGCCGCCGACGGCCCGAGCGGGTGCGGACCAGGCCGCGCAGCAGCGGGTGGACGGCGTCGGACTGGGCGCGCACGGCGGCCAGGTCGAGCCGGATCGGCATCAGCGCCGCTTCGCCGGCCGCGCGGGCGGCGTCCAGCAGGGCGAGGCCCTCCTCGGCGGAGAGCGCCGCGGTGCCGACGCCGGCCATCCGGCGCAGGTCGGTGCCGGTGAGCCGGCCGCCCATGCCGTTGCGCTCCGCCCACAGGCCCCAGGCCAGCGAGACGGCCGGGCGGCCCTCGGCTCGCAGGTGCCGGGCGTAGGCGTCGAGGAAGGCGTTGGCGGCGGCGTAGTTGGCCTGCCCGCCGGCGCCGAACACGGCGGCGGCGGAGGAGTACAGCACGAAGGCGGCCAGGTCCGCGTCGCGGGTGAGCTCGGCCAGGTTGAGCGCGCCGGAGAGCTTGGGCGCGAGCACCCGGTCGAACTGCCCGTCGGTGAGCGTCTCGATCACGCCGTCGTCGACGATGCCGGCGGTGTGCACCACGGCGGTGAGCGGGTGCTCGGCGGGGATGCCGGCGAGCAGCTCGGCGAGCTGTCGGCGGTCGGCGACGTCGCAGGCGGCCAGGGTGACCTCGGCGCCCGCCGCGCGCAGCTCGGCGAGGAGTTCGGCGGCGCCCTCGGCGGCCTCGCCGCGGCGGCTGGTCAGCAGCAGGTGCCGGACGCCGTGGGCGGCGACCAGGTGGCGGGCGGCGAGCACGCCGAGGCCGCCGGTGGCCCCGGTGACCAGGGCCGTCCCGTTCGGGTCGAGCGCCGGGGCGCCCTGCTCGGCGGGCCGGACCCGGGTGAGCCGCGCGGCCCGTACCGAGCCGTCGTGCAGCAGCAGTTGCGGCTCGTCGCCGGCCAGGGCGGCGGGCAGGGCGCGGTAGGAGGCGTCCTGCTCGTCCAGGTCGACCAGGACGATCCGGTCCGGGTGCTCGGACTGCGCCGAGCGGACCAGGCCCCAGAGTGGGGCGGTCACCAGGTCCGGCAGGCCGTCGCCCGGGCCGTCCCCGGCCACCGCGCCCCGGGTCAGCACGACCAGGCGGCTCTCGGCGAAGCGTTCCTCGGCGAGCCACTGCTGGAGCAGGCCCAGCAGCGCGTGGGTGGCCGCCCGCACGGCGGGGACCAACTCCGGTGCGGCGCCCGGTGCGAGGGGCAGCAGGACGGTGTCGGGGGCGGCGCCGTCGGCGGCGGCGAGGGCGGCCAGGTCGGGGTACGCGTCCACCGTGCTGCCCGCCGCGGTGAGCCCGGCGGCCAGGCCGAGGGCGTCCTCGCCGACCAGGGCGTAGCGGCCGGTGACCGGGGCGGCCCCGGGCAGGTCCGTCCAGTCGACGCGGAACAGCGAGTCGCCGTCGGGCCCGGCGTGGACCGCGCGCAGCTGCTCGGAGGAGACCGGCCGGACGGCCAGGCCCTCCACCGAGACTACCGGCACGCCGTGCTCGTCCGAGGCCTCCAGGGCGACCGAGTCCAGGCCGGCGGGGGAGAGCCGGACCCGCAGGGCGGTCGCGCCGGCGGCGTGCAGCGAGACCCCGCTCCAGGCGAACGCCAGGTGGCCCTCGGCGGACTCCTCGCGGTGCCGGACGGCGCCGAGGTCCATGGCGTGCAGGGCGGCGTCCAGCAGCGCGGGGTGCAGCCCGTAGCGGGCCGACCGGTCGGCGACCTCTTCGCTCAGCACGACCTCGCTGAACACCTCCTCGCCGCGCCGCCAGGCCGCGCGGACCCCCTGGAACGCCGGTCCGTACCCGGCGGGCAGCCGCTCGTACAGGTCCTCGACCGGCAGCGGTTCGGCGCCGGCCGGCGGCCACTGGGTGAGGTCCGCGGGGGCGGCGGGAGCGGCGGGGGAGAGGGTGCCCGCGGCGTGCCGGGTCCACGGCCGGGAGGCCGCGGCGTCCTGCGGCCGCGAGTGCAGGCCGACCGGCCGGGCGCCGGTGGCGTCGGCCTCGCCGACCACCACCTGGACCTGGACGGCGCCCTGCTCGGGCAGCACCAGCGGGGCTTCCAGGGTGAGTTCGTCGAGGCGGCCGCAGCCGACCTCGTCGCCGGCCCGGACGGCCAGGTCCACCATGGCGGTCCCGGGCAGCAGGGTGGTGCCCATGACGGTGTGGTCGGCCAGCCACGGGTGGGTGGTGCGCGAGATCAGGCCGGTCAGCAGGTGGCCGTGCCCGTCGGCGAGCGGGACGGCCGCGCCGAGCATGGGGTGGTCGGCCGCGGCCAGGCCGACGGCGGTCACGTCCGAGGCGCCGGGGGCCGCCTCCAGCCAGTAGCGGTTGCGCTGGAAGGGGTAGGTGGGGAGGTCGGTGCGGTGGCCGGTGGTGAGGAGCGGGGTGAAGTCGGCGGGGGCGCCGTGGACGTGGGCTTCGGCGAGGGAGGTGAGGAAGCGGCGGGTGCCGCCGTGGTCGCGGCGCAGGGTGCCGAGGGTGTGGGCGGTGGTGTGGTGGAGGGTGTCCTGGATGGCGCCGGTGAGGACGGGGTGGGGGCTGACCTCGATGAAGAGGTCGTGTCCCTGCTCGGCCAACTGGCGGGTGGCGTCGGCGAGTCGGACGGTCTGGCGGAGGTTGCGGTACCAGTAGGCGGCGTCCATCGTCGTGGTGTCCAGCCAGCGGCTGTCGACGGTGGACCAGAACGGGATGTCGGCGCCGCGCGGGGTGACGGGGGCGAGCAGGTCGAGCAACTCGTCTCGCAGGGCCTCGACGTGGGCCGAGTGCGAGGCGTAGTCGACGTTGATCCGGCGGGCCTGGGTGCCGTCGGCGGCGCACCGCCGCAGCAGCTCGTCCAGGGCGTCGGCGTCACCGGCGACGACGGCGGAGGAGGGGCCGTTGACAGCCGCGACGGAGACGCGGTCGGCCCACGGCGCGATGGTGGCGAGCGCGTCCTCGGCGGACTGGGAGAGCGACACCATGCCGCCGTTTCCGGCGATGGCGGTGATGGCCTGGGAGCGCAGGGCGACGACCCGGGCGCCGTCCTGGAGGGTGAGGGCGCCGGCGACGGTGGCGGCGGCGATCTCGCCCTGGGAGTGGCCGATGACGGCGTCGGGCCGGACGCCGTACGCCTGCCAGAGGGCGGCGAGGGAGACCATGACGGCCCACAGGGCGGGCTGGACGACGTCCACCCGGTCGTAGCCGGGGGCGCCCTCGGCGCCGCGCAGGACGTCGAGGAGCTTCCAGTCGGTGAACTCGGCCAGGGCGTCGGCGCATTCGGCGATCCGTGCGGCGAACACCGGCTCGCTGTCGAGGAGTTCGACGGCCATGCCGACCCACTGGGAGCCCTGCCCGGGGAACACGAAGACGGTCCCGCCGGTGGCGTCCGCCGTACCGGTCAGCACGGTGGCGCTCTCGGTGCCCTCGGCGAGCGCCCGGAGGCCTTCGGTCAGCTCGGTACGGTCCGAACCGAGCACCACCGCACGGTGGTTGAACAGTGAGCGGGTCGTCGCCAGCGAGTGGGCGAGGTCGATCGGGGCGGCCTCGGAGTCCTGGAGCAGCGCGGCCTGGGCGCGCAGGGCGTCCGCCGACTTCGCGGACAGCAGCAGCGGCAGCACGCCGTGCGCGGCGGGCTCGCCCGCCGGGACTTCTTCCGCGTCCGGCTGTTCGATGATGACGTGGGCGTTGGTGCCGCTGACACCGAAGGAGGAGACGCCGGCCCGGCGGGGACGGCCGGTCTCCGGCCACTCCCGGTCCTCGGTCAGCAGCTCGACCGCGCCCGCCGTCCAGTCCACGTGCGGCGTCGGCGCGTCCACGTGCAGGGTGCGCGGCAGCACCCCGTGCCGCATCGCCAGCACCATCTTGATGATGCCGCCGACCCCGGCGGCCGCCTGGGCGTGCCCGATGTTCGACTTCAACGAGCCGAGCAGCAGCGGAAGTTCGCGGCCCTGGCCATAGGTGGCGAGGAGCGCGTTGGCCTCGATCGGGTCGCCCAGCCGGGTGCCGGTGCCGTGCGCCTCCACCGCGTCGACCTCGGCCGGGGCCAGGCCCGCGGCGGCCAGCGCCTCGCGGATCACCCGCTCCTGCGCCGGGCCGCTCGGGGCGGTCAGGCCGTTGGACGCGCCGTCCTGGTTCACCGCCGTGCCGCGGACCAGGGCCAGCACCGGGTGCCCGTTGCGCCGGGCGTCCGACAGCCGCTCGACCAGCAGCACACCCGCACCCTCGGCCCAGCCGGTGCCGTCGGCGGAGGCGGCGAAGGACTTGCAGCGCCCGTCCTCGGCGAGGCCGCGCTGGCGGCTGAACTCGACGAACACCTCGGGCGTCGCCATCAGCGCCACGCCGCCCGCCAGGGCCAGGTCGCACTCCCCACGCCGCAGGGCCGCGACCGCCAGGTGCAGGGCCACCAGGGAGGAGGAGCAGGCGGTGTCCACGGTGATCGCCGGGCCCTCGAAGCCGAAGGTGTACGACACCCGGCCGGAGGCGACACTGCCCGCGGTGCCGGTGCCGAGGTACCCCTCCACCTCCTCGGGCACCCGGGGCAGCCGGCTGGCGTAGTCGTGGAACATCACGCCGGTGAACACGCCGGTCCGGCTGCCGCGCAGGGCCTCCGGGTCGATCCCGGCCCGTTCCATGGCCTCCCAGGAGGTCTCCAGCAGCAGCCGCTGCTGCGGGTCCATGGCGAGGGCCTCGCGCGGGCTGATGCCGAAGAAGTCGGGGTCGAAGTCGGCGCTGTCGTAGAGGAATCCGCCCTCGCGGACCGAGGAGCTGCCGACCGAGCCGGGGGCGCCGCCGAACAGGGCGTCGGTGTCCCAGCCGCGGTCCGTCGGGAACTCCGAGACGGCGTCCCGGCCCTCGGCGACCAGCTGCCACAGGGCCTCGGGAGTGATGGCTCCGCCCGGGTAGCGGCAGCTCATCGCGACGATCGCGATCGGGTCCTCGTCCGCCGCCACCGCCGGACGGGCGGGGGCGGCCGGTGCCGGTGCCTCGTCGAGGAGCTCGGCGAGCAGGAAGCCGGCCAGCCGGGCCGGGGTGGGGTGGTCGAAGACCACGGTCGCCGGGAGGCGCAGGCCGAGCGCGGTCCGCAGCCGGTTGCGCAGCCGGACGGCCGAGGCGGAGTCCACCCCGAGGTCCTTGAAGGCCCGCTCGGGCGCGATCGTCCGCGGCAGGCCCCGGCCGAGCACCCCGGCCGCCTCGGCCCGCACCAGGCCGAGCAGCGTCTGCCGGGCCTCCGCCCGGGGCAGCGCGCGCAGCCGGGCGGCGAACACGGTGTCCGCCGCGCCGTCGGCGGCGGCCGGGTCGCGGAAGAGGACGCCGGTGGTGTCCCGAGTGGCGACCACGGGGGTGTCGGCGCCGCCCAGCGCGGAGTCCAGCAGCGCACCCAGCTCGGCGTCGGACACGGCGCCCGGGTCGATGGTGTCCCAGGCCAGCGACACGGCGTGCCGGCCGGTGGCGCGGCGGTGCTGGGCCAGCGCGTCCAGGAACGCGGCGCAGCCGCCGTGGTCGCCGTCGTCCGCGCCCCGCAGGGCACCGGTGGAGGAGACCAGCAGGAAGGCCGTCAGGTCGAGCCCGGCGGTGAGCTCGTGCAGGGCCACCGCGCCGTCGACGCCGGTCCGCACCCAGCGGTCGGCCTGCCCGCCGGCGGCCAGCCCGGGGGAGCCGGCCGCGTGCACCACCGCGGTGAGCGGGTGCTCGGCCGGGACGCCCGCGAGCAGCTCGGCGACGGACGCGCGGTCGGCGGCGTCGCAGGCGGCCAGGGTGACCTCCGCGCCGGACTCGCTCAACTCCACGGCCAGCGCGGCCGAGTCGGGGGTGGTGGAGGCCAGCACCAGGTGCCGGACGCCATGCTCGGCGACCAGCCGCCGGGCGATCGCGGCCGCGGCCGTCCCGCCGGCGCCGGTGACCAGCACGGTGCCGTCGAGGCGGCGGCCGGACGCGGCGGCGGTGACCGGCACCAGGCGGGGCGCCCGCAGCACCCCGCCGCGGACGGCGAACTGCGGCTCGCCGGTGGCCAGACCGGCCGGCAGGGCGGCCGCGGAGGCGGACTCGCCGTCCAGGTCGGCCACGGTGAAGCGGCCGGGGTGCGCGGTCTGCGCGGCGCGCAGCAGCCCCCAGAGCGGAGCCTGCGCCAGCCCCGGGACCTCCTCGCCCGGGTGCACGGCCAGCGCGCCCCGGGTCAGCACCACCAGGCGGGTCTCCCGCAGCCGGTCGTCGGCGAGCCAGCGGGTCAGCAGCTCGGCGGCCTCGCGGGCGGTCCGCCGGGCCGCGTCCGCGACCGGCTCCGCGCCGGCGGCGGGCCAGGGCAGGTAGACGACCTCGGGCGCACCGGCCGCGGTGAGCTCCGCCAGGTCGGCGTAGCGGTCGACCGCCAGGCCGTCCGGTCCGCCCAGGCCGTCCAGTCCGTCCGGGCCGTCCAGTCCGTCCGCTCCGTTCAGGCCGTCCGGTCCGTTCAGCCGGGCGGCTCCGTCCGACGGGCTCCCCAGCAGCGCGGCGCGCACCGGCTCCACGGGCCCGGCGGGCAGCGGCGCCCAGTCCATCCGGTACAGCGACTCCTGCCGGACGCCCCGGGCGCCGAGCAGGGTGCCGGGCTGGTCGAACAGCCGGTGCCGGGTGACCTTGCCCGAGGCGGTGCGCGGCACGGCGGCGATCGCCCGGACCTCCTGCGGCACCTTGAACCAGGACAGCTGCTCGGCGCAGGCGGCGAAGACCAGCTCGGCGTCGACGCCCTCCGGCGCGGCGACCACGAACGCGACCGGCACCTCGCCGAGCACCTCGTCCGGCCGGCCCGCCACGGCGACGTCCAGCACGCCGGGCACCGTGCGGACGACGTCCTCGATCTCGCCCGGGTGGATGTTCTCCCCGCCCCGGATGATCAGCTCCTTGCGCCGCCCGCTGATCGTCAGCTGGCCGCCGGCCGCCCGGACCGCCAGGTCGCCGGTCCGGTACCAGCCGTCCCGCAGCGCCTCGGCGGTGGCCTCCGGCCGGTTGTGGTAGCCCTGCATCAGGCTCGGCCCGCGCACCCACACCTCGCCCTCCGTCCCGGGGTCGGTGTCGATCCCGGTCTCCGGGTCGACCACCCGCACCTCCAGGCCGGGGACCGGCAGGCCGCACGAGCCGGAGACCCGCTCGGCGCCCGGCGCCTCGGTCGCGATCGCGCCGCAGGTCTCGGTGGAGCCGTAGCTGTTGAGCAGCGGGACGCCGAACGCGTCCTCGAAGTCCCGGGCCAGCGAGGCCGAGGTGACCGCGCCGGTCGACAGGCAGACCCGCAGCCGCGGCATGTCCAGCCGGCCGGCGTCGGCCTCCCGCAGCAGGTGGTGGTAGAGGGCGGGCACCCCGGCGAGGAAGGTGTACGCGTCGCCGCGCAGCTCGGCCAGCACCTCGTCCGCGGAGAAGCCCGGCATGATGTGCGCGGTCGCGCCGGTCGCGGTGACACCGACCACGCAGACGATGTGCGCCAGGCTGTGGAACAGCGGCAGCGGCCAGAGCACCAGGTCGTCGCGGGAGAGCCCGAGCAGCGGCGCGTAGCAGGACGCCACCGACCACAGGCAGCTGCGCTGGGTCGACAGCACGCCCTTGGGGGCGCCGGTGGAGCCCGAGGTGTAGAGCATGAAGGCGGTCTCGTCCAGGCCGAGGTCGTCGCGCGGCGGCACGGGGGGCTCGACGGTGGCCAGCGCCTCGAACGACGGCAGGTCCCGCGCCGCCTGCGGCCCCTGCGGCGCCTGCGCCGTCGGACCGGAGACGACCACCAGCAGCCCGGGCCGGTCGGCCCGCAGCCGCAGCACCTGGTCCAGATGGCGGGTGTCGGTGACGACCACGGCGGCGCCGCTGTCGTCCAGGATGTGGGCCAGCTCCTCGTCGCTGGAGTGCGGGTTGACCGGGACGGCGACACCGGCGGCCCGGACGGCGGCCAGGTAGGCCTCCACCACCTCGACACCGGCGTCCAGGTGGATCGCCACCCGCCCGCCGCGGCCCAGGCCCAGGGCCGCCAGGTGGCCGGCCAGCCGTCCGGTCCGGAGCTCCAGCTCGGCGTAGCCCACGGACCGGCGGCCGTCCCGGAAGGCCGGCTTGTCGCGCAGCGACGCGGCCTGGGAGCGCAGCAGTTCGGGCAGCGGCCTGATCAGCTCGGTACGCGGCATGTCAACGGCTCCTTGGGCACGCGGAAACAGCACGGGAGGCTGGGGGCTCCCGGAGAACAGAGAGGGGTGACGCATCATTCGGTATCCCGTGGCAGTCTCGTCCAGCCGTCCGCGGGGGCCGCACCCCTACGGTTCCCCTACGGGCCCTTGTCCCGGCCGGCTCCGCCGCGGGAGAAGGGGGGTGGTGGTGAGGGGTTGTCCGGCCGTCCGGCCTGCACCAGGCTCGGAGTGGGGAGGACCCGCCGGCGGGGCGAGGACCCCGTCCAGAAGGGACCACCGGAACACCATGACGCTCACCGACGGCGCGGCCGACAGCTGGATCCGCCGCTTCCACCCGGCCCCGGACGCCCGCGTCCGCCTGGTCTGCCTGCCCCACGCGGGAGGGTCGGCGAGCTACTGGTACCCGATGTCCGCCGCCACGGCGGCCGGGATCGAGGTCCTCGCGGTCCAGTACCCGGGGCGGCAGGACCGGCGCCACGAACCCTGCGTCGAGACCGTCGAGGCGCTGGCCGAGCAGGTCACCGAGGCGCTGCTGCCCCACCGCGACCTGCCGCTCGCCCTGTTCGGCCACAGCATGGGCGCGGTCGTCGGCTTCGAGGTCGCCCGGCGCCTGGAGGACCTCGGCACCCCGCCGGTCGCCCTGTTCGCCTCCGGCCGCCGCGCACCCTCCCGGCACCGGGACGAGGACGTCCACCTCCGGGGCGTCGACGGCATCGTCGCGGAACTCCGCAAGCTGGACGGCACCGACCCGCGGGCCCTGCAGGACCCGGAGCTGCTGCGGATGATCCTCCCCGCGGTCCGCGCCGACTACAAGGCCGTCGAGACCTACCGCTACCGGCCGGGGCCGCCGCTCTCCTGCCCGGTCGACGCCCTGGTCGGCGACAGCGACGAGAAGGCGACCGTCGACGAGGCCGGGTCCTGGCGCGACCACACCACCGGCGGCTCCGCCCTGCACGTCTTCCCCGGCGGCCACTTCTACCTGGCCCACCACCAGGGCGAGATCGTCCGCATCGTCACCGACCGCCTGCTGCCGCCGGTCTCCTGAACCCGGCGGGCCGCGGCGCGGCCGGTACGCCGCCGCGCCGGTACGCCGCCGCGCCGGTATGTCGCCGTGAGGGCGCCGGGGTTGCGGAGCCGGCGCCTCCGCGAGCGGTCCGGGGCCCTTCCCCCGCGCGTCCCAGGAGACTCATTCACCCCCTGCGCACCATCTTGGGTGCGTTGTGGCGGCTTTGGCCGAAGTTCGCCTCCGGCAGGTCTACGATCTCCCAACGTCGGACCGAACCAAGGCCGTTGACGATCTTTGGGGGGTGACATGGGCCTGCTCGGCGATGACCTGCCGTTCGCCCGTACCCTGAGCGCGCACGACCATGAGGCGTTTCTCGCACTCGGAGCCCCGAAGACCTACGCTCCCGGGCGGCACCTGGTCTCCGAGGGGGACCGCACCACCCACGTCCTCCTGGTGCTGGCCGGCTGGTCCATGGTCTACGTGGCCACCGACCGCGGGGCCACCCGGCTGGTCCTCGGCCTGCGCGGCCCGGGCGAACTGGTGGGCGAGCTGGCCGCGTTGGACGAGCGGCCGCGCAGCGCGACCGCACAGGCGCTCGGCACGGTCCAGGCGCTCGTGATCCCCGGCGACCGGTTCCGGCGGTTCCTGGCCGAGACCCCCCGGGTCGGCAGTCAGGTGATGTCCCAACTCGCCTCGCGACTCAGGGAGTCCGACCGCGAGCGTTCGGCCTTCGCCTCGCTCACCGTGGTCCAGCGCCTGGCCAGGCGCCTCGTCGAGCTCTCCGCCACCGGCGCCACCGCCCGGACGGCCGACTCCCGTGGCCCCTGCGGCGGTTCGACCGCCGTCGTGCACCTGGCGCAGGACGACCTCGCGGCCACCGTCGGCGCCACCCGCGAAGCGGTGGCCAAGGCCCTGAAACTGCTCCGCGACCAGAGACTGGTGCGCACCGGCACCCGGATGGTCGAGATCCTCGACCCCGCCCCGCTCCTGCTGCTCGCCCAGGGGCCGTACGGGCCGGGACCGGGGGGCCGTCCGAACACCTGAGACCCGAACGCCTGGGACCGGTGTGGAGGGACTCCGGCCCGCATGTAAAGCATCACAGACAACCCGGCATGCGGCGCCGGATTCTGGCGGCATGTCGAAGACAACCGCGGGGGTGACCGTGCTCGACCACGCAGTCGACGCCGTGTACAAGCTGGTGGTCAGCGTGGACGTCCGGAGGTCCGGCGCCTACGACGACGCCAGCAAGACCCGGATGCGCCGGCGGCTGTACGCCGTGATCGACCAGGCGTTCACCGAGGCCGCAGTGCCGGCCGGCGCCGTCCACCGGGAGGACCGGGGCGACGGCATCCTGGCGGCCCTCGGCCCCGGCATCGCGCCGGCCCGGATCCTCGGTGTCTGGGTCACCGAGGTGCATGAGCAACTACGTCAGCTGAACGCGGAGTTGGCGACGCGGCTGGGGCTGCGCATCGCCCTGCACGTCGGCCCGGTGACGCACGACGCCCAGGGCATCAGCGGCCACGCCGTCGACCTCGCCTGCCGGCTCGCCGACGCGGAGGCGGCCCGCCGGCTGCTCGACCGGGACCGGGCCGACCTGGTCGTGGTCGTCTCCGACTCGCTCTACCGCGAGGTGGTCTGCCACGGCGGCCGTTTCGTCGACCCAGAGGACTACGCCCCGGCCCGGCTGCGCCTCAAGGACGGCGCCACGCCGGCCTGGGTCCGGCTGCCCGGCCGGCCCCGGCCGGCACCGCTGCCGGACGACGGGGGGCCGGAGGAGCCCGGCTCCGACGGCCCGCCCGACAACCGGCCCGCCGGCCCGCCGGGCCCCGTGCCGGGCGGGGCGGACGACACCCTCGCGGCCCCGCACGCGCCGGGCGGGGTGTACGTGGGGGGTGATGCGTCGAACAACGAAGGCAACGTCTACCACGGGCCGGTGCACATCGGCCGCACCGTCAGGGGGACGTACCGTGCCTAAGCCGCTGAACGTCGTCAAGGCCCCCGAAGTGAGCCTGTGGAAGCCGCCGCTGGGCGACGACCGCCCCGAGGCCGGCTCCGACCCGAACGGCTCCGACGCCGGCCGTCCGCGGACTCCCGCCGACCAGGGCCCCGCCCCCGTCGGCGGGGGAGCGGGCGCGGGGGCGAATGCCGGGCCGGGCGCCGGAGCCGGCGTTCCGCAGCCGGAAGGCCACGTCGGGGACGGCCGCCGTCCGGACCCCGAGGAGCAGGAGCGCGCCGAACGCGAGCAGGCCGCCGGCCGGTTCCGCGAGCGCAGCCGCGACAGTCTGCTCGACGAGGAGGACGACGAGGGCGGGCCCGCCGCCGGCCTGGGGGCGACCTCCCGGGCCCACCGCGAGGCCCGCGGCTCCTACCGGGTGGCCGGCGACCACAACCTGTTCGACCGCACCGTCTTCCACCAGGCCCACATCGGCGACATCCACCTGCGGCTGGACAGCCGGCAGGCGGTCGGCGGGGTCGGCGGACCGGTCCCCGAGGCGGAGCTGCGGCGGGTCCGCCGGATCTACCGGGAGCCGGCGGGCTACGTCGAGCTCCAGCGGACGCTGCGCCGGCAGCGGGTCCTGGTGCTCGCCGGCGCCCCCGGCACCGGGCGGACCTGCACCGCGCTCGCCCTGCTCGACGAGCTGACGCAGCACCGGCCGTCCGCCGAGGGCGCCGCGCAGGACGCTCCGACGGACGGCCCCGCGGCCGGCGCCGTCGCGGAGCCGTCGTCCCGGGTCTCCCGGGTCTCCCCGGAGACCGCCGTACGGCAGCTGGCCGCCACCGTGTCCGACGACGCCCGGCGCGGGCACGGCTACCTGCTCGAACTCCCCTTCGTCCGCGGTGGCGTCGCCGAGCCCCCGGGCGAGTTCGAACTGGACGCCCTCGCCACGGCGCTCTCCGCCTCCGACTCCTTCGCCGTGCTGGTGGTGGCCGCCGGTCCGACGGCGACCCCGCTGCTGTCCGGCCGGTACGGCCTCATCTGCCCGCCGGCCCCCACGGAGGAACTGCTGCGGGCCAGGATCGCCGTCCACCTGGCCGACGGGGCCGCGGCCGCCGCGGAGTCCCCCGAGGACCTCGTCGCGCGGGCCGACGAGCTCGTCGACGACGCCGAACTGCGCTCCGCGGTCGGCCTGGAGGACCTCCGACCCGCCGAGGCCGAGCTGCTCGCCGACCTGACCGCCGCCCACGTGCTCGGCCGGCTGACCCTCGCGGAACTCCTCGCGGGCTGCGCCAGCCTGGCCCCGCAGCAGGCCCAGGAGTGGTTCGCGGGCGCGGACCGCGAGATCGCCGACCCGGTCGATTCCCCCGGCCCGTCCACCCGCCGGGCCTCCGGGCAGTCGGCCGCCGCCGTCCTGCACCCGACCGCCTCCCGGATCGCCCTGGCGGTCCTCAACGGTGCCGCCCACAGTGCGGTGGCCGAGGCCGCCCGCCTGCTGACCTGGGAGCTCGCGGTGGCCCGCGACCCCGGCAACACGCCCGCCCGCCCGCTGTTCTGCGACGACCCGGTCTCCGATCTCGCCTCCCTGCGCGCCGAGCTGACCGACGGCGAGGTGGAGACGGCGGGCATCCGGGCGCCGGCCCGGATCGTCCGCTACCGGGGCTCGGCCCTGTCCGGGGCAGTGCTCGCGGAGGTCTGGGACCGGCACCACCCGGCCCGCGAGCCGGTGGTCCGCTGGATGCGGCTGCTCGCCGACGACCCCCGGCCCGAGATCTGGGTGCGCGCCGCGCTCGCCTCCGGCGAGCTCTGCGCGCGCGACTTCGCCACCGGCTACGAGAAGCTGGTCCGGCCGATGGCGACCGCCCGCGCCGCCCGGCGCCGGGCCTTCGCCGCCACCGTGCTGGACCAGGCGGCCCGGCACGAGAGCCACCGGCCGGCCGTCCACGCCCTCGTCGGCGACTGGAGCAGGTCGCCCTCCGCGCACCTGCGCTGGACCGCCGCGCTGGTGCTCGGCTTCGGCCACGCCTCGCCCGTGGAGGCCGCGCTCGACGGCCTGGCCCGGATCGGCACCCACGAGGACGGTGACAAGGCGCCGATCGCCTCGCACGGCATCGTCCGGCTGCTCGCCGGCCCCGACGACCGGGCCGTGCTGCGCCGCCTCGCCGAATGGACCGCCGACAAGCGGGTGCCCTACCAGGACCTGGGCCTGCTGGCGGTCGTCCGGCTCGCGGTGACCACGGTCGGCGAGGTGTGGGACGGCGAGGCCTGGCCGGACCTGGGCCGGTACCTGGAGTGGCCGCTGCCGCTGGCCCTCGCGGCCACCCGCCCCGACCGCGCCGTCCCGCTGGCCGACCTGCTGTGGACGGCGCTGCGCACACCGCGCTCCTACGAGGCCGCCACCGACTGCCTGGAGTTCTGGCTGCGGACCGCCGTCGACGAGGACGGCCCGGACACCAGGGCCGGCCTGGCCGCACTGCTCCCGGCCCTGGTCGGCACCGACCGCGAACGGCGGCTCCTGGACTGGCTGTTGCGACGCATGATGAGCGACCCGGACGAGCCGCTGCCGACGGCGCGGGCCCGCGAGCTGTGGGACCTCGCCACCGGCGGCCGCCCTGACGGCGACCGGCGCGGCGGACCGGAGCGGCCCTCGGACCGCCGTGAGGACGGGCGGCCGGGCGAGGGCACCAGGGAAACGGAGGAACGACGATGACGGACGATCCACAGGCCGCCGGCCCACCGGCCCTCGCCAAGGCGGGCCGGCCCGAACGGCCGGCCGGACCGCTGCTGAAGGAGTACGGGAGCCCGGCCGAGTGCACCCGCAAGCCGAGCGCCGAGGTCGCCCTGGTGCACTTCTACCGCAACGGCGGCCACAGCGTGGTCACCGCGATGGGCACCGAGCACGTCGACCGCCCGCGCTTCGCCCGGCCGGTGACGATCTGCGAGGTGGCCCGGGGCACCCACCTCTGCCAGCTGTCCCTCCAGATCCCGGCGGTCGGCAGCGCCACCTTCTTCGAGGTGGAGGTGGACGTGCACTGGTCGGTCGTCGACTACCGCAAGGTGGTGGACGGCCAGGTCAGGAACGTCGCGGAGCGCCTGAAGGGGCCGCTGCTGGAGCGCCTGCGCGCGATCTGCTCCGGCTACCCCGTGACCGCCGCCGCCGAGGTCGACCGCGCGGCCAACTCCGCCTGCCGCACCGGGCAGTGGAACGACCTGGGCTACGACCTCGGGCTGCACGCGGACGTCTACGTGCGGGTCGCGGTGGACAGCACGACCATCCGGCACGCCGACGCGGACCGGAACTCCGCCTACGAGGACCGCACGACGGCCCGGGACTACGACCGCGAGGTGGCGGCGGAGCACCACCGCACCGGTTTGCTCCAGATCCGCATGCGCACCTTCCGGGCGATGCTGGACGGCGGTGAGTGGAACCAGATCTGCTTCATGCTCTCGGACAACCCGGACCAGGCGCGCGCCTTCATGGAGCTGCTGCGCCAGGAGTCCCGCGCGGACAAGCACGAGCTGCTGGAGCACACCCTGCGGCTGGTCGAGAAGGGCGTTATCCAGTCGGCCGAACTGGAGGCGCAGGTGCGGGAGTTGCTGGGCACGCCCGCGTATCGCATCGAGGGCTCCTTCGGCCGGCCGCCGATCCGGGAGCCGGCGGCGAGGCCCGAGCTCCCGGGGAGCGGCCACGGCGGCCGGGACGACCGCCGGGACGGCGGTCCGGCGTTCACCCCTATGTGGGTGCAGGCCGAACCCGCCCCCCGGGACCGGATCCCCGCGCAGGCTCCGCCCGCGCGCCGGCCCAGCGAGGCCTTCGACGACTGGGGCCGCACCGGTTCCGACACCGCACCGCAGGACCACGCCGCTTCCGAGGACGACCGCCGCAGGGACCGCCACGACGACCACGACGACGACCGGGACCGCCGCCCGTGGTCCCCCGGTGACAGGAGCTGACCGCTCATGACCGCTACCGGACCCGCCCCAGCACCCGCGCCCGCCCCCGAACCCGCCCCCGCGCCCGCCCCCGAACCCGCCCCCGAACCCGTCCCCTGCTCGGACGAGGCCCGCTTCGTCGCGGACCGCCTCCTGTGCGTCGTCCGCGAGGACATCGGACGGGCCGACACCAAGTCCTCGATCCTGCTCACCGCCGCCCTCGGCCTGCCCGCCCTGCTCCTGGACCGCAACTGGGCCGACGGCCGGCCCGGGACGCTCGCCGCCGTCCTGCTCGCGCTCGGCGGCGTGTTCTGGGCCGCCGGGGCGGTCGCGCTGGTCCGGGCGATCCTGCCCCGCACCGGAACCCTGCGCGACCACGACGGCGTGACCTTCTTCGGCGACCTGCTCACCTCCGAGGGCCGGCCCGCGCTCACCGAACAGATCGTCGCGGCCGGCCGGGACCCGCTCGACTGGCTGCTCGTCCAAGCCGTCGACGTCAGCACCATCCTGGCCGCCAAGTACCGCCGAATCCGCTGGGGCGTCGCCTGCCTGGCCCCCGGCTCGGTCCTCGCCACCGCCGGAATCCTGCTCACCTGAGCCGCCCGGCCCCGACCGCCCCACCTCGACCGCCCTACCTCGACCGCCAGACCCCGACCGCCTGCCACCGGCCGACGCCTGTCCGTCCGCCGACCGGTGGAACGCACCCCCGATCCAGAGGAGACGACGGTGCCACACCTGCTCTTCGCACGCCCTCCCGGGCGCGGCCCGACCGGCGCACGGGCTCGTGGACGCCGGCGTGCCACCGGCGGACTCGGGCGGGCCGCCGCCCTCACCGCGGCGTCCCTGCTGACCGTCGGCCTCCTGCCCGGCCCGGCCTCCGCCGAGCCGAGCCCCACGGCGGCCCCCACGACGGCCCCCGCGCCGACGAGTGCACCGCCGGCCGCCGTCGGCCCGGTCGACTACGCGATCGCCGTGGACGAGTCGGGCAGCCTCAAGCCCGCCGAGGTCGACCGCGAGCGGGCCGCCGCCGCGGGGATCGCCCTCGGCGAGGTCCACCCGAAGTCGACCGTCACCGTGCTCGGCTTCGCCAGCGCGGACAACGAGTCCCAGCACCCGGTGGACGAGGTCTGCCCGCCCACCGTCCTGGACGGCGCCGGCCGCGACCGGATCGGCAGGTGCATCAGCGGCCTGCGCAGCCGCAGGCCCGACGAGGGACAGGGCACCGACTTCCCGAACGCCGTCCTCCAAGGGGTCAGCCGGCTCGCCGCCGGGGCCGACCCGGCCACGCCCCGGGTCCTGTTCCTCCTCACCGACGGCAGGCTCGACGTCGGCGACAGCCCGGCCTACGGCGACCCGGCCCACCGCGCCGCCGCCGGCGAGGAGGCGCTGACCCGTGCCCTCGCCGCCGCTCAGGCCGCCCGGATCCAGGTCTGGCCGCTCGGCTTCGGCTCGGACATCGACCGGGCCGCCCTGGACCGGATGGCGGCCGCGGGCTTCCAGGGCGGTTGCGTCGACCTGCCCGACGCCCAGCCCCGGGCGACCGTGGTACCGGACGCCACCGCCGTCGCCGACGCGATGCGGACCGCCTTCGCCGCCGCCCACTGCCTGCGCGCCACCGCAGGCGGCACCGGCCACCCGCCGATCGACATCGAGGTGCGGATCTCCCCGCTCACCACCGTGGGCAGCATCGTCGTCGACAAGGGCGACCCCCTCGTCACCGCCACCTACGTCGACCCCGACGGCCGCGAGATCACCGGCACCACCACCGACCCGGTCTCGAAGTTCGAACTCTCGCCCCGCGACCAGACGGTCGAGTCGCTGCGCATCACCGACCCCAAGCCGGGCCAGTGGCGGGTCCACCTGGACGCCCCGGCGGACCACCGGGCGCAGCTGGCCACCGTCAACGTGCTGTGGCGCGGCGCGCTGCGCGGCTCCATCACCATGGCGCCGCCCTCGCCGCGGGCCGGTGAGCGGGCCGTGGTGACACTCAGGCTCCAGACCCGCCAGGGGGTGGAGGTGACGGATCCCCAGGACCTGAAGGACCTGCGGGTCAGCGCCGTCCTGAGCGGCGAGGGGTTCGCGCCCGTGCCGGTCAAGCTGGCCGACGACGGCTCCGCCCCGGACGGCAGGGCCGGCGACGGCGCGTTCAGCGGGACGGTGACCGTACCCGCCGCGGCGACCGGCCGGATCAAGGTCTCCGGCACCCTCGCCGCGTCCGGGCTGACGGCCGACGAGGACCGCTCGCAGGGCACCCTGGTGGCCCCGGCGGTGCCGCTGGTGACCGCAGCCCTCACCCTCGACGACGGCGCCGGGCGGCGGCTCCACCCCGGGGACGAGCTGGCCGGCAGCCTCGCCCTGCACAACGCGGACGGCGCCCCGCACACGCTGCGGCCGGCCCTCCGGGACACCGCCCCGGGCCTGCTGGCCGTGACCCCGGAGGAGATCACCCTGGCGCCCGGCGAGTCCCGCCGGGTGGACGTCGCGGTGACGGCGGCCCGGCCCGGCGCGTTCCACGGACTGCTCGACGGCGGCGACCTGCGGCTCGGCGGCAAGGTCACCGTGGTCGACACCACCGACCGGGACCGGGTCCTGGTCGACAGCCCCCTGTCGCTGACGATCACCCGGGCGCCGACCTTTTGGGAGACCTGGTGGTGGGCGCTGCTGCTGGGCGGCCTGGTGGCGGTGCTGGCCGTCCTGGCCGCGCTGGCCCTGCGCCTGCGGGCGCGGCTGGGCAAGGACCCGGCGGGGCTCAGGCTGCTCCTGCTGGACCCGGAGGGCCGCCAAGTCGCCGACATCGCCGCGGACTCCGGTACCAAGCGCTGGTACGCGTTCGACGTGCACGGCCTCGGCGGCCCCGACCCCCGGCTCGTCCGGCAGCCCGGCGGACCGTACCGGGTGCAGCGCAGCCTGGACGGCGGAGTGGTGCTGGAGCGGCGTGGGCAGGCGAGGGCCCGGATCCAGCCGGACCGGCCGGTGCCGCTCGCGGGCGGGCTCGCCGTGGGGATCCGGGACGAACGGCGCGGCAGGACCCGTCCCGCGGGGCGTCCCACACCACCCGACGCCGGCGCGCAGACCGTCGTCGACGACTACATCTGAGCTCCCCCGTCCCCGAGCACCCGTTCCACCACCCCTGACCCGTGCCGGTCGATACCCGAGCCGGCCGCGCCCGCGCGGCCGGATGAAGGCGGAACCCATGAAGATCTTCCAGCCGATGCTGTTCGTCGGCCTGGGCGGTACCGGCGGCCTCGTCGGCGCCGAACTGGAGCGGCGCCTGCGCGCCGAACTGTGCGGCCCCGACGGCACCGCGCTCACCCACATCGGCGGCATGGCGCCCCACCAGCTGCCGGACTGCCTGCAGTTCGTCTACGCCGACTTCAGCGAGGCGGACCTGGCCCACCTACCGCTCGCCACCGCCGATCCGGCGCTGCGTGCCGCGTACAGCCGCACCTCGCGCGCCACCCCCAACCTGCTGCCGAACTACGACAGTTCGCCCGACATCACCAAGATGTTGCGGGCCAGCCTCTCCGACGAGACGGCCTCCTGGCTGCCGCCGCGCGCCAACGAGCCCAGGGTCGTCCCGCTCAAGAACGGCGCCGGGCAGCTGCCGACGGTCGGCCGCGCCGGGTTGTTCGGCACCCTGCGCGACGGGCTGGACCCGGTGCTGGCCCCGCTGACCGACGCCATCGACGTGCTCGCGCGCGCCGGCGGTGTCCTGAGCCAGCTCGGCGGCGGCCAGGTGACCGGCTGCGACGTCTTCGTGGCGTTCTCGGTCGCCGGTGGCACCGGCGCCGGGATCTTCCTGGACTACCTGCACCTGATCAACCACGCCTTCCAGGAGAAGCGCCTCGACGGTGTCAAGATCCACCCGCTGGTGGTGATGCCCTCCGCGTTCCCGGCGGCGCGCGGGGGCGGCCGGGAGGCGGAGCTGAACTCCGCCCGTGCCCTGGTCGACCTGTTCCGGCTGGTGGACGAGCAGAACGCGCCGATCGAGGGGGCCGAACTCGGCGACCTCGACAAGGACCTGACGCTGCGGATCCGCTACCCGCACACCGCGCCGATCCGGCTGCGCAGCGGCATCCTGCCGACCGCCTTCCTGTTCAGCCGCACCGCCGGCATCCGCCAGGACGACCTGCGCCGCTCGATGGTCTCGCTGGTGATGTCGCTGATCGGCACCGAGCTCGGCGACGGCCGGGAGAACGGGCGGTCCCGGGCCGACGACGACTACCAGACCTTCGCCCAGAGCTTCATCAACCGCGGGGTGTCCCGGTCGATCGTGTCCGACGCCGGGATCGGCCGCAAGGGCGTCTCGACCAGCCTGGTCGCCTCGATGACCGCGCCCGTGGACGAGTTGGCGTCCCTGGTCTCGGGCCGCTTCCTGCGCGCCTCGGTCGAGCAGTTGAGCAGCGGCTCCCGCCGTACCCACCGGCCCGCCGAGGAGCTGGTGAAGCAGATGTTCGCGGACTCCGGTCTGGAGGAACTCCTGGAGCGCCGGGCGCTGGAGCTCCAGCCGTTCGCCTCGGAGCCGCGCGGTGGTTCGGCGATCGAGGCCGCGCTGATGGCCCGACAGGGCGACATGCAGCAGGCCCTCGCCGACCTGGCCCGCCGGGTGGCGCAGCGCACCGCGGACATGGCGCAGAACTTCGCGCCCCGGCGGGCGGTGGACAAACTGCTCGCCACCGTCGACCCGTTCACCGTCGAACGGATCGTCAAAGGGGTGCCGGAGGAGGCCAACGACCTCGCCCGCCTCGGCTTCCTCGGCCTGCTCGACAACCGCACCCGGCGCCCGGCCCTGCCCCCGGGCACCCCGGACCAGCCGCCGCCGGTGCCCCGGATCAGGCGCCGGGCCTACGGGCTCGCCCAGCCGCGCTGGGGGGACGAGGACGTCCAGACCGTGCTGCGCGAGCAGGACGCCTGGTACCGCTGGCGCGGCCGACAGATCTGGCACGACGGCTGGCGGGACCAGCAGCAGCGCTGGGAGCCGGCCGCCCGGGCCCTGGAGCGGGAGGTCACCCGCCTGGTCGAGGCCCTGCACCGGCACTCCGCGCAGGAGCCGAAGGCCTTCGCCGAGCAGTCCCGGGTGCTGTACGAGGACCGGACCGGCGTCTCCTACCTGCTGCCGCCGCAGCGCGACCTGCGGCACTTCTACGACGACCTGGTCGCCAGGCTCGCCACCAGCCAGGGCCTGGCCGACAGCGGGGACCAGGCCGCCCTGCTGCTGCGGCTGGTCGGGGGTGACGAGTGGCGCACGGCGCACGCCGCGAGCCGGCGCGACCCCGACGGCGCGGTCGGCGGGGTCAAGGCGATCGTGGAGGCCGGCGTCAAGCGGCTCTTCGCGGATGGCGGCGAGCAGTTGGAGGAGCGTCCGCTGCTGCCGTCCATGGGGGTCCTGCTGGCCGCGGCGGCGGGCAGCGCCGAGGCCGGCGACCAGGTCAGCAGGGAGGCCCTGGAACAGTTCGGCCGCAAGGTGGCCGGCCTGCTGCCGGCCGGCTTCGTGCCGGAGGGCACCGGGCCGCTCAAGGCGCTGGTGACCTACCCGAAGGTCGGGAACGTCGACGAGGCAGTGGACTACCTGCGCCGGGCGCTGCGGCTGCCCGGGGACGCGCGGGCGGAGTTCCGCGGCGTCGAGACGGAGTCGATCACGGTCGTGCTGTTCCGCAGCGAGATGAGCCTCACCGAGGTGCCCGAGGTCCGCAAGGTGCTGCGCCAGTGGGCCAAGGCGAGGGAGGGGGAGCAGGCCGAGGACGTCCTGCGCTGGCGCCAGCGCCTGGGCCACCGGGACGACTGGCTGGTGTCCACCGAGGCGGACCGCCGGCACGTGCTGCACCGGCTGCTCTGCCTGCTGTGGAACGGCCAGGTGGATGTGCTGGAGGGCTCCGAGGACTCGCCCCGGGTGATCCGGCTGCGGCTGCACCGCGAGCGCGGCACCGACGCGCCGGGTGTGCGGCTGCGCCTCGGCGCGCAGCACGACGGCGTCTCCAGCTGGGCCGAGCTGCTGCGCGCCTACGAGCGCTGGACCGTGCTGGACGACGAGCGGACGGTCTGGGACTACTGCGAGCAGCTGATGGAGGCCCGTCCGGTCGGGCTGACCCGGTCGGTCGGCCGTCCCGACCCGCTGTTCGTCCGGCTGGTCGAGCAGATCGCGCCGCAGCAGCTGCGCCTGCTCGCGTCCCGCCGGGAGTCGGGCGGGGAGCGCGTCGAGGGCTGGTTCCGCCCGCTGTGGGAGTTCTGGGCGGAGACCCTGCCGGAGGCGCTGAAGGCGGAGTTCCCCGACCACCGCGCCGTCGAGCCGAACCTGGGCCGGCTCCTGGAGGCGATCCAGCGCGGCGAGCTGTCGTCGCGTCCGGTCGAGGAGATCGAGGAGGTCGAGGACGACGGGCCCGCGCGGCTTTCGCGCGGCGAGGAGAACGACTGGGGCACCGTCCGTCCCGCCGACGGCGGTGGCCGGCGCGAGACCGGTCCGGACCGGGAGCGGGAGAGCGGGCCCGAACAGGACCGGCACCGGGCGCGGGAGCGGGACGGCAGGTGGGAGCGTGAGCCCGAACGGGGTCGGGCCTCGGAGCAGGACCGCGACCGCGACGATGAGCGCCGGGGTGCCCCCGACCACCGGCACGAGAACGGCGGGCCGTACCGCAAGCCCGCCGAGCCGTACGGCAAGCCGGCCGAGCCGCACCACGGGCCCGCCGAGCCGCCGTCCTGGTACTACGACGACCTCGACGGACAGGCCGGCGGCCGTGACGGAGGCGAATCGGCATGAGTGAGTCGATCCGTCCTCACGCCCCGGTCGTCCACCTCGACCTCCGCACGGCCGAACTCGCCGGCACCGACCCGGCCGACCTGCGGAACGCCGTCACCGCCCGGCTCCCCCGGCCGCGGCCGCACGACCACCGCTTCCTGGTCGTCGACACCCCCGCCGGCCTGGTCGGACACCGCACCAGGTACGAGCAGCTGATGGGGTACCCCGCGCCCGGCCGGGTGCGGGTGCTCTGCCTGCTGGTCGGCGACCTGACCGCCCATCCCCCCGAGGGCCACCCGGCCGAGCGCCGACTGGTCCGTCCCGACACCCTGCGCGGCCCCGAGGCCGGGCTGATCTGGGCCGGCGACCTCCACGCCGGCGACGGCCGGCCCGGGGCCGCCGCGCCCGACGACCCGCACGCGCTGGCCGTCCTGGTCGACCTGCTCGGACTCCCCGAGGTGTTCGACGAGACCCTGGACGTGCTGGGCGCGCTGCCCGAAGGGGTGGCCGCGCCCGGTCTGCGGGTGCTGGAGCACGGCCTGGCCCCGGAGGTCCGGAGCCAGGCGTGGAGCGAGGCGCTGCTGCGGTTCGCCGGCTCCCGCACCGCCGCCCCGGCCGGGGTGGCGGCCCACACCGGCGCCGACCTGCCGCCCGCCCTCTCCACGCTGGCCGTCGGCGCCGCCTCCGGCAGCCCCGGCCGGCGGGAGGAGGGCGGAGACGCCGCCCGGGCCCACGACGCGGCGGCCGAGGCCCTTGCCGACGCGGACGCCGGACTGCTGGCCTTCGGCAGGCCCGCCGGCCTGCTCACCGGCGCGGGCCGCGCCGAGCTGGAGTCGGCGCTCGGCCGCGCCCGGCAGGCACTGGACCGCTACCACGATGTGGTCGGACAGGTCCTGCGCAGCGACGGGGGGACGGCCGGTGCGCAGCCCGCCGCCGAGTCCGCGGCCCGGCTCGCCCGGCTCGGGGTGGCCGTGGCGCCCGCCGCCACCAGCGGCGAGCGGATCGGCGACAGCCTGCGCAGCCTCGCTCTGGGGCTGTTGCGCGACGGGCTGCCGCTGCGCGCGGTGGCGCAGCGCTTCGCCCAGCTCGCCGAACAGGTGCAGCCGTTGTCCAACACGCCGCTGCTCGCCGCCCTCGACGGGCTGCGCGCGGGCGGACCGGACGGCCGGCGCCCGGAGCCCGACCCGCCGGGGGCCGGCGTCCTCGCCCTCACGGCGCTGACCGGCGTCCTCGGCGGGCTGTGGAGCGGGGCGGCCCTGCCGGCCGCGCTGACCGTCCCCGTGCTGGTCCTGCTGGGCGTGCTGCTGGTCGCCCGCCGGTTGCCGGGCGGTTCGGCGCGGGCGGTGTACGCGTCGTGGTTCGGCGTGGCCGCGCTCGTCGGCGCCGCCGGGGGCGTTGCGGGCGCCTGGCTGACCGGTCTGCCGGTCTGGGCGGCCGCGCTCGCCCTGCTGCTCGCCCTCGGCTGCTGGGGCCGGCTGCTGCTGGGGCTGTGGCACGGCTACGCCCAGCGCTGGGGCCGGGAGCGCGGCGTCGTCCCGCTGCGGGGCGAACTCGACGGCCTGGACGCCCTGTTGACCCGCGCGCTGCGCGAGTTCTGGGCCGTCGAGGAGCGGCGCTACTGCGCGGACGCCGCGCTGGCCGTGGTCGGGGTGCTGCGGACGACGGCCGACACCGCGGAGGAGGAGGCGGCGCGCGGCCTCGCCGCCGACCGGCCCGAGGCGGCCGAGGGAGCCGAGAGTTCCGAGGAGGGGGCCGAGCTCTGGCTGTACGAGTCCGGTGAGGAAGGGCCCGAGTTCGACGAGCCGTCGTGGACGGAGGACTACGACTGGAACCTCGAACCGCCGCGGTCCGCAGGGGAGTTCGGCGCCGCGGGCGACGGCGGCTCCGACTTCGGGGCCGACTTCGAGGCCGACGGGTCCGGCGCCGGGGCGGACCCCGGGCCCACCGCGGTCGTGCCGCCCTGGCTGGAGCGCGGCGAGGCCAAGGGCGGCCCCGACCTCGTCACGGTGCTGACCGGCGATCTGACCGATGCCGCCCTGACCGCGCTGGAACCGTACTGGGGCGCGGTCGAGCGCGGCCACGTCGGCGACGCCGCCCAGGAACGGATCGCCCAGCGGGTCCGGGAGCTCCTCGGCGTGGCCCGCGACCACCTGCGGCACAACGACGTGCTCTCCGCCCCGCCCTTCGCCTCGCCGCACCGCGACCGCGGCGGGCCGGTCGGCCTGCTGGGCATCGACGCCCGACGGGCCGCCGACTCCACCGCCCTCGACCCCGACGGGCACACCGTGGTCCAGCTGAACGCGTCGGAGCAGCTCGACCTGCTCAGCCGCGATCCGTCGGCCGTCGCGCTGATCCGCTTCGGCCCGGAGGCGGCCCGCGACACCGTCGGACCCGACACGCCCTACGGTGACGGGCACTTCGGCGGCGCGCCGGGCCCGCGGGGGGAGCGGGAGGTGCTGACCGCGGCCGGCCGGTACGCGGGCCTGCTGCGGCTGACCGGCCTGAAACCCGGTGTCGTCAGGACCGTCCGGCAGTGGCACGACGAAGCACCGGAGAGCGAGGAGTACGAGTGGTGACCACCCCGGGGCCCGGTCCGCGGTCCGGCGAGCCCGCCCGCGCGAAACACGTCGAGCTGTCCTTCCTGACCCCCGACGGGCGGCGGAACCGGACCTGGGCCCGGTTCGGCCCCGACTCCGGCCCGCTCTCCCGCGGCCCGGTCCGGACCCGCAACACGCTGCTGAACAACACCGTCAAGTGCGTCCAGGTCCGGGCCGCCGGGACGGACGCGCCCGGCGGCGCCCAGGCGGCCTTCGCCTCCTGCGCGGCCATCGACGCCGAGACCGCGGTCGCGCTGCGGCTGCACCGCGCGCTCGGAGCCCCCGGCGCGAGCGGGCCGTTCCCGGTCCTGATCGGCTACGAGCTCGACGCGGCCGAGCCGTTCGCGCTCTACCGGCCGCCGCGCGGCCGGACCGTCGAGCGGATGCACGGGCTGCCCGGCGCCCAACTGCGCGTCATCGAACAGGAGCTGGTGGACGCCCTCGCCGTGCTGGCCGAGCTCGGCCTGGTCCACCACGGGATCGCCCCGGAGACGGTCCGCTGGGACGGCCGGCGGATCCAGCTCTGGGGCCTCGACGCGGTGACCCACACCGGCCGCCCCCGCACACCGCGCGGCGCCGCGCCGTACGCACCGCCGGAGGTGCGCGAAGGGGCCGGTCGCAGCGACCCCCGCGACGGCCTGTGGAGCGCCGCCCAGGTGATGTACAGCCTGGTCACCGGCCGGCCCGGCGCCCCGGACCGGCCGCCGCCCGACCTGGCCGACCACCGCTCG
This sequence comes from Kitasatospora sp. SC0581, assembly GCF_048159585.1. Taxonomy (NCBI): domain Bacteria; kingdom Bacillati; phylum Actinomycetota; class Actinomycetes; order Kitasatosporales; family Streptomycetaceae; genus Kitasatospora; species Kitasatospora sp. SC0581. Next base: position 778,707 of record NZ_JBLRWA010000001.1, on the reverse strand, counting down.
CTCGCGCACACCATGGGCTCCTCCTTCGCCCCGCGCGCCGCCGACCGCCCCACCCCGGCCGCCCTGCTCGCCCTGCTCGCCCCCGACCGGGCCCCCGCCGCCGACCGGCTGCCCGCCGACGGGCTCGCCGCGCACCGCGCCGGGTACGACCGGGCGCTGGCGTCGAAGCGCCCGGCCGGCGCGGTGGCGCCCGGCGAAGCGGTCGGCGAGGCCGTCGGCCACCCGGCCGGTGCTCCGACCGGCGAGGTGCTCTGCCCGTACTGCCTGGAGCCGATCCGCTACGACCCGACCGCCCTCCACACCCCCGACGCCGTCCAGGAGCTCCGCCCCTACAACCCGCACGCCCAGCCCAACCCGCGACTGCTCGCCGACGAACTGCGCGGCGCCTTCCAGCTCTGCCCGGGCAACGGCACCGTCCGGGAGCACCACATCCCCGTCCCCTACCTGACCAACGGCCGCCCGCTGACGGTGGCCATGATCGGGCAGTCCAACACCGGCAAGAGCCACCTGCTCACCCAGATGGTGGCCGAGATCGCCGACGACCGGCTGAAGCCTTACGGCATCAGCTGGCAGTCCGTCAACCCGCGCCAGCACGCCGGATTCCTGAACAGCCGGGTGGTGCCGCTGCGCGACGGCCGGGTGCTCGCCCACACCGCCGGCCTCGGCCAGGACGAGACCGCCCGGTTCGTCGAGTCCCTGCTGATCACCGACGCGTCCGGACGGACCAGGCCGCTCGCGTTCTTCGACCTCGCCGGCGAGGACCTGCTGCGCACGGACGCCCTGCTGCGGTTCCTGCTGGGCATCGACGCCCTGATCTTCGTCGTCGACCCCACGATCGCCATGCCGCTCGCCCAGCTCGACGAGGTCCGCACGACGCTCGACCAGCACGTCAACCGGGACGGCGACCCGGCCTTCGCCACCGTCCTGGACCGCGTCCCCCGCACCGGCCCCTACCTGACCGTCCCGTCCGCCGTGGTCGTCGCCAAGGCCGACCTGCTGCGGTCCGAACCCCCCGTCGACCGCTGGCTCGGCGAACCGGGCCACACCGCGCTGAGCCGCCGACGGCTCCACGAGGAGAGCCGCGACGTGTACGCACTGCTCGACCGCGATGCCGGAAAGGCCTGGCTGCGCCCCTTCGACACCGCTCTGCACTGCACCCTGCACGTGGCCTCGGCGACCGGAGGCCGGCAGGAGGACAGCCGCTACCCGCGCGGCGTCCGTGCCCAGCGGGTCCTGGAACCCCTGCTCTCGCTGTTCGCGATGCACGGCATCGTCGAACTCCCCGAGGGCCGACCCGTCGACGAGGTGGACCGATGAGTGCTCAGGGCCCCGGCTCCGACCGGGACGCCGTCGACCAGATCGTCTTCCGCTGGCAGGGCAACCAGGGCCGGCGCAGCGCCGGCCTGACCGCCGCCGCCTGGTCCTGCCCCGAGGAGGACGCCGAGGAGCTCGGCCAGGAGCTCGCCCCGTTCCTGCGGGTCGACGGCGCGCCGTGCCCCAGCGTGGTCCGCACCCGGCTGCGGGACGATCGCGCCGCCCTCGTCCAGCGCTGGCCCACGGCCGACCCGGGCGGGCGGCCCAACACGGCCGCCCACGTCCTGGTCGGGCCGACCGGCCTGCTCGGCCCCCGCACCTGCCTGGCCCTGCGCGACTGGACGTGGAGCGGGCAGGAGTTCGCCGAACAGGCCCACGGTGGGCAGCCCCGGCTCGCGATGGCGGACCTGGAGGCGACCGTGGTGCCGGCCTGGGCCGACACCCTGGCCCTCCTGCCGGACGTCCGTGACACGCTCACCGCCGCCACCGCCGCCCTGCTGCGCCACCCGCAGTGCCGCCTCTCGCTGCGCAGTGACGCCCTGCCGGGGTGGCCGGAGCAGAACCGGTCCGGCGTGGTCGTCGCGGGCCTTCTCCAGATCTTCGGGTTGTGGCTGGGCCGCCCCTGGACCTTCGCCACCCACGACATGACGGATCGCCACGATCTGCTGGCCACCTGGGTCTCCGACTGGTCGACCGACGGCGGCCGGCAGCGGGCGCGCTACCGCGTCGACCCGAGGCGGCCCGAGGACGACCGCGCGCACGAGCTCGCGGCCCGCCTGGTCGGCCGCTGCCTGGCCGCGGTCGAGCGCGGGCCCGGCGGCGCCGGCCTGCCGGAACTGAAGGACGGACTGCGGGACGGCGCGAGCCTGCCGGCGGAGGAGCGGCTGCGGAGGCTCGCGCGCGTCCTCGACGCGAACCGCCGCCCGGAGTCCCGCGATCCCGGCGAGGGGCCGGGGGACGACGGGGGGTCGGTGTACACGGAGCCCCGGCCGCCGTCCGCCGCACCGTCCTCACCTGAGCCACCCGCCCCTTCGCCCGCGTCCGGACGGTTGCAGGCGGTCCTGCGCAACCCCCGCCCCGACCCGGCCGAAGCCGAGGAACTGGACGGCTGGATCCGCCGGTTGACCGGCCGTGAGGCACTCCTGCTGCTCCGGGAGGAGGACCTCTCCTACCGGGCGACCACCGAGCTGCTCTGTCACCTGCACCGGGGCCGGGGGCACCGGAACGCCGAGGCGGCGGCCGCACTCTGCACGGAGGTCCTGCGCCAGCGGCTCTACCTCTTCCGCGAGGGGCCCGACCAGGGCGGTGGCTCCCGCGCCGACGACGGCGAACTCTCCCGGCGCTCCGTCTGGGTGTTCGCCTGGGCCGTCTCGCCGTACGTCCGGGAGGAGCGCCACGCCGCGGCGCTCGACCGCTGGCTCACGGGACTCCTCGTCTCCAGCTCCGCCCTGGAGACCGAACTGCTCCGCGGCCTGGTGCCCCCGCCGGGCGGGCCGTCCCCGGAGGGCCTCCCGCCCGACCTGCCGCCCGTGCTCTGGCAGCGGCTGCTCCACGGACTCCCACCGGTCGCGCCGGTGCGGGCGCACACGCCTCCGGCCCCGCCCCCGCCGAGCCCGCCGCCCCGGCCGGCCCCGCCGGAGGAGGCGGCCGTGGAAGGACCGGCCGAGGCCCCGGCCCTCCCGGTGCCGACCCGACCGGAGGACCCGCCCCCACCGCAACCCCCGCCGGCCCCGGCACCGGCGGGCCCGTCGCTCCTCCCCCCGCGCGGCCGGCGGCACCCCCGAAAGCCCGACCAGGGCGACGACAGGGACCTGATCGCCATCGTCCTCTTCTTCCTGCTGGCCGCGCTCGTGGCCATCGGCACGATCTGGATCGTCCGGAGCTGACGCGCCGGCCGCCCGCCGGCACCGGGTGGCCGGGTCTGCCACGAAGCGGAATCCGACATGTCGGATTCCGCTTCTGTTACTTCTGTGACTTGCGTGACTCTTGTGATGGATGTGAGTGCAGGGAATGGCGTGAACTGGTGGGTCAGGAAAGTGTTGCGTTTCCGTGACAGCCGCGCCTATGATCAACGGAAAGCTTCGATATTGATCGAACCCCGGGGGGGTGTTTGGACGGCGGGGGCCAGTCGGGTGTTCAACTGATGTCGCTTCGCAGTTGAACACCGGTCGGCCGCGGAGGGGTGGGCGGGGATAGGGGCGGAAGGATTGGGCTCTGAATCCCGCTTCCGGGTTCCGCGAATGAAGCAATCAATTTGCCGGTGATTCCGCGGGTGGTGTCGTACCGGCGCGATGGGGACTTGGGTCGGCGTGTTCTGAAGGGGGAGTTCAGCATGGGGGAGCGCCTGCGCACCGCTCCGACTCCGGTCGGTGCGGATGGCGGCCGGGGTCCGGGAGGTCCGGTCGGAGCATCCGAAACGGCCTCCGGGGGCGGCCGGCCGGCGGAGCGGGCCGCGCGCGCCGAGGCGGCGTTGCGGATCCTCCAGGCCCATCCCTCGCTGTCCGACCGGGCGGTCGCGGAGTCGACCGGCCTTGGCGCGCGAACCGTTGCCGAGCTGCGGCGCCTGTCGGAATCCGTGGCGGAATCCGGATTCCGGATCGGCCGGGACGGCAAGTCCCGCCCGTTGAACGGCGCGGCCGGCCGGCTGCGCGTGGCGGAGCTCCTCGGGGAGAACCCGAAGGCCTCGCTGCGCCAGTTGGCCAGGACGGCCGGGGTGTCGCCCGCGACGGCGCTCGATGTGCGGCGGCGGCTGGAGCGCGGTGAGGAGCCCGTCCCGGTGAAGCGGGTCGCCATTGCGCCGGGGGTTTCCCCGAAGGGTGCCGCGCCGGCCGGGGGGAATGGCTTCGCGGGGGGTTTCGGCCGGACCGGCTGATTTCCCGTCGGCGTTAATCGATTTCTAATCCCCGCCGTAATTCCGGTCGGATCTTGTGCCTTTGTCGGACCGCCGATAAAGTCGAAGTCGGCCTGCAGTATTCCTGCGCCTTGCCTGAAATATAATCTCGCATCCACCAGAGGAGCGGCCAATCATGACGCACCGATTCTCGCTTGTCCTGAACCGAGAAGTGAACGATCAGGAGAAGGTCACCCTGAAGGAGGCGAGCCGCGCCGACATCGCGTTCGTCGACGACACCCTCCCGACGAACGCCGACGTCCCGGTCACCCGGATCGAATTCGAGGACGGGGTCACGGCCACGCTCGCCGAGGCCATCGAGGCCGGCTTCGAGGCCGTCAAGGCCGTCCCGGACCTGTCCGTCCCGGGCCTGAGCGTGCCCGCCCAGCCGGCCGCGGCCGAGGGCGGCGAGGAGGCCGCCAACGAGGCGGCCGAGGCCGTCTCCTGACGGCACGCACGTCCCCGCCCCGCGGGGACTGAGGCCGACTCCTGCGCGGGCGCCGAGCAGCAACCGCGCGGGAGCCGGACAGTGATCCCGCGGCAGGCGAGCGGGATCCGCGCCGCAGCACCGCCGGGCACCGGGGGAGGAGCGCGGCCGCCGCGAGGAGCGGTCGGCCGCGGTCTTCCGCGTGCCCGCCCGCCCGGCGGGAGCGGTGCGGTGGCAGCACCGTGAAGAACACGTACTCCAGTGGCAGGGCCGCGCTCGTCGTGCACGCGCGCGGTCAGCACGTCGACTCGCAGTTCACTACGGGGGGAGCAGGGCCGCCATGGCCGACGAACAGCAGCTTCGCGACTACCTCAAGGTCGTGACGGCCAAACTGCGCAGCACCCGGACGGAACTGGACCGGCTCAGGCACGAGCCCATCGCCGTCGTCGGCATGGGCTGCCGCTACGCCGGCGGCGTCGACAGCCCCGAGGCGCTGTGGCGGCTGGTCGCGGACGGCGCCGACGCCGTCGCCGGCTTCCCCGCCGACCGGGGCTGGGACACCGCGGGGCTCTACGACTCGCCCGACCTGCCGGGCTCCACCACCCGTGAGGGCGCCTTCCTGTACGAGGCGGCCGAGTTCGACGCCGCCTTCTTCGGGATCAGCCCGCGCGAGGCCCTCGCCATGGACCCGCAGCAGCGGCTGCTGCTGGAGACCTCCTGGGAGGCCGTCGAGCGCGCCGGCATCGATCCGGCCACCCTGCACGGCTCCCGCACCGGCGTGTTCACGGGCGTCTACTCCTCCGCCGCGGCCTACGGGAGCGACGCCGGACTGGACTTCGCGGAGGCCACCGGCCACCTGCTGACCGGCACCGCCAACAGCGTGCTCTCCGGCCGGATCTCCTTCACCCTCGGCCTGGTCGGCCCCGCCGTGACGGTGGACACCGCCTGCTCCTCCTCCCTGGTCGCCCTGCACCTGGCGGTGCAGGCGCTGCGCGCCGAGGAGTGCGACCTGGCCCTGGCGGGCGGCGCGACCCTGATGTCCTCCCCGGTGCTGTTCCGCGAGTTCTCCCGCCAGCAGGGCCTGGCCGCCGACGGCCGCTGCAAGCCCTTCTCGGCGGACGCCGACGGCACGGGCTGGGGCGAGGGCGCCGGCATGGTCGTCCTGGAGCGGCTGTCGGACGCGCGCCGCAACGGGCACCCCGTCCTGGCGGTGATCAGCGGCAGCGCGGTCAACCAGGACGGCGCCTCCAACGGGCTGACCGCGCCCAACGGCAGCTCGCAGCGCGTCGTCATCCGGGCCGCCCTGGACAACGCCCAGCTGACGGCGGCCGACGTGGACGCCGTGGAGGCGCACGGGACGGGCACCCGGCTCGGCGACCCGATCGAGGCCCAGGCCCTGCTGGAGACCTACGGGCAGGCGGCGGGCCGCGCCGACGACCGGCCGTTGTGGCTGGGCTCGGTGAAGTCCAACATCGGCCACACCCAGGCCGCGGCCGGTGTCGCCGGTGTGATCAAGATGGTGATGGCGCTGCGGCACGGCGTGCTGCCCCGCACCCTGCACTCCGAGCGGCCCTCGGAGTACGTCGACTGGACGGCCGGCCGGATGCGGCTGCTGCAGCGGCCGGTGGACTGGCCCCGGCCCGCGGACGACGCCCCCCGGCGCGCGGCCGTCTCGGCGTTCGGCATCAGCGGCACCAACGCCCACCTGGTGCTGGAGGACGCGCCCGAGCCGCAGGCCCCGGCCGCGGAGCCGGTGCGGGCCGCCGCCCCGGCCGTCCTGCCCGGGTCGAGCGCCTGGGTGCTGTCCGGGCGCACCCCGCAGGCGCTGGCCGCGCAGGCCCGCAAGCTCTCCGCCCATCTCGCCACCCGCCCCGGGGCGCGGGCCGCCGAGGTGGCCTGGTCGCTCGCCACCACCCGGACCGCCTTCGAGCACCGCGCCGTGCTGCTGGACCCGGAGTCGGCCGGGGGCCTGGCCGCGCTCGCCGCCGGGGAGCCCGCCGCGGACGTCGTGACCGGGCAGACCCGCGCCGAGGGCACCGGCCGGACGGTCTTCGTCCTGCCGGGCCAGGGCAGCCAGTGGGTCGGGATGGGCCGCGAGCTGGCCGAGGCCTCGCCGGTGTTCGCGGCCCGGCTGGCCGAGTGCGCCGAGGTCCTCGCGCCGTACGTGGACTGGCAGTTGGACGATGTGCTGGCGGGCCTTCACGGTTTTGAGGCCGCCGACGTCGTGCAGCCCGCGCTGTGGGCCGTGATGGTCTCGCTGGCCGCGGTCTGGGAGGCGGCCGGCGTCGTCCCCGACGCGGTGGTGGGCCACTCCCAGGGCGAGATCGCCGCCGCCGTCGTCGCCGGGAGCCTGTCCCTGGCGGACGCCGCCAAGGTCGTCGCCCTGCGCAGCCGGATCCTGACCGCCCTCGCCGGGCGCGGCGGGATGATGGCCGTCGACGGCGCGGCCGACACCGTCCGCGGCTGGCTGGAGCCGTTCGGGGAGCGCCTGTCGGTCGCGGCCGTCAACGGCCCGTCCGCCACGGTGGTCGCCGGGGACCCGGACGCGCTGCACGAGCTGGCCGCGCTCCACCCCGACGTGCGCACCCGCGTCCTGCCGGTGGACTACGCCTCGCACAGCGCCCACGTCGAGGAGCTGCGCGAGGACATCACCGCCGCCCTGGAGGGGATCGAGCCCCGCACGGCCCGGATCCCGATGGTCTCCGCGATGGACGGCCGCCGGCTCGCCGGGCCGGAGCTCGACCCCGCCTACTGGTACGCCAGCCTGCGCGAGACCGTCGAGTTCGCCCGTGCCGTGCGCACGCTCGGCGACGACGGCTACGACACCTTCGTCGAGGTGTCCCCGCACCCCGTGCTGGCCATGGCCGTCGGCGAGGAACTGGCGGACCGCGACCCCGTGGTCGTCGGCACGCTGCGCCGCGACGACGGCGGCGCCGCGCGGCTGCTCGCCTCCCTCGGCGAGGCGTACGCCCACGGCGCGCCCGTGGACTGGACCGCCGTCCTGCCCCGCGCCGAGCGGGCCGACCTGCCCACCTACGCCTTCCAGCGCGGCCGCTACTGGCCCCGCCGGGTCGAGGCCGCGCCGCAGGCGGCGGTCACGACCGCCGAGGACGGCTGGCGCTACCGCACGGCCTGGGAGCCGCTCGGCCCCACCGCCCCCGCCCTGAGCGGGACCTGGCTGGTCGTCGCCCGCGAGGACGGCGACCCGGCCCGGCACGTCGAGGCCCTGACCGCGCACGGCGCCGAAGCCGTCGTGCTGCGCACCGACGCGGTGCTGCGCGAGGCGCTCGCCGCCGAGCTCACGGCCGCGCTCGCCGCCCTCCCCGGGGCGCCCGCGAAGCCGGCCGGCGTGCTGTCGCTGCTCGCGCTGGACCCCCGGCCGCTGCCCGGCGCACCCGCTGCCCCGCCCGCAACCGCCGCCGTCCCGCACGGCACCGCCGCGACCCTGGCCCTGGTGCAGGCCCTCGGCGACGCCGCGGTCGACGCCCCGCTCTGGGCGCTCACCCGCGGCGCCGTCCGGGTCGCCGCCGACGACGCCCCGCCCGCCCCCGTCCAGGCCCAGGTCTGGGGGCTCGGCCGGGTCGCCGCGCTGGAGCACCCCGACCGCTGGGGCGGACTGGTCGACCTGCCCGAGCAGTGGGACGAGCGGGCCGCCGCCCGGCTGGCCGCCGTGCTCGCCGACGGTGCCGAGGACCAGGTGGCGCTGCGCCGCGCCGGGGCCTTCGCCCGGCGGCTCGTCCACGCACCCCGCACCGCCCCCGGCCCGGCCGGGCCGGACGGCGGCTGGTCCCCGCGCGGCACGGTGCTCGTCACCGGCGCCACCGGCTCCATCGGCCCGCACCTGACCGCCTGGCTGGCCGGCCGCGGCGCCGCGCGCCTCGTGCTGCCCACCCGCTCCGGGCCGGGCCCGCGGCTCGCGGCCCACGCCGCCGCCCTCGCCGAGGCCGGCACCGCCGTCGACGTGCTCGCCTGCGACCTCGCCGACCGCTCCGCGCTCGCCGCCCTGCTCGACCGCGTCGCCGCCACCGGCCCGCGGCTGTCCACCGTGCTGCACGCGGCCAACGCCTTCCACCTCACCCGCCTCGACGACACCGACCCCGAGGGCCTGGCCGCCTCCCTGGCCGGCAAGGCGGCCGGCGCCGACCACCTCGACGAACTGGTCGCCGACGCCGACGAGTTCGTCCTCTTCTCGTCGATCGCCGCCGCCTGGGGCAGCGCCGAGCACGGCGCCTACGCCGCCGCCAACGCCCACCTCGACGCGCTCGCCGAGCGGCGCGCGGCACGCGGCGCCGGCGCGCTCTCGCTCGGCTGGGGCGTGTGGGACACCCGCGACTGGAGCGCGCCGGACGCCTTCGGCCCGCACGGGCCCGCCACCATCACCGGCGACGTGCTGCGCCGCCAGGGCACCCGGTTCCTGGACCCGGACCGCGCGCTGGACGTGCTCGGCCGCGTCCTCGCCGACGGAGCCGGCGCCACCGGCCCCTACCTCGCCCTCGCCGACATGGCCTGGGACGACTTCGCGCCGGTGTTCACCGCGGCCCGCCGCAGCGCCCTGCTGGACCGCATCCCCGCCGCCCGCCGGGCCCTCGACGGCGGCGCGGCCGCCACCGGGGCGCCCACGGCCGCCGCCGACGGCGCGGACACCAGCGGGAACGACTTCGCCCGCGCCCTGGCCGGCGCCGCCGGCACCCCCGAGCAGGAGCGCCTGGCCACCGACCTGGTCCGCTCCCACGCGGCGGCCGTCCTCGGCCACCGCGACGCGGGCGACATCGCCGGCCACCGCGCCTTCCGCGACCTGGGCTTCGACTCGCTGACCGCCGTCGAACTGCGCAAGCGGCTGGCCACGGCCACCGGCCTGCGGCTGCCGTCCACGATCGTCTTCGACCACCCCACCCCGGCCTCGCTCGGTGCCCACCTCGCCGCGACGGCCCTCGGCACCGGCACCGGCGCCGGCACCGACGCCGCCGCGCCCGCCCGGGACGGCGCCGCCGCCGACCCCGACGAGCCGCTCGCCATCGTCGGCATCGGCTGCCGGTTCCCCGGCGGCGTCACCACCCCCGACCAGTACTGGGGCCTGCTGGCCTCCGGCGCCGACGTGATCGGCGGCCTGCCCACCGACCGCGGCTGGGACCCGGACCTCTACGACCCCGACCCCGCCCGCCAGGGCAAGTCCGTCACCCACCGCGGCGGCTTCCTGCACGACGCCCCCGACTTCGACGCCGCCTTCTTCGGCATCAACCCGCGCGAGGCCCTCGCCATGGACCCCCAGCAGCGCCTGCTGCTGGAGACCTCCTGGGAAGCCCTCGAACGCGCCGGCATCGCCCCCGAATCGCTGCGCGGCACCCCCGTCGGCGTCTTCGCCGGCGCCACCCTGACCGGCTACGGCGACGGCCTGGCCGACGGCGACCCGGCCGCCGAGGGGTACCTCGTCACCGGCCACTCCAGCAGCATCATCTCCGGCCGCGTCGCCTACGCCCTCGGCCTGGAGGGCCCCGCCCTCACCATCGACACCGCCTGCTCCTCCGGCCTGGTCGCCCTGCACCTGGCCGGCCGGGCGCTGCGCGCGGGCGAGTGCGAACTCGCCCTGGTCGGCGGCGTGATGGTGATGTCCACCCCCAGCCAGCTGGTCGGCTTCTCCCGGCAGCGCGGCCTCGCCCCCGACGGCCGCTGCAAGCCCTTCGCCGCCGGAGCGGACGGCATGGGCCTGTCCGAGGGCGCCGCGACCATCGCCGTCGAACGGCTCTCCGACGCACGGCGCCTCGGCCACCCCGTGCTGGCCGTCGTACGGGGCACCGCCATCAACCAGGACGGCGCCTCCAACGGCCTCACCGCCCCCAGCGGACTCTCCCAGCAGCGCGTGATCCGCGCCGCCCTGGACGCCTCGGGCCTGACCCCCGACCAGATCGACGCGGTCGAGGCGCACGGCACCGGCACCCCCCTCGGCGACCCCGTCGAGGCCCACGCCCTGCTGGCCACCTACGGCCGGGACCGCCCCGCCGACCGGCCGCTGTGGCTCGGCTCCGCCAAGTCCAACATCGGCCACACCCAGACCGCCGCCGGCCTCGCGGGCCTCGTCAAGATGGTCCTCGGCATGCGGCACGGCACGCTGCCGCGCACCCTGCACGCGGACGAGCCGTCCCGGGAGATCGACTGGGAGTCCGGCGCCGTACGGCTGCTGACCGAGCAGCGGCCCTGGACGACCCCGCAGGACGCGCCGCGCCGCGCCGGCGTCTCCGCGTTCGGCATGAGCGGCACCAACGTGCACGTCCTCATCGAACAGGCCCCCGAACACCTCCCCGCCCCCGCCGACCCGCCGCAGGACGACCCGGCCGCCCCGGCCGGACCGCCGCTGCTCGCCGCCGGTACGGACGTCACCGCCTGGCCGGTCAGCGCCCGCGGCCGGGACGCCCTGGCCGCGCAGGCCGGCCGCCTGCACGCGTACGCCCTCGCCGCCGACACCCCGCCGCCCGCCGCCGTGGCCCGGGCGCTCGCCACCACCCGCAGCCCCTTCGAGCACCGCGCCGTCGTCGTCGGCGCCGACCCCGCCGGACTCGGCCGGGGTCTGGCCGCCCTGATGACCGGCCAGGACACCGAGCACGCCCTCACCGGCGAGAGCGCCGCCCGCGAGGACCGGACGGTGTTCGTCTTCCCCGGCCAGGGCAGCCAGTGGGAGGGCATGGGCCGGCGGCTGTCCGCGCAGTCGCCGGTGTTCGCCGCCCGGTTCGCCGAGTGCGCGCGGGCCCTGCGCCCGTACGTCGACTGGGACCCGCACGCCGTGCTCGCGGGCGAGCCCGACGCCCCCGCGCCCGACGGCGCCGCCGTCATGCAGCCGCTGCTGTGGGCCGTGATGGTCTCGCTCGCCGCCGTCTGGGAGGCGGCCGGCGTCGTCCCCGACGCGGTGGTGGGCCACTCCCAGGGCGAGATCGCCGCCGCCACCGTCGCCGGCGCGCTCACCCTGGAGGACGCCGCCCGGATCGTCGCCGTCCGCGCCGCCGCGCTGACCGGCCTCGGCGTCGAGGGCGGCATGCTCTCCGTGGTGCTGCCCGTCGAGCTGGTGCGCGAACTCCTGGAACCCTTCGGCGACCGGCTCGCCGTCGCGGCCGTCAACGCCCCCGCCACGACCGTCGTCTCCGGCGAACCCGACGCGCTCGTCGAGTTCGAACGCGTGCTGCGCAAGCGCAAGGCGATGCGCTGGCGCGTGCCCGTCACCGACTTCGTGGCGCACTCCCGGCTGTGCGAGCCGCTGGCGGAGACCCTGCCGCGACTGCTGGCCGACATCCGGCCGCGCCCCGCCGCCGTCCCGCTGTTCTCCACCGTCCACGGACGGCTGGTGGACGGCGAGGAGCTGGGGCCGCGGTACTGGTACGCCAACGTCCGGCAGACCGTCCGCTTCGCCGAGGCCGTCGAAGCCCTCGCCGCCACCGGCCACCGCACCTTCGTCGAGGTCTCCGCCCACCCGGTGCTGCTGCCCGCCGTCCAGGAGACGCTGGCCGCCCGCACCGACCTGCCCGACCCGCTGGTGATCGACACGCTGCGCCGCGACGACGACGGCGCCGACCGGCTGCTGCGCTCGATCGGCACCGCCCACGTCCACGGCCTGCCCGTCGACTGGACCGCCGTGCTGCCCGCCCCCGCCGACGTCCGGGACGCCGCGCGGCGCGTCGAACTGCCGACCTACGCCTTCCAGCACCGCCGCTTCTGGCCGCCGGCCCGCCCGGCCGCGGCCGCCCCCGCCGCCCACGGCCCGGCCGCCGACCCCACCGACGACTGGCGCTTCCTCGCCGAGTGGGCCCACGCCCCCGAGCCCGCCCCCGCGCTGCTCACCGGCACCTGGCTGGTGCTCACCCCCGCCGGACACCCCGTCCACCCCTGCGCCGCGGCCCTCGCCGAGCGCGGCGCCCGGACCGTCACCGTCGAGCTGGACACCGCCGAGGCCGACCGCGCCGACTACGCGCGCCGGCTCACCGCCGCACTGGACGGCGCCCGGCCCGCCGGCGTGCTCTCCCTGCTCGCCCTCGACACCGCCCCGCTCGCCGCCCACCCCGCCGTGGCCCGCGGCCTCGCCGCCACCCTGGCCCTGGTCCAGGCCCTCGGCGACGCCGCCGTCCCCGCCCCGCTGTGGCTGCTGACCGCCGGCGCCGTCACCACCGACCCCGGCACCGGCGCCGCCGACCCGCAGCAGGCCCCCGTCTGGGCCCTGGGCCGCACCGTCGCCGCCGAACACCCCGACCGCTGGGGCGGGTTGGTCGACCTGCCCGGGCAGTGGGACGAGCGGGCCGCCGCCCGCCTGGCCGCCGTCCTCGCCGCCCGCGACGAGAACGAGGTCGCGCTGCGCGCCGACGGCCTGCGGCCCCGCCGCCTCGCCCACGCCCCCAGGCCGCCCCGCCCCGCCGACCGACGGCCGCTCGCCCCCCGCGGCACCGTCCTCGTCACCGGCGGCACCGGCCACATCGGCGGCCACGCCGCCCGCTGGCTCGCCCGCGAGCGCGGCGCCCGCCGCCTCGTCCTCACCAGCCGCTCCGGCCCCGCCGCCGCCGGCACCGCCGCGCTCGCCGCCGAACTCGCCGCCGCCGGCGCCGCCGTGGACGTCCTCGCCTGCGACACCGCCGAACGCCCCGCGCTCGCCGCCGTGCTCGACCGCGTCGCCGCCACCGGACCGGCCCTGTCCACCGTGCTGCACGCCGCCGGCGCCCTGGACGACGGCGTCCTGGACCGCCTGGACGCCGCCCGCCTGGCCCGCACCTTCGACGGCAAGGCCGGCGGCGCCGCCCACCTCGACGAGCTGACCGCCCACCTGGACCTCGACGCCTTCGTCCTCTGCTCCTCCATCTCCGCCACCTTCGGCAACGGCGGCCAGGGCAACTACGCCGCCGCCAACGCCTACCTGGACGCCCTCGCCGAGCAGCGCCGCGCCCGCGGCCTGCCCGCCACCTCGCTGGCCTGGGGCCCGTGGGCGGGCGGCGGCGTCGGCCAGGCCAGCGAAGGCGCCCGCCGACGGCTCGCCCGCAACAAGTGGGAGGTCCTGATGGAGCCCGAGGACGCGGTCCGCGCCCTCGCCGCCGCCGTCGAGGACCCCGACCCCCGGCTGGCCGTACTGTCGCTGATGGCCGTCGACTTCGCCGCGATGGCCACCGCCCGCGGCCCCGAACAGCTGCGCCGCGCCCCGCTGATGCGCGACCTGCCCGAGATCCGGGCCGCCGACGCGGCCGACGCCGCGAACCCGGCGCCGCGCGCCGCCGAGGCGGAGCACCCGCTGGCCGTCCGGCTGTCGGCGCTGACCTCCGCCGAGGCGCAGGACCGGCTGCTCTGCGACCTGGTCCGGGACGAGGCCGCCACCGTGATGGGGTACGCCTCGGCCGCCGACGTCGAGCCCGGCCGCGCCTTCAGCGAACTCGGCCTGGACTCCCTCACCTCCGTCGAACTGCGCAACCGGCTCAGCACCGCCGCCGGCCTGCCGCTGCCCGCCACCCTGCTGTACGACTACCCGGACCCGCAGGTGCTCGCCGCGCACCTGCGCACCCGGCTGGTCGGCGGCGGACCGGACACCGCCGCCCCGGCCGCACCGCGCGCCACCGGCGCGGACCCGCTCGCCGACCCGGTCGCGATCGTCGCCATGGGCTGCCGCCTGCCCGGCGGCATCCACACCCCCGAGCAGCTGTGGCAGCTGCTCGACGCCGGACAGGACGCCGTCACCGGCCTGCCCACCGACCGGGGCTGGGACCTCGCCGCCCTCTACGACCCCACCGCCGAACGGCCCGGCACCTTCTACGCCCGCGAGGGCGGGTTCCTGCACGAGGCCGCCGAGTTCGACGCCGGGTTCTTCGGCGTCAGCCCGCGCGAGGCGGTCACCATGGACCCGCAGCAGCGGCTGCTGCTGGAGGTCGTCTGGGAGACCCTGGAACGCGGCGGCATCGACCCCACCGGCCTGCGCGGCAGCCGTACCGGCGTGTTCGTCGGCGGCTTCGGCTCCGGCTACGACCACCTCACCGTCCGCGCCGCCGGCCACGCCGACCACCGCCTGGAGGGCCAGGCCATGATCGGCACCGCCACCAGCGTGCTGTCCGGCCGGGTCTCCTACCTCCTCGGCCTGGAGGGCCCGGCGTTCACCGTCGACACGGCCTGCTCCTCCTCGCTGGTCGCCCTGCACTCCGCCGCCCAGGCGCTGCGGGCCGGCGAGTGCGACCTCGCCCTGGTCGGCGGCGTCACCGTGATGCCCACCCCGCGCGACCTGGTCGGCTTCTCCCAGCAGCGCGGCCTGGCCGCCGACGGCCGGTGCAAGGCCTTCGGCGAGGGCGCCGACGGCATGGGCATGGCCGAGGGCGTCGGCGTCCTCGCGGTCGAACGGCTCTCCGACGCCCACCGCAACGGCCACCAGGTGCTCGGCGTGGTCCGCGGCAGCGCCGTCAACCAGGACGGCGCCTCCAACGGGCTCACCGCCCCCAGCGGCCCCTCCCAGCAGCGGGTGATCCGCGCCGCGCTGGCCGGCGCCGGCCTCACCGCCGCCGACGTGGACGCCGTCGAGGCGCACGGCACCGGCACCGAACTCGGCGACCCGATCGAGGCCCAGGCCCTGCTCGCCACCTACGGCCAGGACCGGCCCGCCGACCGGCCGCTGTGGCTGGGCTCGGTGAAGTCCAACATCGGCCACACCCAGGCCGCCGCCGGCGTCGCCGGGATCATGAAGATCGTCCTGGCCCTGCGGCACGGACAGCTGCCGCGCACCCTGCACGCCGACACCCCGACCCCGCACGTCGACTGGACCGCCGGGCACGTCGCCCTGCTGCAGCGGCCCGTCGCCTGGGCGCCGGAGGGCGAGCGGCCCCGCCGGGCCGGCGTATCCAGCTTCGGCGTCAGCGGCACCAACGCCCACGTCATCATCGAGGAGGCCCCCGCCCGGCCCGCGCCCGCGACGCCGGACGCGACGCCGGACGCCGGCCCCGCCCCGGTGCTGACCGGCGGACCGGTCGCCTGGCCGGTCGGCGCCCGCGACCCGCGCGCCCTCGCCGCCCAGGCGGGCCGGCTGCGCGAGTCCGCGCTGGCCCGCCCCGACCTGCCGGTCGGCGACGTGGCCTGGTCGCTCGCCACCACCCGCCCGCCGCACGACCACCGCGCCGTGCTGCTGGGCGCCGACCACGCCGAACTGCTGCCCGCCGCCGCGGCGGTGGCCACCGGACAGGACTCGCCCGACGCCGTCACCGGCTCCGTCGCGCCCGGCGGCACCGGCCGCACCGTGTTCGTCTTCCCCGGCCACGGCAGCCAGTGGATCGGCATGGGCCGCGAACTCGCCGAGGTCTCACCGGTCTTCCGCGACCGGCTGGACGAGTGCGCGCGGGCCCTGAGCCCGTACGTCGACTGGGACCTCGCGGACGTGCTGGCCGGCGAGCACGACTTCCTCGCCGCCGACGTGCTCCAACCCGCCGTCTGGGCGGTCTCGGTGGCGCTGGCGGCCGTCTGGCAGGCCGCCGGGGTCTCCCCGGACGCGGTCGTCGGCCACTCCCTGGGCGAGATCGCCGCGGCGACCGTCGCCGGCGCCCTCACCCTGGAGGACGGCGCGAAGGTCGCCGCCCTGCGCAGCCGGGCCCTGCGCACCCTGGACGGACGCGGCGGCCTGCTCTCCGTCGCCGAGCCCGCCGACACGGTGCGCGAACGGCTCGCCGGCTTCGAGGGACGGCTCGCGCTCGCCACCGTCAACGGCCCCCGCTCCTGCGTGGTCTCCGGCGACCCCGACGCGCTCGACGAGTTCGCCGCCGCCTGCCCGCCCACCTGCCGCACCACCCGCGTCCCGATCGCCTACGCCTCGCACAGCCCCCAGGTGGAGGAGTTGCGCGAGGAGATCCTCGCCGCCCTCGCCGGCATCGAGCCCCGCGCGGCCGACGTCCCGCTGGTCTCCGCGTACACCGGGCAGTGGCAGGACGGCCGGGAGCTGGACGCCCACTACTGGTACGCGAGCCTGCGCGGCACCGTCGAGTTCGAACGGGCCGTACGGACCCTCGGCGACAGCGGGCACCGGGTGTTCGTCGAGGTGTCCGGGCACCCCGCGCTGACCGGCGCCGTCCGGGACACCCTCGGCGAGGCGGCGGTCGTCACCGGCACGCTGCGGCGCCAGGACGGCGGCGCCCGCCGCCTGCTCACCTCGCTCGCCACCGCCTACGTGGCCGGCGCACCCGTCGACTGGGCGGCCGTGCACGGCCCCGGCACCCTCGTCGACCTGCCCACCTACGCCTTCCAGCGCAGCCGCTACTGGCCCGAACCGGCCCGGCCCGCCGCCCCCGAGCCCGACGACGCGCTGACCGGCCTGCGCTACCGGATCACCTGGACCCGGACCGCCGAGAACCCCGCACCCCCGCAACTGACCGGCAGCTGGTTGCTGGTCGGCGCGGCCGCCGACCCGGAGACCGCCCGGAAGGTCGCCCGCGCCCTGGCCGAGCACGGCGCCACCGACGTCCGCACCCTGCCGGACGCCGACCGCACCGCCCTCGCCGCCCACCCGGCGCCCGCCGGCGTGGTCTCCCTGCTCGCCCTGGACGAGTCCCCGGACCAGGGGCACCCGACCATGACCCGGGGCGTGGCCGCCACCCTCGACCTCATCCAGCAGCTCGGCGCCGGCGCCCCCGGCACCCCGCTGTGGGTGCTCACCTCCGGCGCCGTGGCCACCGGCCCCGGCGAGAGCGGCAGCCCCGCCCAGGCCCAGGTCTGGGGACTGGGCCGGGTCGCCGGCCTCGAACACCCCGGGCACTGGGGCGGACTGGTCGACCTGCCGCCCGCCGGCGCCTGGGACGACCGCACCGGCAGCCGGCTCGCCGCCCTGCTGTCCGGCGCCGTCGCCGAGGACCAGACGGCCCTGCGCCCGCAGGGCATCCTGGCCCGCCGCCTGGTCCGCGCCGCCGCGGCCGCCGCCACCCCCCGGCCCGGGCGCGGCACCGTCCTGGTCACCGGCGGCACCGGCGCCATCGGCGCCGAGGTCGGCCGCTGGCTCGCCGGGCGCGGCGCCGAACGCGTCGTCCTCGCCGCCGGCGAACCGCTGACCGCCGACGTCGCCCGGCTCGCCGCCGACGTCGCCGCCTCCGGCGCCGCCCTGTCCATCGCCGCCTGCGACACCACCCGGCGCGCCGAACTCGGCGGCCTGCTACGGCAGATCACCGCCGACGGCGGCCCCGCCCTGCGCGGCGTCGTGCACGCCGTCGGCGCCGGACAGGCCACCGCCGTCGCCGACACCACGGCACGGGAACTCGCCGACGTCGCCGGCGCCCGGTCCGCCGGCGCCCGCTGGCTCGACGAACTGACCGCCGACCTCGACCTGGACGACTTCGTCCTGTTCTCCTCCGTCGCCGCGACCTGGGGCAGCGCCCTGGTGCCCGGCTACGCCACGGGCAGCGCCTTCGTCGACGCCCTCGCCGAGCAGCGCCGCGCCCGCGGACAGGTCGCCACCTCGGTCGCCTGGGGCCCCTGGGCCGACGGCGGGGCCGGCGCCCGGTCCTCCGTCCGGCACGGCCTGGGCGTCCTGGACCCGGGCACCGCCGTCCGGGCGCTCGGCCAGGCCATGGACGGGCGCGACGCGCTCGTCACCATCGCCGACGTGGACTGGCGGACCTTCGCGCCCGCCTTCACCCTGCACCGCCCGAGCCCGCTCCTCGCCGACCTGCCGGAAGCGGCCGCCCCGGCGGCCGAACCGGCCGGCCCGGCCGACGGCGGCACGGCACCCGAGTTCGCCCGCACCGTCCTCGCCCTGCCCGTCGCCCGCCGGCCGGCCGCGGTGACGGACCTGGTGCGCGCCCAGGCGGCCCTGGTGCTGTCGCACGGGAGCACCGCCGACATCGACGCCGAACGCGCCTTCCGGGACCTCGGTTTCGACTCCCTGACCGCCATCGAACTGCGCGACCGGCTCGCCGCCGCCACCGGCGTCACCCTGCCCTCCACCGTCGTCTTCGAGTACCCGACGTCCGCCGCCCTCGCCGCGCACCTGCTGCGCGAGCTCGGCGCCGGCCCGGACTCCGTACGCACCCAACTCGACCGGCTGGACGCCTCGTTGTCGGGCCTGCTGGACCGGCTCGGCGAGGACGGCGACGGGACGGACGGGGACGAGGAGGCCGTCGCGGCGCAGCTCGCCGCACTGAGCGCCAAGTGGCAACGACTCCAGCGCCGTGCCGGCGGCCCCGCCACCGGCGGCGGCAACGGCGCCGGCACCGCCGCCGGCCAGGACGTCTCCGAGCGCCTCGCCGCCGCGGACGACGACGAGGTCTTCGACCTCCTGGGCAAGGAGTTCGGCATCGAATGACCGTACCGCCGACCCTCCCGCGGGCCGCCCGAGCGCTGCCCAGACCGAGTACCCACAGCCCGAGCACCCCGAGGTGGAACGCGTGAGCGAGGACAAGCTCCGGTACTTCCTGAAGCGCGTCACGGCCGAGCTGCACGAGAGCCGCGAGCGCGTCCGCGAGTTGGAGACCGTGACCGGCGAGCCCATCGCCGTCGTCGGCATGGGCTGCCGCTACCCGGGCGGCGTGCGCACGCCGGACGAGCTCTGGAACCTGGTCGCCACCGGCACCGACGCGGTCGGCGACTTCCCCGCCGACCGCGGCTGGGACCCGGGCGAGGCGGCCGCCCACGGCTACGAGACCCGCGGCGGCTTCCTCCCCGACGCGGCCGAGTTCGACCCCGGCTTCTTCGGCATCAGCCCGCGCGAGGCCCTCGCGATGGACCCCCAGCAGCGCCTCGTGATGGAGGTCGCCTGGGAGGCCCTGGAGCACGCCGGACTCGACCCGCGCGCCCTGCGCGGCTCGCACACCGGCGTGTTCGTCGGCGCCAGCGCGTCCGGCTACGACTGGTACGCGCGCGAACACGGCCACGACGAGGGCCACCTGGTCACCGGCAGCGCGATCAGCGTGCTCTCCGGCCGGGTCTCCTACACCCTGGGCCTGAACGGGCCCGCCGTGACCGTCGACACGGCCTGCTCCTCCTCGCTGGCCGCCGTCCACCTGGCGGCCCGCTCGCTGCGCACGGGCGAGTGTTCGCTCGCCCTCGCCGGCGGCGTGATGGTGATGTCCACCCCGGTGATGTTCGCCGACTTCGCCCGCCAGCAGGGCCTCGCCTCCGACGGGCGCTGCAAGCCGTTCTCGGAGGACGCCGACGGCACCGGCTGGGGCGAGGGCGCCGGACTCGTCCTGCTGGAGCGGCTGTCCGACGCCCGCCGCAACGGCCACCGCGTCCTGGCGGTCATCCGCGGCAGCGCGATGAACCAGGACGGCGCGTCGAACGGCCTGACGGCGCCCAGCGCGCCCGCACAGCGCCGGGTCATCCGGGCCGCCCTCGCCGACGCCCGCCTGACGGCCTCCGAGGTCGACGCGGTCGAGGCGCACGGGACGGGCACGGAGCTGGGCGACCCGATCGAGGCCGGCGCGCTGCTGGCCACCTACGGACAGGGCCGCGACGAGGACCGGCCGCTGTGGCTCGGCTCGCTCAAGTCCAACATCGGCCACGCCCAGCAGGCCGCCGGCGTCGGCGGCGTGATGAAGATGGTGCTCGCCCTGCGGCACGGCACCCTGCCCAGGACCCTGCACGCCGGGGAGCCGACCTCGCACGTCGACTGGGCCTCGGGGAACGTCCGGCTGCTCCAGGAACCGGTGGAGTGGCCGGCGGGCGAGCGGGTGCGCCGAGCAGGTGTGTCGGCGTTCGGCGCGAGCGGGACGAACGTCCACGTGATCCTGGAGGAGGCGCCCGCGCCGACGGCCGGGGAACCGGCGGTGAACGAGGAGCCGACGCCGGAGGAGGAGCGCCCCGCGCCCGTCCTGCCGGCGGCGGCGTCGGCCTGGGTGGTGTCGGGCCGCAACGCGACCGCGCTGGCCGGTCAGGCGGGCCGGCTGCGCGAGCACGTGGTGGCACGGCCGGAGCTGCCGGTGGGCGACGTCGCGTGGTCGCTGGCCACGACGCGGTCGGCCTTCGAGCGGCGCGCGGTGGTCCTGGGCGGCGAGCGCGATGAACTCGCGGCGGGTCTCGCGGCGGTGGCCACGGGACAGCCCGCGACGGGTGTGGTGACCGGGTCGGTGGCCTCCGGCGGCGCCGGGCGGACGGTCTTCGTCTTCCCGGGGCAGGGCAGCCAGTGGGTCGGGATGGGGCGTGAGCTGGCCGCTTCGTCGCCGGTGTTCGCGGCGCGGCTGGCGGAGTGTGCTGCGGCTCTGGCGCCTTATGTGGACTGGCAGTTGGACGATGTCCTGGCGGGCCTTCACGGCTTCGAGGCCGCCGATGTGGTGCAGCCGGCGCTGTGGGCCGTGATGGTCTCGCTCGCCGCGGTCTGGGAGGCGGCCGGTGTCGCTCCGGACGCTGTGGTCGGTCACTCGCAGGGCGAGATCGCGGCGGCCGCCGTCGCGGGGATTCTCTCCCTCGACGATGCCGCGAAGGTCGTCGCCCTGCGGAGCAAGACTCTGAAGGCCCTTGCCGGTCGTGGCGGGATGCTGTCGATCGCGGAGCCGGTGGACGGCGTCCGGGCGCGGATCGCTTCGTACGGTTCCCGGCTGTCGGTGGCGGCGGTGAATGGTCCGTCGGCGACGGTGGTTTCCGGCGACGCGGATGCGCTGCGTGAACTCGCGGACTCCTGTGGGGAGTCCCCGCGTGCCCGGATGATCCCGGTGGACTACGCCTCGCACAGCGCGCACGTGGACGAGCTGCGCGAGGAGATCCTCGCCGTGCTCCAGGGCATCGCCCCCCGCGAGGTGCAGGTCCCGATGATCTCCGCGCTGACCGGCGAGTGGCTGTCCGGCCCGGAGCTGGATCCGGCGTACTGGTACGCCTCCCTGCGCGAGACGGTCGAGTTCGACCGCGCCGTGCGCATCCTCGGCGAGGCCGGACACGGCGTGTTCCTGGAGGTCTCCCCGCACCCTGTGCTGACCCCGGCGATCGCCGACAGCCTGGAGGACCGCTCCCCGACCGTGGTGGGCACCCTGCGCCGCGACGAGGGCGGCGCCGAGCGCCTGCTGACCTCGCTCGCCGAGGCGTACACGGGCGGCGCGGCCGTCGACTGGGCGGCGGTGCTCGGCGGCGGGACGGCGGTCGAGCTGCCGACCTACGCCTTCCAGCGCCAGCGGTACTGGCCGGCGGCCCCGGCCCGGCCGGCGGGCGCGGCGGGCGTCGACGACTGGCGCTACCGGATCCGCTGGCAGCCCGCGGACGCGGACCCGGCCGCCGTACCGGCCCTGTCCGGCACCTGGCTGCTCGTCGGCGAGGGGGACGTGGCCGACGCGTGCGCCCGCGCCCTGGCCGACCACGGCGCGCAGGTCGTCCGGACCGGCGTCGAGACGCTCGACCAGGCCGTCACCGGCCCCGTGTCCGGCGTGGTGTCCCTGCTGGCGCTGGAGGAGGGCCACGACCCGGCGTACCCGTGGATCCCGCGCGGCACCGCCGCGACGGTCGACCTCGTCCAGGCGCTGCGCCGGACCGGTGTCGACGCCCCGCTGTGGCTGCTGACCCGGGGCGCGGTGCAGACCGGACCGGACGAGGTGACGACCGCTCCCGTGCAGACCCAGCTGTGGGGCATGGGCCGCGTCATCGGCATGGAACTCCCGGACAGCTGGGGCGGGTTGGTCGACCTCCCGCCGGAGTTCGACGCGCGGACCGGCGCCCGGCTGGTCGCGGTCCTCGCGGACCGCACGGAGGACCAGGTCGCCCTCCGCCCCTCCGGCACGCTCGCCCGCCGCCTGGTGCGGGCCGAGCCGCGGCCGGCCGGCCGTGCCCCCTGGCGGGCGCGCGGCACCGTGCTGCTGACCGGCGGCACCGGCTCGATCGGGGCCTGCGTCGCGCGCTGGCTCGCCGAGCGGGACACCCCGCGCGTCGTGCTGACGAGCCGTTCCGGCCCGTCCGCGGAGGGGGCGGTGGAACTCGCGGCCGCGATGGCGACCGCCGGGACGGCCGTCGACATCGTCAGCTGCGACACCGGCGTCCGCCGGGACGTCACCGACCTCGTCGCCCGGATCGAGGCCACCGGACCGGGCCTGTCCACGGTCCTGCACTCGGCCAACACCGGCTACCTGGCCCGGGTCGAGGACACCACCAGGGAGGGCCTGGCGGCGGCGCTCAGCGCCAAGGCCGCCGGGGCCACCTACCTGGACGAGGCGACGGCCGCGCTGGACGTGGACGAGTTCGTGCTGTTCTCGTCGATCTCGGCGACCTGGGGGAGCAACGACCACGGCCCGTACGCGGCGGGGAACGCCTTCCTGGACGGCCTGGCCGAGGACCGCCGGGCCCGGGGCCTGCCGGGCACCTCGATCGCCTGGGGCGTCTGGGACTCCCGGGACTGGGACGCGGTCGACGACCTGATGGACCACAGCCCCGGCCGGGTGACGCCCCGACGGCTCCGCCGGCAGGGGATGAACTTCCTCGAGACCGAACGGGCGCTGACGGCGCTGGACCAGACCCTCGCGGACGACGAGACCTTCATCGCGCTCGCCGACGTGACGTGGGAGAAGTTCGCGCCGGTGTTCCGCGCGGCGCGCCCGCGCCCGCTGCTGGACGCCATCCCCGAGGCCCGGGAGCAGGAGGACCGGGGCCCGGACGCCGCCGGGTCGGACCGGCCGGCCGAGGCCACCGGCGAACTGTTCCGCGCCCTCGCCGGCCTGACCGCCGCCGAGCGCCGCCGCGCCGTGGTCGAGCTGGTCCGCGCGCACGCCGCCGCCGTCCTCGGCCACGGCTCCGCGGCCGAGGTCCCGACCACGCGCGCCTTCCGGGAGCTCGGCTTCGACTCGCTGACCGCCGTCGAACTGCGCAACCGGCTGGGCGGCGCCGCGGGTGTCCGGCTGCCCGCCACGGTCGTGTTCGACCACCCCAACCCGGCCGCCCTGGCCGAGGAGATCCTCTCCCGGCTCTTCGGGGCCGAGGCGGCGGCCGGCGCCGGGCCGGTGCCCGCCGTGGTCGCGGCCCCCGCCGAACCGGTCGCGATCGTCGGCATGGCCTGCCGCTACCCCGGCGGGATCCGGACCCCCGAGGAGCTCTGGGCCCTCCTGGCCGAGCACGGGGACGCGATCGGCGGCTTCCCGACCGACCGCGGCTGGAACACCGAGGGCCTCTTCGACCCCGACCCGGACGCCGAGGGCAAGACCTACGTCGCCGAGGGCGGCTTCCTGACCGGGGCCGCCGAGTTCGACGCCGCCTTCTTCGGGATCAGCCCGCGCGAGGCCCTGTCGATGGACCCCCAGCAGCGGCTGCTGCTGGAGACCTCCTGGGAGGCCGTCGAGCGCGCGGGCATCGACCCGAAGTCGCTGCACGGCTCCGCGACCGGCGTGTTCGTCGGCGCGGCCCGGTCGACCTACCTCGGCGTGGTGGAGGAGACCGCCGGGTCCGAAGGACACCGCATGACCGGCACGGCGATGAGCGTGCTGTCCGGCCGGATCGCCTACGCACTGGGCCTGGTGGGCCCGGCGATGACGGTGGACACCGCCTGCTCCTCCTCGCTGGTCGCGCTGCACCAGGCCGTGCAGTCGCTGCGGTCGGGCGAGTGCTCGGTCGCCCTGGCGGGCGGCGTGACGGTGATGGCCGACCCGGGCGAGTTCGTCGGCTTCTCGCGGCTGCGTGCCCTGTCGCCGAACGGCCGCTGCCAGGCCTTCGGCGAGGGCGCCGACGGCATGGGCATGGGCGAGGGCGTCGGCATCGTGGTGCTCGAACGCCTCTCCGACGCCCGCCGCAACGGGCACCGGGTGCTCGGCGTGGTGCGCGGCAGCGCCATCAACCAGGACGGCGCCTCCAACGGCCTCACCGCCCCCAACGGGCCCTCGCAGCAGCGCGTCATCCGCGCGGCGCTGGCCAACGCCCGGATCTCGGCGGCGGACGTGGACGCGGTCGAGGCGCACGGGACGGGCACGGAGCTGGGTGACCCGATCGAGGCCGGTGCGCTGCTGGCCACGTACGGCCAGGAGCGGTTCGAGGACCGGCCGTTGTGGCTGGGGTCGGTGAAGTCGAACATCGGGCACGCCCAGCAGGCCGCCGGTGTGGCCGGTGTGATCAAGATGGTGCTGGCCCTGCAAGCCGGTGTGCTGCCGAAGACGCTGCACGCGGACGAGCCGTCCTCGCACGTCGATTGGGAGACGGGCAACGTCCGGCTGCTCCAGGACGCGGTGGAGTGGCCGGCGGGCGAGCGGCCGCGCCGGGCGGGTGTCTCGGCGTTCGGCATCAGCGGCACCAACGCGCACGTGATCATCGAAGAGGCCCCGGTCGAGGCGGAGACCGTCCCCGAGGACGCCGCCGAGGACCTCGCGCCGGTCCTGTCGCGTCCCCTCCCGGCGTGGGTGCTGTCCGGCCGTGACGGGCAGACGCTCGCCGGTCAGGCGGGCCGACTGCGCGAGCACGTCGCGGAGCGGCCGGAGCTGCCGGTCGGTGACGTCGCGTGGTCGCTGGCCACGACGCGGTCGGCCTTCGAGCAGCGCGCGGTGGTGCTGGGAGCGGACCGGGACGAACTGGAGGCGGGGCTTTCGGCCGTCGCCACCGGACAGCCCGCGCCCGGCGTGGTCACCGGCGAGGTCGCCCCGGACGGGGTCGGGCGGACGGTGTTCGTCTTCCCAGGGCAGGGCAGCCAGTGGGTCGGGATGGGTCGCGAGCTGGCGGAGGCCTCGCCGGTGTTCGCGGCGCGGCTGGCCGAGTGTGCCGAGGCTCTCGCTCCGTACGTGGACTGGCAGTTGGACGACGTTCTGGCCGGGCTTCACGGCTTCGAGGCTGCTGATGTGGTGCAGCCGGCGCTGTGGGCGGTGATGGTCTCGCTGGCTGCGGTGTGGGAGGCGGCAGGTGTCGCTCCGGACGCCGTGGTCGGTCACTCGCAGGGCGAGATCGCGGCGGCTGCCGTCGCGGGGATTCTCTCGCTGGACGATGCCGCCAAGGTGGTGGCTCTGCGGAGCAAGACCCTGAAGGCGCTGGCGGGTCGTGGCGGGATGCTGTCGATCGCGGAGCCGGTGGACGGTGTCCGCGCCCGGATCGCCCCGTACGGTTCCCGGCTGTCGGTCGCGGCCGTGAACGGTCCGTCGGCGACGGTCGTCTCCGGTGACGCCGACGCGCTGCGCGAACTCGCCGACTCCTGCGGGGAGTTCCCGCGTGCCCGGATGATCCCGGTGGACTACGCCTCGCACAGCACCCACGTGGACGAGCTGCGCGAGGAGATCCTCGCCGTCCTCCAGGGCATCACGCCGACCGAGGCCCGCATCCCCATGGTCTCCGCCATGACCGGCGCGTGGCTGTCCGGCCCGGAGCTGGACCCGGCCTACTGGTACGCGTCCCTCCGCGAGACCGTCGAGTTCGACCGCGCCGTGCGGATCCTCGCCGACGCGGGCCACGGGGCGTACGTCGAGGTGTCCCCGCACCCGGTGCTCACCCCGGCGATCAGCGACGCCTTCGCGGACCGGACCCCGGCCGTGGTCGGCACGCTGCGCCGCGAGGACGGCGGCGCCGGGCGTCTCCTGGCCTCGCTCGCCGAGGCGTACGTCCGGGGCCTGCCCGTCGCCTGGACCGCGCTCCTGGGCGGCGGCACGGTTGTGGACCTCCCCACCTACGCCTTCCGGCGGGACCGGTTCTGGCCGGAGCCCACCGAGGCCCCGACCGTGCCGGTCACCGCGGGCACGCCCGCCGAGGCGGGCTTCTGGAACGCCGTCGAGCGCGGTGACGCCGATGCTCTCGCCGACCTGCTCGGCGTCGACCCGGCCGACCCGGCCCTCGGCGCGCTCACCGGCTGGCGCCACCGCGAACGCGCCGAGTCGGCCGTCGCCGGCTGGCGCTACCGCATCGCCTGGTCGGCCCTGCCCGAGCACGGCACCGCGCTGACCGGCACCTGGCTGCTCGTCGGCTCCGCGCCGGACGTCGCCGACGCCCTGACGGCCGCCGGCGCCCGCGTCCTCACGGTGCCCGGGG
The DNA here is from genome assembly GCF_048159585.1 of Kitasatospora sp. SC0581. Taxonomy (NCBI): domain Bacteria; kingdom Bacillati; phylum Actinomycetota; class Actinomycetes; order Kitasatosporales; family Streptomycetaceae; genus Kitasatospora; species Kitasatospora sp. SC0581. The sequence goes on along the minus strand of NZ_JBLRWA010000001.1, from coordinate 752,206 downwards.
ACGGTATCGACACCACCGACCGCGAGGCGCTCGCCGCCGCGCTGCCCACCGGTGTCGCCGACCTCTCCGGCATCGTCTCCGCCCTCGCCCTCGACGACGAGGCGGCCGCGCCGCTCGACGCCCACCCCGGCGTCCCGCGCGGCCTGGCCGCCACCCTGGCCCTGGCCCAGGCCGTCGCCGACCGGCGCGGGGACGGGGACGACACGCCCGCCGCCCCGCTGTGGGTGCTGACCCGGGGCGCGGCCGCCGCCACCGACGGCGAGCCGGCCGGCCCGCCCGTCCACGCCCAGATCTGGGCCCTCGGCCGGACGGCCGCCCTCGCCCACCCCGACCTGTGGGGCGGCCTGATCGACCTGCCGCAGCGTCCCGAGGACACCGGCCTCGCCCTGCGGCGCCTGGCCGCCGTCCTCACGGGCGGCGACGGCGAGGACCAGGTGGCGCTGCGCCCGTCCGGCGCGTACGGACGACGGCTGGTGCGCGCCGCGCAGCCGCAGGCCCCGGCGAACGGCGCCGCGTGGACCCCGCGCGGCACCGTCCTGGTCACCGGCGGGACCGGCGCCATCGGCGAGCACGTCGCGCGCTGGCTCGCCGACCGCGGCACGCGGCGCGTCGTGCTGACCGGCCGTCGCGGCCCGGCCACCGAGGGCGTCGCCGCCCGCGCCGCCGAACTCGCCGCCCGCGGCACCGGCGTCGACGTCGTCGCCTGCGACGTCGCCGAGCGCGCCGAGGTCGCCGCCCTGCTGGCCCGGATCGACGCCACCGGCGGCCCGGCCCTGTCCACGGTGCTGCACACCGCGGGCGTCGGCCAGGGCGGCACCGTCGGCGAGACCACCGCGGCCGGGCTGGCCGAGGTCTGCGCCCCCAAGGCGGGCGGCGCCCGCTGGCTCGACGAGCTGACCGCCGACCGCGGCCTCGACGACTTCGTGCTGTTCTCCTCCGGCGCCGCCGTCTGGGGCGGCAGCGACCAGGCCGGCTACGCCGCCGCCAACGGCTACCTCGACGGCCTCGCCGCCGAACGCCGCGCCGCCGGCCGCCCCGCCACCACGCTCTCCTGGGGCCTGTGGGACGGCGGCGGCATGGGCGGCGGCAGCGTGACCACCCGGCTGACCCGCTACGGCGTCCGGGCCATGGCGCCCGAACTCGCCGTCCGCGCCCTCGGCCAGGCCCTGGACGGAGGAGAGGACGCCGTCACCGTCGCGGACATCGACTGGTCGGTGTTCGGCCCGACGTTCACCCTGCGCCGTCCCAGCCGCCTCCTCGCCGACCTGCCCGACGCCGGGACCCGACCGGAACCCGCGGACTCCGGCCCCGGCACCGGGAGCGACGGACCGGACGGCACCGGCCTGGCCGACCGACTCGCCGGCCTGCCCCACGCGGAGCAGCTGCGCCGACTCGTGGAGATCGTCTGCGACCAGGCCGCCGCCGTCCTCGGCCACACCGCCGGAGCACTGCCCAAGGGCCGGCCGTTCCGCCACCTCGGCTTCGACTCCGTGATGGCCGTCGACCTGCGCAACCGGATCACCGACACCACCGGGCGGCGGCTGCCCGCCACCCTCGTCTTCGACCACCCGACCCCCGCCGAACTCGCCGAGTACCTGCACGGCGAACTCGGCCTGCGAGCCGCGCCCGCCGACGACACCCGGGCCGCCCCCGGCACCGACCCGGTGCTCGACGGGCTCGACCGCCTGGAGGCCGCGCTCGCGGCGGTGCCCGGCGGCAGCGGCGCCCGGCGCGACGTGACCCTGCGGCTGAGGAACGTGCTCTCCCGCTGGCTGGGCGACACCGAGCAACCACGGCAGGACGAGCAGGAGCAGCAGACGCTGGCCGGGCGACTGGACGACGCCGACGCCGGCGAGGTCCTGGACTTCATCAACAAGGAATTGGGGCTTTCGTGATGACCGGTGGTGCGCAGGCGGCGGGCGGCGACAAGCAGCTGCTCGACACTCTGAAGAAGCTCGCCGCCGACCTGTATCGGACCCGCGAGCGCGTCAAGGAACTGGAAGCCGGCGAGCGCGAGCCGATCGCCGTCGTCGGCCTCGGCTGCCGCTACGCCGGGGGCATCACCGGCCCCGACCGGTTCTGGGACCTGCTCTCCGCCGGGACGGACGCCATGGGCGGCTTCCCCACCGACCGCGGCTGGGCGGAGTGGGAGCGCGCCTACGGCAACCCGGACGCGCGCGCCGGCGAGGAGTACGCCCGGGTCGGCGGATTCCTCTACGACGTGGCCGACTTCGACCCCGGGTTCTTCGGGATCAGCCCGCGCGAGGCCCTGGCGATGGACCCGCAGCAGCGGATCCTGCTGGAGACCGCCTGGGAGGCGGTCGAGCGGGCCGGCATCGACCCGATGTCCCTGAAGGGCTCCGACACCGGCGTGTTCGTCGGCGCCAGCGGCACCGCGTACGGCTCGGGCGTGGGCGGCAACGGCAGCGGCGCCGAGGGCTACAAGATGACCGGCGGCCTGACCGCCGTCGTCTCCGGACGCATCTCCTACACGCTGGGCCTGACCGGCCCCGCCGTGACGATCGACACCGCCTGCTCCTCCTCGCTCGTGGCACTCCACCTCGCGGTGCGCTCGCTGCGCTCGGGCGAGTGCTCCCTCGCCCTGGCGGGCGGCGTCGAGGTGCTGGTCATGCCCGACGCGTACATCGAGTTCTCCCAGCAGGGCGGCATGGCCGCCGACGGCCGGTGCAAGTCCTTCGCCGCCGAGGCCGACGGCATCGGCTGGGGCGAGGGCGCCGGCATCATCGCGCTGGAGCGCCTCTCCGACGCCCGCCGCAACGGCCACCAGGTGCTCGGCGTGATCCGCGGCAGCGCCGTCAACCAGGACGGCGCCTCCAACGGCATCACCGCCCCCAACGGGCCCTCGCAGTACCGCGTCATCCACTCGGCACTGGCCGACGCCGGCCTGACCGCGGCGGACGTGGACGTGGTCGAGGCGCACGGGACGGGCACGACGCTGGGCGACCCGATCGAGGCGCAGGCGCTGCTGGCCACCTACGGGCAGGCCGAGGACCGCGCCGCCGACCGGCCGCTCTGGCTGGGGTCGGTGAAGTCCAACATCGGCCACTCCGGCTGCGCGAGCGGTGTCGCCGGTGTGATCAAGATGGTGCTGGCATTGCAGCACGGCGTGCTGCCGAAGACCCTCTTCGCCGGGAACCCGTCGCCGCACGTGGACTGGGCCTCGGGCAACGTCCGGCTGCTGAGCGAAGCGGTGGCGTGGCCGGCGGGCGAGCAGCCGCGCCGGGCGGGCGTGTCCGCGTTCGGCGTCAGCGGCACCAACGCGCACCTGATCCTGGAGGAGGCGCCGGCGGGCTCGGGACGCCCGGAGGTCGTGGCGGGCGCCGCGCCGCGCGTCCTGTCCGGCGAGGGCCTTCCCGCGTGGGTGGTGTCGGGGCAGAGCGCCGCGGCGCTGGCCGGTCAGGCGGGTCGGCTGTGTGAACACGTGACGGAGCGGCCGGAGTTGTCGGTCGGCGACGTCGCGTGGTCGCTGGCCACGACGCGGTCGGCGCTGGAGCACCGGGCCGTCGTGCTCGGCCCGGACCGGGACGGACTCGCCGCGGGGCTGACGGCCGTCGCCGCGGGGCAGCCCGCGCCCGGCGTGGTCACGGGCTCGGTGGATGCCGCGGGTGTGGGGCGGACGGTGTTCGTCTTCCCGGGGCAGGGGAGCCAGTGGGTCGGGATGGGGCGTGAGTTGGCCGCTTCGTCGCCGGTGTTCGCGGCGAAGCTGGCGGAGTGCGCTGCGGCTCTCGCTCCGTACGTGGACTGGCAGTTGGACGACGTTCTGGCCGGGCTTCACGGCTTCGAGGCCGCTGATGTGGTGCAGCCGGCGCTGTGGGCCGTGATGGTCTCGCTGGCTGCGGTCTGGGAGGCGGCTGGTGTCGCTCCCGATGCCGTGGTCGGTCACTCGCAGGGCGAGATTGCCGCCGCCGCTGTGGCCGGGATTCTCTCCCTCGATGACGCTGCCAAGGTCGTTGCTCTGCGGAGCAAGACCCTGAAGGCGCTGGCCGGTCGCGGTGGGATGCTGTCGATCGCCGAGCCGGTGGCGGGTGTCCGCGCCCGGATCGCTTCGTACGGTTCCCGGCTGTCGGTCGCGGCGGTGAACGGTCCGTCGGCGACGGTCGTCTCCGGTGACGCTGACGCGCTGCGCGAACTCGCCGACTCCTGCGGGGATTCGCCGCGTGCCCGGATGATTCCGGTGGACTACGCGTCCCACAGCGCCCACGTGGACGAGCTGCGCGAGGAGATCCTCTCGGTTCTCCAGGGCATCGCTCCGACCGAGGCCCGGATCCCCATGGTCTCCGCGCTGACCGGCGCCTGGCTCTCGGGCCCGGAGCTGGACCCCGACTACTGGTACGCCTCGCTCCGCGAGACCGTCGAGTTCGAGCGGGCGGTCCGCATCCTCGCCGAGTCCGGGCACGGGGCGTTCGTGGAGGTCTCCCCGCACGCGGTGCTGACCGGCGCGGTGGGCGACGTCGTCGAGGACGTCGAGGGCTCGGCCGTGGTCGGCACCCTGCGGCGCGAGGAGGGCGGCGCCGGGCGTCTTCTGACCTCGCTCGCCGAGGCCTACGTGCGGGGCCTCCCCGTCGACTGGGCCGCGCTCCTGGGCGGCGGCACGGTCGTGGACCTGCCCACCTACGCCTTCCAGCGCCGGCGCTACTGGCTCGGCGCCGTGGCCTCCGTCCAGGCCGCCGGCCCGGCCACCTCGGTGGACGACTGGCGCTACCGGATCGTCTGGCAGGCGGCCGACGCGAACCGGGCCGCCACGCCGTCGGGGACCTGGCTGCTGGTCGGCGACGGCCCCGACCGGGAGGCGGTCGCGAACGCGCTGACGGCCCGCGGTGCGAGCGTCGTCGCCGTCGCGGGACCGGAGGACGTCGACGCGGCACTGGCCGAGGGCGTGGCCGGTGTGGTGTCGCTGCTGGCCCTGGACGAGGCGCCGCTGGCGGAGCACCCGTCGGTTCCGGGCGGTCTGGCCGGGACGGTCGACCTGGTCCGGGTGCTGGTCGAGACCGGGGTCACGGCCCCGCTGTGGGTGCTGACCCGTGGCGCGGTGGCGGTCGGCGCCGGCGAGGTGACGACCAGTCCGGTGCAGGCCCAGGTCTGGGGTCTGGGCCGGGCCGTGGGCCTGGAGCACGCGGACTGGTGGGGCGGTCTGGTCGACCTGCCGCCGGTGCTGGACGCCGAGGCCGCCGCTCGTCTGGTCGGTGTGTTCGCGGACGGCCGGGAGGACCAGGTCGCGGTGCGGCCGTCGGGTGTGTTCCTGCGCCGTCTGGTGCGGGCCGAGGCCCGGCGCGTCGAGTCGGCTGACTGGTCGCCGCGCGGCACCGTCCTGCTGACCGGCGGCACGGGGTCGATCGGCGTCTGCATCGGCCCCTGGCTTGCCGAGCACGGCGCGCCGAGGGTGGTTCTGACCTCCCGCTCCGGCCCGTCGGCGCCCGGCGTGGCGGCACTGGCCGCCGCCGTGGCGAACGGCGGCTCGGCCGTCGAGGTCGTCAGCTGCGACCTGGCGGACCGGGGCCAGGCGACCGGCCTGGTGGCCTGGATCGAGGCCTCCGGCCCCGGCCTGTCCACCGTCCTGCACTCCGCCAACGCGCCCTACCTGGCCCGGGTGGAGGACACCAGCCGCGAAGGCCTGGTCGCCGCGCTCGGCGCGAAGGCGGCCGGCGCCGTCCACCTGGACGAGGCCACGGCCGGCCTGGGCATCGACGAGTTCGTCCTCTTCTCGTCGATCTCGGCGACCTGGGGCAGCAACGACCACGGCGCCTACGCCGCCGGCAACGCCTTCCTCGACGCGCTGGCGGAGGACCGCCGGGCCCGCGGCCTGCCCGGCACCTCGATCGCGTGGGGCGTCTGGAACACCCGCGACTGGGACGCCGTCGACGCGGTGATGGACCAGGCACCCGGCCGGGTGACGCCCCAGCGCCTGCTGCGGCAGGGCATGAACTTCCTCGACACCCAGCGGGCGCTGACCGCGCTCGGCGAGGTCCTCGCCGACGACGAGACCTTCATCGCCCTCGCGGACGTCGAGTGGCAGAAGTTCGCGCCGGTCTTCACGGCCGCGCGCCCGCGCCCGCTGCTGGACACCATCCCCGAGGCCCGGGCCGAGACGGCCGCCACGACGGCCGCCGACGAGCGCGGCGAGTTCGCCTCGCGGCTGGCCGGCCTGTCGGCGGCCGAGCGGCGCCGGAGCGTCGTGGAGCTGGTGCGCTCGCACGCCGCCGCGGTCCTCGGCCACGACTCGGCGGACGAGATCGTCGCGACGCGGGCCTTCCGCGAGCTGGGCTTCGACTCGCTGACCGCCGTCGAGCTGCGCAACCGCCTGAACACCGCCTGCGGCCTGCGCCTGCCGTCCACCGTCGTCTTCGACCACCCGAGCGCGTCCGTGCTGGCCGAGGAGATCCTGAGCGCGCTGTTCGGGGCGGAGGGCCCCGGCCAGGTGGTCGCGGTGGCCGCCGCGCCCTCGGAGCCGATCGCGATCGTCGGCATGGCCTGCCGCTACCCGGGCGGCGTGCGCTCGCCCGAGGAGCTGTGGGACCTGATCGCCGCCGGCGGGGACGCGATCAGCGGCTTCCCGGCCGACCGCGGCTGGGACGCCGAGGCGCTGTTCGACGCGGACGCCGACGCCGAGGGCTCGACCTACGTCGTGGAGGGCGGATTCCTCAGCGGCGCCGGGGAGTTCGACGCCGGGTTCTTCGGCATCAGCCCGCGCGAGGCCCTCGCCATGGACCCGCAGCAGCGCCTGCTGCTGGAGACCTCCTGGGAGGCCGTCGAGCGCGCGGGCATCGACCCGCGGACGCTGCACGGCTCGGCGACCGGCGTCTTCATCGGCGCGGCCCCGTCCGGCTACTTCGGCGCGGTCGGCGACGAGGCCGGCGTACAGGCCCACCTGATCACCGGGAACGCGCTGAGCGTGCTCTCCGGCCGGATCGCCTACTCCCTGGGCCTGGTCGGCCCGGCGATGACCGTGGACACCGCGTGCTCCTCCTCGCTGGTCGCGCTGCACCAGGCGACCCAGGCGCTCCGGTCGGGCGAGTGCACGGTGGCACTGGCCGGCGGTGTGACCGTGATGGCCGACCCCGGCGAGTTCGTCGGCTTCTCGCGGCTGCGCGCGCTCTCCTCCGACGGCCGCTGCAAGGCCTTCGGCGACGGCGCGGACGGCATGGGCATCGGCGAAGGCGTCGGCATGCTGGTGCTGGAACGGCTGTCGGACGCCCGCCGCAACGGGCACCAGGTGCTCGGCGTGCTCCGCGGGAGCGCCGTCAACCAGGACGGCGCCTCCAACGGCCTGTCCGCGCCCAACGGCCCCTCGCAGCAGCGCGTGATCCTCTCCGCGCTGGCCAACGCCCAGCTGTCGGCGTCCGACGTCGACGCGGTCGAGGCGCACGGCACCGGCACCACGCTCGGCGACCCGATCGAGGCCGGCGCGCTGCTGGCCACCTACGGCCAGGGACGCGCCGGGGACCGGCCGCTGTGGCTGGGGTCGGTGAAGTCCAACATCGGGCACGCCCAGCAGGCCGCCGGTGTGGCCGGTGTGATCAAGATGGTGATGGCGCTGCGGCACGGCGTGCTGCCGAAGACCCTGCACGCCGAGCAGCCGTCCTCGCACGTCGACTGGGACCTGGGCAACGTCCGGCTGCTCCAGGAGCAGGTGGAGTGGCCGGCGGGCGAGCGGCCGCGCCGGGCGGGCGTGTCGGCCTTCGGGATCAGCGGCACCAACGTCCACGTGATCGTGGAGGAGGCCCCGGCGGCCGTCGAGGCGGCGTCCGAGCCTGGGCCGGAGCTCCCGGAGCTCCCGGAGCTCCCGGAGCTCCCGGAGCTTCCGGTGCTGACCGGCGGGACGTCGGTGTGGCGGGTCTCCGGTCGTAGTGCGGTGGCGCTGGCCGGTCAGGCCGGTCGACTGCGTGAACACGTGTTGGCGCGGCCGGAGTTGTCGGTCGGAGATGTGGCGTGGTCGCTCGCGACGACGCGTTCGGTGTTCGAGCAGCGTGCGGTGGTGCTGGGCGGCGAGCGGAGTGAGCTCGCGGCGGGTCTCGCGGCGGTGGCCACGGGGCAGCCCGCGCCCGGTGTCGTGACCGGCGGACTCGCTCCCGGTGGGGTGGGGCGGACGGTGTTCGTCTTCCCCGGTCAGGGGAGCCAGTGGGTCGGGATGGGGCGTGAGCTGGCCGCTTCGTCGCCGGTGTTCGCGGCGCGGCTGGCGGAGTGCGCCGAGGCTCTGGCGCCTTATGTGGACTGGCAGTTGGACGATGTGCTGGCCGGTCGGCACGGTTTCGAGGCCGCCGATGTGGTGCAGCCGGCGCTGTGGGCCGTGATGGTCTCGCTCGCGGCGGTCTGGGAGGCGGCCGGTGTCGCTCCGGACGCCGTGGTCGGTCACTCGCAGGGTGAGATCGCGGCGGCTGCTGTCGCGGGGATTCTTTCGCTGGAGGATGCGGCGAAGGTTGTTGCTCTTCGCAGCCGGACCCTGAAGGCCCTGGCCGGTCGCGGTGGGATGCTGTCGATCGCGGAGCCGGTGGCGGGTGTCCGGGCGCGGATCGCCCCGTATGGTGCCCGGTTGTCGGTGGCGGCGGTGAATGGTCCGTCGGCGACGGTGGTTTCCGGTGACGCGGATGCTCTGCGTGAACTCGCCGAGGCGTGCGGGGATTCGCCGCGCGCCCGGATGATTCCGGTGGACTACGCCTCGCACAGCGCCCATGTGGACGAGCTGCGCGAGGAGATCCTCTCCGTCCTTGAGGGGATCCGGCCTCGTGAGGCGCAGGTCCCGATGATCTCCGCGCTGACGGGCGAGTGGCTGGCGGGTTCCGAGCTGGACCCGGCGTACTGGTACGCGTCGCTGCGGGAGACCGTCGAGTTCGAGCGGGCGGTTCGTCTGCTGGGTGAGTCCGGGCACGGTGTGTTCCTGGAGGTGTCGCCGCACCCGGTGCTGACGCCGGCGATCGGTGACGCCCTGGAGGCGCTGTCCCCGGTCGTGGTGGGCACGTTGCGGCGCGACGAGGGCAGTGCGGACCGCCTGCTGACGTCGTTCGCCGAGGCCTACGTCCAGGGCGCCACGGTGGACTGGGTGTCGGTCCTCGCCGGTGGTTCGACGGTGGACCTGCCGACGTACGCGTTCCAGCACCGTCACTACTGGCCCGAGGCGGTGGCCGAGGTTGCCGAGGGCTCCGTCATCGATGCCGAGTTCTGGGCGGCGGTCGAGGGCGGGGACGCCGACGGCCTGGCGGCGGCGTTGAACATCGACGGTGACCGGCTGGGCGAGGTGTTGCCGGCGCTGGCCGATTACCGGCGCCGTGGCCTGGCCGGGTCGGCGGTCGCGGACTGGCGGTACCGGGTGTCGTGGGCGCCGGTGAGCGAGTCCGGCGGGGTGTTGACCGGGACGTGGCTGCTGGTGGGGGAGTCCCCGGATGCCGCTGCGGTCGTGGCGGCGCTGGAGTCCCACGGGGCAACCGTGGTCCGTACTGCGGTGGATGCCGTGGGTGAGGCGGTGGCCGCGTGCTCCGACCTGAGCGGAGTGCTGTCGCTGCTGGCGCTGGACGAGTCGCCGCAGGAGGCGTTCCCGTGGGTGTCGCGTGGTGGTGTTGACACGCTCGCGCTGATCCGGACGCTCGATCGTGCCGGGGTTGTGGCCCCGCTGTGGGTGGTCACGCGGGGTGCGGTGGGTGCGGTCGCGGGTGATGTGGTGCGGCCGGTGCAGGCGCAGGTCTGGGGTCTGGGTGCCGTGGCGGGGCTGGAGTTGGCGGGCCGCTGGGGCGGGCTGATCGACCTTCCGGCTGCCGTGGACGCACGTACGGGTGCGCGGCTGGCGTCGGTCCTGGTCGGGGATGAGGACCAGGTCGCGGTGCGTGCGGGCGGTGTGGTGGCGCGGCGGTTGGTGCGTGCCGGTCGTCCGGTCGTCCGTGAGGCGTGGTCGCCGCGTGGCTCGGTCCTGGTGACGGGTGGCACGAGCGGCGTGGGTGCGATCACCGCCCAGTGGGTGGCGGATCGTGGCGCCTCGCGGGTCGTGCTGACGTCCCGTTCGGGTCCGGGTGCCGCCGGTGTGGCGGAGCTGGCGGCGTCGATCGCGGCTCGCGGTGCGGCAGTCGAGGTGGTGGCGTGTGACATCGCCGACCGCGCTTCTGTGGCGGAGGTCCTGGACCGTATCGATGCGGCGGGCCCGGTGTTGTCGTCGGTGGTCCACTCGGCGGGTGTCGGTGACCGTAGGCCGGTCGAGGAGATCGAGCCTTCGGACCTGTCCTGGCTGCTGTCGGCGAAGGTCGGCGGTGCTGTGGTGCTGGACGAGTTGACGGCGGGTCGGGATCTCGACGCGTTCGTGCTGTTCTCGTCGGGCGCGGGTGTGTGGGGCAGCGGTGGCCTGGGCGGCTACGCGGCGGCGAACGCGCACCTGGACGCGTTGGTCGAGGACCGCCGCTCCCGGGGCCTGGTGGCTTCTTCGGTCGCCTGGGGCCTGTGGGCCGGTGTCGGGATGGCCGCGAGCTCCGGTGGCGAGCGGTTGCGCGAGTTCGGCATGGAGGGCATCGACGGGCGTCGGGGCATGCTGGCGCTGGGCCAGGTCCTGGACGCGGGCGAGGGTGCGATGGTGGTGGCCGGCTTCGACTGGCCGCAGTTCGTGCCGACCTACACCCTGCACCGGCCGAGCCGTCTGCTGGCGGACCTGCCCGAGGTCCGCGCGGTCCTGGCCGCCGAGGCCGCCGTCGAGTCCACCACCGAGGAAGTCGGCGCGTGGGCAAGCCGGTTGGCCGGGATGCCGGTCGCTGAGCAGCGCCAGGTCCTGACCGACCTGGTGCGCGGTCACGCGGCCGCGGTCCTCGGTCACGAGTCGGCGGAGGACGTGCTGCCGCAACGCGCGTTCAAGGAGCTGGGCTTCGACTCCGTCGGAGCCGTCGAGCTGCGGAACCGCCTCTCCAAGGAGGTCGGTGTCAAGCTGGCCTCCACGATGGTCTTCGACCACCCGAACGCCGCCGCTGTCGCGGACTACGTCCGCGGCGAACTCGTCGGCGCGGACGAGCAGATGGTCCAGCGGGACGGCGCGGTCCAGGTCGTGGCCGCGGCGATCGGCGAGCCGATCGCGATCGTCGGCATGGGATGCCGGTACCCGGGCGGGGCGGTCGGTCCCGAGCAGTTCTGGAGCATGGTGGCCTCCGGCACCGACACCATCGGCGGCTTCCCGACCGACCGCGGGTGGGACGCCTACGAGGAGGAGTTCGGCAAGGGCCAGGAGTACCGGCGACAGGGCGGATTCGTCCATGACGCGGCCGAGTTCGACGCCGGGTTCTTCGGGATCAGCCCGCGCGAGGCCCTGGCGATGGACCCGCAGCAGCGGCTGCTGCTGGAGACCTCCTGGGAGGCCATCGAGCACGGCGGGATCGACCCGAAGTCGCTGCACGGCTCGGCGACCGGCGTCTTCGTCGGCGCCAACTTCTCGGGGTACAGCTCGGTCCTGCCCGTCGAGGACACCAGCCTGGACGGCTACCGGCTGATCGGGAACGTGACCGCTGTCCACTCCGGCCGGATCTCGTACTGCCTGGGCCTGACCGGTCCTGCTCTGACGGTGGACACGGCGTGCTCGTCCTCGCTGGTGGCGATGCACCAGGCGGTGCAGGCGCTGCGGGCCGGCGAGTGCTCGATGGCGCTGGCCGGCGGCGTGGCGGTGATGGTCTCCCCGGCCGCCTTCATGGAGTTCGCCCAGCAGGGCGGCATGGCCTCCAGCGGCCGGTCGAAGGCGTTCTCGGACGAGGCCGACGGCATCGGCTGGGGCGAGGGCGCGGGCATGGTGCTGCTGGAGCGCCTGTCCGATGCCCGCCGCAACGGGCACCAGGTGCTGGCGGTGATCCGGGGGAGCGCGGCGAACCAGGACGGCGCGTCGAACGGTCTGGCGGCGCCGAACGGTCCCTCGCAGCGGCGGGTGATCCGTGCGGCGCTGGCCAACGCGCAGCTGTCGGCGGCGGACGTGGACGTGGTCGAGGCGCACGGCACCGGCACGACGCTCGGTGACCCGATCGAGGCGCAGGCGCTGCTGGCCACCTACGGGCAGGCCGAGGACCGCGCCGCCGACCGGCCGCTCTGGCTGGGGTCGGTGAAGTCCAACATCGGGCACTCGCAGTGCGCGGCCGGTGTGGCGGGTGTGATCAAGATGGTGATGGCGCTGCGGCACGAGGTGCTGCCGAAGACGCTGCACGCGGACGAGCCGTCCTCGCACGTGGACTGGGAGACGGGCAACGTCCGTCTGCTCCAGGAGGCGGTGGAGTGGCCGGCGGGTGGGCGCCCGCGTCGGGCGGGTGTGTCGGCGTTCGGCGTGAGCGGCACCAACGTCCACCTGATCGTCGAGGAAGCACCGGTCGCGGCGGTCGAGGCCGAGCGCCCGGCGGAGCAGCCGGCGCCGGAGGTCCTCGGGACCGCGCCTTCGGTGTGGACGGTGTCGGGCCAGAGCGTCGCGGCACTGGCCGGTCAGGCCGGTCGGCTGCGTGAACACGTGCTGGCGCGGCCGGAGTTGTCGGTCGGCGATGTGGCGTGGTCGCTGGCGACGGCGCGTGCGGCGCTGGAGCACCGGGCGGTCGTGCTCGGTGGCGAGCGGAGTGAGCTCGCGGCGGGTCTCGTGGCGGTGGCCACGGGGCAGCCGGCGGCGGGTGTGGTGACCGGTTCGGTGGCTCCTGGCGGTGTGGGGCGGACGGTGTTCGTCTTCCCCGGTCAGGGCAGCCAGTGGGTCGGCATGGGGCGCGAGCTGGCGGAGGCCTCGCCGGTCTTCGCCGCGAAGTTGGCGGAGTGCGCTGCGGCTCTCGCTCCGTACGTGGAGTGGCAGTTGGACGATGTGCTGGCGGGCCTTCACGGTTTCGAGGCTGCTGATGTGGTGCAGCCGGCGCTGTGGGCGGTGATGGTCTCGCTCGCCGCCGTCTGGGAGGCGGCGGGTGTCGCTCCTGACGCCGTGGTCGGCCACTCGCAGGGTGAGATTGCCGCTGCGGCCGTCGCGGGGATTCTCTCCTTGGACGACGCCGCCAAGGTCGTCGCTCTGCGGAGCAAGACCCTGAAGGCCCTTGCTGGTCGTGGTGGGATGCTGTCGATTGCCGAGCCGGTGGAGGGTGTTCGGGCGAGGATCGCTCCGTACGGCTCTCGCCTGTCGGTGGCGGCGGTGAACGGCCCGTCGGCGACGGTCGTCTCCGGTGACGCCGATGCGCTGCGTGAACTCGCGGACTCCTGTGGGGATTCGCCGCGTGCCCGGATGATCCCGGTGGACTACGCGTCCCACAGCGCCCACGTGGACGAGCTGCGCGAGGAGATCCTCGCCGTTCTCCAGGGCATCGTGCCGACCGAGGCCCGGATCCCCATGGTGTCCGCGCTGACGGGCGCATGGCTGTCGGGCCCGGAGATGGACCCCGACTACTGGTACGCGTCGCTCCGCGAGACCGTCGAGTTCGAGCGGGCGGTCCGGATCCTGGGCGCCTCCGGGCACGGGGTGTTCGTGGAGGTGTCCCCGCACGCGGTGCTGACCGGCGCGGTGGGCGACGTGGTCGAGGACGTCGACGGTTCGGTGGTGGTCGGCACCCTGCGCCGCGAGGACGGCGGGGCCGAGCGCCTGCTGTCGTCCTTCGCCGAGGCCTACGTCCAGGGCGCTCCGGTGGACTGGGCGACGGTGCTCGGTGGTGGTGAGAGCGTCGGCCTGCCGACGTACGCCTTCCAGCGCCAGCGGTTCTGGCCGGAGCCGCGCACCCCGCAGCGGGCCAGGGCGTCGGTGGACGACTGGCGTTACCGGATCACCTGGCAGCCGGCGACCGGGAGCGGCCCGGCGGTCCTGTCCGGTACCTGGCTGCTGGTCGGGGACGCGGCGGACGCCGGTGTGGTGGCCGAGGCGCTGGCGAGTTGTGGCGCCGAGGTCGTGCGGACGACGCTGGCGGGCCTCGATGAGGCCATCGCCGGTGCCGGTGCGGATGTCCAGGGCGTGGTGTCCCTCCTGGCCCTGGACGAGTCGCTGGACGCCGAGTTCGGGTGGGTCCCGCGCGGCAGCGCCGACACCCTCGACCTGGTGCAGAGGCTGGGCCGGGCCGGGATCGCCGCTCCCCTCTGGGTGCTGACCCGTGGCGCGGTGCAGGTCGCCGCCGGCGAGGTGACGACCAGCCCGATCCAGACGCAGGTCTGGGGTCTGGGCCGGGCCGTGGGCCTGGAGCACGCGGACCGCTGGGGCGGTCTGGTCGACCTGCCGCCGGTGGTGGACGCCGATGCCGCGGCCCGGCTGGTCGGCGTGTTCGCCGATGGCGGTGAGGACCAGGTCGCGGTGCGGCCGTCGGGTGTGTTCCTGCGCCGTCTGGTGCGGGCCGAGGCCCGTCGCGTCGAGTCGGCTGACTGGTCTCCGCGCGGCACCGTCCTGCTGACCGGTGGCACCGGCTCGATCGGCGTCTGCATCGGTCCGTGGCTTGCCGAGCACCGCGCGCCGAGGGTGGTTCTGACCTCCCGGTCCGGCCCGTCGGCGCACGGTGTGGCGGCGCTGGCCGCCGCCGTGGCGACCGGCGGTTCGGCCGTCGAGGTCGTCAGCTGCGACCTGACGGAGCGTGCGCAGGTCACGGCGATGGTGTCGTGGATCGAGAACACCGGTCCCGGCCTGTCGACCGTCCTGCACTCGGCGAACACCCCGTACCTCTCGCGGGTCGAGCACACGGATCACGAAGGCCTGGCGGCGGCACTCGGCGCGAAGGCGGCCGGCGCCACCTACCTGGACGAGGCGACGGCGGACCTGGGCATCGACGAGTTCGTGATGTTCTCGTCGATCTCGGCGACCTGGGGCAGCAACGACCACGCCGCGTACGCCGCCGGGAACTCCTTCCTGGACGGGCTCGCGGAGGACCGGCGCGGCCGGGGCCTGCCGGGTACCTCGATCGCGTGGGGTGTGTGGAACACCCGTGACTGGGACGCCGTGGACGCGGTGATGGACCAGGCGCCGGGGCGGGTGACCCCGCACCGGCTGCTGCGGCAGGGCATGAACTTCCTGGACACCCAGCGGGCGTTGACCGCGCTGGGTGAGGTCCTCGCCGACGACGAGACGTTCATCGCGGTCGCGGACGTCGAGTGGGAGAAGTTCGCGCCGGTCTTCACGGCCGCGCGTCCCCGTCCGCTGCTGGACACCATTCCGGAGGCGCAGGAGGACACCGCCCCCGGCCGTCCGGTCGACGACCAGCGCAGCGAGTTCGCCGCGCGCCTGGCGGGCCTGTCGGCCGCCGAGCGGCGCCGGACCGTCGTGGAGCTGGTGCGGACACAGGCGGCCGCAGTGCTGGGCCACGAGTCGGCGGACGAGATCGTCGCCAGCCGGGCGTTCCGCGAGCTGGGCTTCGACTCGCTGACCGCCGTGGACCTGCGCAACCGCCTGAACGCGGCCGTGGGCGTCCGGCTGCCGTCCACGGTGATCTTCGACCACCCGAGCGCGTCCGCGCTGGCGGACGAGATCCTGGCCGCGCTGTTCGGGAGCGTCTCGGAGGAGACCGCCCCGGTGGTGGTGCAACCGGCCTCGACCGATCCGATCGCGATCGTCGGCATGGCCTGCCGCTACCCCGGTGGCGTCCGGACACCCGAGGAGCTGTGGGACCTCCTGGCGGCGGGCGGCGACGCGATCAGCGGCTTCCCGGCCGACCGCGGCTGGGACGTCGAGGGCCTGTTCGACCCGGACCCGGACGCCGAGGGCTCGACCTATGTGATCGAGGGCGGGTTCCTCGGCGGCGCCGGGGAGTTCGACGCCGGCTTCTTCGGGATCAGCCCGCGTGAGGCGCTGGCGATGGACCCGCAGCAGCGCCTGCTGCTGGAGACCTCCTGGGAGGCCGTCGAGCGGGCCGGTATCGACCCGAAGTCGCTGCACGGCTCCGCGACCGGCGTGTTCATCGGTGCGGCCGCCTCCGGCTACATCGGGGTGCTGGGCGACGAAGCGGAGGCCCAGGCGCATCTGATCACCGGGAACGCGCTCAGCGTCCTGTCCGGCCGGGTGTCGTACACGCTGGGCCTGAACGGGCCCGCGGTGACCGTCGACACGGCGTGCTCCTCCTCGCTGGTGGCGATGCACCAGGCGGTGCAGGCGCTGCGGTCGGGCGAGTGCACGGTGGCGCTGGCCGGCGGTGTGACGGTGATGGCCGACCCCGGCGAGTTCGTGAGCTTCTCGCGGCTGCGCGCGCTGTCGGCCGACGGCCGCTGCAAGGCCTTCGGCGAGGGCGCGGACGGCATGGGCATGGGCGAGGGCGTCGGAATGCTGGTGCTGGAGCGGCTGTCGGACGCCCGCCGCAACGGGCACCGGGTGCTCGGTGTGGTGCGCGGCAGCGCGATCAACCAGGACGGTGCGTCGAACGGTCTCACGGCGCCGAACGGTCCTGCCCAACGGCGGGTCATCCGGGCGGCGTTGGCGAGTGCGCAGCTGTCGGCCGCGGACGTGGACGTGGTCGAGGCGCACGGGACGGGTACGGAGCTGGGTGACCCGATCGAGGCGGGCGCGCTGCTGGCGACGTACGGCCAGGAGCGGTTCGAGGGCCGGCCGTTGTGGCTGGGGTCGGTGAAGTCCAACATCGGGCACGCCCAGCAGGCCGCGGGTGTGGCCGGTGTGATCAAGATGGTGCTGGCACTGCGGGCCGGGGTGCTGCCGAAGACGCTGCACGCCGATGAGCCGTCCTCGCACGTGGATTGGGAGACGGGCAACGTCCGTCTGCTCCAGGACGAGGTGGCGTGGCCGGCGGGCGAGCGGCCGCGTCGGGCGGGTGTTTCGGCCTTCGGCATCAGCGGCACCAACGCGCACGTGATCATCGAAGAGGCGCCGGCCGAGGCGGAGGCGCCCGTCGACAGTGACGGCGGGAACGTGGTGCCGGTGCTGTCGGGCGGTGTCCCGGCGTGGGTGCTGTCCGGACGGGACGCCGAGGCGCTCGCCGGTCAGGCGGGCCGACTGCGTGAACACATGCTGGCGCGGCCGGAGTTGTCGGTCGGCGATGTGGCGTGGTCGCTGGCGACGGCGCGTGCGGCGCTGGAGCACCGGGCCGTTGTGCTCGGCGGCGAGCGGGGCGAGTTCGCTGAGCGTCTGGCGGCGGTGGCCACGGCGCAGCCGGCGGCGGGCGTGGTGACCGGTTCGGTGGCTGCTGCTGGTGTGGGGCGGACGGTGTTCGTCTTCCCCGGTCAGGGGAGCCAGTGGGTCGGCATGGGGCGTGAGCTGGCGGAGTTGTCGCCGGTGTTCGCGGCGCGGCTGGCGGAGTGTGCTGCGGCCCTGGCGCCTTATGTGGACTGGCAGTTGGACGATGTCCTGGCTGGGCGGCACGGTTTCGAGGCTGCCGATGTCGTGCAGCCGGCGCTGTGGGCTGTGATGGTGTCGCTCGCCGCTGTGTGGGAGGCGGCGGGTGTTGCTCCGGACGCGGTGGTGGGTCACTCGCAGGGTGAGATCGCTGCCGCCGCGGTGGCCGGGATTCTCTCCCTCGACGATGCCGCGAAGGTCGTTGCTCTGCGGAGCAAGACTCTAAAGGCGCTGGCGGGTCGTGGCGGGATGCTGTCGATCGCGGAGCCGGTGGACGGCGTCCGGGCGCGGATCGCCCCGTACGGTTCCCGCCTGTCGGTGGCGGCCGTGAACGGTCCTTCGGCGACGGTGGTTTCCGGTGATGCGGACGCGCTGCGTGAACTGGCGGACTCCTGTGGGGATTCGCCGCGCGCGCGGATGATTCCGGTGGACTACGCGTCCCACAGCGCGCACGTGAACGAGCTGCGGGAGGAGATCCTCGCTGTTCTCCAGGGCATCGCTCCGAGTGAGGCCCGGATCCCCATGGTCTCCGCACTGACGGGCGAGTGGCTGTCGGGCTCCGAGCTGGACCCGGCGTACTGGTACGCGTCGCTGCGGGAGACCGTCGAGTTCGAGCGGGCGGTTCGTCTGCTGGGTGAGTCCGGGCACGGGGTGTTCCTGGAGGTGTCGCCGCATCCGGTGCTGACGCCGGCGATCGGTGACGCCCTCGAGGCGCTGTCCCCGGTCGTCGCGGGCACGCTGCGACGGGAGGAAGGCGGCGCCCAGCGTCTGCTGACCTCGTTCGCCGAGGTGTACGCGCAGGGTCTCCCGGTCGACTGGGCCGCCGTACTCGGCCGCGGTTCGACGGTGGACCTGCCCACCTACGCCTTCCGGCACCGCCACTACTGGCCGGAGGCGGACCGCAAGCGCGCGGACGTCACGGTGGCCACCGGTGCGGAGGCGGGCTTCTGGACCGCCGTGGAGAGTGGTGATGTCACCGCGCTCGCCGATCTGCTCGGGGTGGACCCGGCGGATGCCGCGCTGGGTGCGCTGACCGACTGGCGGCGCCGTGAGCGGGCCGGCTCGGCGGTCGCGGACTGGCGGTACCGGGTGTCGTGGGCGCCGGTGGGCGAGTCCGGCGCGGTGCTGACCGGGACCTGGCTGCTGGTCGGGGACGGCGCCGACGCGGCTGCGGTCGCGGAGGCGCTGGACCTTCCGGGTGCGCGGGTCGTCCGCTCGACTCCGGACGGTGTCGCCGCTGCGGTGGCCGCGCACTCCGACCTGCGGGGTGTGGTCTCGCTGCTGGCGCTGGACGAGTCGCCGGAGGAAGCGTTCCCGCTGGTTCCCGGCGGTCTGGCCGCAACGGTCGCGCTGGTTCAGGAGCTTGGCCGGCTCGGTGTGTCCGCCCCGCTGTGGGTGGTCACGCGGGGTGCGGTGGGTGCGGTCGCGGGTGATGCGGTGCGGCCGGTCCAGGCGCAGCTGTGGGGTCTGGGTGCCGTCGCGGCGCTGGAGTTGGCGGGCCGCTGGGGCGGGCTGATCGACCTTCCGGCTGCCGTGGACGCCCGCGTCGGTGCGCGGCTGGCGTCCGTCCTGGTCGGCGATGAGGACCAGGTCGCGGTGCGTGCGGGCGGTGTGCTGGCGCGGCGATTGGTGCGCGCCGGCCGTCCGGTCGTCCGCGAGGCGTGGTCGCCGCGTGGGTCGGTGCTGGTGACGGGTGGCACGAGCGGCGTCGGTGCGATCACCGCCCAGTGGGTGGCGGATCGTGGTGCCTCGCGAGTGGTGCTGACGTCCCGTTCTGGCCCGGGTGCCGCCGGTGTGGCGGAGCTGGCGGCCTCGATCGCGGCTCGTGGATCGGCAGTCGACGTGGTGGCGTGTGACATCGCCGACCGCGCTTCTGTGGCGGAGGTCCTGGACCGTATCGACGTGGCGGGCCCGGTGTTGTCGTCGGTGGTCCACTCGGCGGGTGTCGGTGACCGTAGGCCGGTCGAGGAGATCGAGCCTTCGGACCTGTCCTGGCTGTTGTCGGCGAAGGTCGGCGGCGCTGTGATGTTGGACGAGTTGACGGCGGGTCGGGATCTCGACGCGTTTGTGCTGTTCTCGTCGGGCGCGGGTGTCTGGGGCAGCGGTGGCCTGGGCGGTTACGCGGCGGCGAACGCGCACCTGGACGCGTTGGTCGAGGACCGCCGCTCCCGGGGCCTGGTGGCTTCTTCGGTGGCCTGGGGCCTGTGGGCGGGCGTCGGGATGGCCGCGAGCTCTGGTGGTGAGCGGTTGCGCGAGTTCGGTATGGAGGGCATCGACGGGCGCCGGGGCATGCTGGCGCTGGGCCAGGTCCTGGACGCCGGTGAGGGTGCGATGGTGGTGGCCGGCTTCGACTGGCCGCAGTTCGTGCCGACCTACACCCTGCACCGGGCCAGCCGTCTGCTGACGGACCTCCCCGAGGTTCGGGAGGTGCTGGCCGCCGAGGCCGGCACCACCACGACCGAGGAAGTCGGCGCGTGGGCGGGCCGGTTGGCCGGGATGCCGGTCGCTGAGCAGCGCCAGGTCCTGACCGACCTGGTCCGGGGCCACGCGGCCGCGGTCCTCGGCTACGACTCGGCGGACGACGTGCTGCCGCAACGCGCCTTCAAGGAGCTGGGCTTCGACTCCGTCGGAGCGGTCGAGCTGCGGAACCGCCTCTCGAAGGCGCTCGGTATCCGACTGCCCTCCACGATGGTCTTCGACCACCCGAACGCCACCGCCCTCGCGGAGCAGATCCTGCGCGAGTTCATGCCGGAGCAGGCCGCTCCGGAGGGTGACGCGGACGAGCTGGCCCTCAGGGAGGCCATCTCGGCGATCCCGCTGGCCCGCATCCGGCAGGCCGGCCTGCTGGACCTGCTGCTGCAACTCGCCGACCCGGCCCAGGACAACGGCGCGGACAGTCGAACGGACACGGAGTCCATCGACGGCATGGACGCCGAAGACCTCATTCGCATAGCCCTCGATGGCAAAGACTCCTGACGCCCTCGTTGATTCGGAGCACATGATCATGGAAACGACCAACGACAGGCTCGTCGAAGCACTTCGCACCTCCCTCAAGGAAGCCGAGCGGCTCCGGCAGCAGAACAGCGCGCTCCTTGCGGCGTCGAGCGAGCCGATCGCGATCGTGGGTGCGGGCTGCCGGTTCCCGGGCGGTGTGACGGGTCCCGAGGAGTTCTGGGACCTGGTGGCCGGCGGTGTCGACGCGGTGGGCGCCTTCCCCGCCGATCGCGGCTGGGAGGCCTTCGAGGAGGCGTTCGGCCGAGGGCAGACGTACCGGCGACAGGGCGGATTCGTCTACGACGCGACCGAGTTCGACGCGGGGTTCTTCGGGATCAGTCCGCGCGAGGCGCTGGCGATGGACCCGCAGCAGCGGCTGCTGCTGGAGACCTCCTGGGAGGCGATCGAGCACGGCGGGATCGACCCGAAGTCGCTGCACGGGTCCGCGACCGGCGTGTTCATCGGAGCGAACACGTCGGGGTACAGCTCGGTGCTGCCCGTCGAGGACGAGAGCCTGGACGGCTACCGGCTGATCGGCGCGGTGTCGGCGGTCGCCTCGGGCCGGATCTCGTACTGCCTGGGCCTGACCGGTCCGGCGGTGACGGTGGACACGGCGTGCTCGTCGTCGCTGGTGGCGATGCACCAGGCGATCCTGGCGCTGCGGGCCGGTGAGTGCTCGATGGCGCTGGCCGGCGGCGTGGCGGTGATGGTGTCGCCGGGTGCGTTCATGGAGTTCGGGCGTCAGGGCGGTATGGCGTCGAGCGGTCGGTCGAAGGCGTTCTCGGAGGAGGCCGACGGGATCGGTTGGGGCGAGGGCGCGGGCATGGTGCTGTTGGAGCGCCTGTCCGATGCCCGCCGCAATGGCCACCAGGTGCTGGCGGTGATCCGGGGGAGTGCGGCGAACCAGGACGGTGCGTCGAACGGTCTGGCGGCGCCGAACGGTCCGTCGCAGCGGCGGGTGATCCGCGCGGCGCTGGCGAACGCGCAGCTGTCGGCGGCGGACGTGGACGTGGTCGAGGCGCACGGGACGGGCACGACGCTGGGCGACCCGATCGAGGCGCAGGCGTTGCTGGCCACCTACGGGCAGGCTGAGGACCGTGCCGCCGACCGGCCGCTCTGGCTGGGGTCGGTGAAGTCCAACATCGGGCACTCGCAGTGTGCGGCCGGTGTGGCGGGTGTGATCAAGATGGTGATGGCGCTGCGGCACGAGGTGCTGCCGAGGACGCTGTTCGCCGAGGAGCCGTCCTCGCACGTGGACTGGACGTCCGGGAACGTGCGGCTGCTGAGCGAACCGGTGGAGTGGCCGGCGGGCGAGCGGCCGCGGCGTGCGGGTGTGTCGGCGTTCGGCGTGAGCGGGACGAACGTCCACCTGATCGTGGAGGAGGCTCCGGCGGCCGTCGAACCCGAGGCGCGGGAGGCCCGGGTGCTTCCGGTGTTTGCCGGTGGGGCGTCGGCCTGGCCGGTCTCCGGTCAGAGCGCTGCGGCGCTCGCCGGTCAGGCGGGCCGACTGCGTGAACACGTCGCGGAGCGGCCGGAGTTGTCGGTTGGCGATGTCGCGTGGTCGCTCGCGATGACGCGTGCGGCGCTGGAGCGCCGGGCCGTCGTGCTCGGCGCGGACCGGGATGAACTGGCGGCGGGGCTGACGGCCGTCGCCACCGGGCAGCCGGCGGCGGGTGTGGTCACGGGGTCGGTGGCGGCCGCCGGTGTGGGGCGGACGGTGTTCGTCTTCCCGGGGCAGGGGAGCCAGTGGGTCGGGATGGGGCGCGAGTTGGCAGAGGCCTCGCCGGTCTTCGCCGCGAAGTTGGCGGAGTGTGCTAAGGCCCTGGCGCCTTATGTGGACTGGCAGTTGGAAGATGTGCTGGCGGGCCTTCATGGTTTTGAAGCCGCTGATGTGGTGCAGCCGGCGCTGTGGGCGGTGATGGTCTCGCTCGCCGCCGTCTGGGAGGCGGCCGGTGTCGCTCCGGACGCTGTGGTGGGTCACTCGCAGGGCGAGATCGCTGCCGCCGCGGTGGCCGGGATTCTCTCCCTCGACGATGCCGCGAAGGTGGTCGCTCTGCGGAGCAAGACCCTGAAGGTGCTGGCTGGTCGCGGCGGGATGCTGTCAATCGCCGAGCCGGTGGAGGGCGTCCGTACCCGGATCGCGTCGTACGGCACCCGCCTTTCCATCGCGGCAGTGAACGGCCCGTCGGCGACGGTGGTTTCCGGTGACGCCGATGCGCTGCGTGAACTGGCGGACGCCTGTGGGGATTCGCCGCGTGCCCGGATGATTCCGGTGGACTACGCGTCCCACAGCGCCCATGTGGACGAGCTGCGCGAGGAGATCCTCTCGGTTCTCCAGGGCATCACTCCGAGTGAGGCCCGCATCCCCATGGTCTCCGCACTGACCGGCGCGTGGCTGTCCGGCCCCGAGCTGGACCCGACGTACTGGTACGCGTCCCTCCGGGAGACCGTCGAGTTCGACCGCGCCGTGCGGATCCTCGGCGACGCGGGCCACGGTGTGTTCCTGGAGGTCTCCCCGCACCCGGTGCTGACCCCGGCGATCGCCGACAGCCTGGAGGACCGCTCCCCGGTCGTCGTGGGCACCCTGCGACGCGACGAGGGCGGCGCGCAGCGGTTGCTGACCTCGCTCGCCGAGGCGTACGTCCAGGGCGCCCCCGTCGACTGGGCGTCGGTGCTCGGCGACGGCACGACCGTCGCGCTGCCGACCTACGCGTTCCAGCGGCGCCGCTACTGGCCCGAGGCCCGTACGAAGCCGTCGGTGGACGACTGGCGCTACCGCATCACCTGGCAGCCCTCCACCGCTCGTGGCCCGGCGGACCTGTCCGGCACCTGGCTGGTCGTCGGCGACGGCCCCGAGGCGGCGACGGTCGCCGAGGCGTTGGCTGGTCAGGGTGCCGAGGTCGTGACGGCCGTTGGCCCGGAGCAGCTTGGCGCGGTGCCGGCCGAGGGCGTGGCCGGTGTGGTGTCGCTGCTGGCCCTGGACGAGACGCCGCTCGCCGACCACCCGTTGGTTCAGCGCGGGCTGGCGGAGACCGTCGAGCTGGTGCAGGCGTTGGGCCGGGCCGGGGTCACGGCTCCGCTGTGGGTGCTGACCCGCGGCGCGGTGGCCGTCGGCCCGGACGAGGTGACGACGAGCCCGGTGCAGACCCAGGTCTGGGGTCTCGGCCGTACGGTCGGTCTGGAGCACGCGGACCGCTGGGGCGGTCTGGTCGACCTGCCGCCGGTGGTGGACGCCGATGCCGCCGCTCGTCTGGTCGGCGTCTTCGCCGACGGCAGTGAGGACCAGGTCGCGGTGCGGCCGTCCGGGGTGTTCCTGCGCCGGCTGGTACGGGCGGAGGCCCGGCGCGTCGAGTCGGAGGACTGGTCGCCGCGCGGCACCGTCCTGTTGACCGGCGGCTCGGGTGCGATCGGCGTGGTCCTCGGTCCGTGGCTTGCCGAGCACGGTGCGCCGAGGGTGGTTCTGACCTCCCGGTCCGGCCCGTCGGCGCCCGGGGTGGCGGCGCTCGCGGCCACGCTGGCGCAGGCTGGTTCGGCCGTCGAGGTCGTGTCGTGCGACCTGTCGGTGCGCGAGCAGGTGACCGGCATGGTGACGTGGATCGAGGCCTCCGGTCCCGGCCTGTCCACCGTCCTGCACTCGGCGAACACCCCGTTCCTCGCACGGCTGGAGGACACCGACCGCGACGGGCTCGCCCTGGCGGTCGGCGCGAAGGCGGCCGGCGCCGTCCACCTGGACGAGGCGACGGCGGACCTGGGCATCGACGAGTTCGTGATGTTCTCCTCGATCTCCGCCACGTGGGGCAGCAACGACCACGCCGCGTACGCCGCCGGGAACTCCTTCCTGGACGGGCTTGCCGAGGACCGTCGGGCCCGTGGCCTGCCCGGGACATCGATCGCCTGGGGTGTCTGGAACACCCGCGACTGGGACGCCGTGGACGCGGCGATGGACCAGGCGCCGGGCCGGGTGACCCCGCACCGGCTGCTGCGGCAGGGCATGAACTTCCTCGACACCCAGCGGGCGCTGACCGCGCTGGGTGAGGTCCTCGCGGACGATGAGACCTTCATCGCGGTCGCGGACGTGGAGTGGGAGAAGTTCGCGCCGGTGTTCACGGCCGCCCGCCCGCGCCCGCTGCTGGACACCATTCCGGAGGCCCAGGAGGACACCGCCCCTCGTACGGTCGACGAGCAGCGCGGCGAGTTCGCCGCGCGCCTGGCGGGCCTGTCGGTGGCCGAGCGGCGCCGGACCGTCGTGGAACTGGTCCGGGCCCAGGCCGCCGCGGTGCTGGGGCACGACTCCGTGGACGAGATCGTGGCCAGCCGGGCGTTCCGGGAGCTGGGCTTCGACTCGCTGACCGCCGTCGAGCTCCGCAACCGTCTCAACGCGGCCGTGGGCGTCCGGCTGCCGTCCACGGTGATCTTCGACCACCCGAGCGCCTCGGCGCTGGCCGACGAGATCCTGGCCGCGCTGTTCGGCACGGACGCGGACGAGGGCCAGACCGTGACGGCGGCGGCGGTGTCGACCGATCCGATCGCGATCGTCGGCATGGCCTGCCGTTACCCGGGTGGTGTCCGGACGCCCGAGGAGCTGTGGGACCTCCTGGCGGCGGGCGGGGACGCGATCGGCGCCTTCCCGGCCGACCGCGGCTGGGACGTCGACGCGCTCTTCGACCCGGACCCGGACGCCGAGGGCTCGACCTACGTGGTCGAGGGCGGATTCCTCAGCGGGGCCGCGGAGTTCGACGCCGGGTTCTTCGGCATCAGCCCGCGCGAGGCCCTCGCCATGGACCCGCAGCAGCGGCTCCTGCTGGAGACCTCCTGGGAGGCCGTCGAGCGGGCCGGCATCGACCCGAAGTCGCTGCACGGCTCCGCGACCGGCGTCTTCGTCGGCGCGGCTTCCTCCGGCTACATCGGCGCCGCGAGCGGCGAGGCGGGAGCCCAGGCCCACCTGATCACCGGGAACGCGCTGAGCGTGCTCTCCGGCCGGATCTCGTACTCCCTGGGCCTGGTGGGCCCGGCGGTGACGGTGGACACCGCGTGCTCCTCGTCCCTGGTCGCGCTGCACCAGGCGGTGCAGGCGCTGCGGTCGGGCGAGTGCGAGGTCGCCCTCGCCGGCGGTGTGACGGTGATGGCCGACCCCGGCGAGTTCGTCGGCTTCTCGCGCCTGCGGGCGCTCGCCTCCGACGGCCGCTGCAAGGCCTTCGGCGAGGGCGCGGACGGCATGGGCATCGGCGAAGGCGCCGGCATGCTCGTGCTGGAGCGGCTCTCCGAGGCGCAGCGCAAGGGCCGTCGGGTCCTGGGCCTGGTGCGCGGCTGCGCGATCAACCAGGACGGCGCGTCGAACGGTCTCACGGCGCCGAACGGTCCTGCCCAACGGCGGGTCATCCGGGCGGCGTTGGCGAGTGCGCAGCTGTCGGCCGCGGACGTGGACGTGGTCGAGGCGCACGGGACGGGTACGGAGCTGGGCGACCCGATCGAGGCCGGTGCGCTGCTGGCGACCTATGGCCAGGAGCGGTTCGAGGACCGGCCGTTGTGGCTGGGGTCGGTGAAGTCCAACATCGGGCACGCCCAGCAGGCCGCGGGTGTGGCCGGTGTGATCAAGATGGTGCTGGCACTGCGGGCCGGGGTGCTGCCGAAGACGCTGCACGCCGATGAGCCGTCCTCGCACGTGGATTGGGAGACGGGCAACGTCCGTCTGCTGCAGGACGAGGTGGCGTGGCCGGCGGGCGAGCGGCCGCGCCGAGCGGGTGTGTCGGCCTTCGGCATCAGCGGCACCAACGCGCACGTGATCATCGAAGAGGCCCCGGCCGCGATCGACCCGAGCGACCCGGCTCCCGCCCCGGCGCTGGAGAGCGGGGTCCAGGCGTGGGTGGTGTCCGGTCGTAGCGCGGTGGCGCTGGCCGGTCAGGCGGGCCGACTGCGTGAACACGTGCTGGCGCGGCCGGAGTTGTCGGTCGGCGACGTCGCGTGGTCGTTGGCGACGACGCGTGCGGCGCTGGAACACCGGGCCGTCGTGCTCGGCGGCGAGCGGAGTGAGCTCGCGGCGGGTCTCGCGGCGGTGGCCACCGAGCAGCCGGCGGCGGGTGTGGTGACCGGGTCGGTGGCTGCCACGGGGGTGGACCGGACGGTGTTCGTCTTCCCCGGCCAGGGGAGCCAGTGGGTCGGCATGGGTCGCGAGCTGGCCGAGTCGTCCCCTGTCTTCGCCGCGAGGTTGGCGGAGTGTGCCGAGGCTCTCGCGCCCTACGTGGATTGGCAGTTGGACGATGTGCTGGCGGGCCTTCACGGTTTCGAGGCCGCTGATGTGGTGCAGCCGGCGCTGTGGGCGGTGATGGTGTCGCTGGCTGCGGTGTGGGAGGCGGCGGGTGTCGCTCCGGACGCTGTGGTGGGTCACTCGCAGGGCGAGATCGCGGCGGCAGCCGTCGCGGGGATTCTCTCCCTCGACGATGCCGCCAAGGTTGTCGCTCTGCGGAGCAAGACCCTGAAGGCGCTGGCTGGTCGCGGTGGGATGCTGTCGATCGCGGAGCCGGTGGCGGGTGTTCGGGCGAGGATCGCGTCGTACGGCACCCGCCTTTCCATCGCGGCGGTGAACGGCCCGTCGGCGACGGTGGTTTCCGGTGATGCGGACGCGCTGGGTGAACTGGCGGACTCCTGTGGGGATTCGCCGCGTGCCCGGATGATTCCGGTGGACTACGCGTCGCACAGCGCCCACGTGGACGAGCTACGGGAGGAGATCCTCTCGGTTCTCCAGGGCATCGCTCCGACCGAGGCTCGTATCCCGATGGTGTCGGCGCTGACCGGCGCCTGGTTGTCGGGCCCCGAGCTGGACCCGGCGTACTGGTACGCGTCGCTCCGCGAGACCGTCGAGTTCGACCGCGCTGTGCGGATCCTCGGCGACGCGGGACACGGCGTGTTCCTGGAGGTCTCCCCGCACCCGGTGCTGACCCCGGCGATCGGCGACGCCCTGGAGGCGCTGTCCCCGGTCGTCGTGGGCACCCTGCGACGCGACGAGGGCGGCGCCCAGCGGCTGCTGACCTCGCTCGCCGAGGCCTATGTGCGGGGGCTCCCCGTCGACTGGGCCGGGCTCCTGGGCGGTGGTTCGACGGTGGATCTGCCGACGTACGCGTTCCAGCACCGTCACTACTGGCCCGAGGCGGTGGCCGAGGTTGCCGAGGGTTCCGTCGTCGACGCCGAGTTCTGGGCGGCGGTCGAGGGCGGGGACGCCGACGGCCTGGCGGCGGCGTTGAACATCGACGGTGACCGGCTGGGTGAGGTGCTGCCGGCGCTGGCCGACTACCGGCGCCGTGAGCGGGCCGGCTCGGCGGTCGCGGACTGGCGGTACCGGGTGTCGTGGGCGCCGGTGAGCGAGTCCAATGGGGTCCTGGCCGGGACGTGGCTGCTGGTCGGGGACGGCACCGACGCAGGCGTCGTGGCGAAGGCGTTGGCGGATCACGGTGCCGATGTCGTCACTGCGGACCGTCCTGACCGGATCGGTCAGACCGTGGCCGCGTGCTCCGATCTGCGGGGTGTGGTGTCGCTGCTGGCGCTGGACGAGTCGCCGGAGGAGGCGGGTCCGTGGGTGTCGCGTGGTGGTGCTGACACGCTCGCGCTGGTTCAGGAGCTTGGCCGGCTCGGTGTGTCCGCTCCGCTGTGGGTGGTCACGCGGGGTGCGGTGCGGGCGGTCGCGGGTGATGTGGTGCGGCCGGTGCAGGCGCAGCTGTGGGGTCTGGGTGCCGTGGCGGCGCTGGAGTTGGCGGGCCGCTGGGGCGGCCTGATTGACCTGCCGACAACGGTGGATGCGCGTACGGGTGCGCGGCTGGCGTCGGTCCTGGTCGGGGATGAGGACCAGGTGGCGGTGCGTGCGGGCGGTGTGGTGGCGCGGCGGTTGGTGCGCGCTGGCCGTCCGGTCGTGCGTGAGGCGTGGTCGCCGCGTGGCTCGGTGCTGGTGACGGGTGGCACGAGCGGCGTGGGTGCGATCACCGCCCAGTGGGTGGCGGATCGTGGCGCGTCGCGAGTGGTGCTGACGTCCCGTTCGGGTCCGGGCGCCGCCGGTGTGGCGGAGTTGGCGGCCTCGATCGCAGCTCGTGGATCGGCAGTTGACGTGGTGACGTGTGACGTCGCCGACCGCGCCTCCGTGGCGAGCCTGCTCGACTCGATCGACGCGACGGGTCCGGCGCTGTCGTCGGTGGTCCACTCGGCCGGAACGGGCGGGCGGACGCCGGTGGAGCAGCTGTCGGTGGCCGAGCTGTCGCGGCTGCTGTCGGCGAAGGTCGGCGGCGCCATGGTGCTGGACGAGTTGACGGCAGGTCGGGATCTCGACGCGTTCGTGCTGTTCTCGTCGGGCGCGGGTGTCTGGGGCAGCGGTGGCCTGGGCGGTTACGCTGCGGCGAACGCGCACCTGGACGCGTTGGTGGAGGACCGCCGTTCCCGTGGTCTGGTGGCCTCGTCGGTCGCCTGGGGCCTGTGGGCCGGCGTCGGCATGGCGGCCGGCTCGGGTGGCGACCGGTTGCGCGAGTTCGGCATGGAGGGCATCGACGGGCGTCGGGGCATGCTGGCGCTGGGCCAGGTCCTGGACGCCGGTGAGGGCGCGATGGTGGTGGCCGGCTTCGACTGGCCGCAGTTCGTGCCGACCTACACCCTCTACCGGGCCAGCCGTCTGCTGGCGGACCTGCCCGAGGTCCGTGCGGTCCTGGCCGCCGAGGCCGCCGTCACCACGACGACCGAGGAAGTCGGCGCGTGGGCAGTCCGGTTGGCCGGGATGCCGGTCGCTGAGCAGCGCCAGGTCCTGACCGACCTGGTGCGCGGTCACGCGGCCGCGGTCCTCGGCCATGACTCGGCGGAGGACGTGCTGCCGCAACGCGCGTTCAAGGAGCTGGGCTTCGACTCCGTCGGAGCCGTCGAGCTGCGGAACCGCCTCTCCAAGGAGGTCGGTGTCAAGCTGGCCTCCACGATGGTCTTCGACCACCCGAACGCCACCGCCCTCGCGGACTACGTACGAGGTGAGCTGGTCGGCACCGGCGGAGCGGACGACGGCGATCCGGTGCTGGAGACCCTGGAGCGGCTGGCCGCCGAACTGGACTCCGTCGACGGGGGAGCCGACGCGCGCCAGGACATCACCGAGCGCATGCAGACCCTGCTGTCCCGGTGGATGCGGCGCGGCGCCCCCGGTGCCGGCGCGGAGGACGGTGGCGCCGCCGTCACCCGGCAGACCGTGGCCGGACAGCTCAACGAAGCCTCGGCCGACGAGGTTCTGGACTTCATCAACAAGGAACTGGGGGCGTCGTGATGATCTCCGGTGCTCAGATCAAGACGACGTCGAGGAGGACCCACGATGGCCGATGAGAAGCAGCTGCTCGACGCTTTGAGGAAGCTGGCCGCCGAGCACTTCGAAACCCGTGAGCGGGTCAAGGAGCTGGAGTCCGGCGCCCGCGAGCCGATCGCGATCGTGGGCATGGGGTGCCGGTACCCGGGCGGGGCGGTCGGTCCCGAGGAGTTCTGGAACCTGGTGGCCGACGGCGTCGACGCGGTGGGCGGGTTCCCGTCCGACCGCGGCTGGGAGGCGTTCGACAACCAGGGCGGATACCGCCGGCAGGGCGGATTCGTCTACGACGTGGCCGACTTCGACGCGGGGTTCTTCGGGATCAGTCCGCGTGAGGCGCTGGCGATGGACCCGCAGCAGCGGCTGCTGCTGGAGACCTCGTGGGAGGCGATCGAGCGCGCGGGGATCGACCCGCGGTCGCTGCACGGCTCGGCGACCGGCGTCTTCGTCGGTGCGAGCCACGCCGGTTACGAGGCCAGCCTGCCCGTCGAGGACGCCAGCCTGGACGGCTACCGGCTGATCGGTACGGTGTCGTCCGTGGCGTCGGGCCGGATCTCGTACTGCCTGGGTCTGACCGGTCCGGCGGTGACGGTGGACACGGCCTGCTCGTCGTCGCTGGTGGCGATGCACCAGGCGATCCTGGCGCTGCGGGCCGGTGAGTGCTCGATGGCGCTGGCCGGCGGTGTCGCGGTGATGGTGTCGCCGGGTGCGTTCATGGAGTTCGGGCGTCAGGGCGGTATGGCGTCCAGCGGCCGGTCGAAGGCGTTCTCGGAGGAGGCCGACGGGATCGGCTGGGGCGAGGGCGCGGGCATGGTGCTGTTGGAGCGCCTGTCCGACGCCCGGCGCAACGGGCACCAGGTACTGGCGGTGATCCGTGGCAGTGCGGCCAACCAGGACGGTGCGTCGAACGGCCTGTCCGCGCCGAACGGTCCCTCGCAGCGGCGGGTGATCCGCGCGGCGCTGGCCAACGCCCAGCTGTCGCCCTCCGACGTCGACGCGGTGGAGGCCCACGGCACGGGTACGACGCTCGGTGACCCGATCGAGGCGGGCGCGCTGCTGGCCACGTACGGCCAGGAGCGGTTCGAGGACCGGCCGTTGTGGCTGGGATCGGTGAAGTCCAACATCGGGCATTCGCAGTGCGCGGCCGGTGTGGCGGGTGTGATCAAGATGGTGATGGCGCTGCGGCACGAGGTGCTGCCGAAGACGCTGTTCGCCGAGGAGCCGTCCTCGCACGTGGACTGGACGTCCGGGAACGTGCGGCTGCTGAGCGAGTCGGTGGCGTGGCCGGCGGGTGAGCGGCCGCGTCGTGCGGGTGTGTCGGCGTTCGGTGTGAGCGGGACGAACGTCCACCTGATCGTGGAGGAGGCCCCGGCGGCCGTCGAGGCGGCGGCTGAGCCGGCGGGCCAGGAAAACCCGGTACTCACCGGAGCGGCGGGTGTGGCCTGGCCGGTCTCCGGTCGCAGCGTGGCGGCGCTGGCCGGTCAGGCGGGTCGGCTGCGTGAACACGTGGCGGAGCGGCCGGAGTTGTCGGTCCGCGATGTGGCGTGGTCGCTCGCGACGACGCGTGCGGCACTGGAGCACCGGGCCGTCGTGCTCGGTGGCGAGCGGAACGAGCTGGCGGCGGGGCTGACGGCCGTCGCCGCCGGGCAGCCGGCGGCGGGTGTGGTCACGGGGTCGGTGGCGGCCGCCGGGGTGGGGCGGACGGTGTTCGTCTTCCCCGGTCAGGGCAGCCAGTGGGTCGGGATGGGGCGTGAGCTGGCGGAGGCCTCGCCGGTGTTCGCGGCGCGGCTGGCGGAGTGTGCCGAGGCTCTGGCGCCTTATGTGGACTGGCAGTTGGACGACGTTCTGGCGGGCCGGCACGGTTTCGAAGCCGCTGATGTCGTGCAGCCGGCACTGTGGGCCGTGATGGTCTCGCTCGCCGCCGTCTGGCAGGCGGCTGGTGTCGCTCCGGACGCGGTGCTGGGTCACTCGCAGGGTGAGATCGCCGCTGCGGCCGTCGCGGGGATCCTGTCCCTCGATGACGCCGCCAAGGTGGTGGCTCTGCGGAGCAAGACCCTGAAGGTGCTGGCCGGTCGTGGTGGGATGCTGTCGATCGCGGAGTCGGTGGACGGTGTCCGCGCCCGGATCGCCCCGTACGGCACCCGCCTTTCCGTCGCGGCGGTGAACGGCCCGTCGGCGACGGTCGTCTCCGGTGACGCCGACGCGCTGCGTGAACTCGCCGAGGCATGCGGGGATTCGCCGCGTGCCCGGATGATCCCGGTGGACTACGCGTCCCACAGCGCTCACGTGGACGAGCTGCGCGAGGAGATCCTGACCGTCCTCGACGGGATCCGGCCTCGTGAGGCGCAGGTCCCGATGGTCTCCGCGCTGACCGGTGCATGGCTCGCGGGCCCGGAGCTGGACCCCGCCTACTGGTACGCGTCGCTCCGGGAGACCGTGGAGTTCGACCGCGCCGTGCGGATCCTCGGCGACGCGGGCCACGGTGTGTTCCTGGAGGTCTCGCCGCACCCGGTGCTGACTCCGGCGATCGGTGACAGCCTGGAGGACCGTTCCCCGGTGGTCGCAGGCACCCTGCGGCGCGACGAGGGCGGTGCTCAGCGCCTGCTGACCTCGCTCGCCGAGGCGTACGTCCAGGGCGCCCCCGTCGACTGGGCGTCGGTGCTCGGCGCCGGGACGACCGTCGCGCTGCCGACCTACGCGTTCCAGCGGCGCCGCTACTGGCCCGAGGCCCCGGCAGTGGAGCGCGCGAAGCTGTCGGTGGACGACTGGCGCTACCGCATCACCTGGCGGCCCTCTGCCGCGAGCGGCCCGGCGGACCTGTCCGGCACCTGGCTGGTCGTCGGCGACGCCCCCGACGCGGCCACGATCGCCGAGGCGCTGACGGCGCGTGGCGCCGAGGCGGTGCGGACGACGCTCGCGGGCCTCGACGAGGCCATCGCAGGAGCGGGCGGGGACGTGCGCGGTGTGGTGTCGCTCCTGGCGCTCGACGAGTCGCCGGACGCCGAGTTCGCGTGGCTGTCCCGGGGCAGCGCCGACACCCTCGACCTGGTCCAGAGGTTGGGCCGGGCCGGGATCACCGCTCCGCTCTGGGTGCTGACCCGTGGCGCGGTGCAGGTCGCCGCCGACGAGGTGACGACCAGCCCGGTGCAGACCCAGGTCTGGGGTCTCGGCCGTACGGTCGGCCTGGAGCACGCGGACCGTTGGGGCGGCCTGCTCGACCTGCCGCCGGTGCTGGACGCCGAGGCCGCCGCTCGTCTGGTCGGCGTCCTCGCGGACGGCAGTGAGGACCAGGTCGCCGTACGGCCGTCGGGTGTGTTCCTGCGCCGCCTGGTGCGGGCCGAGGCCCGGCGCGTCGAGTCGGAGGACTGGTCGCCGCGCGGCACCGTCCTGCTGACCGGTGGCACCGGCTCGATCGGCGTCTGCATCGGCCCCTGGCTTGCCGAGCACGGCGCGCCGAGGGTGGTTCTGACCTCCCGGTCCGGCCCGTCGGCGCACGGCGTGGCGGCGCTCGCCGCCGCCGTGGCGAACGGCGGCTCGGCCGTCGAGGTCGTCAGCTGCGACCTGACGGAGCGTGCGCAGGTCACGGCGATGGTGTCGTGGATCGAGGACACCGGCCCCGGCCTGTCCACCGTCCTGCACTCCGCCAACGCGCCGATCCTGGCCCGGGTGGAGGACACCAGCCGGGAGGAGCTGGCCGTCGCGGTCGGCGCGAAGGCGGCCGGCGCCGTCCACCTGGACGAGGCGACGGCCGACCTTGGCATCGACGAGTTCGTCCTCTTCTCGTCGATCTCGGCGACCTGGGGCAGCAACGATCACGCCGCCTACGCGGCCGGGAACTCCTTCCTGGACGGGCTCGCGGAGGACCGGCGCGGCCGGGGCCTGCCGGGGACCTCGATCGCGTGGGGTGTGTGGAACACCCGCGACTGGGACGCCGTCGACGCGGCGATGGACCAGGCGCCCGGTCGTGTCACCCCGCACCGGCTGCTGCGGCAGGGCATGAACTTCCTCGACACCCAGCGAGCGCTGACCGCGCTCGGCGAGATCCTGGCCGACGACGAGACCTTCATCGCCCTCGCGGACGTCGAGTGGGAGAAGTTCGCGCCGGTCTTCACGGCTGCACGGCCTCGCCCGCTGCTGGACACCATTCCGGAGGCCCAGGAGGACACGACGGTCCGTCGTGACGAGGACGGGCGCGGTGACTTCGAGCTCCAGCTGGCCGGCCTGTCGGCGGCCGAGCGGCGCCGGACGGTCACCGAACTGGTGCGGACGCACGCGGCCGCGGTGCTGGGCCACGAGTCGGTGGACGAGATCGTGGCCAGCCGGGCGTTCCGGGAGCTGGGCTTCGACTCGCTGACCGCCGTCGAGCTCCGCAACCGCCTGAACACCGCGTGCGGCCTGCGGCTGCCGTCCACGGTGATCTTCGACCACCCGAGCGCGTCGGCGCTGGCCGACGAGATCCTGGCCGCGCTGTTCGGCACGGACGCGGACGAGGGCCAGACCGTGACGGCGGCGGCGGTGTCGACCGACCCGATTGCGATCGTCGGTATGGCCTGCCGCTACCCGGGCGGCGTCCGGACTCCGGAGGAGCTGTGGGACCTCCTGGTCGCGGGCGGGGACGCGATCGGCGCGTTCCCGGCCGACCGCGGCTGGGACATCGAGGCGCTGTTCGACCCGGACCCGGACGCCGAGGGCTCGACCTACGTGGTCGAGGGCGGATTCCTCAGCGGGGCCGCGGAGTTCGACGCGGGGTTCTTCGGGATCAGCCCGCGCGAGGCGATGGCGATGGACCCGCAGCAGCGCCTGCTGCTGGAGACCTCCTGGGAGGCGGTCGAGCGGGCCGGCATCGACCCGAAGTCGCTGCACGGCTCCGCGACCGGCGTGTTCATCGGCGCGGCGTCGTCGGGCTACATCGCGACGGGCGCCACCGTCCCGGGCGCCGAGGCGCACCTGATCACCGGGAACGCGCTGAGCGTGCTCTCCGGCCGGGTGTCGTACACGCTGGGCCTGAACGGGCCCGCGGTGACCGTCGACACGGCATGCTCGTCGTCCCTGGTCGCGCTGCACCAGGCGGGCCAGGCCCTGCGGTCGGGCGAGTGCTCGATGGCGCTGGCGGGCGGCGTGACGGTGATCGCCGACCCGGCCGAGTTCGTCGGCTTCTCACGCCTGCGGGCGCTCGCCTCCGACGGCCGCTGCAAGCCCTTCGGCGAGGGCGCCGACGGCATGGGCATCGGCGAGGGCGCGGGCATGCTCGTGCTGGAGCGCCTCTCGGACGCCCGCCGCAACGGGCACCAGGTGCTCGGCGTGCTCCGGGGGAGCGCCGTCAACCAGGACGGCGCCTCCAACGGCCTGTCCGCGCCCAACGGCCCGGCCCAACGGCGGGTCATCCGGGCGGCGTTGGCGAGTGCGCAGCTGTCGGCGGCGGACGTGGACGTGGTCGAGGCGCACGGGACGGGTACGGAGCTGGGTGACCCGATCGAGGCGGGTGCGCTGCTGGCGACGTACGGCCAGGAGCGGTTCGAGGACCGGCCGTTGTGGCTGGGGTCGGTGAAGTCCAACATCGGTCATGCCCAGCAGGCCGCGGGTGTGGCCGGTGTGATCAAGATGGTGCTGGCCCTGCGGGCTGGTGTGCTGCCGAAGACCCTGCACGCGGACGAGCCGTCCTCGCACGTCGACTGGGAGACGGGCAACGTTCGTCTGTTGCAGGACGCGGTGGAGTGGCCGGCGGGCGAGCGGCCGCGTCGGGCGGGTGTGTCCGCCTTCGGGATCAGCGGCACCAACGTCCACCTGATCGTGGAGGAGGCCCCGGCGGCCGTCGAGGCGGCGGTTGAGCTGGCGGGCCAGGAGAACCCGGTACTCACCGGGGCGGCGGGTGTGGCCTGGCCGGTCTCCGGTCGTGGCGCGACCGCGCTGGCCGGCCAGGCGGGTCGGCTGCGCGAGTACGTGCTGGCGCGGCCGGAACTGCCGGTGGGCGACGTCGCGTGGTCGCTGGCCACGACGCGATCGGTGTTCGAGCAGCGTGCGGTGGTGCTGGGCGGTGAGCGGGGCGAGCTGGCGGCGGGTCTCGCGGCGGTGGCCACGGGGCAGCCGGCGGCGGGTGTGGTGACCGGGTCGGTGGCGGCCGCCGGGGTGGGGCGGACGGTGTTCGTCTTCCCGGGGCAGGGGAGCCAGTGGGTCGGGATGGGGCGTGAGCTGGCGGAGGTCTCGCCGGTGTTCGCGGCGCGGCTGGCCGAGTGTGCTGCGGCTCTCGCTCCTTACGTGGACTGGCAGTTGGATGACGTTCTGGCGGGCCGGCACGGT
Source organism: Kitasatospora sp. SC0581 (assembly GCF_048159585.1). Classification (NCBI taxonomy): domain Bacteria; kingdom Bacillati; phylum Actinomycetota; class Actinomycetes; order Kitasatosporales; family Streptomycetaceae; genus Kitasatospora; species Kitasatospora sp. SC0581. Next base: position 716,378 of record NZ_JBLRWA010000001.1, on the reverse strand, counting down.
TTCGAGGCCGCCGACGTGGTGCAGCCGGCGCTGTGGGCCGTGATGGTGTCGCTGGCTGCGGTCTGGGAGGCGGCTGGTGTCGCTCCCGATGCGGTGGTGGGTCACTCGCAGGGTGAGATCGCTGCCGCCGCTGTGGCCGGGATCCTGTCGCTGGAGGACGCGGCGAAGGTCGTGGCTCTGCGGAGCAAGACCCTGAAGGCGCTGGCGGGTCGTGGCGGGATGCTGTCGATCGCCGAGCCGGTGGCGGGTGTCCGGACGCGGATCGCCCCGTACGGTTCCCGCCTTTCCATCGCGGCGGTGAACGGCCCGTCGGCGACGGTGGTTTCCGGTGACGCGGACGCGCTGCGTGAACTGGCGGACTCCTGTGGGGATTCGCCGCGTGCCCGGATGATCCCGGTCGACTACGCGTCGCACAGTGCCCACGTGGACGATCTGCGAGAGGAGATCCTCTCGGTTCTCCAGGGCATCGCTCCGACCGCGGCCCGGATCCCGATGGTGTCGGCGCTGACCGGCGCCTGGTTGTCGGGCCCCGAGCTGGACCCGGCGTACTGGTACGCGTCGCTCCGCGAGACCGTCGAGTTCGACCGCGCTGTGCGGATCCTCGGCGACGCGGGCCACGGTGTGTTCCTGGAGGTCTCGCCGCACCCGGTGCTGACCCCGGCGATCGGCGACGCCCTGGAGGCGCTGTCCCCGGTCGTCGTGGGCACCCTGCGACGCGACGAGGGCGGCGCGCAGCGCCTGTTGACTTCGCTCGCCGAGGCGTATGTCCAGGGCGCCCCCGTCGACTGGGCGTCGGTGACGGCCGGCGGTACGACCGTCGCGCTGCCGACCTACGCGTTCCAGCACCGCCACTACTGGCCCGCCTTGGACGGTCGCCGTTCCGAAGCGGGCGAGGCCACCGGTGCGGAGGCGGGTTTCTGGACCGCGGTGGAGAGTGGTGATGTCACCGCGCTCGCCGATCTGCTCGGGGTGGACCCGGCGGATGCCGCGCTGGGCGCGCTGACCGACTGGCGGCGCCGTGAGCGAGCCGGCTCGGCGGTTGCCGATTGGCGGTACCGGGTGTCGTGGGCGCCGGTGAGCGAGTCCAACGGGGTCCTGGCCGGGACGTGGCTGCTGGTGGGGGAGTCCCCGGATGCCGCTGCCGTCGCGGAGTCGCTGGAGCACCACGGGGCAACTGTGGTCCGCTCGGCTCCGGACGGTGTCGCCGCTGCGGTGGCCGCGTGCTCCGATCTGAGGGGTGTGGTGTCGCTGCTGGCGCTGGACGAGTCGCCGGAGGAGGCGGGTCCGTGGGTGTCGCGTGGTGGCGCTGACACGCTCGCGCTGGTTCAGGAGCTTGGCCGGCTCGGTGTGTCCGCCCCGCTGTGGGTGGTCACGCGGGGTGCGGTGGGTGCGGTCGCGGGTGATGCGGTGCGGCCGGTGCAGGCGCAGCTGTGGGGTCTGGGCGCTGTCGCGGCGCTGGAGTTGGCGGGCCGCTGGGGCGGCCTGATCGACCTTCCGGCTGCCATGGACGCCCGCGTCGGTGCGCGGCTGGCGTCCGTCCTGGTCGGGGATGAGGACCAGGTCGCGGTGCGTGCGGGCGGGGTGGTGGCGCGGCGGTTGGTGCGTGCTGGTCGTCCGGTCGTGCGTGAGGCGTGGTCGCCGCGTGGGTCGGTCCTGGTGACGGGTGGCACGAGCGGCGTTGGTGCGATCACGGCCCAGTGGGTGGCGGATCGTGGTGCCTCGCGGGTCGTGCTGACGTCCCGTTCGGGTCCGGGTGCCGCCGGTGTGGCGGAGTTGGCGGCGTCGATCGCAGCTCGCGGTGCGGCAGTCGAGGTGGTGGCGTGTGACATCGCCGACCGCGCCTCCGTGGCGGAGATCCTGGACCGTATCGACGCGACGGGTCCGGCGCTGTCGTCGGTGGTCCACTCGGCCGGGACGGGCGGGCGGACGCCGGTGGAGCAGCTGTCGGTGGCCGAGCTGTCGCGGCTGCTGTCGGCGAAGGTCGGCGGCGCCACGGTGCTGGACGAGTTGACGACCGGCCGTGATCTCGACGCGTTCGTGCTGTTCTCGTCGGGCGCGGGTGTCTGGGGCAGCGGCGCTCTGGCTGGCTATGCGGCGGCGAACGCGCACCTGGACGCGTTGGTGGAGGACCGCCGTTCCCGTGGTCTGGTGGCCTCCTCGATCGCGTGGGGCCTGTGGGCGGGCGTCGGCATGGCGGCCGGCTCGGGTGGCGAGCGGTTGCGCGAGTTCGGCATGGAGGGCATCGACGGACGTCGGGGCATGCTGGCGTTGGGCCAGGTCCTGGACGCCGGTGAGGGTGCGATGGTGGTGGCCGGTTTCGACTGGCCGCAGTTCGTGCCGACCTACACCCTGCACCGACCGAGCCGTCTGCTGGCGGACCTGCCCGAGGTCCGTGCGGTCCTGGCCGCCGAGGCCGCCGTCGAGTCCACCACCGAGGAAGTCGGCGCGTGGGCAAGCCGGTTGGCCGGGATGCCGGTCGCTGAGCAGCGCCAGGTCCTGACCGACCTGGTGCGCGGTCACGCGGCCGCGGTCCTCGGTCACGAGTCGGCGGAGGACGTGCTGCCGCAACGCGCGTTCAAGGAGCTGGGCTTCGACTCCGTCGGAGCCGTCGAGCTGCGGAACCGCCTCTCCAAGGAGGTCGGTGTCAAGCTGGCCTCCACGATGGTCTTCGACCACCCGAACGCCACCGCCCTCGCGGACTACCTGCGGGGCGAACTCGTCGGCACCGGCGGCCAGACGGCCCAGGCCGACGGCGCGGTCCAGGTCGTGGCCGCGGCGATCGGCGAGCCGATCGCGATCGTCGGCATGGGCTGCCGGTACCCGGGCGGTGTGACGGGGCCCGACCAGTTCTGGGACCTGCTCGTCGCGGGGACCGACACGATCAGCGAATTCCCGACCGACCGAGGCTGGGAAGCCGTCGAGGAGGGCTTCGGCCAGCGGCAGGCGTACCGCCGACAGGGCGGATTCGTCTACGACGTGGCCGAGTTCGACGCGGGGTTCTTCGGGATCAGCCCGCGTGAGGCGCTGGCGATGGACCCGCAGCAGCGGCTGCTGCTGGAGACGTCCTGGGAGGCGATCGAGCGCGCGGGGATCGACCCGAAGTCGCTGCACGGCTCGGCGACCGGCGTCTTCGTCGGTGCGAGCCACGCCGGCTACGACGCGAGCCTGCCGGCCGACGACCGGAGCCTGGACGGCTACCGGCTGATCGGCACGGTGTCCGCCGTCGCCTCGGGCCGGATCTCGTACTGCCTGGGCCTGACCGGCCCCGCCATCACGGTGGACACGGCCTGCTCGTCCTCCCTGGTGGCGATGCACCAGGCGATGCTCGCCCTGCGGTCGGGCGAGTGCTCGATGGCGCTGGCCGGCGGTGTCGCGGTGATGGTCTCGCCCGGCGCGTTCATGGAGTTCGGCAGCCAGGGCGGCATGGCCTCCAGCGGCCGGTCGAAGGCGTTCTCGGACGAGGCCGACGGCATCGGCTGGGGCGAGGGCGCGGGCATGGTGCTGCTGGAGCGTCTCTCGGACGCGCGCCGTAACGGGCACCAGGTGCTGGCGGTGATCCGCGGGAGCGCGGCCAACCAGGACGGTGCGTCCAACGGTCTGGCGGCGCCCAACGGCCCCTCGCAGCGGCGGGTGATCCGCGCGGCACTGGCCAACGCGCAGCTGTCGCCCTCCGACGTCGACGCGGTCGAGGCCCACGGCACCGGCACCTCGCTCGGTGACCCGATCGAGGCGGGCGCGCTGCTGGCGACGTACGGCCAGGAGCGGTACGAGGACCGGCCGTTGTGGCTGGGCTCGGTGAAGTCCAACATCGGCCACACCCAGTGCGCCGCCGGCGTCACCGGCGTGATCAAGATGGTGATGGCGCTGCGAAACGGCATGCTGCCGAAGACCCTGCACGCGGACCAGCCGTCGACCCACGTGGACTGGGAGACGGGCAACGTCCGTCTGCTCCAGGACGCGGTGCGGTGGCCGGCGGGCGAGCGGCCGCGCCGTGCGGGGGTGTCGGCCTTCGGTGTGAGCGGCACCAACGTCCACCTCATCCTGGAGGAGGCGCCCGACGTCGAAGCCGAGGAGCTGGAAGCCGAGGTGCTTCCGGTGCTCGCCGGTGGGACGTCGGCCTGGCCGGTCTCCGGCCAGAGCACTGCGGCGCTCGCGGGGCAGGCGGGTCGACTGCGTGAACACGTGCTGGCGCGGCCGGAGTTGTCGGTCGGCGACGTCGCGTGGTCGCTCGCGACGACGCGTGCGGCGCTGGAGCACCGGGCCGTCGTGCTCGGCGGTGAGCGGGGCGAGCTCGCTGAGCGTCTGGCGGCGGTGGCGACGAAGCAGCCGGCGTCCGGTGTGGTGACCGGTTCGGTGGCTCCTGGCGGGGTGGGGCGGACGGTGTTCGTCTTTCCCGGTCAGGGGAGCCAGTGGGTCGGTATGGGCCGCGAGCTGGCGGAGGCCTCGCCGGTCTTCGCCGCGAAGTTGGCGGAGTGTGCTAAGGCCCTGGCGCCTTATGTGGACTGGCAGTTGGACGACGTTCTGGCGGGCCGGCACGGCTTTGAGGCCGCCGATGTGGTGCAGCCGGCGCTGTGGGCGGTGATGGTCTCGCTCGCGGCGGTGTGGGAGGCGGCGGGTGTCGCTCCGGACGCGGTGGTGGGTCACTCGCAGGGCGAGATCGCGGCGGCCGCCGTCGCGGGGATTCTCTCCCTGGACGATGCCGCGAAGGTCGTGGCTCTGCGGAGCAAGACTCTGAAGGCCCTGGCCGGTCGTGGCGGGATGCTGTCGATCGCGGAGCCGGTGGACGGTGTCCGCGCCCGTATCGCCCCGTACGGTTCCCGGGTGTCGGTCGCGGCGGTGAACGGTCCGTCGGCGACGGTCGTGTCCGGTGACGCGGACGCGCTGCGTGAACTGGCGGACGCCTGTGGGGATTCGCCGCGTGCCCGGATGATTCCGGTGGACTACGCCTCGCATAGCGCCCATGTGGACGAGCTGCGCGCGGAGATCCTCTCGGTTCTCCAGGGGATCACGCCGACCGAGGCCCGCATCCCCATGGTCTCCGCGCTGACCGGCGAGTGGCTGTCCGGCCCGGAGCTGGACCCGGCGTACTGGTACGCGTCCCTCCGGGAGACCGTCGAGTTCGACCGCGCCGTGCGGATCCTCGGCGACGCGGGACACGGCGTGTTCCTGGAGGTCTCCCCGCACCCGGTGCTGACCCCGGCGATCGGTGACAGCCTGGAGGACCGCTCCCCGGTCGTCGCAGGCACCCTGCGACGCGACGAGGGCGGCGCCCAGCGCCTGCTGACCTCGCTCGCCGAGGCCTATGTCCAGGGCGCCCCCGTCGACTGGGCGGCGGTGCTCGGCGGCGGCACGACCGTCGCGCTGCCGACCTACGCGTTCCAGCGGCGCCGCTACTGGCCCGAGGCCCCGGTGCTGGAGCGTACGAAGCTGTCGGTGGACGACTGGCGCTACCGCATCACCTGGCAGCCGTCCGCCATCAGCGGTTCGGCGGTCCTGTCCGGGCCCTGGCTGCTGGTCGGGGACGCGCCGGACGCCGGTGCGGTGGCCGACGGGCTGGCGGGTCGTGGTGCCGAGGTCGTGCGGACGACGCTGGCGGGCCTCGACGAGGCCATCGCCGGTGCCGGTGCGGATGTCCAGGGCGTGGTGTCCCTCCTGGCGCTGGACGAGACGCCGGACGCCGAGTTCGGGTGGGTTCCGCGCGGCAGCGCCGACACCCTCGACCTGGTGCAGAGGCTGGGCCGGGCCGGGATCGCCGCTCCCCTCTGGGTGCTGACCCGTGGCGCGGTGCAGGTCGCCGCTGGCGAGGTGACGACCAGCCCGATCCAGACCCAGGTCTGGGGTCTGGGCCGGGCCGTGGGCCTGGAGCACGCGGACCGCTGGGGCGGTCTGGTCGACCTGCCGCCGCTGGTGGACGTCGAGGCGGCGGCCCGGCTGGCCGGCGTGCTCGCGCACGGCCGGGAGGACCAGGTCGCGCTGCGTCCGTCGGGTGTGTTCCTGCGCCGCCTGGTGCGGGCTGAGGAGCACCGGCCCAAGGCCGGGGCCTGGAGCCCGAAGGGGACGGTCCTGCTGACCGGCGGTACGGGCTCGATCGGTGTCTGTGTCGGCCCGTGGCTGGCCGAGCACGGCACGCCGAGGGTCGTTCTGACCTCCCGTTCGGGTCCGGCGGCGCCCGGGGTGGCGGCGCTGGCCGCCACCGTCGCGGCTGCGGGCACCGCCGTCGAGGTCGTGTCGTGCGACCTGACGGAGCGTGCGCAGGTCACGGCCATGGTCGCGTGGATCGAGGACTCCGGCCCCGGCCTGTCCACCGTCCTGCACTCGGCGAACACGCCGTACCTGGCCCGACTCGAGGACACCAGCCGCGAAGGCCTGGCGGCGGCACTGGGCGCGAAGGCGGCCGGCGCCGTCCACCTGGACGAGGCGACGGCGCACCTGGGCATCGACGAGTTCGTGATGTTCTCCTCGATCTCGGCGACCTGGGGCAGCAACGACCACGGCGCCTACGCGGCGGGCAACTCCTTCCTGGACGGCCTCGCCGAGGACCGTCGCGGCCGGGGCCTGCCCGGGACATCGATCGCCTGGGGTGTCTGGAACACCCGCGACTGGAACGCGGTCGACGCGGCGATGGACCAGGCTCCCGGTCGCGTCACCCCGCACCGGCTGCTGCGGCAGGGCATGAACTTCCTGGACACCGACCGGGCCCTGACGGCGCTCGGCGAGATCCTGGCCGACGACGAGACGTTCATCGCCCTGGCGGACGTCGAGTGGGAGAAGTTCGCGCCGGTCTTCACGGCCGCCCGCCCGCGCCCGCTGCTGGACACCATTCCGGAGGCGCAGGAGGACACCTCCTCCGGCCGTCCGGAGGACGACCAGCGCAATGAGTTCGCCGCCCGGCTGGCGGGCCTGTCGGCCGCCGAGCGGCGCCGGACCGTCGTGGAGCTGGTGCGGACGCACGCCGCCGCGGTCCTCGGCCACGACTCGGCGGACGAGATCATGGCGAGCCGGGCGTTCCGCGAGCTGGGCTTCGACTCGCTGACCGCCGTCGAGCTCCGCAACCGCCTGAACAGCGCGTGCGGGGTGCGGGTGCCGTCCACGCTGGTCTTCGACCACCCGACCCCGGAGGCGGTGGCGGACTTCCTGATCACCGAGCTGACCGGGAGGGAACTGGTCGGCCACACGGCCGTGCTGGACGAGTTCGAGCGGCTGGCCGCCGGGCTCACCCCGTCGGACGACGAGACCCGCGCGGAGATCGTCGCCCGCCTCGAGGCGCTGACCCAGCGCTTCCGCGCCGTCCGCGAGACCGGGGCGGACGGGACGGGCGAGGCCGACGAGCGCGCTCTCCAGGAGGCCACCGCCGACGAGCTGTTCGCCCTCCTGGAGGACGAGCTCGACGACCCGGACTTCGACTGACCATGCCGGGACCGTCGGCGCCAACTCCTCCCGAACGAGGTCGAATGTGAGCGACAGCACCATGCAGAACGAAGAGAAACTGCTCGATTTCCTCAAGCAGACCACCGCCAAGCTCCGCACCACGCGGGCCCGGCTGCGCGAGGTGACCGAGCGGGAGCGGGAGCCGATCGCGATCGTCGGGATGGCCTGCCGCTACCCGGGCGGCGTGCGCACCCCCGAGGACCTGTGGGACCTCCTGGTGGCGGGCGGGGACGCGGTCGGCGGGTTCCCCACCGACCGCGGCTGGGACCTCGGCGCGCTCTTCGACGCCGCCCCGGGCGCGGACGGCACGAGCAGCACCGTCCAGGCCGGGTTCGTCTCCGGGGCCGCGGACTTCGACGGCGGGTTCTTCGGGATCAGTCCGCGCGAGGCGCTGGCGATGGACCCGCAGCAGCGGCTGCTGCTGGAGACGGCCTGGGAGGCGGTCGAGCGGGCCGGGATCGACCCGGCGAGCCTGCGCGAGTCGGCCACCGGCGTGTTCGCGGGCGCCGCGCCCTCCGGGTACGCGACCGCCGGCGGCGACCTCTCGGGCTCGGAGGCGCACCTGATCACCGGTACGGCGATGAGCGTGCTGTCCGGCCGGGTGTCGTACACGCTGGGCCTGACCGGGCCGGCGGTGTCGGTGGACACCGCCTGCTCCTCCTCGCTGGTCGCGCTGCACCTCGCCGTGCAGTCGCTGCGGGCGGGGGAGTGCACGCTGGCGCTGGCCGGCGGGGTGACCGTGATCGTCAGCCCGGGCGAGTTCGTGGGCTTCTCGCAGCAGAACGCCCTTGCCCGGGACGGCCGTTGCAAGGCCTTCGGGGCGGGTGCGGACGGCATGGGCCTCGCCGAGGGCGCGGGTGTGGTGGTGCTGGAGCGGCTGTCGGACGCCCGGCGCAACGGGCACCGGGTGCTGGCCGTGGTCCGGGGGAGTGCCGTCAACCAGGACGGCGCCTCCAACGGCCTGTCCGCGCCCAACGGCCCCGCTCAGCAGCGGGTGATCCGCGCGGCGCTGGCCAACGCCCGGCTGGCGACGGGGGACGTGGACGTCGTCGAGGCGCACGGCACCGGCACCACGCTGGGCGACCCGATCGAGGCGCAGGCGCTGCTGGCGACGTACGGGCAGGGGCATCCGGCCGAACGGCCGCTCTGGCTGGGGTCGGTGAAGTCGAACATCGGGCACGCCCAGCAGGCGGCCGGCATCGCCGGTGTGATCAAGATGGTGCTGGCGCTGCGGCACGAGGAGCTGCCGGCGACGCTGCACGCGGCGGAGCCGACCCCGCACGTCGACTGGTCGGCGGGGCACGTGAGCCTGCTCCAGGAGCGCGTGGCGTGGCCGGCGGGCGAACAGCCGCGTCGGGCGGGCGTCTCGGCGTTCGGGATCAGCGGCACCAACGCGCACGTGATCCTGGAGGAGGCGCCCGCCGGAGGGCCGGCCGCGCCGGAGCCGGACGGGACGCCGGAGCCGGCCGCGGTGTCGGCGCCCGCCGCGCCGCCGGTGCTGGTCGCGGAGCCCGCCGTGCTCCCCGTCACCGTCTCCGGACGGTCCGAGGAGGCCCTGGCGGACCAGGCGCGGCGGCTGCGGGACCACCTCCTGGCCCGACCCGAGCTGCCGCTGCCGGAGGTGGCCCGGTCGCTCGCCACCACGCGGACGGCGTTCAAGCGGCGCGCGGTGGTGCTGGGTACCGACCGTGCCGAGCTGGCGGCGAAGCTGGAGGCCGTGGCCGCGGACCGGCCCGGGGCCGGGGTGCTGACGGGCGAGGTGCCGTCGGCCGGGGTGGGGCGGACGGTGTTCGTCTTCCCGGGGCAGGGCAGCCAGTGGGTCGGCATGGGTCGCGAGCTGGCGGAGGTCTCGCCGGTGTTCGCGACGCGGCTGGCCGAGTGTGCCGATGCTCTCACGCCGTACGTGGACTGGCAGTTGGACGAGGTGCTGGCCGGTCGGCACGGTTTCGAGGCCGCCGATGTGGTGCAGCCGGCGCTGTGGGCGGTGATGGTCTCGCTCGCGGCGGTGTGGGAGGCGGCCGGTGTCGCTCCCGACGCCGTGGTGGGCCACTCCCAGGGTGAGATCGCGGCGGCGGCCGTGGCCGGGATCCTCTCGCTGGAGGACGCGGCGAAGGTGGTCGCTCTGCGCAGCCGGACCCTGAAGGCCCTTGCCGGTCGTGGCGGGATGCTGTCGATCGCCGAGCCGGTGGCGGGCGTCCGGGCGCGGATCGCCCCGTACGGTTCCCGCCTTTCCATCGCGGCGGTGAACGGCCCGTCGGCGACGGTGGTTTCCGGTGACGCCGATGCGCTGCGCGAACTCGCGGACGCCTGCGGGGATTCGCCGCGTGCCCGGATGATCCCGGTCGACTACGCCTCGCACAGCGCCCACGTGGACGAGCTGCGCGAGGAGATCCTCGCCGCCCTCCAGGGCATCGCCCCCCGCGAGGCGCGGATTCCGATGGTCTCCTCCAGCACCGGCGCCACGGTCTCCGGGCCGGAACTGGTGCCGGACTACTGGTACGCCAGCTTGCGCGAGACCGTCGAGTTCGACCGGGCCGTGCACACCCTCGCCGGAACCGGCCACGGCGCCTTCGTCGAGGTGTCCCCGCACCCGGTGCTGGCCCCGGCCATCGCGGACAGCCTGGAGTCGTACGGCCCGGTCGTGGCCGACACCCTGCGCCGCGACGACGGCGGCGCCGGGCGCCTCCTGCTCTCGCTGGCCCAGGCGTACATCCGCGGCCTGCCCGTGGACTGGACCGCCCTGCTGCCCGCCGGGACCGGGAGCGGCACCGTCGACCTGCCGACCTACGCCTTCCAGTACCGCCGCTACTGGCCGGTGTTCCCGGAGCCGGTGGCCCGGGACGCGGTGGCCGGCTGGCGGTACCGCGTCGAGTGGCAGCCCCTCGACGGGCCGTCGGGCTCGGCACCGGCGGGCTCGGCACCGGCGGGCTCGGCGCTGTCGGGCTCGGCACCGGCGGCCTCGGTGCCGTCAGGCACGTGGCTCGTGGTCGCCGGCCCGGCCGGGGCCGGGACGGCCGCCGAGGTGGCCGGTGCGCTGCGGGCCGGCGGCGTCGAGGTCCGGGTGCTGGAGACCGGCGCCGCCGATCGCGCGACCCTCGGTGATGTCCTGCGCGGCGTCGGCGAGTTCGCCGGTGTGGTGTCCCTGCTGGCGCTGGACGAGACGCCGCTGCCCGGTCGGCCCCGGGTGCCCGCCGGTCTGGCGGCCTCCAACGCGCTGCTGCAGGCGCTGCTCGACGCGGGGTCGGTGGTGCCGCTGTGGGTGCTGACCCGCGGCGCGGTGGCGGCGCTGCCGGGCGAGGTGCCCGGTCTGGCGCAGGCCCAGGTGTGGGCGTGGGGGCAGACGGCGGGTCTGGAGCAGGCCAAGCAGTGGGGCGGCCTGGTCGACCTCCCGGCCGGGTCGGACGCGTCGGCCGGGTCCGACGCCTCGGTCGGGGACCGCCTGGCCGAGCTGCTCGCCGCGGGACCGGAGGGCGAGGACCAGGTCGCGTTGCGCGGCACGGGGGCGTTCGCGCGCCGCCTGGTGCGCGCCCCGCGCCCGGAAGCTGGACCCGCTGAGCCGTGGCGGACCGCCGGGACGGCGCTGGTCACCGGCGGTACGGGCCTGATCGGCGGCCGGACGGCGCGGCTGCTGGCCGAGCGCGGCACCCCGCGCGTGGTGCTGGCCGGCCGCTCCGGCCCGGCCGCGCCCGGGGTGCCCGAGCTGGCGGCCGGACTGGCGGCCCTCGGCAGCGCCGTCGAAGTGGTCGCCTGTGACGTCGCCGAGCGGCCCGCGGTCGGCGCGCTGCTGGACCGCGTCGCCGCCACCGGCCCCGCGCTGTCGGCGGTGGTGCACTCGGCGGGCACCGGCCACGGGGCGCCGGTCGCCGCGCTGACCGACGCCGGGCTGCAGGAGGTCTCCGAGGTGAAGGTCGGTGGCGCCCTGCACCTGCACGAGCTGTCGGCCGAGCGAGGACTGGAGCTGGACGCCTTCGTGCTGTTCTCCTCCGGTGCCGCTACCTGGGGCAGCGGGCTGCTGGCCGGGTACGGCGCCGCCAACGCGGCGCTGGACGCCCTGGCCGAGCGGCGGCGCGCGGCCGGACTGGCGGCCACCTCGGTGGCCTGGGGCCTGTGGGGCGGCGGCGGCATGGGCGCGGGGGAGGCGGGCGAGCAGCTGAGCGCCTACGGGCTGCGGACGATGGCTCCCGAGCGCGGCATCGAGGGCCTCGCCCAGGCGCTGGACGACGACGAGACACTGCTCGTCGTCGCCGACGTCGACTGGGCGCGGTTCGTGCCGCTGTACACGCTGCACCGGCCGAGCCCGCTGCTGTCCGCGCTTCCCGACGCCCTCCGGGTCCTGGAGCAGGGGGACGAGGAAGGGGACGGGTTCGCGGGCGACGACGGCGCCGGTGCGCGGCGGTCGTCCGCCGCCGTCCGGCTGTCCGCCCGGCTCGGCGGGGCGCGGTCGGCGCGGGAGCGGGAGGCGGTCCTGCTGGAGCTGGTCCGGGAGCACGCCGCCGCCGCGCTCGGCCACCCGGACGCGGAGGCCGTCGACCCGGACGCCACGTTCCTGGAGCAGGGGTTCACCTCGCTGAGCGCCCTGGAGCTGCGCAAGCGGCTCGCCGGGGCCACCGGTCTGCGGCTGAGCGGTCCGCTGGTCTTCGACCACCCCACCCCCGCCCTGACGGCCGCGTACCTGCGGGAGCGGCTCGCCGACGGACCGGTGCGCCAGGACGGCGGACCGAAGCGGGCCGCGCCCCGCTTCGCGCTGGCCGCCGCGCCGGAATCCACGGACGGCACGGAGCGGGCCGGAGCCGCCGGGACACCGGCCGCCGAGACGCTGGCCGCCCTGTACCTGCGGGCGAACAGCCTCGGCCAGGGGGCCGACGCCGTACGGATGATCGCCGGGCTGGCCCGGTTCCGGCCCCGCTTCGCCGGTGCGGACGAGCTGGCGGGCGTCCCGCCCCTGGTCCCGCTCACCCGCCGGTCCGCGGACACGGTCGGGCCGACGCTCGTCTGCCTGCCGTCGTTCGGCGCGGGCGACGCCCAGGAGTTCGTCCGGGTGGTGCAGGGCCTGTGCCGCCCCCGGCACGTCCTCTCCGCGGTGATCCCCGGCTACACGGCGGGGGAGCCGCTGGCCGCCGACCCGGACGCGCTGCTCGACCTGTGCGTCCGGACGGTGCTCGCCGCCCCGGAGACCGCCCCGGAGGCCGGCCCGTTCGTCCTCGTCGGCTACTCCTCCGGCGGGCTGGTCGCGCAGGCCCTCGCCGCCCGCCTCGCCGAACTGGGCCGGGGCCCCGCCGCGCTGGTGCTGCTGGACAGCTTCGCCCCGCAGTCGGCCGGTGCCCCCGACGAGATCATCGGCACCCTGCCGGCCGCCGTGCTCCTGGGCAACCCCGGGGGCGTCGACGCGGGCGGCATCGGCGGGGACGACTGGCTGACCGCGCTCGCCCACTACTACGTCCAGGACTGGCGCGGCCACGTCCCGTACACCGCGGACCTGCCGACCCTGCTGCTCCGCCACGGCGGCGAGCCGGGCGGCCCCGAGGGCGGGGACGGCGCCGTCCGCCTCCCGTGGGACCTCTCCGGCGACCTCACCCCGGTGACCGTTCCGGGCGACCACTTCACCATGATCGGCACCCACGCCGGGACCACCGCGCGGGCCGTCGACTCCTGGCTCGACGAGCACTTCACCACCACCCGGGAGGGACACGATGACTGACCGTCACGAACAGCACCGCCTCGCCGTCATCGGCGGCGGCGTCATGGGCACCAACATCGCCGCCCTCGCCCTCGGCCACGGCGTGGACGTCACCCTCGTCGACGTCGACGAGCCGACCCTGGCCACGGCCCGGACGGCGATCCGCCGCAAGCTGAAGCACGCCCAGCTGCTGGAGGCCCTCCCCGCGGGCCGCGCCCACGGCACGCTGGCCACCACCACCGCGCCGGCCGACATCGCCGACGCGACCGCCGTCGTCGAGGCCGTCGTGGAGGTCGCCGAGGTCAAGCGCGAGGTGCTGACCGAGGTCTCCGGGCTGGTCGCCCCCGGCACCCTGCTGATCTCCAACACCTCGTGCATCCCCATCGACGAGATGGCGGGCTGGGTGGCGCGCGGCGACGAACTCGTCGGCGTGCACTTCATGAACCCCGCCTACCTGATCACCATGGTCGAGGTGATCCGCGGCCGGGCCACCGGCGACGCCACGATGACCGCCGTCACCTCGCTGCTGACCGCGCTCGGCCGCACGGCGCTGGTGGTCAACGACGCACCGGGCTTCGTCGTCAACCGGCTGCTGCACCCGCTGATCAACCGGGCGGCGATGCTCGTCCAGGAGGGCGTCGCCTCCGCCGAGACGGTGGACGGGCTGCTGGAAGGCTGCCTCGGCCACACCACCGGACCGCTGCGCACCGCCGACCTGATCGGCATCGACAACCTCGTCGACTCCCTGCGGGTCCTGCACGAGCGCACCGGCGACCCCGAGTGCGACCCCTGCGAGCTGATGCTCCGGAAGGTCCGCGACGGGCACCACGGCCGCAAGTCCGGCCGGGGCTTCTACACGTACGGCTGAGCACCGGGCTCCCCCCGAACGGCCAGCACGGAACTACGAAAGGTACGGACACATGACCACCGCGAACGCCGCTGCCGGGACGACCGCCGTCGAGCAGGCGCTGAGCGCCTTCCTCGTCGGACACACCGGCGCCGAACCCGAGGTCGAGCAGGACCTCTTCGCCACCGGCGCGATCTCCTCGATGTTCGCCATGGAACTGGTGGTGTTCCTGGAGGACGAGTACGACATCGAGATCGTCGGCGCCGAGCTGAACCGGGACAACTTCCGCAGCATCCGCGCCATGGCGGCCATGGTGCTGCGCCTGCGCGAGACCGGGGACGCATGAGCGGCGGGGCCACGGGTACGGCCGGTGCGGGCGCCACGGGTACGGGCGCCACGGGTACGGGCGTGACGGGCTTCGACACCGCCGCGATCGACGCCCTGGTCGGCGACGGGCCGGCCGCCTGGGACGCGGCCGGCCGGATCCCCGTCGAGCTGCTGCGCGAGCTCGGCGCGATGGGCGTGCTGTGCGCCGAGGTGCCGGCCCGCTTCGGCGGGCCCGGCCGCACCGGCCAGGAGAACGGCGAACTCACCGCCCACGTCGGCGCCCTGTGCAGCTCGCTGCGCAGCGTGATGACGGTCCAGGGGATCGCCGCGGCGGTCGTCCGCCGCTTCGGCGACCGCGAGCAGCGCCGGCGCTACCTCGGGCAGCTGACGAGCGGCCGGCTCGCCTGCGTCGGTTTCAGCGAGCCGGGCGCGGGCTCCGACCTCGGCGGCATGACCACCCGCATCCGTCCGGCCGAGGACGGCAGCGGCGACCTGATCGTCTCCGGCGAGAAGATGTGGATCACCGGGGCCGCCTACGCCGACCTCGTCATGGTCGTCGGCCGCTACGGCGACGGTCCGGACGGCGCCGCCGCGATGGTGCCGACGGACGCGCCCGGCGTCCGCATCGAGCCCGTCGCGGCCCCGCTCGGCTGCCGCGCCGCCACGCACTGCCGCATCGTGCTCGACGACGTCCGGATCCCGGCCGACGCCGTGCTCGGCGGCGGGCGCCAGCCGCTCGCGCTGCTGTTCACGGTCGGCCTGTCCTACGGCCGGATGTCGGTGGCCTGGGGCTGCGTCGGCATCCTGCGCGCCTGCCTCACGGCCGCCGTCGGGGAGGCCCGCACCCGCGAGCAGGGCGGCGGCCCGATCGGCGAGCACCAGCTGGTGGCCCGGCACATCGCCGAGCTCTACACCTCGGAGCGGATCGCCACCCAGGTCTGCCGGCACGCCGCCGAGCAGTGGGACCGCACCGCCCCGGACGCGGCGGTGACGGCGGTGCTGGCCAAGCAGGTCGCCGCCACCCACGCGACCCGCGGCGCCGCGACGGCCGTCCAGGTGCTCGCCTCGCGGGGCTTCACCGACGGCCACGTGGTGGCCCGGGCCTACCGGGACGCCAAGGCGATGGAACTGATCGAAGGCAGCACCGAGATCTCGCAGTTGATCCTCGCCCGGCACGCCCTCGACCGGCTCTGAGCCGCCCGCCGCCCCGCACGGGCACGACGTACCACGAGCACTGAACGCACCACACGCACCACGAACACGGCAACGAACGGAAATCGAAGGAGCGCCCCGTGTCCGACGCACCCACCCTCGTCAAGTGCCTGGTCTGGGACCTGGACAACACCCTGTGGCGGGGCACCCTCCTGGAGGACCACGAGGTGGTGCTGCCCGAGGAGATCCGCCGCACCATCGTCGAACTCGACGCCCGGGGCATCCTCCAGGCCGTGGCCAGCAAGAACGACCACGACCACGCCTGGCAGCAGCTGGAGGCCCTCGGCGTCGCCGAGTACTTCGTCCTGCCGCGGATCGGCTGGCACCCCAAGTCCCGGTCGGTCAAGGAGATCGCGGACGGGCTGAACTTCGCCCTGAAGACGGTCGCCTTCATCGACGACCAGCCGGCCGAGCGCGCCGAGGTCGCCCACCACCACCCCGAGGTCCGCTGCTTCGACGCGGCGCTGGCCGCGGAGCTGACCGGCCTCCCCGAGTTCAGCCCGGCCGTCGTCACCGTCGACGCCGCCCGCCGCCGCAGCATGTACCAGGCGGGCTTCCGCCGGACCGCCGAGCGCGAGGAGTTCACCGGCCCCGACGAGGCCTTCCTCCGCTCGCTGGACCTGGTCATGGAGATCAAGCGGGCCGACGACGCCGACCTCTCCCGGGTTGAGGAACTCACCCTCCGCACCAGCCAGATGAACGCCACCGGCGTCTACTACTCCGACGCCGACCTGCGGGCCCTGATCGCCGATCCGGAGCACGAGGTCCTCACCGTCTCCCTCACCGACCGCTTCGGCCCGCACGGCGCCGTCGGCGTGCTGCTCGTCGGCTACCACGAGCGGGTCTGGCACCTGAAGCTGCTGGCCACCTCCTGCCGGGTGGTGTCCTTCGGCGCGGGCGCCGTCCTGCTGGACTGGCTGATCGGCGAGGCGGCGGCGGCCGGGGTCCACCTGGCCGCCGACTTCCGCCGCACCGACCGCAACCGGATGATGGAGATCGCCTACCGGTTCGCCGGCTTCACCGACGCGGCGTGCGACTGCCTCGCCGAACTGCGCTCTGCCGACGCCGACGCCGACGCCGATGCCGACGCCGATGCCGACGCCGGGGCGGCCGGCTCCGGGCGTGCGGGCATCGAGTTCCGGCACCTGGTGGCGGACCGCCGCCCGGCCCCCACCACCGTGCGCGTCGACGCCCCCGCCCTCGGCCCCGTGGCCTCCGCGGGTTCCGCGGGTTCCACGGGCGGAGCCGGCGCATGACCGCCGAGCCCCTGGCCGTCATCGGCATGGCCTGCCGCTACCCCGGCGGCATCGACTCGCCCGAGGACCTGTGGCAGGCCCTCGTCGACCGCCGCACCGTCGCGGGCCCCTTCCCCACCGACCGCGGCTGGGACCTCGACGCGCTGCGCCGCGACGGGCGCTGCGCCACCGACCGCGGCGGGTTCCTCGACAGCGCGACCCGCTTCGACGCCGCGTTCTTCGACCTCTCCCCGCGCGAGGCCGACGCCATGGACCCGCAGCAGCGGCTCGCCCTGGAGGTGGGCTGGGAGGCCCTGGAGCACGCCCGCATCGACCCGACCACCCTGCGGGGCTCCCGCACCGGGGTGTTCCTCGGCGCCGAGGCCCGGCCGTACGGGCCCGCGCTGCACGAGGCGCCCGCCGACCTCGCCGGCGTGCTGTTCACCGGCACCGCCCCGAGCGTCATCAGCGGGCGGCTGGCCCACACCCTCGGCCTCAACGGCCCCGTCCTCACCGTCGACACCTCGGCCTCCAGCTCGCTGGTGGCGCTGCACCTCGCCGTCGAGGGGCTGCGCGGCGGTGAGTGCGAACTCGCGCTGGCCGGCGGGGTGACGGTGATGACGACGCCCGGCTACCACGTCGCGTTCAGCGCGCTGGGCGGTCTGGCCCCGGACGCCCGCTGCAAGCCCTTCTCCGCGGACGCGGACGGCGTGGCCTGGTCCGAGGGGGCCGGCATGCTCGTGCTGGAACGGCTGGAGCGGGCGCGGCGCCTGGGCCACCGGGTGCTGGCGGTGGTCCGCGGCTCGGCCGTCAACTCCGACGGCGCCAGCCACAGCCTGACGGCCCCGAACGGCGAGGCCCAGCGCGCGGTCATCCACGCCGCGCTCGCCGACGCGGAGCTGGCCCCCGCGGAGATCGACGCCGTCGAGGCGCACGGCACCGGCACCCGGCTGGGCGACCGGGTCGAGGCGGGGGCCCTGCTCGCCGCCTATGGCGCGGACCGGGCGCACGGGCGCCCGCTGCTGGTCGGCTCGGTGAAGTCCAACCTCGGCCACACCCTCGCGGCGGCGGGCGTCGCGGGTGTCATCAAGACGGTCCTCGCCCTGCGGCACCGCACGCTCCCCGAGTCGCTGCACATCACCGAGCCCACCCCGGCCGTCGACTGGGGGGACGGCGCGGTGCGGCTGCTGACGGAGCCGACCCCGTGGCCGGAGACCGCGCACCCGCCCCGCGCGGGCGTGTCGGGCTTCGGCATCGGCGGCACCAACGCCCATGTCGTCCTGGAGGCGGCCCCCGCCGAACCGGCTCCCGCCGCGCCCGCCGCGCCCCCGCCCGCCGCGTCCGTGGTGGACGGCGCCGGCCCCGTCTGGCTGCTCTCCGCCCGGACGCCCGCCGCGCTGGCCGCCCAGGCCGAGCGGCTGCGGGAGCACCTGGCGGCCCGGCCGGAGGCGTCGGCCGGGGAGGTCGCCCGGTCCCTCGCCACGACGCGGGCGGCGCTCGACCACCGCGCCGTCCTGCTCGGCCCGCGGCCGCTGGACGCCCTGGCGGACCTCGCGGCCGGCCGCCCCTCCGCCGCCGTCGTCACCGGAGCGGTCGCCCCCGAGGGCCCCGGGCGGACGGTGTTCGTCTTCCCCGGCCAGGGCGGCCAGTGGGTGGGGATGGGCCGTGAACTGGCCGCGTCGTCCCCGGTGTTCGCGGCGCGGCTGGCGGAGTGCGCCGAGGCTCTCGCGCCGTACGTGGACTGGCAGTTGGACGATGTGCTGGCGGGCCTTCACGGTTTCGAGGCCGCCGACGTGGTGCAGCCGGCGCTCTGGGCGGTGATGGTCTCGCTGGCCGCCGTGTGGCAGGCGGCCGGTGTCGCTCCCGACGCGGTGGTGGGCCACTCCCAGGGCGAGATCGCGGCGGCCGCCGTCGCGGGAATCCTCTCCCTCGACGACGCCGCCCAGGTGGTGGCGCTGCGCAGCCGGGCGCTGACGGCGCTGGCCGGGCGCGGCGGGATGCTCTCCGTCGCCGACGCGGTGGACGCCGTCCGGGAGCGGATCGCGCCGTTCGGGGAGCGGCTTTCGGTCGCGGCCGTCAACGACCCCTCGGCGACGGTGGTCTCCGGTGAGCCCGACGCCCTGCGGGAGTTGGCGGGCGCGTACGGTGAGGCGGTGCGCACCCGGCTGATCCCCGTCGACTACGCCTCGCACAGCGCCCACGTGGACGAGCTGCGCGAGGAGGTGCTCGCCGTCCTGAAGGGGATCGAGCCGGGCCCGGCCCTGGTCCCGATGGTCTCCGCGCTGACCGGGGAGTGGCTGGCCGGCCCCGAGGCGGGCCCGGAGTACTGGTACGCGAGCCTGCGCGAGACCGTCGAGTTCGACCGGGCCGTCGGGGTGCTCACCGCCGCCGGCCACGGCGCCTTCGTCGAGGTGTCCCCGCACCCGCTGCTGGTCGGCGGCATCGCCGCCGAGGCGGCCGTCGGCACCCTGCGGCGCGAGGACGGCGGCCCGGACCGCCTGCTGGCCTCGCTGGCCGAGGCCCACGTCCGGGGGGTGCCCGTCGACTGGGGCACGGTGCTGCCGGCGGCCGGCCGCACCGTGGACCTGCCGACGTACGCCTTCCAGCGCACCCGCCACTGGCTGGCCGCCGGGCAGCAGGCCCCGGCACGTCCCGACCCGGACACCGGCGCTCCGGCCCCGGCCGCCATGACCCCCGCGGCCCTGGGCACCCAACGCGCCGTACTGGACCTGGTCCGCGCCCACGCCGCTGCCGTCCTCGGCCACGACGGCGCCGGGGGCGTGCACCCGACCCGCACCTTCAAGTCCCAGGGCCTCGGTTCCGTCCTGGCCGTCGAGCTGCGCAACCGCCTCGCGTCCGCCACCGGCCTCGCGCTCCCGCCGGGCCTGGTGTACGACCACCCGTCACCCGCCGTCCTGGCGTCCCACCTGCACGCCGCCCTGAACCCCGATCCGCTGCCCGCCGCGCTCGACGCCCTCGAAGCGCTGCTCGCCGCCGCCGAGGATCCGGCGGCCCGGGCGCGGGCGCTGGCCCGGCTGGAGTCGCTGGTCGGCCGGACCGGCGGCGGGTCCGCTGCCGGGCCCGGCCGGGGGACCGGCGCGGACGCGCTGTCCGTCACCACCGACGACGAACTCCTCGCCCTCATCGAGGCCGAGCTCGGCCCCGACCGTGATCACTGAACGGAGAACCATGTCCGCCCGACCCGACCCCACCGCCGACGACGACCTCTGGCTGCGCTGCTACCGGAGGACGGAGGCGCCCGCCGCCCGCCTGGTGTGCTTCCCGCACGCGGGGGGCACCGCCCCGTTCTACCGCCCGGTGCCGTACGCGCTGGCCGCCGCCGACCGCGTCGAGGTCCTGGCCGTCCAGTACCCGGGCCGTCAGGACCGCCGCCGGGAGGAGCCGATCGCCGACCTGAACGTCCTGGCCGACCGGATCCACGAGGTGCTGGCCCGGCAGCCTGAGCTGCCCCTGGTGCTGTTCGGCCACAGCATGGGCGCCGTCGTCGCCTTCGAGGTGGCCCGCCGCTGCGAGGCCGCCGGCCGGCCCGCCGCCCGCCTGGTCGTCTCCGGCCGGCGCGGCCCGGCGATCGGGCTGGGCCCGACCGAGGGGGTGCACCTGCTCGGCGACGACGCGATCACCGACGAGATCCGCCGCCTGGACGGGTCCTCGTCCGTCGTCCTCGACGACCCGGACCTGATGGCGGCCGCGATGCCGGCGCTGCGCGCCGACTACCGCGCGATCGAGACCTACCGGGCCGGCGCGGACGCCGTCGTCAGCTGCCCGATCACCTCCCTGACGGGCGACCGCGACCCCAAGACCTCGGTCGCCGAGGCGGAGGACTGGCGGGCCCACACCACCGGCGGGTTCGACCTCCAGGTCTTCCCCGGCGGGCACTTCTTCCTCACCGAGGAGATGCCGCGGGTCATCGGCCTGCTGGACGGCCACCTGGCCGAGGCCGTCGACGCCCCGCGCGCGTCCTCCGGCGGACGGTGACACGGCCGCGGGTGCCGCCCGGACGGGTCGAACCGTCCGGGCGGCACCCGCGGAGCACTCCGGCAGGGGCGCAGGTCAGGGCGTCAGGTAGCCGTGCGAGAACCCGGCGGCCACCGCCGCCGCCCGGTCGCTGACCCCGAGCTTGGCGTACATGTGCAGGAGGTGGGTCTTGACCGTCGCCTCGCTGATGAAGAGCTTCCGCGCGGCCTCGCGGTTCGTCGTCCCCTGGGCGACCAGTTCGAGGATCTCCAGCTCGCGCGCCGACAGCGGCGCGGGCGCCGGCCGTCGGACCTGGCCCATGAGCCGGGTCGCGATCGAGGGGGAGAGCACCGCCTGCCCCTGCGCGGCCGCCTCCACCGCGCGGAACAGCTCCTCCCGCGGCGCGTCCTTCAGCAGGTAGCCGGTGGCGCCGGCCTCGATGGCGGGCACCACGTCGCTGTCCGTGTCGTACGTGGTGAGCACCAGCACCCGCGAGGGCACACCGCGCTTGGTCAGCTCCTTGATGGCGGTGACCCCGTCGGTCCTCGGCATCCGCAGGTCCATCAGGACCACGTCGGGCCGCAGCTCCTCCGCGGCGGCGATGGCCTCCGCGCCGTCACCGGCCTCGCCGAGCACCTCGAAGCGGGGGTCGGCCCGGAACATGCCCCGCAGCCCGTCCCGCACCACCGGATGATCGTCGACGATCAGCAGGGTGATCATTCCGCACCTCCCGCGGGGATGGCGGGGACGGCCGCCGAGATCGCCGTCCCGCCCCCCGGTTCCGACTCGATGGCCAGCCGCCCGGCGAGGCGCTGCACCCGCTGGCGCATGCCGAGGAGCCCGAACCCGCCGCTGGCGGACCCGTTGACCCGCTTGGCGCTCGGATCGAAGCCCACGCCGTCGTCCCGCACGTCGAGGGTGACCAGGTCCTCCATGTACGACAGGGTCAGGCCGACCCGGCCGGCCCGCGCGTGCTTGGCCACGTTGGCCAGCGCCTCCTGCGCGGTGCGCAGCAGCGTCACCTCGACCTCGGTGTGCATCGGCCGGGCGTCGCCGGTGGTGGTCAGCACCGCGTCGATGTGGTTGATCTCCGACCAGCGCCGGGCCACGTCGCCGATCGCGTCCGGGAGCCGGGCCTCGGCGAGCACCGCCGGCTCCACCGCGTGGACCGTCCGGCGGGCCTCGACGAGGCTCTCGCGGGCCAGGTTCGTCGCGTTCGCCAGGTGCTGGCGCAGCGTCGGGGGCTCGTCCAGGGTCTGCTCGGCGGCCTGGAGCTGGGTCAGTATGCCGGCCAGCCCCTGGGCCAGGGTGTCGTGGATCTCCCGCGCCATCCGCTGGCGTTCGTCCAGGACGCCCGCCTCGCGGGCCTGGACCATCAGCCGGGCGTGGAGGGCGGCGTTCTCCGCCAGCGCGGCCTCCAGCTTGGCGTTGGCCTCGTGCAGTTCGACGAGGGCCTGCTTCTGCTTGTCGTTGCGGTGGTCGGCCATCTCGACGAAGTAGAACAGCGCCCCGGCCAGCACCGCGGAGATCAGGCCGACGGCCAGCCACGCCCACCACATGTGGGCGTCGTTGATGCCGGCCACGCCCCCCATGAACGCCGCCGCCGAGATCATCGCGGTGACGGCGGCGCCGACGTACCGCCGGCGACCCCGCAGGTACTTGAAGGCCTGGGGGTAGCCGACGAAGGTGAAGAGCCCGTACCAGGGCGCGACGCCCACCAGGGCGGCGGCCAGCAGCATCAGCCCGGTGTAGTACACGCCCATCAGTCGGCGGTTCTGCCGCCGTTCCGGGCGCAGCGTGCGGAAGCAGAGCATCCAGAGCGCGGCGGCGGCGGAGAGCCCGAGCACCAGCGTGAAGTGCATCGGCACCCGCCAGACCAGCTGCAGCAGCGTGATCACGGTGCTGATCGCCAGGAGGACGTACGGGAGCGCCTTGAAGGCCGCAGTCTCCGTACGCTCCCAGTGATCGAACTCGGCGCGCAGCTCGGCCTCGATGCTCAACCCTCTACTCCCAGCGGAAGTATCGCGCGGCCAGTCCGCCGGCCACGATCGTCCACCCCAGCATGGCGGCGAGGTGGATCAGCTGCGGCCAGTGCCCGGCGGTGGTGTCCTGCAATGATTGCACGCCGGCGCCGAGCGGAGTCAAGTCGCTGATGGTCAGCAGGACATCGTTCATCTTGGCGCGCGGCAGCCACAGGCCGGCGAAGAACACCAGCGGGAAGAAGACCAGCGAACCCATCGCGCTGGCGCTCCGGCCGGTCGGCGCGAGCGCGGCGACGAGCAGGCCGACCGCGAACATCGCCAGCGCCACCAGCAGGTAGCTGAGCAGGTAGGCGGGCAGCTTGCGGGGCAGGTCGACGTCGAACGCCAGCTTGCCGATGGTCAGCATGACCAGCATCGTCACCACGGACAGCACGGTGGCCATCAGCAGCTGCGCGCCGAGCATCACGCCCGGCTTGACCGGGGTGGTCCGCATGCGCCGCAGCACACCCTTCTCCCGGTACGAGGCGAACAGTTGGGACAGGCCGCTGAGCGCGAACAGGGCGATGCCCATCGACACGACGATCGGCAGGTACAGGGTGATCGGCCGCACGTTGCCGAGCTCGGGGCTGTTCGCCCGCATCGAGGGGATCAGGCCGAGCACGACGAGCAGGATCGGGGCGAACGCGAGCGCGAAGAACACGACGATCGGCTCGCGGAGGAACAGCTTGGTCTCGGTGGCGGTGAGCCGGAGCAGGGGGGACACGGTGGGACTCCTCAGGATTCGACGGGGCGGCCGGTGAGCGCGACGAACGCGTCCTCCAGCGAGTTCTGCTCGACCCGCAGGTCGAGTGCGGTGATCCGCTGGCCGGCGAGCAGGGTGGTCACCGCGAGCAGCAGGTCCCCCCGGCCGGTCACGACGATCTGCGGGCCGGCCCACTCGACGGAGGTGACCTCGTCCAGCGCCGCCAGCCGGGTCTCGTCCAGCGGCCCGGACGGCCGGAACCGGATCCGCTGCCCCTTGTCGACCCGCGACACCAGGCCGCCCGGGGTGTCGATCGCGATGACCCGCCCGGTGTCGATCACGGCGAGCCGGTCGCAGAGCCGCTCCGCCTCCTCCATGAAGTGCGTGACCAGCAGGATCGTCACGCCCCGGTCGCGGATGCGCTCGATCAGGCCCCACACGTCGCGGCGCGCCTGCGGGTCGAGGCCGGTGGTGAGCTCGTCGAGCACCGCCACCTTCGGGGTGCCGAGCAGCGCGAGCGCGATCGACAGCCGCTGCTTCTGCCCGCCGGACAGCCGCCGGAACTGGGTGCCGAGCTTGCCGGTGAGGTTCAGGATCTCGGCCAGCTCGCGCCAGTCGGCCGGCTGGCGGTAGAAGGAGCTGTACAGCTCCAGCGCCTCGCCGACCTTGAGCTTGTCGGGCAGCTCGCTCTCCTGCAGCTGCGCGCCGAGCAGCTGCCGCAGCTCGCCGGTGTCGCGCTGCGGGTCGATGCCGCAGACGCTGATGGTGCCGCCGTCCGGGGTGCGCAGCCCCTCGATGCACTCGACGGTCGTGGTCTTGCCGGCCCCGTTGGGCCCCAGGATGCCGAAGATCTCGCCCTGCTCGACGGCGAAGCTGACCCCGTTCAGCACGGAGTTGTCGCCGTAGCGCTTGACGAGGCTGTCCACCTCGATGATTGCCATGGCATCAGCCTGGCAGTCGGCCCCGGTCCGCCGGATCGACTGGACGGCCAGACCTGGGGCGGGCGGCGGTGGATGCCCGGCATCAACCGATCGGTTGATGGCTGCTCGGCGGGGCCTGCGGCGGGGCCCGCTGCTGCTCAGCGGGCCCGGGCGCCGGATCCTCCAGGGTGCCACGCGGGCCGGTCCGGCGGAACCCCCGTGAACCGTCCTCCTGTTACCGCCGGAGGGAGTTCAGCCCTCGCCGTTCCACGACCGCCACAGCGCCGCGTAGGACCCGCCGGCGGCGACCAGTTCGTCATGGGTGCCCAGCTCGACGATGCGGCCGGACTCCATGACGGCGACGCGGTCCGCGTCGTGGGCGGTCTGCAGCCGGTGGGCGATGGAGACGACCGTCCGGTCCGAGCGCACGGCGGCCATCGCCCGCTCGGCCTGCCGCGCCGTGGTCGGGTCCAGCAGGGAGGTCGCCTCGTCGAGGATCAGGGTGTGGGGGTCGGCCAGGTGGACCCGGGCGAGGGTGAGCTGCTGGGCCTGCGCCGCGTCGAGTTCGACGCCGCCGGCCCCGAGCGCGCAGTCCAGCCGGCCCGGCAGGTCGTGCACCCAGCCGGCCTCGACCAGGGCGAGCGCGGCGAGGATCTCCTCGTCACCGGCGTCCGGGGCCGCCATGGTCATGTTGTCCCGGAGGGTGCCCATGAACACGTGGTGCTGCTGGGTGATGAGGACGATGCGGTCGCCCAGGCCGCCCGCCGCCGCCAGGTCGGCGACCGGCACGCCGCCGACCCGGACGTGTCCCGCGTCCGGGGCGTCGACCCCGGACAGCAGCCGGCCGAGGGTGGACTTCCCGGCGCCGGACGGGCCGACGACCGCGAGCCGCTCGCCCGGGCGGACCACCAGGTCGATGCCCTTGAGCACGTCCGGCGAGCCCGGGTAGGCGTACCGGACGCCGCGGACCTCGATCCGGTCGTCGGACGGCCGCCGGTCGAGCACCGGCGGATCCTCCGACACCAGGCCGACGCCCTTGATACGGGCGAACGAGGCGCCGCTGCGCTGCAGTTGCTCCATCCAGTTGAGGGCGCGGTCGAGCGGGTCAACCAGCTGCCACATGTACAGGCTGCCGGCCACCACCGTGCCCAGGCCCACCGCGCCGTCGAGGTAGCCGAGACCGCCGATCAGCAGGACGAGCGCCGTGGGCAGCGCGTGGGCGAACTCGGTGACGGGGAACAGCACGGTGCGCAGGAACAGGGTGCGCACGCCGGCCCGGTAGGCGGTGTCGATCGCCCGGTCCACGGCGAGGTCCTGGCGGGGGCCGAGCCCGAACGCCTCGACGGTGCGGGCGCCGTGGGCGGTCGCGTTGAGCGCCTCGGCGACACCGCCGTAGGCGGCGCCCTCGGCGAGGTAGGCGTCCCGGGCCCGGCGCAGGTACCAGCGGCCCACCGCCCAGACGACCGGCAGGCTCACCAGCGCGCACAGCCCGATCAGCGGGTCGAGCAGGAACGCGGCGCCGAGGACGAACAGCACCTGGACCGCGGCGATGAAGACGTCCGGGGCCGCGTTGCGCAGGGTGGCGGCCACCGTGCCCACGTCGAGGGAGGAGCGGGTCACCAGGTCGCCGGTGCCCACCCGCTCCGCGTACCGGCCGGGCAGCGCCAGCGTCCGGTCGACGACCTCCTCCCGCAGCCGGGCCAGGGCGCGCTCCCCGAACCGGTGCGAGAAGCAGCGCGCGAAGCGGGTCAGCAGCAGCTGGGCGAGGGCGAAGCCGAGCACCGCCGCCGCCAGCCCGTCGACCTGGCCGACCGTCAGCTCGCCGTTCTCGACCCGGGTGACGATGCGGCCGAGGTACCACGGCGCGGCGACCCCGGCCAGGGCGGCGAGGCAGGTGAGGAGGAGGACCCCGCACATCGCCCGGCCGTCGTCGACGAGCAGGCGCCGGACGGCCCGCCGTACGGTCGCCCGGTCGGCGACGGGGAGCCGGTGGGGGTCGTCGTGGTCGTGGCTCATCGGGATGCTCCTTCCCGGGGCTCTGCGGTGGCGTCGGCCTCGGGGCGGGCTTCGGTGCCGGGGCGGGCGTCGGCTTCGGGGCGGGCGTCGGGGTCCGGGCGGGCGTCGGGGTCGCCGCGGAGGACCAGCGCCGCGTAGGCGGGCTCGGTGGCGAGCAGTTCGCCGTGGGTGCCCGTGGCGCGGACCCTGCCGTCCACGAGGTGGCAGACCCGGTCGGCCCGGCCGAGGACCAGCGGGGAGGTGCCGACGACCAGGGTGGTGCGGCCGGCGCGGAAGGTGCCGAGCCGGGCGGCGACGGCGGCCTCGGTGAGCGCGTCCAGGGCCGAGGTGGGCTCGACGAGCAGCAGCACCTCGGGGTCGGCGAGCAGGGCCCGGGCCAGCCGCAGCCGCTGGAGCTGGCCGCCCGAGACGTTGCGGCCGCGGTCCTGGAGCGGTGCGTCCAGGCCGCCGGGCAGGAGGCCGACGACGTCCTCGGCCGCCGCCGCGTGCAGCGCGCGCCCGATCTCCGCCGCCGTGCGCCCGCCGTGGACCGCCACCGCGGAGCCCAGGGTGCCGCCGAACACGTAGGACTCGTTGTCGGACACCAGGACGTGCCGGCGCAGCGCGGCCGTCTCCCACGCGGAGACCTCGACACCACCCCAGGCGGCGCCGGACGGGGTGTAGCCGGCCAGCCGGTCCACCACCGCGCGGGCCTCGTCGGCCCGTGCGGAGACCAGGGCCGTGACCTGCCCGGGGCGCAGCACCAGGCCCGACTCCGGGTCGTGCAGCTCCGCCGGACCGTCGGGCGGCGCCGTGCGGGTGCGCTCGCCGGAGGACTCGGGCCGCAGCGCCAGGATGTCGATGACGCGGCGGGCGGCGACGAGGCCGCGCGGGAGGTCGTCGGCGCCCTCGACGAAGAACGAGACCGGTGCCAGGAGGGCCGCCACGTACCCGTAGACGGCGACCAGTTCGCCGACCGTGATGTCTCCGGCCGCCGCCATCCGCGCGCCGAGCCAGGTCACCACGGCCAGGAAGACGACGGGCAGGCAGGCGCCCACCGCCTGCACCCAGCTGGTGAGCGAGGCCACCCGGTAGCCGAGCGGCACCAGTGCCCGGGAGCGCTGCCGGTAGCGCCCGGCGAACATCGGCTTGCCGCCGATGCCGTTCAGCACCCCGAGCCCGGCCACCAGGTCGCCGGCCAGGGCGGTCAGCGCCCCCTGCTCCTCGCGGTAGCGGCCCTCGGCGCCGTGCAGCCTCCCCATCAGCGGGCCGATGACCACGGCCAGCAGCGGGACGCCGAGCAGGACCACCGCGGCCAGGACGGGGGAGATCCGGACCAGCAGGACGGCGGCGGCGAGGTACGCGAGCACCGCTCCGACGCCGGGCCCGGTGATGGTCAGCGTCTGGGCGATCCGGCCGGTGTCACCGGCCTGGAGGTGCGTCAGCTCGCCGGCCGACACCTGGCGCGGCAGCGTCGTCCCCAGCCGGTTCACATGGCGGGTGACGGCCTGGACCGTCCGGAAGGCGGCGTCGGCCCGGATGAACGTCATCGTGCGGTGCCGCAGCATGCCGAGGACCGCGATCAGCGCCCCGACCGCGAGGACCACCGCCACCCAGCCGACCAGCGCCCCGGTGTCCCGCGCGCGCAGCCCGTCGTCGATCGTCCGCGACATCAGGTACGGCGGCAGCATCAGCGCGCACATCCACAGGCTCCCCCAGGTCGCGCCGAGCAGCACCCGCCTGCGCTGCATCGACACGAGCCACCAGAGGTACCGCAGCGGGCTCCGGTGGTCGGGCGTTCCGGGGTCGGTGTACGGGACCCGGCGGGTACCCGTGGGCAGGTCCGGTCCGTCGGTCATCGCGCTCCGTCCTTGGGCAGGTTCACCGGGCCCCGGGACGACGTCCTGGCGGCGCTGCCCTGTCGGACTCCGGCGGAGACGGCCGGCCCCGGACGCGAACTGCCGCACACCGACGGCGGGGTGGCGCCCGGAAGCGGTCACGGCGCCGCCCGCGCGCCGGCGCCGCCGGAGCATTCGGCCGCCGAGCTGCCGGGATGCCACCGTACTCGAAGAAGTCCGCACATGAACGGGCCGAGGAGGATTGTCCGGAAATCGGACTGCCCGACCACCCTCAGCGGACCGAGATATGACGGTCCGTCGGACGCCGGCACGCGGGCGCCCCGGTGCGGGACGGCGGTCCGCTCCCGCACCAGGACGCCCGCCGGCGGGCCGTGGATCAGATGGAGCTGGTGATCACGGTGCCGATGTGGTTGCCGGGGATCGCGGCGAGGTCGAGGTACTCGGGGTCGGCCCAGGTGCCATCGAGGTGGCGGGCGGTCAGGATGACCTTGTTGTCGTTGGTGGTGACGGCGAACTGGGCGTCGGTGTCGACGGTGGCGGCGCTGATGCCGGTGCCCGTGACCTTCCCGATGACGTCGACGAGGGAGTTCATCCGCGACCAGTCGCCGGAGGCGTAACGCAGGGTGTGGTACTGGCCGTCGCTCGCGACGGTGGCGAGGTCGAGGTCGTTGTTCTGGCGGGTGACGGCGACGGAGGTCACCGGCCCGGTGGCGCCGGCGACGTCGGAGACCGATCCCCAGAGGGACCAGGCGCCGCTGACGTTGCGCCGGGTGTGGTAGACCTTCCCGCCCGACACGGCGGCGATGTGCAGGTCCCCGGAGGCGGTTCCGCCGGCGGAGATGGCGGTGATGCCGTTGAGCGGCCCGGTGTTGTCGGTGACCACCTTGAACCCGCTCCACTGGCCGTTGCCGTAGCGGGCGGTGTGGAACAGGGTGCCGTTCGCGACGACCACGATGTGCAGATCGGCGCCGACCGGGGTGGCGGCGATCTGGGTGATGTTGCCGAGGTCGGCGACGTTGGCGTTGACGTCGATGAACTTCTGGCCCCAGCTGCCGTCGAGGCTGCGGATGGCGTGGTGCAGGTGCCCGTCGCCGCCCAGGGCCAGGACGTGGGTGTTGGTGTCGATGCCGGCCGAGGTGACGGCGCGGACGCCGCCGATGTTCCCGGCCGCGGCCTGGACGTCCTGGTACGGGGTCCACGAACCGTCGTACAGGCGGGTCGCGGCGTAGAGGTTGGTGTCGCTGCGCACCAGGGCCTGGGTCTTCCACCCGATGGCCTTGGCGCGGGTCTGCTGCACCCAGCCGGCGATGTCGTCGACCCGGGAGCTGAAGGCGCCGGTGCGGGTCTCGGTGGCGGGCACGCCCAGGCAGCCGCCCTGCCAGGAGCGGGAGGCGACCGCGAGCAGCTCGGCCTTGCCGTTGGTCGTACGGACCACGGGGGCGCCGGTGTCGCCCTTGCAGATCGCCGCACCGCCGGTACCGGTGGTGCCGATGCCGGTCGCGCTCACGGTGTCCAGCGAGAACCCGCCGGTGTGGAGCTTCAGCGGCGCCCACTCGTCCTTGGTGCGCCCGTACCCGGGCACGCGCAGCGACTGCCCGGTGGCGGGCGCGGCGGTGGCGACCCGCAGCGGGGCTATGCCGTCGACGGGCGTGGCCAGACGGGCCATCACCAGGTCACGGTCGGCGCGCGGCACCAGCTCGGCGATCTCGGCGGTCTTGCCGGCGCCGGTGGTCAGATCGGTGCGGCCGATGGTCGCGGTGGTCTTCCACTTCGGCTTGCCGGCCGCCAGGGCCTGCGGCTGCGCCGGGTCGTCGGAGAAGCAGGAGGCGGCGGTGAGCACCCAGCTGCGGTCGACCAGCGTGCCGGTGCAGGCCCGCAGGTTGTCGCCGATCGCCAGGTGCGCGGTGTAGGCGTAGGTGTCGTTGGCGGCCGCGTCGCCGACCACGGCGCCGGCCGGGGGCGTGGCGAGGGTGGTCAGGGCGCCGGCGGCGAGGACGGTGGCCAGAGCGCCGGCCCGCAGGTTGCGGGTCGAGGAGTTGCGAGGCATAGGGGGATTCCCGGAGGTGAGAGGTGGGAGGTGGATGCGCGGGTGGCTGTCAGCCGGTGACGGTCAGTTCGAGGAGGCTGGTCGCGTTGCCGTTGCTGCCCTTGCCGACCGGCTGGAAGCCGTCCTTGGGGACCTCGAGGGTCTGCTGGGTGGTGCCGTCGGTGAGGTCGGCCCGGACGGCGCGGCCGCCGGAGGTCTGGATGGCGAAGACCTGGGGCAGCTCGAGGGTGAGCGACCCGGTGGTGCCGGAGACGGTGAAGCAGATCTGGTTGTCCGGGTTGCCCGGGGCCATGGTCCAGACCTGGATCTGGTTGGGCTTGGAGCATTCGCCGAGCAGGATGTGGCCGTCGCCGCGCAGCAGCTTCACCTTGGTGATGGCGGCGGCGCCCGGGTAGGCGAAGTCCTCGACCGCGGGCGGTGCGGCGGAGTTGTCGGCGGGGGTGGTGTCGGCTGCGGCGAGTGTGGTGGCGCCGGCGAGGGCCGTGGCGGTCACGGCGGCGGCGGCCAGCCACCGGCCTGCGGTGGCGCGGCCGGTCCTTCCGGCCGTGCGGAGGGGGGTGTGGGTCACCTGGGGCTCCATCGGGAAGGTGAGCGGGGAGCGGTACGGGCCGGTGCTGGTCAGCCGGTGACGCGCAGTTCGAGCAGGGCGGCCGGCTTGCCGTTGCCGGAGCCGCTGCCGATCCCGACGGGCAGGGCGGTGCCCTTGGCGATGTCGACGCTCTGCGCGCCGTCGACGCTGGTGAGCTTGGCGTTGAGCGAGTAGGCGTCGGTGCGGATGCGGAACACGTTGGGCACCTCCAGGGCGAGGTAGCCGGTGGTGCTGGTGGCGCGGAAGCAGATCTGGTTGCCGCCGGCGTTGGGCAGGTCGAAGCTGAACACGCTGATCTGGCTGTCGACGGCGCAGTCGGACAGCACGATGTGGCCGTCGCCGCGCAGCAGCTTGACGTTGGGGTACGGCGCCGGGCCGGGGTAGTTGAAGTCCTCGACCGCCACCGGCGCGGCCGAGTTGTCCGCCGGAGTGCCGTCGGCGGAGGCGAGTGCGGCGGCGCCGAGCGTGGCGGCCACGGCGACCGCACCGCCAACGAGCAAGCGGGACAAGCGCTTTGCCATGCCTAATCCTTTTCGTTCATCTGGTGTTGCCCTGACGGGCGGATCTGCGGAATCGGGTGACCGGCCTGAATGGTGGGCGAACCAACCGGCAATGACGAGACGTCATTGCCGGTGGAAGTAGCCGAAGTTGCCGCATCGACGCCTTCGGTGCCGCAGCCGGAATCCGGGCCATCGAACCAGATGGGCCGGCGGCTCGACAAGCGCTTTCTAGGCTCTGGCCAGGCGGAATGTCACACTTTCCCAGTGGTTGAGTGCCTATCGGTGATGCGGTTGTATTTGCTTGGCTTTGCCCTTTGGCAGGTGTTTCATTGGCTGCTCTTCGAGCAACTTTCTGACTTCGTGAACGTTCTGTCGTACCGTCATCTGACGTAGGCTCCGCTGCGGCCGTGAATCCGGCCGATGCCGACAGTGGAGGTTTTCTGATGCACCATTCGATATCCCGGTCACGGGGGCGGGGGAGGGGAAGGCCGCCGCTGCTGGGTAGGCTCTCCCTGGGCCTGCTGCCGCTGGCTCTGACGGCGGGGCTGGTGGGGTCGGGCATCTCGACGGCTTCGGCCGCCGAACCGACTGACGACCAGGTTCAGCTGAGCAACCGCGAGCGCACGGTCCAGGCCTGGCTCCACGGCGGCCCTCGCATGCACGAGCTGGCTGAGGTTGCGTTGGCCGGCTCCGACCAGGACGTGAAACGATTCCTGGACAGTGACATCGCCGGGGCGCAGCGCCTTGACGATCTGCTCGCGGCCACGCAGATCTCCAGCGTGGGTGGGCCGAAGGTTCGCGAGGCCGCGGACAAGGCGATCGATGGAACTCCCGACGGGTTGCGCGCCTTCCTGCAGAGTGGTTGGCAGGCGGCGCTCGACGCCGACCGGCGGCTGATGATCACCCGGCTCACCGACCCCGCGATGGGCGCGGGCAGCAACCTGCAGGCCGCCGGTGACGCGGCGCTGCGCAGCAACAACAGTGATGATCTGCAGCGGTTCCTGACCGAGGGACAGTTCCCGGCAAAGGATTCCGACGACCGGCTCAAGCTGGTGCAGATCCTCAGCGCGGGCGGCACGAACACCCAGGCGGCGGCGCGTGCGGCGCTGAACGGGTCGATCGAGGACGTGCGCGACTTCCTGGCGGTCGGCCAGTACATCGCGCAGAGCCGTGACCAGGAGCGTGCGAGCATCGCGCAGCTGGTGCAGCAGGCGAAGGACGCGGGCGCGCAGGCGGCGCAGGAGACGGCCGCGGCGATCGAGGCCAAGGACAAGGCGGTCTACGAGGCGCAGAAGGCCATGGAGGCCGCCGCGCTGGCCGCGTCGGAGACGCAGAAGGCCGGCAATGACGCGGCCAAGGCGACGGAGGCGGCGAACAAGGCCGCGACGGCGGCCGAGCGTGCGGGTGCGGCGGCGCGGACGGCGATGGCGGCAGCTCGTGCGGCCAACGCGGGTGCGCGGGCCGCCGCCTATGCGGCGTCGAACGCGGCCGCCGCGGCGGCCGGGGCCCAGCGGGCCGCGGCCAACGCCGAGACGGCCGCGGCCGCGGCCGCCGGTGACCAGACGAAGGCGCACGACGCGCGGGTGGCGGCCGATGTCGCCGACGCCGCGGCGAAGCTGGCGGCGGACGCGAACACGACGCTCGGTCACGCGAACGACGCCGCCAAGAGCAGCAAGGAAGCGGCGGGTGCCGCGCTGAGTGCCAAGGGCAACGCCGACTCCGCGGCGGGCTCCGCCGAGCAGGCCGGTGCCTACGCGGACAGCGCCGGCGGGCAGTCGGCGAAGGCCAAGCAGGCCGCGGCGGCCACGCGCCGTTCGGCTGCCGAGGCCGGCCGCGCCGCGGCCGCCTCCCAGCAGCTGGCCGGGGAGGCCTCGACGCAGGCCGCGGCCGCCGCGACGCTCCTGAAGTCCGCGGGCGAGCACGCCGCCGCGGCGGCCCAGGCCGCCCGGTACGCCGCCGAGCACGCCGGCCAGAGCGCGAACGCCGCACAGGAGTCGACCAACCACGCGAACGCCGCCTCCGCGGCCGCCGTGGACGCGCAGCGCGCGGTCGACCAGGCCAACGCGGTCCAGGACCTCGCCCGTCGCACCGAGGCCGAGGACCTGGCGAACCGGACCGCGGCCGCGGTGGAGACGGCCCGTAAGGCCAAGGCCGACGAGACGGCGAAGCAGGCGCAGACCGACCAGGCCGCCCAGCAGGTCCAGCAGGCGAAGGCCGAGGCCGACCGCCTCGCCCAGCTGGCCAACCAGCCCGGAGCCACGCCGGCGCAGGTCGCCACCGATGGCCGCAAGCTCGCCCTGATCTCCCGCAAGATCTCAGGCTCCTGGGGATCCGAGGCTGCCGAAGCCGCCCTCACCGGCCCGGACACCGCAGTGCTCTCGTACCTCAAGACCGGACGTAAGCAAGCTGACGACCGCGACGCACACGACCGTGCCGTCGAGGTCTACACCGACTCGGGGAACAACGCGGTCCGCGACGCCGCCTACACCGTGCTCCAGGGCGACCGGACCCAGGTCGGCGCGTTCCTGAACAGCGGCCAGTACGAGGCCGCGGCGCCGGAGAACCGGCTGACGATCACCCGGCTCAGCGACAACGCCGGTCCCGCCGTCAAGGCGGCCGCCGACGCCGCGCTGCGGGTCAACACCCCCGCCGCGCTGCGGGCCTTCCTCGGCAAGGGTCTGGCCGACGCGCAGGCCGCCGACGACCGCCTGACCGCCACCCGGCTCGAGGACGCCCCGGCCACCGAGCCCGAGCTCAAGGCCGCGGCGAAGGTCGCCCTCGAAGGCCCCGTGCAGGACCTGCGCGCCTTCATCGCCAAGGGCCAGTACACAGCTCAGCAGAAGGACCGGCTCACCGCCGTCCACGTCGCCGACATCAAGGGCCTGATCGCCGAGGCCACCGCCGTCGCCGCGACCGCCCAGAAGAACGCGGCCACGGCCCAGGCCGCCGCCGCCTACGCCCGCGGCGTCGCCGACGAGGCCAGGGGCTACGAGGCCACCGCCAAGGCGTCGGCCGACACCGCCGCCCAGCACGTCGCCAAGGCCCAGGCCGCCGCCGACGCCGCCCAGGCCGACGCCACCAGGGCCGCCGCGGCCGCGAAGACCGCCAACGCCGCCAAGGCCTCCGCCAACCGCGACGCCGCCAAGGCCGTCTACTCCGCCAACCAGGCCGACCAGTCGGCCCGACAGGCCCGATGGTCCGCGATTCAGGCGAACGAGTCCGCGTCCGCCGCCCGGGCCTCCGCCGAGGCGGCCGGCCAGGACGCCCAGGCCGCCCAGACCGCCGCCGACGACGCCCACGCCAGCTACGAGGTGAAGCGGGACGCCGAGGAGAAGGCCCGGCTCGCGAAGCTGGAGGCCGAGCGCAAGGAGGCCGAGAAGCAGGCCCAGGCCGAGAAGGAGAAGCAGGACGCGATCGCCGGGATCGAGGAGGAGATCAAGAAGGCGAAGGAGGACAGCGACAACGTCAGCTACCTCTACCACCTCTTCTCCGAGAGCGTCCACCTCACCCTGGACGTCATCGGCGGCGCGGGCGGCGTCATCGCCCCCGGTCTCGCCGACATCGCCGACCTCGTCAACTGCGCCTACTACGCCGTCGAGGGCCGCACCACCGAGGCGCTCACCTCCTGCATCGGCGCGATTCCCTTCATCGGCGACGGCGCCGCCGTCGCCAAGCTCGCGCAGTGGGCCAAGAAGTTCGGGTCCTGGGGCGAGAAGGCCGTCGAGTTCATCCAGAAGCTCGTCACCCGTCTCCCTCCTGTCTGCCCGCTGCCGAATAGTTTTGCGGCCGGCACCCGAGTCCTGATGGCCGACGGATCCACCCGCGCCATTGAGACGGTTCGGATCGGCGACGAGGTCCTCGCCACCGATCCGACGATCGGACTGACCGGCTCCCGTCGGGTCTCGGCGACCATTTACGGCCCCAACGACCGTGACTTCACGGATATCTCGCTGGGTGCCGGGAAGTCCCTGACCAGCACCGACCACCACCCCTTCTGGTCCGAGAGCCAGAAGCAGTGGACCGACGCCGTCGACCTCAAGCCCGGCGACGACCTGCGTGACCCGGCCGGCCGGCCCCAACGCATCGAGGACGTCCGGCACTGGAACACCCTCCAGCCCGCCTACAACCTCACCGTCGACGACCTCCACACGTACTATGTGGTGGCAGGCGATACGCCGGTGCTTGTGCATAACGCCGCTCCGGCCTGTGATCTCGGTGGCTTCAAGTCGGGCGTTACTCCCGACGAGATTGCTCAGCTCAACCGTGAATTCGGTGGAGAGACGCTCCTGAGTGGCTCTCCTGAAAACATGCTGGTCAATGCGAGTCGCTACAACAGCTTCTGGGAGAAGGCCGCGGTCGTTATCCGGGATATCGCGGGAAGTCACATGTTCAACAACGGGAACAAGCGGACGGCGCAGGCGGTCGTCGAGAAGCTGATGGAGCGCAACAGCATCACCAGTGGCCCGGGCACGGCCCAGGACCTGCGCAGTGTCATCGACGCGGTCGGAAAGGGCCAGCTTCACGATATTGCCGATATCGTGGCGGCCTTGAGGGGATACTAGGGATGGCCTGACATGAACATCGAAAAGCTGATGGAGGGCCTAGGCCGCGCCGGCGTCACCGTAATCCTTAAGGTGGATGACGAGAGGATGGCGGACGGCGGGGACCCGTGGACGGTGGTCATGTCCGGAAGGGTTCTTGGAGATCAAGGGTTCATCCGGGCTGAATCCTCCAGCCTTGACGAATGCATTGAGCAGGCTGTCGAGCGACTGCGAACCCGTCAGGGCGACTGGGCGTGGCTGAGGGAAATCTCCTGAGGTGACTGCGAGGCCCCACTGATCTTAGGTCAGTGGGGCCTCGCGGTGTCTTGGTGGGCAAGCGGCGATATCAGGCGGCACCAGTCGCAGGCAATGGGTCGCCGTTGTCGGCGGTTACAGGCGGGTGAGGCGCTCGGCCAGGGCGCGGGCGTGGGTGGCGGCGGTGGGGCCGCGGGTGGGGTCGGGGGCTTCGGAGAGGAAGACCAGGGCGAGCATCAGGGCGGCGTCGAGGCGGCAGGCGAGGAGGGTGGGGTCGTCCTCGGCGGGGACGGGGGCGAGGGTGGCGTAGCCGGCGCGGAGGGCGGGCAGGTCGAGGTCGTTCTCGGGGTAGCGGGCGTATTCGGCGAGGCGGCCGAACTCGAGGGCGGGGGTGCCGAGGAGGGCGTTGGACCAGTCCAGGAGGGCGGTGGTGCGGCCCTGGTGGCGGCGGATGTTGGAGCTGCGGACGTCGAGGTGGAGGAGGCTGCTCCCGGTGAGGGGGGAGAGGTGCCGGGCGAGCAGGCCGGGGGTGGGGGGCTCGGGCCAGTCGGCGACGAGGCGGGCGAGTTCGGCCCAGCGGCGGGCTATCCGGGTGGTGAGGACCCCGGCGGTGGTGCCGCCCTCGGCGGCGACGGGGTGCAGTGGCGGCGGGGGTGCCTGGTGGAGCCGGGCGAGGAGCCGGCCGAGGGCGTGGGAGTCGAGCGGGGTGCCGTCGTCGGGGACGTAGTCGGAGAGCAGCACGTCGGGGGAGTCGGGGTCGTCGGCGAGGACGAGTTCCCGGGCGCGGGCGACGGGCAGGCCGTGTTCGGCCAGGTGCCGGGCGATGGCGTGCTCCTGGACGAGCAGGGCGCGGGTGTCCACGTGCGGGTCGTTGGCGTTGGAGTCGAAGCGGTGGTGCGCGAGCCGTACGGCGACCGGTTCGCCGTCCCGGGCCCGGGCCCGGAAGACGGTGAACTCCAGGCCCTTGCCGACGAGTTCCAGGCCGCTCAGGCCCCACTGTCCGGCCAGTCGGTCCAGTACGGCGAAACGCTCACTCATGGTGCATCCTCGGTGGTCTTGCGACGGTCGGTCACCCTGCTGTCCCTCAGCAGGGCGTAGGCGATCGGCAGGCAGGTCAGCAGGGTGACCACGCCGCCGAGGGCGAAGGCGGCGCGCGGCCCGGCCGAGGCGCTCACCCGGCCGAAGACCAGCGCGCCGAGGGGCATGGTGCCCCAGGCGAAGAGCCGGTAGACGCCGGTGGCCCGGCCGAGCATCCGGTCCGGGATGATCGTCTGGCGCAGGGAGACGGCGACGACGTTCCAGACCATCAGGGCGAAGCCGGTGACGCCGTAGGCGACGGCGACCACGGGGACCCGGTCGGTGGCGGCCACCGCCAGGCCGGCGGCGCCCATCAGGGCCAGGTTGCCGACCAGCGCGGGGACCCGGCCGACGGCCTTGCTGAGCCGGCCGGCGACCGCGCCGCCGATCACGCCGCCGACCGCCCCGGCGGCCAGCAGCGCCCCGTACGCGGCGTCCGGGAGTTCCAGCACCTCGCGGACCAGGATCACGAAGACGGCGATCTGGCCCAGGTAGACGGCGTTGATGACCCCGGCGGAGACGGTCAGGGCACGCAGCAGCGGATCGCGGAGGACGAAGGCGACTCCCTCGCGGATGTCGGCCAGCAGGCGGGGTTTCCCGGCGCCCGGCCCGGGTTCGGCGGCAGGCCCGGATTCAGGCCCGGATTCAGGCCCGGACTCGGGCCCGGACTCGGGCACCGGCCCGCGCACGCCGCGCAGCAGCAGCGCGGAGGCCAGGAAGGAGACCGCGTCGATCACCAGCGGGACGGCCCGGCCGACCGTGAACAGCACGCCGCCGACGACCTGCCCGAGCAGGTCGCGGCCGACGGTCTGGACGGCGAAGAGCCGGCCGTTCGCCGACTCCAGCCGGTCCTTGGGCACGACGCTCGGCAGCAGTGCGAAGGACGCGCAGTCGAACAGCACCTCGCCGACGCCCAGCAGGAACGCGGAGGTGAGCAGCGGCCAGAAGGTCAGCCGGTCGGCGGCGAGCAGCAGGACGGTGAGCGCCAGCACCGCGGCGCGCAGCAGGTCGGCGAGGACCATCAGTAGCCGCCGCTCGAAGCGGTCGGCGTACGCGCCGGCGGGCAGGGCGAACAGCAGCCAGGGCACCGTGGTCGCGGCGGTGACGGCGGACACCTGGAAGGCGTCGTCCAGCACCGCGGTGGAGAGCAGCGGCAGCGCGGCGAAGCGCATGCCGTCGCCGACCGCGGAGGAGGCGGCGGCGCCGAGGACCCGGTGGTAGCCGGAGGAGGGGCGGACGGCGGTGTCGGTGCTCACCCGCGCGGCTCCGCGGCGGGGTTCCCGGCCGAGAAGACGGCGCAGCGCAGTTCGCTGGTGTACCGCCGGCCGTCCACGTCCAGCCAGCGCTGGTCGGGGGCGGGCAGCATCTCGGACACCTCCAGGGTGCCCTCGGCTCGGGCGGCCAGCCGGCCCAGCTGCCGGACCAGCAGCGGGGACTCCCAGTCGACGTAGACCGGCTTGGGCTCGCCGGGGACCTTGACGAAGACGTGCCGGGGCAGCCGGTGCTCGGCGCGCAGCCGGCAGGCGGCGACGAACAGCGCGGCGTCGTCCCGGCCGGTCT
Organism: Kitasatospora sp. SC0581; assembly: GCF_048159585.1. Lineage (NCBI taxonomy): Bacteria > Bacillati > Actinomycetota > Actinomycetes > Kitasatosporales > Streptomycetaceae > Kitasatospora > Kitasatospora sp. SC0581. The sequence continues at coordinate 677,610 of NZ_JBLRWA010000001.1, read as the reverse complement.
GGCGGCCGAAGGCGGCGGTGTCGCGCAGCCGGGCGGCGGGGATGCGCCAGGTCTCGCGCTGCAGCACGACGCGGCCGCAGCGGATGCGCGGGATGTGGGCCAGATCGGGGGCGTTCAGTCCGGCGCCGCCGAAGTGGCGGGGGAAGGCGAACGGGGAGAGCGGGTCCTGCCGGATGCTCGGGCCGCCGGCCGGGGGCGCCATCAGGCGCAGCCGGCCCTCGACGCCGTGGGCGCGCAGCTCCAGCCGGCCGTCGCGCAGCACCAGGTAGAGCTGGGAGGGCTGCAGCACCCGGTCGCGGGACTGCGCGGAGCGGCCGTAGACCTCCAGGTCGTGGCAGGGGTAGACGAGTTGGGTGGAGGACTTGTCGGGGTGGCCGCGGGACAGGTTGGCGAGCACCTCGTCGTCGGCGAGCAGGGACCGGTAGCCGCGGTACACCTCGGAGAGCAGTTCGGGGGTGTGCTCCTGGATCAGCGGGCCGAAGCTGGTGTGGGTGATGACCTCCCGCACCGCGTGGCAGTCGCCGATGACGGCGGTGAACCGGCCCTCGGCCAGGTCCTCCCGGCTCCGCGCGGCGAACAGGATGTCCGGGTCGCAGACGGCCGGCGGGCTGCTCGGCTGGGCGGCGAGGACGGCGGCCATCCGCTCCCGGTCGACCACGACCTCGGAGCGGTCCGGGTCGGTGGCGGCCTCGCCGAGCAGGGCGGCGCCGATCTCCCGGTCCAGTTCGGCGAGTTCGGCCTCGACGGCGAGGCACTCGCGGGCGATGGCGTCGCGGTCGCGGAAGAACTCGGCGTAGAGGACGTCCAGCGGGATCTCCACGCCGGGGCCGAACCGGTCGGCCACCCACCGGGTGAGGATGACCAGTTCGCGCCGCATCCGCAGGCGCGGGCCGGCCAGCACGGTCTCGTACACGATGGACAGTTCGTCGGTGATGAAGCGGGCGAGGTCCGGGCCGACGGTCAGGTCGGCGGGGCGGCCGCGGGCCTCCTCGAACAGGATGCTGCGGTCGGCGTAGTGCAGGCCGCTGTTGCGGTTGGCGGGGCCGCCGGTCAGCTGCTCGAACCGGGCCTTGCTCTCGGCGAGCGCGGCCGCGCGTTCGGGCAGCGGCAGGGCGGCGAAGCGGGTCAGGTCGGCCTCGAAGCCGTCGATCGCGGTGAGCAGCGGGTCGGCCAGCGGGGCGGGGGCGGCGAGCAGTTGCTCGCGCAGGGCGGCCAGCGGCCGGTGGTCGCCGATCGGGATCTCGAACTCGACGACCACCCATTCGCGCTCGGCGAGTCCGGCGAGCACCTCGTCGAAGGGGACGGGGCAGCGCTGCTCGTCCTGCCAGGCCTGCCGCAGTTCGCTCAGGGTGCGTTCGCCGTCGCAGTGCTGCCACAGCCAGGCCTCGTACGGTTCGACCGGGCGCCCGCCGAGGTGCTGGAAGTCCCAGTCGGTGTCCAGGCCGTCGCGGGTGGTGAAGGCGTAGAGGTCGATCCGGCCGTCGCGCAGGAAGGACAGCGGGCGGCGCCGGGGGCGGGCGTGGTCGAGCAGGCCGGGGACGGCGGCGGCGCTCTGGGCGAGCTTCTCCGCGGCCCAGTGGCTGAACAGCGCGCGCCGTTCCAGCTCCCGCTCGCCGGACCAGGTGATGCCGGGGGCGGAACCGACCCGGCCGGGGGTGAAGGGGCCGAAGTGCGAGTGGGTCTCGTTCTTGGTGGTGACCCGCTGGAGGTACATGGTGAGCAGGTCGGTCATCTTGCGGGTGCGCCGCCCGGTCGCGCCGTCGTGGGCGTCGAGCCAGGCGGCGAAGGTGGGGTAGGCGGAGTCGTTGGAGAGCAGCAGGACCTGCCGCAGCCGCTCGTCGCCGAAGGCCTCGACGACGGCGGCCCCGGCCCGGTCGAGGCGGTCCTGGTGCCGGGCGGCGAACCGGGTCTGCTCCTCGGCGAAGTGCCGGGCGGCGTCCTGGTAGGCGCGCAGGACGGCGGCCTCCTCGGCGGGCACGGCGGCGGCCGCGGCGGCCAGCTCGGGCTCGGGGACGGGCAGCAGGAACCCGGCGGGGGAGGACAGCCGGGCGGCGCCGGGCACCGGGTGGCGGCGCAGGGCGGCCTTGAACGCGTCGGCCAGCTCCTTCAGCCGCTGCCCGTGGGCGACGAGCTCCCGGGCCTCCTCGGCGGCGGCCGGGTCGGCCAGCGGCGCGAGCAGCTCCATCGGGAAGCCGGCCTGGCGGAGCACGACGACCGGCGCGAGCTGCCAGGGGACGCGCACCCCGGGCTCGGCGGCGGTCCGGGGATCGTTGACGGTGGTCACGGCCTCACCTGGGGGATCGAGTGGACGGGCGGACGGCGGTCGTGCAGGGCGTCCAGGACGGCGAGCGGGTCGGCGGGGAGCGCGGGCAGCAGGCCGGGGCTCGGCGCCCAGGGTTTGACCCGCACCCCGTGGTAGTCGGACCCGGCGGTGGCGACCAGGCCGAGCCGCCCGGCGGCCTCGGCGAGCCGGGCGCTGTCGGCCGGGGTGTGCCAGCTGGTCCACACCTCCAGTCCGGCCAGGCCGGCCTCCCGCAGCGGCGCCAGCAGTTCGGCGCACCGCGGGGCGTCCAGGCCGGCGGTGTGCGGGCCGGGGTGGGCGAGGACGGCGACGCCGCCCGCCCGCTCGATCCAGGACAGCACGTCCACCAGGTCGGGGTTGACGGGGTGTTCGACGTGCAGCGGCCGGCCCGGGCGGCACCAGTCGGCGATGAGGCGGGCGAACCGGTCGTCGCCGTCGGCGTACGGGGCGAACCGGGGGTCGTCCCCGGCGGCCTCCAGCAGCAGGGCCAGGTAGTCGTTGACGTAGGCCACCCGGTCGCCGCCGAGGCGCCGTTCGACGTCGGCCCGGGCGATCGGCACGCCGAGGGCGTGCGCCCGGTCGGTCCAGGTGCGCCACCAGGCGAGTTCGGCGTCGTGGAGGCGTCCGATCCGCTGCCGGAACGCCTCGTCGCCGGGGTCGACGAAGTAGGCGAGGCAGTGGGTCTCCTCGTCGCGCCAGGTGGTGGTGATCTCGCAGGCCGGGACGACGGTGAGACGCCCGGCGGCGGCCCGTTCGAAGGCGGCGACGCCCGCGAGGGTGTTGTGGTCCGTCACGGCGGCGACCCGCAGCCCGGCCTCGACGCACCGCCTCGCCAGGTCGGCCGGCGCCTCGTCCCCGTCCGAGTGCCGGGTGTGCAGGTGCAGGTCGACCGGGGTGGCCAGGGTCGCGGGCGCCCCCCGCATCAGCGGGACCTCCACGCCGACCGGAATCCCCGCGCCGGCAGGGCCCCCCGCACCGGCAGGCTCCTCCGCATCAGCGGGCCCCGGGCAGGGTGCGCCGCCAGGAGGCGGCCAGCCAGCGCTCGTACTCGGGGCCGGACGGCTCGTCCACGACCAGGCAGAGCGGCTCGATGATCCGCCCCGCGCCGCCGGCCAGGCCGCCGTGCAGCATGGTCAGGTTGTGGCCGAGCAGCAGGTCGCAGTGCTCGCCCGGGGCGAGCACCTCCCAGCGGCGGCGGAACCGCGCCCAGGTCAGGCCGGTGGCCATGAGCAGCTGGTGGCAGAAGAGCCGGGCCGCCTCGCCCCGGCACTCGCCGCAGGCGCACTCGCGGGCCAGCGGCACGGCGGCGGGGTAGCGCCGCCGCTCCTCCTTGGACAGGTCCGCCTCGCTGTGGTGGAAGGACAGGCCGTGCCAGAACGTCTCCTCCAGCCCGAGCATGGCGCCCACCGACGGGTAGGCGCAGCCGTGTTCGGGCTGGCGCTCCAGGCCGCGGCGCAGGTTGCCGCCGAGCCAGCGGGCCGCGCCGGCCACCGGGTCGTCGCCCCGGTCGATGCCGCGCCGGTCCAGCACCTCGTCGATCACGCCGAGCCAGTCGTAGTACGTGGTGACGCTCAGCCCCTCGCCGACCTCGGGCAGGAAGATGCCCTGGTACATCTTGTGCGCGGCGGTGGTGGTGTACCCGGAGTCGCCGTAGGTGCGCTGGGCCGGGTCCCAGTCGGGGGCGTCCTGGAGGCTGGGCGTCAGGTACGAGCAGTGCTGGCCGTCGTGGTGGGGCAGCAGGGTCCGGGTGGTGTAGCCCTCGGGGACGTAGGTCTGCTGCGCCTTGTCGACCTCCAGCCGCATCCGGGCGGGGGCGCCGCGGGCGATCAGCGCGGTGCGGACGCGCTCGACGATGCCGGTGGACAGCCGGCGGCTCTCCTCGACCCCGAGCCGCAGCCGGCCGATCCGGAAGACGGCGTAGCCGGTCCGGTGGATGACCTCGACGGCTCCGGCGGCGAGGTCGTCTAGCGCCCGCTCGCGCTCGGCGGGGGCCCCGGAGACCAGCGGGGTACAGTCGAACTGCGCTTCGTGGGGCGTGAATCTCACCGGTGCTCCAGGGGTGCGGAGGGGGTGCCGGGGGCCCAGGGCGCGAGTTCGGCCGGGGCGACCTCGGTGCGGAACAGGAACTCGAAGAGCAGCCGGGCGGCGATCTGCGCGGTGCCGCCGGACGGGTCGTAGCGGGGCGCGATCTCGGCGATGTCGACGGCACCGACGGGCAGCGCCCGCAGCTCCTCGTAGACGTCGAGGAGGTCGCCGATGCCGATGCCGCCCATGGTGACGTGCCCGGTGCCGGTCGCGGCGGCGCTGTCGAGCACGTCGATGTCGAGGGAGACGTAGACGGTGTCGCACCGCGAGCCGAGTTCCTCGATGACGGGGCGCAGGGCCGCGGCGGCGCCGTCCCGGGTGATCAGGGAGCCGGGGACGACGTGGAAGCCGCTGTCCAGCAGGCCGCGGAACTGGTCGTACTTGGTCACGTCCCCGACCCCGACGAAGGCGATGTCCTCCGGGCGCATCTGCGGGATCTCGCTGATCCGGCGGGAGTTGGAGCCGTGGTAGAGCGGCCCGTGCAGGGTGCTCCAGTTGCCGAAGTCGAAGTGGTGGTCGATGTTGATGAACCCCACCCGGCCGGCGCCGCGGTCCAGCCGGCCGGCGCGGAAGCCGGCGAAGGTGGGGAAGGTGCAGGAGTGGTCGCCGTTGAGGAAGATCAGCCGCGGGGCGTTCTGGCTGAGCCGGCGGCTCTCGGCGGCGACGGCCTGGAAGGTCTTGACGGTGTCCGTCGGGTAGATGTGCAGGTCTCCGGCGTCCGCGACGCGGGGCGCGTGGTAGCGGAAGGTCTGCCCGGTGCGGGTGTCCAGCATCCGCCACTGGCCGAGGCTGGTGAGGTAGCTGGAGAAGACCAGGCTGGCCTGGCGGACCGCCCGCGGCCCCTCGGCGGCGCCGGGCCGGGAGCTGGCGGTGGCGTCGTAGGGCACGCCGGACACCACCCAGCCCGTCTCGCCCACGTCCACCTGGTCGGCGGTGGTGGTGGGGGCGCCGAAGAGGGTGCCGACGCCGGCCCAGCCGGGCAGCGGGTCCTGCTCGAAGTCCTCCGGCTTGACGCTGGTGCGGAGGGCCTCGAAGTCGGGGAGCTCGGTCATGTCAGTTCTCCTGCGCGGCGGGGGTGACGGACAGGCCGGGGACGGCGGAGGCCGGGGCGGCGGGCAGCGGGTCGCGGATGATGGCGTGCGCCGCGGCGATCTTCTCCTGGAACAGGTCCCAGCTGTCCTCGGGGGACAGGTGCCGGGGCCGGTAGACGACCGGCGCGTCCTCCCGCCAGTCCGCGAAGTCCCAGTTGAAGATGCGCTCGCGCAGCCTGGGGAAGTCCGGGGTGAGCGGGTACGGGACGAAGTTGTAGAGGTTGAAGAGCCACAGCGCCGATTCGTTCTCCCGCATCCAGCTGACGGTCTGGCCGTGCGCGGCCTCCGTCTCCTCGTCCAGGCCGCCCATCATGTTGAGGACGATCTTCAGCCCGGCGTCGCTGAGTTGACGGATCTTCGAAGTGTAGTCGTCCAGGCCGCGGGAGAGCTTGTTGAGGCGCTTGAGCATCTGCGAGTCGGCCGATTCGAAGCCGAGCTCCACGGCGACGACGCCGAGTTCGAGCATGGCCTCGACGATCCACTCCTTCACCTGCATCACGTGGGTCTGCACGATGAAGCGGTAGCCGGGGCGGTCGCGGAAGACGTCCAGCAGGTTGCCGACGGCCTCGCGGGACTGGCCGAAGGTCTTGTCGCCGATGTAGAAGAGCCGGGTGTCGGGGAACCGGCTGGTCAGCTCGTCGACCTCCTGGGCGAGCGCGTCCTTGGCGACCAGGGTGAGCTGCTTGCTCCAGGCGTCGCCGCAGAACGAGCACTGGTACAGGCAGCCGTGGCTGGCGTTGAGCCGCAGCAGCGGGACCCGGCCCTGGTAGCCGCCGAGGTGGCGGTAGTCCGGCGCCCAGGTGATCCGGTCGGACACCAGCCCGGGCAGCAGCGGCTTCTCCAGGCTGCCGCCGGACCCGGAGGCGAGTTCGACGAGCCGGCGCACGAAGGTGGCGTCGAGCTGGCCGCGGTGCACGGCGTGCACGGCGCCGTCGGGGGCGAGCGGGGCCATGTTGCCGCCGAGGACGACGCGCCGGCCGGCGTGCTCCAGCCGCTTGGCCACCTCCAGCGCGAGCCGGAGGTTCTGGGCGAGCGGGGACATCAGGACCAGGTCGCCGGGGGCGGTCGCCTCCAGCAGCGGCTCGGCGCAGTGCTCCGGCTCGGCCGGGGTCCTGGACAGGTCACGGAAGACGGAGTCCAGGCCCGCGGTGTTCAGCAGGGCGGTCAGGTGGGCGACCCAGAGCGGCATCTCCCACAGGCCGTCGGTCGGGATGAAGTACTCGGGCAGCATGGCCCGGAAGCGCCGGTCGTAGTCGTCGTAGTAGCGGGCGAGGTTCGGGTCGGGGTCGTGGCTGGAGGGGAAGGGCAACTGGACGATGCAGCTCTTGGTCATGGCGGTGCCTTCGGTCGGTGAGGGCGTGGGGTCCTCGACGTGGAGCACTCAGTGGGGACGGCGCGAGAAGACCGCACAGCGCAGCTCGCTGGTGTGACGTTCTCCGTCGATGTCGAGCCAGAGGTGCTCCGGGGCGGGGAGCATTTCGCTGAACTCCAGAGCGGCGGCCGTCTTCCGGGCGAGCCGGAAGACCTGCCGGACGATGAGGGGGGATTCCCAGTCGACGTAGACCGGTTTCGGCTCGCCGGGGATCTTCAGGAAGCCGCGGCGCGGCAGGCCGAGTTCGCGGCGCAGCCGGCGGGCGGCGGCGAACTCCGGGGCGTCGCCCTTGGAGCGGTGGACGCCGGGGCTCCAGCCGCGCAGGGCCTCGGCGGGGACGCGCCAGCGCTCCCGGTGCAGCACGATCCGGCCGCAGCGGATGCGGGGCACGTGGTCGCGGTCCCGGTCGCGGACGCCGACACCGCCGAAGTGGCGGGGGAAGGCGAACGGGGAGAGCGGGTCCTGGCGGATGCTGGGGCCGCCCGCCAGCGGGGCGAGCAGCTTGAGCCGGCCGGCCAGTCCGTGGGCGCGCAGCTCCAGCCGGTCGGCGGTGGCCAGCAGGTACAGCGCGCCGGGCTGGAGGACGTCGCCGCGGGCCTTCGGGGAGAGCCCGTACACCTCCAGGTCCGGGCAGGGGTAGGTGAGTTGGGCGCCGGTCTTGTCGGGGTGCGAGCGGGAGAGGTCGACCAGCACCTCGTCCTCGTCGAGCAGCCCCCGGTAGCGGTCGTGGACCGCGTCGAGGAGTTCGGGCGCCTCGGCCTGGAGCATCGAGGCGAAGCTGGAGTGGGTGAGCGCCTCGCGGACGGCGTGGCAGTCCCCGACGACGGCGAGGAAGTCGCCGCGGCCGATCGCGGCGGCGTCCGGCGCGGCGAGCATGACGTCCGGGTTGCACAGCGCGGGCGGGGTGTCGGGGTGGCGGGCGAGCAACTCCTCCAGCCGGGCCCGGTCGACGACGCTCTCCGAGCGGCCGTCCTCGGCGCCGTCCAGCAGCAGGTCGACGACCTCCCGGTCGAGCGCCGCGATCTCCCGGTCCACCTCCGCGCACTCGGCGGCGAGCAGCGGCTTGTCGGCGAAGAAGGCGGCGTAGAAGTCCGGCAGCGGTACGGGCGTGCCGGTGCCGAAGCGCCGTGCCGTCCAGCGGTGCAGGATGTCCAGCTCGCGGCGGACGCGCAGCCGGGGGACGAGCAGCGTCAGGTCGTAGACCACGGACAGCTCGCGGCCGATCAGGGCGGCGACGTCGGGGCCGAGGACGACGTCCCTGACCGGGCTGTACGCCTCCTCGTAGAGGATGCTCCGGTCCGCGTAGTGCCGGCCCTCGGAGCGGTTGGCGGCGGAGCCGGTGACCTCCTCGAAGGCCTGCTTGAGCTCGCCGAGCAGGGCCGCGCGCCGCTCCGTCGGGCCCTCGGCGAAGCGGCGCAGCCCGTCCTGGAAGCGCCGCACCACGGCGAGGTCGGGGGAGTCGTCGGCGAGCTGTCCGGCGAGTTCGCGCAGGACGTCGGTGGCCCCGATCGGGATCTCCCGGCGGCCGATCAGCCAGTCCTGGTCGACGAGTTCGGCGAGCACCCGGTCGAAGTCGCGGTCGGCCGGGCGGTCCGGGCGGTCGGCCCAGGCGGCGCGCAGCCAGGCGACCGTGCGCTCGCCGTCGCAGTGCTCCCAGAGCCAGGACCGGTCGGCGTCGAAGGTGTCGGCCTTCACCGCGACGAAGCGCCAGCCGTCCGGCATGCCGGTGGTGCTCTCGAACGCGTACAGCCGGACGACGGGGCCCTCGGCGAAGGCGAGGGGCCGCCGGCGGGGGCGCACCGCCTCGAAGGCCTCCGGCCGGGCGCTGAAGACCTCGGCCATCGCCTCGCCCGCCCAGTGGCTGAGCAGGGCGATCCGGCGCAGCGGGCCGGTGGACCAGCCGACGCCGGGGGCGGCGCCCTCCGGTGCGGTCCGGGCGACGGCGAGGGGGCCGAAGTGCGAGTGGGTCTCGTTCTTGGTGGTGACCCGCTGGAGGTACATGGCGAGCAGGTCGGTCATCCGCTTGACGTGGCCGTCCGACCCGGCGCCGCCGGAGGCGAGCCAGGCGGTGAACTCCTCGAAGCGGGCGTCGTTGGACAGCAGCAGGACCTGCTGGAGGGAGGGTTCGCGGAACAGGTCCACGACGGTCCGGCGGGCGTCGGCGAGGGCGGCGCCGTGCTCCCGCTCGAAGGCCTCCCAGTGGCCGTCCAGGGCCTGCACCGCGTCCTGGTAGCGCTTGGCCGAGTCCAGGGCGGCCGGGCCGAGTTCGGCTTCGAGCCGGGCGAGGTCGGCGGGCGGGAAGGGGCGGAGCATGCCGACGCCGGAGGCGAGGTCGCCCCGGGTGCCGGCCCGCTCGGCGCGCAGGTCGGCCTTCAACCGCCGCCCCAGCTCGACGGCTTCGTCCCGCAGGTCGAGGACGGCGTCGGCGACCCGGGCGGTCGAGGGGGCGACGACGCGGTCCAGCAGCGAGAGCGGGTAGCCCGCGTGGCGCAGCATCGCGACCGGGGCGAGGGACCACCCCGGGCCGCCGTCCGCCCCGGTGGCCGGGGTGCGGTCGCCTCCCGTCGGAGGTCGCGCGCCGTCCGGACGCGGCTTCGGCTCGTCCATGATCGCCCCCTTGTGGCTGACTTGATCACGACAGTTCGTGACCATAACAACGTGTCGAGGGGGCGTTCAATAACGATGTGGTCAACGCAATGATTTCCGGCCGAGATTGACCGGTCGTCAGCCGAAATCCGTGGTGGTGCTCCAAGGTCCGACGATTGGGATGGCTGCAAACGGCCTGTTTCGACCCGAACGTGACGCTCGCTCAGGGACTGGGCCCCGCCGGCTCAGGCCGCGGTACGGGCGTACGCGGTCAGCCAGTTGAGGTCGCGGTGCCCGGCGCCGTAGCGCTGCCGCTCGTTGACGACGCGGACGTCGGCCCCGGTGAAGCCGGCCGCCTCCAGCAGGCCGCGGACCCGGTCGGCGGTCTGGTAGCGGAAGAAGCGGGCGGCGTCGGCGCTGAAGGACTCGACGAACTCCTCCTCGCCCTCCCCCTCCTTGAAGCTGACGAACAGCGCCCCGCCGGGCCGCAGCACCCGGTGGAACTCGGCCAGCGCGGCCGCCACGTGCTCGTCCCTGAGGTGCAGCAGCGTCGCCTGGGACCAGACGCCCGCGAAGGAGGCGTCGGGGAGGTCCAGCGCGCACACGTCCATGCGCCGGAAGTCCAGCCCGGGGTGGAGCTCCCGGGCCCGGGCGACGAAGGGCTCGCTCAGGTCGACGCCGGTCACCGCCACGCCCCTGGCCGCCAGCAGGGCCGTGTCGCGGCCGAAGGCGCACCCGGCGTCCAGGACCGGCCCGGCCGGATCGGGGAGCATCCCGGTGAAGAGGTCGAGCTCCTCGTCCGGGACCATGCCCTTGGTGGCGGACTCGTACTTGTCGGCGCTGTGCTCGTAGGCGGCGATGGTGCGTGAGAGGTAGTCAAGCATGCCTGAAACCTACCCTCGTGGGGGTCGGAGCGGGCCGGAAGGGGGGCGCCCCGGACGGGACGCCCCCCTTCCGGGGCCGGTCAGGACTGCGCGGCGAGCAGCGCGGCCAGCCCGTCCAGCCCCCGGTCGACGGTGGCCGGGTCGACCTGGCTGACGGAGAGCCGCAGTTGGTGCTCCCCGCCCGTCCCCGGGTAGAAGTGCGACATCGGTGTCCAGATCACCCCGTACTCCGAGGCGGAGCGCTCCAGCAGCGCGTCGTCCACCACGCACGGCACCGTGAGTACCAGGAAGAACCCGCCGCGCGGCTCGTTCCAGGTCACCCCGCAGCCGGGCGGGAAGCGCCGGGCCAGGCCCTCCAGCACCAGCGCGAGGTTGCGCCGGTAGAGCGCGGCCACCTCGGTGTTGGCGGCCCGCAGGCTGTGGCCGTGCTCCAGCAGCGCGCCGCCGATCACGGCCTGGGCGATCGGCGAGGTGTTCACCGTGGTCATGCTCTTGATCATGCCGAGCAGGTCGGCGAACAGCCCGGTGCCGCCCTGCCCGTCCGCCACCAGCTGGTCCGCCACCACGTACCCGACCCGGGCGCCCGGCAGGGCCGTCTTGGCGAAGGAGCCGAGGTGGACCACCCGACGGTCGGTGTCCAGCGCCTTGAGCGAGGGCAGCCGCTCCTCGCCGGCGAACACGCAGTACGGGTTGTCCTCCAGTAGCAGGAAGTCCTCCTCGGAGGCCAGCGCCAGCAGCTCCCGGCGCAGCTCCAGCGGCAGGCTGGCCCCGCTCGGGTTGGCCACGTCCGGCACCAGGTAGAGCGCCCGCGGGCGCAGCCCCTCGGCCCGGGCGGCGGCCAGTTGGCGGCGCAGGTCGGCGAGGTCCACGCCGTCCGGGCCGTCGGCGACCGCCCGCACCGGCAGGTCGGCCAGCAGCGCCGCGCCGGTCAGCCCCACGTAGGTGGGGGAGACGGCCAGCACCACGTCCTCGGGGCCGCGGCGCAGCGCCCGCAGCACCAGGAACATCGCCTCCTGGCAGCCCACCGTGACCACGATCGACTCGGCGGGCACCTCGATGCCCTCGTCGGTGGCGAGGTGGGTGGCGATCAGCTCGTGGATGATCCCCTTGGTCCGCCCGTACTGGAGCACCTGCCGGCGGGCCGCCTCCTCGGTCAGCCCGCGCTCGGTGCGCAGGTGGTCGAGGTAGCGGTCCAGGTGGCGGTGGACGGCGTCCAGCTCGAAGAACTGCTCGGCCGGGCGGCCGGCCGCGAAGGAGACCGCCTCCGGGTAGCGGATGGAGATCTCGTTGAGCAGGTTCATCGAGGTCATCGCCGGGTCGGCGAGGGAGGTGTGCAGGCCCGCGAGCAGCAGGTCGTGCGGTGCGGCGATGGTGGTCACGGGGTGCTCCAGACGGGGCAGGGCAGGGTGGTGGTGCGCAGTTCGGCGGCGGCCCGGGGGTCGGCGCAGCCCGCGAGGCCGAGCGCGTGCCGCAGCTCGGTGGCGAGCAGGTCGAGGACCTCGGTGCAGCCCGCCTCGCCGCCGGCCGCCAGGCCCCAGATCAGCGGGCGCCCGAGCAGGACCCCGGTGGCGCCGAGGGCCAGCGCGGTGAGCACGTCCGAGCCGCCGCGCACCCCGCTGTCCAGCAGCACCTGGCAGTCCTCGCCGGCCAGCGCCTCGGCGACCTCCGGCAGCATCGTCACGGCGGGCACGGCCCGGTCGAGCTGGCGGCCGCCGTGGTTGGAGACCACCACGGCCGCGGCGCCGATCCCGGCGGCCCGCCGGGCGTCGGCCGGGTCGAGCACGCCCTTGACCACCAGCGGCAGGTCGGTCTCGCCGCGCAGCCACTCGAGGTCAGCCCAGGTGACGCCGGGGGAGAGCAGCTCCGCGGTGTGCGCGGCCACCGCCGAGACGGCGGCGGTCGACTCGTGCGCCCGCCCGGCGGCGCCGCCCTCCAGCAGCGCCGCGCGGACGTCCGACGGCAGGGCGAAGGCGTTCCTGGCGTCGCGCAGCCGGCGGCCCATGTACGGCACGTCGGCGGTGACCACCAGGGCCTCGCTGCCGGCCTCCTCGGCCGCCCTGACCAGGTCGAGCAGCCGGCCGCGGTCGCGCAGCCAGTACAGCTGGAACCAGAGCGTGGCGCCGGTCTTCGCGAGCTCCTCGAAGCCGACGCTGCTGAGCGTGCCGACGGTGAACGGCACGCCCGCGGCAGCCGCGGCGCGGGCCGAGGCCAGCTCGCCCTCGGGGTGGAACAGCCGGTGGTAGGCGACGGGTGCCACCGCCACCGGCAGGGCCGCCCGGCTGCGCACCAGGGTGGCGGCGGTGTCCCGGGTGCTGACGTCGGTCAGCACCCGGGGCACCAGGGCCACCCGGTCGAAGGCGGCCCGGTTGGCGGCGAGCGTCAACTCGCGCTCGGCACCGCCCTCCAGCCACTCCCAGACCTCGGGCGCGAGCACGGCCCGGGCCCGGTCGGCGTACTCCGCGACGGACAGCGCCGGGCGCCCGCCGGCCGGGCCGGTCGGTGGTTCGTTGCGGACGGACGCGCTCATCCGGCCACTTCGCTGGCGTTGCGCTGGAGCTCCACGGCCTCGTAGAGGGCGCGGATGTTGTTGCTGCCGAAGTTGCGGGCCCGGATGCGCTCGATCACCTCGAAGAAGAAGGTGTTCCGCGGGTGCTGGGAGCGGGTGAAGATCTGGAACAGCTGGCCGTCGTGGTCCTGGTCGACCAGCAGGTTCAGCTCGCGCAGCTGCTCGAAGGAGTGCCGCAGCGGCGTCAGGCGGCCGGGCAGCGCGTCGTAGTAGGTCTGCGGGGTGCGCAGGAACGGCACGCCGCGCTCGGCCATGGTGGAGACGGAGTGCACCGCGTCCTCGGCGGCGAAGGCGACGTGCTGCACCCCGGCGCCGCCGTGGCCGGCCAGGAAGGAGGCGATCTGGCCGCCCGCGTCCGCGGTGAGCGGCTCGATCAGGGTCAGGGTGACGCTGTGGTCGGCGCTCTGCACGACCGCCGAGTCCATGCCGAGCGCGCCGACCTCGACCCGCTCCTCGAAGATCGTCCGGAAGCCGAAGACCTCGCGGTAGCGGTGCTCGGTCTTGCGCAGCTCGCCGAACGGCACCAGGACGGCGAAGTGGTCGACGGTCCGCAGGCCGACCTGGCCCTCTCCGGTCAGCGGGGCCGGGTCGGGCAGGCCGGGGATGCGGCCGGCCGGGACCTCGGGGCCGCGCTCGATCAGGGTGTGCACCACCTCGCCGAAGGCGTCGACGACCGCGGTGACGCAGCCGTCCGCGGCCTTCGGCTCGCCCAGCGCGGCGGCGCCGCGGGCGGTCAGGGTGCGGTACGCGTCGGTGGCGTCCGGCACCCGCAGGCCGAGGGCGCCGACGCCGTCGCCGTGCCGGGCCAGGTAGCCGGTGGCCGGGTGGCCGGCGGCCAGCGGCTGGGTGAGCAGCAGTCGGATGGAGGCCTGGCCGACCAGCGCGGACAGGCAGCGCTCGGCGGCCTCGCCGCGCTCGGTCGGCGGGACGAGCAGCTCGAAGCCGTACTCCGTGGTCAGCCGGGTGGTCTCGGCGCCCAGGTCGGCCACGTAGAACTCGACGTGGTCCAGCTCGACGGGGATCGGGGTGACGGTGGGAGAGGAACGGTCGGTCATCAGAGGAGCTCTCTCGTGAGGAGGACGGGAGGTGCTGAGGGACGATCGGGTGGAGCGGGCGTACGGGTACGTGTGCGGCGGCGGTGCCGGATCAGGTGGGCTGGAGGTCCTTGGCGTCCTCGGGCTCGGCCGGGCCGTCGCCCTCGCCCTCGCCGTCGCCCTCGTCGGTGTCCGCGTCCGCGTCCGGGCCCTTGGGCTCCGGCGGCTCGGTCGGGGCCTCCGGCTTGCCGATCAGGTGGGCGGACGCGAGCAGCGCGCCGACCACCATCACGCCGAGCACCACCCGGAAGTCCAGGGCGGCCACCAGGCCGGAGCCGACGCCGACGGCCAGCGCCTGCGGCGCGGTGAGCGAGAGGTTGACGGCCGCCTGGGCGCGCCCCATCAGCTGCGGCGGGGTGGAGGCCTGGGCGGCGGTGGCGAGGCCGACCATGGCGGCCGGGATGCCCGCGCCCGCGATCACCAGGCCGGCCGACACCACGTACAGCGACGGGGCGAGCAGCAGGACGGTCCCGAGGCCGAACACCGCCGAGCCCGCCATGACCGTCCGGCGCGGCCCGAGCCTGCCGATCAGCAGGCCGCCGACCACCGAGCCGGCCAGCGCGCCGACGGCCTCGGTGGTCTCCAGCACGCCGAGGAACTGCGGCGAGCGGTGCAGCCCGTGCTGGGTCAGCGCGAACAGCACCGGCTGCAGCAGGCTCAGCACGAAGCCGGAGGCGGCGGTGGCCGCGACCAGCGGCCGCAGCCCGACCGAACCGCGCAGGTGGACGAAGCCGGCCAGCACCTCGGTGCGCCACCGCAGGCCCGAGGGCTCCGGCTTGACCTCCTCCACCCGCAGGGTGAGGAAGCTGAGCGCGGCCAGCAGCAGCACGACGAGGTCGGCCACCGCCACCACGTGCCCGCCGAACCAGCCGTAGAGGCCCGAGCCGAGCAGCGGCGCCACCAGCGTGGTGCCGGCCCGGGCGCTCTGGGTCAACCCGGCCGCCGTGCCGAAGTCCTGACGCTCCGTCAGGATGCTGCGCAGCAGCGCGCTCTGCGCCGGGGCCAGGACGGCCCCGGCCAGACCGCAGACCGTGGCGGTGCAGTAGATGATCCAGACCGTGTCCCGGCCGTCGACCAGCAGCAGCGGCAGCAGCGAGAGGGCCACCGCCAGGTTGACCCCGACCAGCAGCGGCTTGCGCCGGACCCGGTCGGCGAGCAGGCCGCCGAGCGGGAGCAGCAGCAGGGGCGCGGAGAAGCAGAACAGCACCAGACCGGCGGCGGAGTTGCTGCCGGTCAGCACCTTGGCCCAGATGCCGAGGGCGATGGAGAGGGCGCTGTCACCGAGGACGGACAGGGTCTGCCCGGCCAGGTAGCGCCGGAACTCCGGGCGGACCAACAGCGGGTGCATGGCGGTTCCTTCGCTGCGCCGACGGCGCTTCGGGGTGTGCAGGGGTGTGCGGTGGTGCCGTGGTGCTCGGTGGTGCGGTGGTGCTGTGCGGTGGTGCGGTGCGGTGCGGTGGTGCAGGGGCGCCCGGGGTGCGCCCTGACGCACGCGGGGTGCTCAGGGCGCCGGGCGGTCGGCGCGTCGGCGGGTCGGGCGCCGGGCGCTCAGGGTGTGGCCGGGTGGGCCGGGTGGGCCGGGGCGAGCGGGGCGACGGCGGCGAAGCCCTCGATCACCGCGTCGTTGGCGTCCTTCTCGCCGATGGCGACCCGGATGCCCTGGCCGGGGTAGTAGCGCACGGCCACGCCCAGGCGCTCCAGCTCCGCGCGCAGCGGGAGCTGGTCGCCGGGGGCGTCGACCCACAGGAAGTTGGTGACGCTGGGCGCCACCGTCCAGCCGAGGCGCAGCAGTTCGGCCTCGGTGCGCTCCCGCTCCGCGGCGATCTCGGCGATCCGGCGCGCCATCTCGTCCTCGGCGCCGACGGCGGCGAGCAGGCCTGCCTCCTGGAGCCGGTTCACCGCGTACGGCACCTGGTGGTCCCGTACCCGCTGGGCCACGGACTCCTCCGCCAGCGCGTAGCCGATCCGCAGCGCGGCGATGCCGTGCGACTTGGACAGGGTGCGCAGCACCACGAGGTTCGGCCACTCGGCGATCCGGGCCGGCACGTCCGGGGCCTGCCAGCCCAGGGCGAAGTCGACGTACGCCTCGTCGAGCAGGATCAGCGCGGTGGCCGGCACCCGGCGGAAGAACTCCGTCAGCTCGGCCCAGGAGTAGACCGTGCCGGTCGGGTTGTGCGGGTTGCACAGCACGACGATCCGGGTGCGCCCGTCCATCCGCTCGGCCATCGCCGCCAGGTCGTGCCGGGCGTCGGGGCCGAGCGGGACCGGCCGGGCCTCGGCCCGGGCGATCTCGCAGAACAGCGGGTACGCGTCGAAGCAGGGCGCCGAGTGGACCACGTTGTCGCCGGGCTCGACCACCGCGTGGAAGAGGTCCAGCGCCACGCCCGCCGAGCCGTGGCCGACCACGACCTGGCCGGCCGGGACGTCCTGCCAGTCGGCGACGATCCCGGCGATCCGCTCCGGACGGAAGTCCGGGTAGCGGTGCAGGTCGGCACTGGCCTCGGCCAGCGCCGCCAGCACCGACGGCAGCGGCGGGTACGGGTGCTCGTTCTGTGCCAGCAGGTACCTGGCGTCCGACGGGCCGGCCATCAGTCGGCCTGGAGGACGTAGAGCCAGGAGTGCGGGGTGGCGAGCGCCTCGACGCGGTCGATCCGCAGGCCGGCCTCGGTGAACAGCTCCTCGTAGGTGGCCTTGGTGTGCAGCGGGACGCCCATCATCGCGTGCGCCAGCTCGAAGCCGACCGAGAAGACCGGCTGGGCGCCGTCGGAGGTGCCCGGGTCGCGCAGCATGGTGTCGCCGAGGACGAAGGTGCGGGCCTTCGGGAAGGACTCCCGCATCCGGGTGAAGATCGAGGAGCGGGTGGCCGGGTCGGCCAGCAGGTCGTGCAGCAGGAAGAAGCTCATCACGGTGTCGACCTCGGCCACCTCGGCGGCCTCGGCGTCGTTGTCGATCTGGGTGCCGAGCAGGCCCAGCACGTCCGCGCGGACGGCGGTGACCCGGTCCTGCATGCCGGCCTCGACGATGTCGCGGCGGGCGATGTCGGTGGCCGGGCGGCTGATGTCGATGCCCAGGCCCCGGGAGCCCTCGCGCTGCGAGACCACCCGGCGCACCCGGGCGGAGGTGCCCGAGCCCAGGTCGGCGATGTGCCGGAAGTCGATGCCGCTCAGCACGTCGGTGAGCTGGGCGGCGAACAGCGACTGGTCGCACTGGGCGGAGCCGAGGGCGACCATCGCCTCGTCGCGGAAGACGTCCGTGTCGTAGCGGTGGGTGCCGGCGCTCAGGTGGCCGGCGCGGCCGAACACGTCGTGGTAGCCGCCGACGGCCCAGGTGAAGTAGCCGCGCGCGGCGGCGATCTCCAGGCCCGCCTCGGTGGGCAGGTAGGCGTCGCCGTCGGCCTTGAGGTAGCCGTAGTCGGCGGCGGCGCGCAGCACGGCCTCGGTCCGGGCGGTGTCGCCGGCCTGGGCGGTGGCCTCGGCGGCCGAGAGCGGCTCGCCGCGCCCGATCGACTCCAGCAGGCCGATCCGGTCCAGCGCGAAGATCACGTTGGCGGCGATGAAGCCGTTGTAGGCGTCGGTCGAGGTGATCGGCGACGGGGTGATGCCACGCCAGGTGTCGGGGATGGCCGCAGTGGTCATGGTGGTGTCCGTTTCTCGGTGGGCGGACCGGGTGCGGTCCGCGTGGTGTGCGCAGGTCGGTCGCCTGCGGTCGGTAGGGGTCTGAAGTCGGTGCGTCAGGAGGTCAGGAGGTCAGGCGGGCGGCGAGCACCGGGCCGATGACGGCGAGCGCCTCGGTGCCCGTCATCGCGCCGTGGGTGCTCGGCACCTCGTGGACGTCGAGCCGGCCGCCCAGGTGCGGGCGCCAGCTCTCCGGGTCGGGGGCGTCGGCCGGCCGGTCCTTGGCGGCGGTGAAGAACACCGCGTCGCCGTCGTAGCCGGGCAGCGGGAGCGCGTGGGACAGCTCGGCGTTGGCCTGGAAGACCGAGACCACCCGGGCCACCCCGGCGCCGCTGAGGCCGGCCAGCGGGCCCTCGCCGTCGCGGACGAGCGCGGCGTAGCCGTCCTCGTCGGCGGGCCAGGCGGTGACCTCCCCGGCCGGGTGGCCGAGCGAGTCGAGGATCACCGCGAGCTGCGCCGGGTCGTCCCGCCACTGCTCGGGCCCCGGCTCGCCGGTGCCCGGGTAGGCGTCCAGCAGCGCGAGCAGCCGGACCTCCTCGCCCTGGCGGCGCAGCAGCGCGGCGATCGCGTGGGCGACGGCCCCGCCGAACGACCAGCCGAGCAGGGCGTACGGGCCCTCGGGGCGGACGGCGCGGATCCGGGCCAGGTAGGTCCGGGCCAGCTCCTCGACCGAGGCCGGGTGCGCGGCCGGGTCGGCCAGGCCGGGGGCCTGGAGGCCGTAGATCGGCTGCTCGGCGTCGAGGTGGCGCAGCAGGCCGGTGTAGACCCAGCTGATGCCGGCGGCCGGGTGGACGCAGAACAGCGGCGGGCGCGAGCCGCGGGTGCGGATCGGCAGCAGGACGGGGAAGCTCTCGGCGGCCGGGCCCCGGGTGAGCCGCTCGGCCAGCCGGGCCACGGTCGGCGCCTCGAACAGCGTGCGGACGCCGACCCGGTCGCCCTCGCCGACCAGGTCGCGCAGGCCCGCGACCAGCCGGCTGGCCAGCAGCGAGTGCCCGCCGAGCTCGAAGAAGTTGTCGTCCACGCCGACCTTCTCCAGTCCGAGCAGGTCGGCGAACAGGCCGCAGAGCAGCTCCTCCTGGGGCGTCGCGGGCGCCCGCCCGGAGCCGAGCCAGGTGGTGTCGGGGGCCGGCAGGGCCTTGCGGTCGACCTTGCCGTTGGCGGTCAGCGGCAGGGCGTCCAGGGCGACGACCGCCGAGGGCACCATGTAGTCCGGCAGGGACGCGCCGACGTGGGCCCGCAGTTCGGCCTGGTCGACCGTCCGCCCGGGGTGGGCGACGGCGTAGCCGACCAGTCGGCGGTCGCCCGGCCGGTCCTCCCGGACCAGCACGAACGCCTGGGCCAGGGAGGGGTGGCGGGCCAGCACGGCCTCGATCTCGCCGGGCTCGATCCGGAAACCGCGGATCTTCACCTGGTGGTCGGTGCGGCCCAGGTACTCCAGGGTGCCGTCGGCCTGGCGGCGGACCAGGTCGCCCGAGCGGTACATCCGGCTGCCGGGGGCGCCGTACGGGTCGGCGACGAAGCGCTCGGCGCTCTGGCCGGGCCGGTTGAGGTAGCCGCGGGCCAGGCCGGCGCCCGCGATGTACAGCTCGCCCTCGACCCCGGCCGGGACGGGCTGGAGCGCGGCGTCCAGGACGTAGAGCCGGGTGTCCAGCACGGGCCGGCCCATCGGCGGGGCGATCCGGCCGGCGAGCGGTTCGCTCATGCTGGCGCAGACGGTGGACTCGGTCGGGCCGTAGGCGTTGACCATCCGCAGCCGGGCCGACCAGTGCTCGACCAGGTCGGGCGGGCAGGCCTCGCCGGCCACCACCAGGGTGCCGCCCTCCGGCAGCGCGTCCGGGGCGAGGACGGCCAGCGCGGTCGGCGGCAGGGTCAGGTGGGTGACGCCCTGCTCGGCGATCAGCTCGGTCAGCGAGGGGCCGGGCAGCAGCTGGTCGGCGTCGCCGAGGACGGCCCGGGCGCCGGTGAGCAGCGCCATGCCCAGCTCCCAGACGGCCGCGTCGAAGGACGGCGAGGCGAACAGCAGCACCCGGCTGTCCGGGGTGACGGCCAGGCCCCGGCGCTGGCTCTCCACCATGGCGGCGAGGCCGGTGTGGGTGACCACCACGCCCTTGGGGCGGCCGGTGGAGCCCGAGGTGTAGATGACGTACGCGGCCGAGTGCGGGGTGATCGCGGTGCCGGTGAGGTCGTGCGCCGGGTGGCCGGAGGCGTCCAGGTCCTCGATCAGCAGCCGCGGGACGGTGCTGTCGGCGAGCAGGCCGTCGGCCAGCGCCCGGCTGGTGAGGACCAGCGCGGGCCGGGCGTCGTCCAGCATGTAGGCGATCCGGTCGGCCGGGTAGCGCGGGTCCAGCGGCTGGAAGACCGCGCCGGCCTTGAGCACGGCGAGCTGGGCGACGATCAGCTCGATCGAGCGCTCCAGGGCGATCGCGACGAACCGCTCGGGGCCCGCGCCGTGCTCGATCAGCAGCCGGGCGAAGCGGTTGGCGCGCTCGTTCAGCTCGCCGTAGGTGACCTGCTCGGCGCCGAAGGAGAGCGCGACGGCCTCCGGGCGGGCGGCGGCCCGGGCCTCGAAGAGCGCCGGGAAGGTGCCGAGCGGGAGGTCCTCCCGGGTGTCGTTCCAGCCGGTGAGCAGCTGCTCGCGCTCCTCGGGCGCCAGCACCTCGACCCGGCCCACCGCGAGGTCCGGGTCGGCCAGCACCGCGCGCAGGGCGCGCTCGAAGCGGGCGGCCGTCGCCTCGGCGGTGGCCCGGTCGAACAGGTCGACGGCGTACTCCACCGTCAGGCCCAGCCCGGCGGGCGCGCCGGCCGCGTCGAAGCTCTCGCTGAAGGCGAAGGTCAGGTCGAACTTGGCGAGGTCGGAGTCCAGTTGCTCGACCCGGCCGGGCAGGCCGTCGAGGCCGATCTCCCCGGCGTCGCCGCCGGAGGTCAGCATCACCTGGCAGAGCGGGTGGCGGGCGGTCGAGCGCACCGGGTTGAGCAGCTCGACCAGCCGCTCGAAGGGCACGTCCTGGTGCTCGAAGGCGTCCAGGGTGGAGACCCGCACGCGCTCCACCAGCTCCCGGAAGCTCGGGTCGCCGGAGAGGTCGGTGCGCAGCACCAGGGTGTTGACGAAGAAGCCGACCAGGTCCTCCAGCGCCTCGTCGGTGCGGCCGGCCACCACGGTGCCGATCGGCAGGTCGGTGCCCGCGCCGATCCGGCCCAGGGTGGTGGCGAGCGCGGCCTGCATCACCATGAAGACGCTGGCCCGGCTCTGCTGCGCCAAGTCGACCAGGGAGGTGTGGAGTCCGGCGTCCATCCGCAGCTCGACGGCGGCGCCGAGGCGGCTCGGGGCGGCGGTGCGGTGCCGGTCGAAGGGGAGCGTCAGCTCCTCCGGGAGGTCGGCCAGGGCCTGCTGCCAGTAGGCGAGTTGGTCGGTCAGCAGGGCGCTGGGCCGCTCGTCGGTGCCGAGCAGCTCGTGCTGCCAGAGGGTGTAGTCGGCGTACTGCACCGGCAGCGGCTCCCAGCCGGGGGCGGTGCCGGTGCGGCGGGCCCGGTACGCCTCGGCGAGGTCGCGCACCAGCGGGACCACGGACCAGCCGTCGGTGGCGATGTGGTGCATCAGCACCAGCAGGACGTGCTCCTGGTGCGGCAGCGACAGCAGGGTGGCGCGGACCGGCAGGTCGCGGGCGAGGTCGAAGACCTGCGACCCGGCCTCGGCGAGGGCCGCCGCGAGCTCCTCCTCGGAGGCCACCGAGGCGGTGTGCAGCGGGAGTTCGGGGTTCTCCAGGAGCAGCTGGTGCGGCTGCCCGTCGGTGGTCGGGTAGACGGTGCGGAGCACCTCGTGGCGCTCCAGCACGTCCGCCAGGGCCGCCTGGAGGGCGGCGGCGTCGACCGGGCCGGTCAGCCGGAGGGCGCACGGGGTGTTGTAGAGCGCGCTCGGCCCCTCGAACTGGTCGATGAACCAGAGGCGTTGCTGCGCGGGGGAGAGCGGGACGCGGTCGGGGCGCTCGACCGGCCGCAGGGCCGGACGGGCGGCGCCCGGGGCGGGCAGCGCCTCGGCGAGCGCGGCCACGCTGGGGGCGTCGAACAGCGTGCGGACGGGCAGCTCGGTGCCGAGCGCGGTGCGGATGCGGCCGACCAGCTTGGTGGCGAGCAGCGAGTGGCCGCCCAGGTCGAAGAAGCTGTCGTCGATCCCGATCCGCTCCAACCCGAGGACGTCGGCGAAGAGTTCGCACAGGGCGCGCTCGGTGTCGGTGCGCGGGGCGCGGCCCTCGGCGCCGCCGGTCCAGTCCGGGGCGGGCAGGGCGCGGCGGTCCACCTTGCCGTTGGCCGTCACCGGGAGGGCGTCGAGGACGACCACGGCGGCTGGGAGCATGTAGCCGGGCAGGCTGTCGGCGACGGCGGCGCGCAGCTCGGCGGGAGTGCCGTCGCCGGTGGCGTACACCACCAGGCGCTTGTCGCCGGGCCGGTCCTCGCGGACCACGGCGAAGGCCTGGCCGACGCCCGGGAGGGCGGTGAACGCGCCCTCCACCTCGCCGAGTTCGATCCGGAAGCCGCGGATCTTGACCTGGTCGTCGGCCCGGCCGAGGAACTCCAGCACGCCGTCGGCGGTCCAGCGGACCAGGTCGCCGGTGCGGTACATCCGGGCGCCGGGCTCGCCGAACGGGCAGGCGACGAAGCGCTCGGAGGTCAGGCCGGGGCGGCCGACGTAGCCGCGGGCCAGGCCGGCCCCGGCGATGTACAGCTCGCCGGCCACACCGGCCGGGACGGGCTGGAGCGCGGTGTCCAGCACGTACAGCCCGGTGTTGTTCAGCGGGCGCCCGATCGGCACCACGGCGGGGACGGGCTCGCCCGGGGCCATGGTGAAGGTGGTCTTGATGGCGGTGGTCTCGGTGGGGGCGTACACCGCGACCACGGAGGTGTCCGGGCAGGCCCGGTGGAGCCGGCGGACGGACTCCGGCGGGACGACGTCGCCGCCGGTCCACACCTGGCGGACGTTGCGGAAGGCGGCCGGGTCCTCGTCGGCCATCAGCCGCAGCAGGCCGGACGGGGCCTGGACCAGGGTCACCTCGTGGGTGGTGATGGTCTCGGCGAGGCGGCGGATGTCCAGCTCGCCGGGCTCGGCGAGCACGATCGCCCCGCCGGTGACCAGCGGCGCCCAGATCTCGGTGGTGGAGGCGTCGAAGGCGGTGGGCGAGTGCAGCAGCACCCGCTCGTGGTGGCCGGCCCGGAAGTGCGGGTTGCCCAGCAGGTCCACCACGTTGCGGTGGGTGACGGCGACGCCCTTGGGCACCCCGGTCGAGCCCGAGGTGTACATCACGTAGACCAGCTGGCCGGGCAGGACGGGCACGGCCGGGTCGCCCGCCGCGGGGGCCCCGGCGAGCAGCGCGTCGGTGACCTCGACGGTGGCGAAGCCCTCGGTGGCGAGCACCGGGTGGCCCTGGTGGGCCGGGTCGACGAGCAGCAGGGCGGTGCGGGTGTCGGCGAGGATGTGCTGGAGCCGGTCCAGCGGGTAGCGGTCGTCCAGCGGGACGTAGGTGCCGCCCGCCTTGGCGATCGCGAGGACGGCGGTGAGCAGCCCGGCGGAGCGCTCCATCAGCACCGCGACCGGCTGCTCGGTGGTCAGGCCGCGCTCCAGCAGCAGGGTGGCGAGCCGGTTGGCGCGGTCGTTCAGCTCCGCGTAGTCGAGCCGCTCGGTGCCGGAGACCAGGGCGAGGGCCCCGGGGGTGGAGGCGGCCTGGGCCTCGAACAGCCGGGGCAGGCTCTGCTCGGCGACCGGCGC
The DNA here is from genome assembly GCF_048159585.1 of Kitasatospora sp. SC0581. Lineage (NCBI taxonomy): Bacteria > Bacillati > Actinomycetota > Actinomycetes > Kitasatosporales > Streptomycetaceae > Kitasatospora > Kitasatospora sp. SC0581. The sequence continues at coordinate 654,198 of NZ_JBLRWA010000001.1, read as the reverse complement.
GGCCGGCCCGTTCCAGCCGGTGAGCAGCTGCTCGCGCTCGGCCGGGGCGAGGATCTCGATGCCGCCGATCGGGGCGTCCGGGGCGGCCACGGCGGCGCGCAGGACGCGCACCAGCCGCTCGGCGAGGGAGACGGCGGTGGCGTGGTCGAAGAGGTCGGCCGCGTAGTCGACGGCGGCGCGCACGCCCAGGCAGGTGCCGTCGGCCGCGAGCCGCTCGACGAAGTTGAAGTTGAGGTCGAACTGGGCCTGCGCCTCGCCGACCTCGACCGGGGTGCCCGTCGCGGTGCCGAAGGCGAGGTCGCCGGCCTGCTCCGCGTTGAGCGTGACGACGGTCTGGAAGAGCGGGTGGCGGGCGGGGGTGCGGGTGGGGTTGAGGTGCTCGACCAGGCGCTCGAAGGGGATGTCCTGGTGGTCGTAGGCGTCCAGGTTCGCGCGCCGGACGCGGTCGAGCAGCTCGCGGAAGCTCGGGTCGCCGGAGGTGTCGGTGCGCAGCAGCAGGGTGTTGACGAAGAAGCCGACCAGGTCGTCCAGGGCCTCGTCGGTGCGGCCGGCCACGGGGGTGCCGAGCGGCAGGTCGGTGCCGGCGCCGAGGCGGGTGTAGAGGGTGGCGACCGCGGCCTGCAGCGCCATGAACAGGCTGGCGTGCCGGCCGGAGGCCAACTCGGTGAGCGCGCCGTGCAGTTCGGCGTCCAGCTCGAAGTCGGCGGCGCCGCCGCGGCGGCTCGGTCGGGCCGGGCGCGGCCGGTCGTAGGGGAGCGCCAGCTCCTCCGGAAGGTCGGACAACTCCCGCCGCCAGTGGGCGAGTTGCAGGGAGACGACGCTCTCCGGGTCGTCCTCCTCGCCGAGCAGCTCGCGCTGCCAGAGGGTGTAGTCGGCGTACTGCACCGGCAGCGGCTCCCACCGCGGCTCGGTGCCGGTGGTCCGGGCCCGGTACGCCTCGGCGAGGTCGCGGAAGAGCGGGGCGACCGACCAGCCGTCGCTGGCGATGTGGTGGGTGAGCAGCAGCAGGACGTGCTCGTCCGGCGCGGGCAGCGCGTACAGCCAGGCCCGCACGGGCAGGTCGGCGGCGAGGTCGAAGACCTGCCCGGCGGCCTCGTGCAGCAGCGCGGGCAGCTCGGCCTCGTCGGCCACCGGCACCCGGTGCAGCGTCGGGCGCCCCTCGGTGAGGATGTGCTGGTGGGGCTGGCCGTCGGTGGTGGGGAAGACGGTGCGCAGCACCTCGTGCCGGTCCACCACGTCCCCGAGCGCGCCTTCGAGGGCGGCGGCGTCGAGCCCGCCGGTCAGCCGGAGGGCGAACGGAGTGTTGTAGAGGGCGCTCGGTCCCTCGAACTGTTCGATGAACCAGAGCCGCTGCTGGGCGAACGACAACGGGATCAAGGTCTGCCTCCGACTGGCGACGTACGGCTGCTGTGGCTGGTGGGGCTGCGGTGCCCGGTGGTGCGGAGCGGTCGTGCGGCGGGGGCGGGCCGTGCCGGTGGCGCGGCCCGCGTCCTGCCGCGGGTCAGGCCTGGCCGCTCGGGCGGCGCATCGGCCGCAGGGCCGGGCGGGCCTTCTTCGGCGCGGGCGCCGCCTCGCCCCCGGGCAGGACGGCGGCGAGGGCGGCGACCGTTGGCGCGTCGAACAGCGTGCGGATCGGCAGTTCCGCGCCGAGGGTGGCGCGGATCCGGCTGACCAGCCGGGTGGCGAGCAGGGAGTGGCCGCCGAGGTCGAAGAACCGGTCGTCGATGCTGACCGTCTCCACGCCCAGCACCTCGGCGAACAGGGCGCACAGCTCCCGCTCGCGCTCGGTGCGCGGGGCGCGGCCCTCGGCCGCCCCGGCGTACTCGGGCGCGGGCAGGGCCCTGCGGTCGACCTTGCCGTTGGCCGTGACCGGCAGGCTGTCCAGGACGACCACGGCGGCCGGGAGCATGTAGGCGGCGAGGCGGTCCGCGACGAAGGCGCGCAGCTCGCCGTCGGTGGCCTTGCCGGTGGCGTACACCACCAGGCGCTTGTCGCCCGGCTGGTCCTCGCGGACCACCGCGAGCGCCTGGCCGACGCCCTCGTGGGCGGTGAACGCCGCCTCCACCTCGCCGAGTTCGATCCGGAAGCCGCGGATCTTGACCTGGTCGTCGGCCCGGCCGAGGAACTCCAGGACGCCGTCCGCCGTCCAGCGGGCGAGGTCGCCGGTGCGGTACATCCGGCCGCCATCCCCGTCGAAGGGACAGGCGACGAAGCGCTCGGCACTGAGCGCCGGGCGGCCGACGTAGCCGCGGGCCAGGCCGGCCCCGGCGATGTACAGCTCGCCCGCCACCCCGGCCGGGACGGGCTGGAGCGCGGCGTCCAGCACGTACAGCCGGGTGTTGGCCAGCGGGCGCCCGATCGGCACCACGTTCGGCACCGCCGCGGCGTCAGGCATCGGGTACTGGGTGGCGCACAGGGTGGTCTCGGTCGGCCCGTACAGGGCCCGCACCGCGATGCCGGGGACGGCCTCCAGCACCCGGCGCACGGCCGGGGCGGAGACCACGTCGCCGCCGGTCAGCACCTCGCGCACACCGGCGAAGATGCCCGGGTCCTCCTCCGCGATGACCCGGAACAGACCGGCGGTGACGTGGACGTGGGTGAGCGCGTGCTCGCGGACCAGCCCGCGGATGGCGGCCGCGTCCAGGTCGCCCCGCGGCGCGACGACCACCTGGCCGCCGGAGAGCAGCGGCACCCAGATCTCGTAGGTCGAGGCGTCGAAGGCGTGCGGCGCGTGGAACAGCACCCGCAGGCCCTCGTCGTGCCGCCAGCACGGGTCGGTGGCGAGCTGCACCACGTCCCGGTGGCTGATCGCGATGCCCTTGGGCTCCCCGGTGGAGCCGGAGGTGAACATCACGTACGCGAGCTGCTCCGGGTGGGGCGCGGCCCGGTGGGCGCGCCGCTCGCGCGGACCGTCGAACCAGCCCTCGGTGAGCGGCAGGACGGGGCAGGGGGCGTCGGCGGCCAGCGGGTGGTCGCGGTGCGCCGGGTCGACCAGGACGAGCGCGGCGGCCGTCTCGGCGGTGATCCGCCGCAGCCGCTCGGCCGGGTGCCGGTCGTCCAGCGGGACGTAGGTGCCGCCGGCCTTGGCCACCGCGAGGATCGCGGTCAGCAGGTCGGCGGAGCGGTCCATCAGCAGGACCACCGGCGTCTCGGCGCCGACCCCGGCGCGGGCCAGGTGCGCCGCCAGGTGCTCGGCCCGGGAGTCCAGTTCGGCGTAGCTCAGCCGCTCGGTGCCGAAGACCACGGCCGGCGCGTCGGGGGTGGCGGCGGCCCGCGCCTCGAACAGCTCCGGCAGGGTCGCGTCCGGGACGGGAGCGGCGGTGTCGTTCCAGCCGGTGAGCAGCTGCTCGCGCTCGGCCGGGGCGAGGATCCCGATGCCGCCGATCGGCGCGTCCGGGGCGGCCGCGGCGGCGCGCAGGACGCGCAGCAGCCGCTCGCCGAGGGCGGTGGCGGTGGCGTGGTCGAAGAGGTCGACCGCGTACTCGACCGCCACCGTCAGGCCCGCCTGCGGGCCCTGCTCGGTGAAGCGGAAGGACAGGTCGAACTTGGCGACGTCCAGCTCGAAGGGGTGCTCCGCGCAGCCCAGGCCGCCGAACTCGGCCGGCACCGTGACCCGGCTCTCCAGCGCCACCAGGGTCTGGAAGAGCGGGTGGCGGGCGGGGGTGCGGGTGGGGTTGAGGTGCTCGACCAGGCGCTCGAAGGGGATGTCCTGGTGGTCGTAGGCGTCCAGGTCGGCGCGCCGGACGCGGTCGAGCAGCTCGCGGAAGGTCGGGTCGCCGCTGGTGTCGGTGCGCAGCAGCAGGGTGTTGACGAAGAAGCCGACCAGGTCGTCCAGGGCCTCGTCGGTGCGGCCGGCCACGGGGGTGCCGAGCGGCAGGTCGGTGCCGGCGCCGAGGCGGGTGTAGAGGGTGGCGACCGCGGCCTGCAGCGCCATGAACAGGCTGGCGTGCCGGCCGGAGGCCAACTCGCCGAGCGCGCCGTGCAGTTCGGCGTCGACGGTGACCTCCACCAGGCCGCCCCGGTGCCCCGGCACGGCCGGGCGCGGACGGTCGTAGGGGAGCGCCAGCTCCTCCGGGGCCTCGGCCAGGGCCTGCTGCCAGTAGGCGAGTTGGTCGGTCAGCAGGGCGCTGGGCCGCTCGTCGGTGCCGAGCAGCTCGCGCTGCCAGAGGGTGTAGTCGGCGTACTGCACCGGCAGCGGCGCGCGGGTGGGCGCGGCGCCGGCGGTCCGGGCCCGGTAGGCCTCGGCGAGGTCGCGGAAGAGCGGCCCGACCGACCAGCCGTCGCTGGCGATGTGGTGCATCAGCACCAGCAGGACGTGCTCGTCGTTCGGCAGCGACAGCAGGGTGGCGCGCACCGGCAGGTCGTGGGCGAGGTCGAAGACCTCCTCGCCGGCCGCGACCAGGGCCGCCCGCAGCTGCCCCTCGTCGGCCACCGGCACCTGGCGCAGCGACAACCCGCCCGCCTCGACGACCTGTTGGTGCGGCTGGCCGTCGACGGTCGGGAAGACGGTGCGCAGCACCTCGTGCCGCTCCACCACGTCCCGGACGGCCTGCTCCAGGGCGGGCAGGTCGACGGCGCCGGTGAGCCGGACCGCGACGGGGGTGTTGTAGAGCGCGCTGGGGCCCTCGAACTGCTCGATGAACCACAGGCGTTGCTGGGCGGAGGAGAGCGGCACGCGCTCCGGCCGCTCGGCCGGCCGCAGGGCCGGGCGGGCCGCCGCGGAGTCGGGCAGGGCGGCGGCCAGCAGCGCCACCGTCGGGTTGTCGAAGAGCGTGCGGATCGGCAGCTCGGCGCCGAGGCCGGCGCGGATGCGGCTGACCAGCTTGGTGGCGAGCAGCGAGTGGCCGCCGCGGTCGAAGAAGTTGTCGTCGATGCTGATCCGGGCCAGCCCGAGGACCTCGGCGAACAGCGCGCACAGGGCCTGCTCGGTGGCGTTGCGCGGCTCGCGCCCGCCGTCGGCGCCGTTGTAGTCGGGCGCGGGCAGGGCCTTGCGGTCCACCTTGCCGTTGGGGTTCACCGGCAGCTCGTCGAGGACGACGATCGCGGCGGGCAGCATGTAGCCGGGCAGCCGCTCGGTGACGAAGTCGCGCAGCGCGTCGGCCCGCACCTCGCCGGTGACGTACGCGACCAGGCGCTTGTCGCCCGGCTGGTCCTGGCGGACCGCCACGCAGACCTGGCCGACCTCCGGGTGGGCGGTGAACGCCGCCTCCACCTCGCCGAGTTCGATCCGGAAGCCGCGCAGCTTGACCTGGTCGTCCGCTCGACCGACGAACTCCAGTTCGCCCGCGGGCGTCCAGCGCACCACGTCTCCGGTGCGGTACATCCGGCCGCCGGGCTCGCCGAACGGGCAGGCCACGAAGCGCTCGGAGGTCAGGCCGGGGCGGCGGACGTAGCCGCGGGCCAGGCCGGAGCCGCCGATGTACAGCTCGCCGGGCACGCCGACCGGCACCGGGCGCAGCCCGGCGTCCAGCACGTACAGCCGGTTGTTGGGCAGCGGCCGGCCGATCGGCACGACGGCCGGCACCTCGGCGGCCGAGGTCATCGGGAAGTGCGTGGCGAAGGTGGTCGTCTCGGTCGGCCCGTAGACGTTGATCAGCCGCAGCCCGGGGCAGCTGTCCAGCACCCGCCGCATGGCGACCGGCGAGGCGATGTCGCCGCCCGTCCACACCTCGTGCAGCCCGGTGAAGGTCTCCGGGGCCTCGGCGGCCAGCACGTTGAAGAGGCCGACGCTGATCCAGGCGGAGGTGGTCCGCTCGTGGCCGATCACCGCCGCCAGCTCGGCGATGCCGAGCCGGCCGGCCGGGGCGATCACCAGCTGGCCGCCGGAGAGCAGCGGGGTCCAGATCTCGTAGGTGGAGGCGTCGAAGGCGGAGGGCGCGTGCACCGGCAGCCGCTCGTGGCCGCCTCCGGTGAACTGGCCGCCGAGCGCGAGGTCCACCACACCGCGGTGGGTGATGGCGATGCCCTTGGGCACGCCGGTCGAGCCGGAGGTGTGCATCACGTACACCAACTGGTCGGCGCGCTGCGGCAGTCCGAGGTTCTCGGGGTGCTCCTCGGCATGCGGGTCGAGCACCGTCAGTCCGGCCAGCGCGGGGTGCTCGCGGTGGGCGGCGTCGGCCAGCACCAGGGCGGCCCCGGCGTCGTCGAGGACGGTCCGCAGCCGGTCGGCGGGCTGGGCGTCGTCCAGCGGGACGTACAGGCCGCCGGCCTTGAGCACGGCCAGGATCGCCACCACCTGGGCGGCCGAGCGGTCGATCATCAGCGCGACCGGCGTCTCCCGGACCACCCCGGCCTCGACCAGCCGCAGCGCCAGGCCGTTGGCCCGGGCGTTGAGCTGCGCGTAGGTCAGCTCGGCGTCGTCCGCGGTGAGCGCGAGCGCGTCCGGGGTCGCGGCGGCCCGCGCCTCGAACAGCTCGGGCAGCGAACCCTCCGGCAGCGGGGTGCTGGTGCCGCTCCACTCGGTGACCAGCTCGGCGCGCTCGGTCGCGGTCAACACCTCGACGGTGCCGACGAGTTCGGCCGGGTCGGCGACGATCCGGTCGAGCAGGGCGAGGAAGCGGTCCAGCAGGGCGCGGGCCTCCCCGGTGGTGAAGGCGTCCGGCTGGTGGTCCAGCCGCAGCTGGAGGCCGTCGCCGGGGGTGAGGGCCAGCACCAGCGGGTAGTGGGCGCTGTCGACGTCCTCGACCAGGGTGACGCGGGTGGCGCCGCTCGGGTCGGCGTCGTCCAGCGCGGACGGGTCCGGGTAGTTGCCGTACACCGTGACGGTGTCGAACAGGCTTCCCATGCCGGCGAGTTGCTGGATCTCGGTGAGGCTGAGGTGCTGGTGGTCCAGCAGCGCGGACTGCTCGTGCTGGAGGCGCAGCAGCAGCTGGCCCCAGCTCTCCGCCTGGTCCAGGCGCACCCGCACCGGCACGGTGTTGATGAGCAGGCCCATCATCCGCTCCACGCCCGGCAGGTCGTGCGGCCGGCCGGAGACGGTGGTGCCGAACAGCACGTCCTCGCGCCCGGTGAGCCGGGCCAGTAGCACGCCCCAGGCCGCCTGGACCAGGGTGTTGAGGGTGACGCCGTAGCGGCGGGCGGTGCGGGCGAGGGCCTCGGTGCTCTCCGGGGAGAGCCCGGTGTGCAGGCGCAGCGGCAGCTGCGGGACGGCCGCCGAGCGGCCGGGGGCGAGCAGGGTGGGCTCGTCGGCGCCGGCCAGGGCGTGGGCCCAGGCGGCGCGGGCGGTGTCGCCGTCGCGCCGGGTGATCCAGCGCAGGTACTCGCGGTACGGGGCGGCCGGGGCCATCGGCTGCTCGAAGTACAGCGCCCACAGCTCCTCGGCGAACAGCGGGGTCGACCAGCCGTCCAGCAGGATGTGGTGCGCGGAGGCGATCAGCTGGTGGCGCCCGGGGGCGAGCCGGAGCAGGGTGTAGCGCAGCAGCGGCGGGCGGTCGAGGTCGAAGCGGCGGCCGTACTCGGCGGCGGCGATCCGCCCGGCCTCCGCCTCCGGTTCGGCGTGGCCGCTCAGGTCCACGACGGTGAAGGGCAGTTCGACGCCGTCCGGGACGACCTGCACCGGCGGGCCGTCGTGCCGCTGGTGGAAGGCGGCCCGGAGGTTGGGCTGGCGCACCAGCAGCGCCTCGGCGGCGGCGCGCAGCCGGTCGGCGTCCACCGGGCCGTCGAGGTCGAAGGTGACGACCGAGGTGTAGACGTCCGCGCCGTCGGCGTCGTACGCCGAGTGGAAGGCCATGCCCTGCTGGAGCGGCGAGGTCGGCCAGACGTCGACCAGGCGGGCGGGGGCGTGGTGGGCGGCGAGCCCGTCCAGCTCGTCCTGGGTGACGGCGACCAGCGGGAAGTCGGAGGGGGTGTGCCCGCCCGCGTCCGGCCGCTCGGCGTGCTCGGCGAGCGCGCCCAGCGCGGCGAACCAGGCCTTGGCGAAGGCCTGCACCCGCTCCTCGGAGAGCAGCCCGGTGGCGTAGGACCACTGGGCGACCAGCAGCGGGCCCTGCGGGGTGTCCACGGTGGTGGCGTCCAGGCCGAGCACCCGGCCGAGGGCGAGGCCGGTCGCGGCGCCCTCGGACATCGCCTCGGTGCCGGCGAGCACGTCCTCGGCGGTGACGCCCTCGGGCGCGAAGCGGCCCAGGTAGTTGAACTCGATCTGCGGGTCGGCGTGCCCGGCCAGCGCGGCGGCGGTGTCCGGGTTGAGGTGGCGCAGCAGGCCGAAGCCGATGCCGTTGTCGGGGACGGCGCGCAGCTGCTCCTTCACCCGGCCGAGGGCCCGGCCGAGTGCGGGGCCGGCCGCGGTGACCTCGGACCAGGGCAGCGCCCCGGGGGCGAGCCGGACGGGGTAGACGGAGGTGAACCAGCCGGCGGTGCGGTGCAGGTCGACGCCGTCGACGACCTCCTCGCGGCCGTGGCCCTCCACGGTGACCAGCACGGCGCCGTCGGGCCCGGTGGTCTCCTGGCCGCGCCAGTGGCCGAGGGCCAGGGCCAGCCCGGTCAGCAGCACGTCGTTGACCTGGGCGTGGTAGGCGGCGGTGACCTTGGTGAGCAGCGCCCGGGTGGTCGCGGCGGGCAGCACGAGCCGCAGCAGGCCCTCGGTGGCGTAGGTGTCCTGGGCCGGGTCCAGCGGGCGGCCGCCGAGCAGCGGGTCCGGGGTGGCCAACGCCGCCTGCCAGAGCGGGAGTTCGGCGGCCCGGCGGTCGGTGTTGGCCTCGGTGGTGAGGCGCTGGGCCCAGCGGCGGAAGGAGGTGGGCACCGGGGCGAGCTCGACGGCGCGGTCCTCGCGGAGCGCGGCGAGCGCGCCGAGCAGGTCCTCCTCGACGATGCGCCAGGTGACGCCGTCCACCACCAGGTGGTGGATCACCAGCAGCAGCTGCGAGGGCTGCTCCGGGCCGGCGTCGAAGCGCACGGCCTGGACCATCCGGCCGTCCTCGGGCGACAGGCGCCCGCGGGCGGCCTCCGTCTCGGCGCGCAGCGCGTCCGCGTCGGCCCGGCCCTCGACCCGGCGCAGCACGGCGTCGGCGGGGACGGCGCCGGGCTCGGGCACGTGCAGCGTCCAGGGGCGCTCGGCGAGCGGGGAGGTGCGGGCGCGGAACAGGTCGTGGTGGTCGAGCAGGGCCTGGACGGCGGTGGTCAGGTGCTCCCGCGTGGTGCCGGCGGGCAGGGTGAGCAGGGTGGACTGGTAGAAGCTCTCCACCGCGCCGTGCTGGGCGGCCAGCCAGTGCACGATGGGCGTCGGCGGCACCTCGCCGAGGCCGGACCCGGCGGGCTCGACGACGACCGGTCCCTCCAGCGGACGGGCGATCAGCGCCAGCTTCTCGACGGTCGGGGCGAGGAACACCTCGCGCGGGGTGAGCTGGAGGCCCGCGTGCCGGGCCCGGGAGACCAGCTGGATGGCCACGATGGAGTCGCCGCCGAGCTCGAAGAAGGAGTCCGTGACGCCCACCCGGGGCAGGCCCAGCACCTCGCCGAACAGCCGGACCAGGGTGTGCTCCAGCTCGCCGGCGGGGGCGCGGCCGTCCTCCTCGCCGGCGCCGAACACCGGCGCGGGCAGGGCGCGCTTGTCCACCTTGCCGTTGGGCGTGAGCGGCAGCCGGTCGAGCACCACGACGACGGGCACCATGTGGTCGGGCAGCCGCTCGGCGCAGTACGCCCGCAGCTCGGCCGGGTCGGCGGCGCCGACGGTGTAGCCGACCAGGCGGCGCTCGCCCGGGCGGTCCTCGCGGACCAGCACCACGGCCTGGCGCACCTCGGGGTGGGCGGAGAGGGTCTGCTCGATCTCGCCGAGCTCCACCCGGAAGCCGCGGATCTTCACCTGGTCGTCGGCCCGGCCGAGGAAGTCCAGCTGGCCGTCCGGGCGGTAGCTGCCGAGGTCCCCGGTGCGGTACATCCGGTCGCCGGGCTCGCCGTACGGGTCGGCCACGAAGCGCTCGGCGGTCAGGCCCGGGCGGTTCAGGTAGCCGCGGGCCAGGTGCGGGCCGGCCAGGTACAGCTCGCCGACGCTGCCCGGCTCGACCTGGCGCAGCTGCTCGTCCAGCACGTGGATGCGCACGTCCTGGCAGGGCCGGCCGATCGGGGGCAGCTCCTCGCCGGTGAGCGGCTCGCTCATGCTGACGATGACGGTGGCCTCGGTCGGCCCGTAGCTGTTGAGCATCAGCCGGCCGCGGCCGCAGCGGGCGGCCAGCTCGCGGGAGACCGCCTCGCCGCCGCCGATCAGGGTGCGCAGCGAGGGCATCGGCAGGTCGGGCAGGGTGGAGATCATCGCGGTGGCGACGTCGGCGTGGGTGACGCCGAACCGGTCGATCAGGGCGGCCAGCGGCTCGCCGACCAGCTGGCTCTGCTCGCGCGGCAGCACCAGGGCGGCGCCGGTGGTGAGCGCCACGGACAGGTCCGAGACCGAGACGTCGAAGCTGAGCGAGGAGGCCTGGAGCACCCGGCTGCCGGGGCCGACCCCGGTGGCGGCGACCTGGGTGCCGACCATGCTGGGCAGCCCGGTGTGGGTGACGGCCACGCCCTTGGGCACGCCGGTGGAGCCGGAGGTGTAGATGACGTACGCGGTGTTCGGCGCGCTCACCGGCCGTACCCGCTCGGCGGCGGTGAACCGGTCCCCGGAGCGCGCGGCCAGGTCGGCGAGGTGCTCGGCGGAGTCGATCAGCAGCCGGGGGGCGCCGGTCTCCGGCAGCTGGCCGGCGGCCCCGGCGGTGGTGAGCACCAGGGCGGCGCGGGAGTCGGTCAGCATGTGGCGCAGCCGCTCGGCCGGGTAGGCCGGGTCGGCGGGCAGCCAGGCGGCGCCGGTCTTGGCGACGGCGAGGATCGCGGCGATCGCCTCGGGGGACTTCGGCAGGGCCAGCGCGACGACGTCCTCGGTGCCCAGGCCGCGGGCGGCCAGCACCCGGGCCAGCCGGTTGGCGCGGGCGTCCAGCTCGGCGTACGTGAGGGTGGTGCCCTCGGCGTACAGGGCGGGGGCGTCCGGGGTGCGGGCGACCTGGGCGTCGACCAGCTCGGTGAGGGTCGGGCGGGTGTCGGGGCGGGCCAGCCGGGCGGCCAGCGCGGCGGGGGTGGGGGCGTCCGCCAGGACGGACGGTTCCAGGCGGACGCCGAACTCCTCGTGCACGCGGGCCAGCAGCCGCTCGGCGGCGGGCCGGTCGCCGCCCAGGTCGTAGAAGCCCGCCGCGGGGTCGACCGACTCCCGGCCGAGCACCTCCGCGAACAGTCGGCACAGGACCTCGGCCGCTTCCGGCCGCTGCTCGGATCTGTGCGTCTGCTGGACCCCGGACATGTGACTCTCTCCCTCGTGCGGCTGGCTCCCGCGGTGGCGGGAGCGGCGAGCTGGGTTGACCCCGGGGCGGTCGGCCCGGGGGTCGGCGGAGCGATGTTGCGGTCGTCTTGCGGTGCTGCGGTGTGCTTCGTGTGACGTCCGTGCGGCACACGGGTGCGGTGCGGCGGTGCGGAGGGTGGTGGCGCGCCGGTGCTGTTCGATGCACGCGCGTAGACGTCGGACACGGGACCGCGCCGGCGGCGTGACGGTGCGGCCGCGCGGCGGTGACGGGGTGCTGCGGTGGTGTGGTGGGGCGGTGTCGGCGGGCTCCGGCGGTGCGGTGCGCCGACGACCGGGCGAGCGGCCTGGTGAGGGGCGGCTCGGGTGCGGGGCGGTGCCGGGTGAGCGGCGGTCTGCCCCGGGTGCGTTGCCGAGGTGGTGCGCTGTCAGGTGGTGCCCTGCCGGGTGGTGCCCTGCCGGATGGTGCTGTGCCGGGTGCCGCGCCGCCGAGGTGGTGCGACCGGGTGAGCGGCCGTTCGGCGCGGATCCCCGTCCGGCGGCCGCGCGGTGCTCAGCGGTCCGACGGTCGGTGGGCGGTGGCCGGGGTCAGTGCTCGGACAGGTGCGCGATGAGGCTCTTCGGCCGCAGGTCCTGCCAGTTCTGCTCGACGTAGTCGAGGCAGTCCTGCCGTCCGGCGGCACCGAACACCTGCTGCCAACCGGCGGGCACCGGGCTGAAGGCCGGCCACAGCGAGTGCTGGCCCTCGTCGTTCGTCAGGACGAGGTAGCTGGCCTCGGCATCCTCGAACGGGTTCGCCATCGTCGGTTCCTCTCTGTTCGTAGCTGTGCAGATCTGGTTCGTAGCCGTGCAGAGCAGTGCGAGAAGGGGAGGAGCAGGGTGGTCGGACGTGACCGGATGTGATCAAACGGAGCCGCGGCTCACGGACCCCAGCCGGAGTCCTCGCTGGGGGCGTCGTGGGCGGTGACGGAGACCGTGGACAGGTGCGGCTGGGCGTGGAGCTGGAGGCCGACCACGGCGGCCAGCAGGACGGCGAGCATCCCGAGCATCTTGTGGACGCGGACGGCAAGGCTTGGCATCGCGAATTCCTCTTCCTGAGGAGGGCGGTCTGCCCTCTTCGCTCTGAAATGCATCCTGCCGAAGCCCCAAACGTGCTTGGAAGCTCTCACTGTGATCGTGAACACGCAATGCGGGAACCGGAAGCCCGGTCAGATCGTGCCAAAAACAGACAGACATGATCCAAGTCGTACCTGGGTCTGTCAGATCAGTGGTGGGAACTCCGTGGGCGCGTGGGACATCGCGGAGGACATCGCGGGGCGGAAGCGGGCACTCCGGCCCGCCGCAGCGAGCCCCGGCGCAACTCCTCCCGGACGGCGGGCCAGTCCTCGACCCACGGCCGGCCCGTCCCGGTCGGCGACTCCAGGGCGAGCGTCGCCAGGTAGGCGCGCTTGAGCGCCGCCCGTTCGTCCTGCACCCGCCCCGCGGACTGCTCGATCCGGCGCAGCCGGGCGTGCAGCCGCTCCAGCGCGCCCCCGCCGGTCAGCAGCCGCCGCGCCTCCGGGCCGAAGCGGAAACCGGGGGCCAGCAGCGGCCAGGCCGACCGCCACACCCGGAACACCTCGCGGTGGCTCGGCCCCCACTCCCGCTCGGCCTGGGCCAGCCGCTCCAGCGCCGCCGCCTCGGTCGGCGCCGTACAGGTCTCGCGCAGCGCCCGAGAGAGCGCGCCCCAGTCCTCGCCGGGCGCGTGCCGCAGCGCCGCGTGCAGCAGGTGCGCCACCGAACCGTGCACCACCGTGCGCGGCCACTGCTCGGCCGCCGCCTCCGCCAGCACCGCACCGGTGCCGCCCACCAGCACCCAGACCTCCCGCACCCCGCGCTCGGCGAGCCCCGCCAGCACCTGCGGCCACTGCTCACCGTCCGTGGCCGGCCACAGGCCCAGCACCTCGCGCCGGCCCTCGGTGGAGACCCCGAGCGCCAGGTGCACCAGCGGCCCGCCCGAGCGGCCGCTGCGCACCGAGTCGACGAAGACCACCGGGTAGACCGGATCGAGCCGCCGCCCGCGCCGCTCGGCGAGCTCGTCCAGCACCTGGTCGGTGATGGCCGAGACGGTCTCCCGGCTCAGCTCCACGCCGTACACCTCGGCCAGGTGCGCCACCAGCTCGCCCGAACTGAGGCCGCGCGCGGTCAGCGAGATCACCAGCCGGTCGAGCCCGGGCAGCCGCCGGGCGCGGGGGAGGACGGCCTTGGGGGTGAAGCTGCCCTCACGGTCCCGGGGCACCCGCACCTCGACCGGGCCGATCTCGGTGAGCAGCCGTCTGGCCCGGGCGCCGTTGCGGCCGTTGCCGCCGGGACCGGAGCCGTTGCCGGTGCCGCTGCCGTTGCTGTTGCCGTTGCCGGAGCCGCGCAGGTGCTCCTGGAGTTCGAGCTCCAGGGCGCCCTCGATCAGCTGCTTGGCGAAGGCCTGGAGAATCCCGCCGTCGCCCAGCAGCCGGACCGCGCCGGAGCCGACCTGCGCGGCGGCGGCCTCCGCCAACTGCCGCACCAGGCGCTGGTCCACCAGGCCGGCGAGGGCGGCGGGCGGTGCCGCCGGGTCGGAATCAGCTCGCAACTGGGGGTGCCTTCCGTCTGTAGGCCGTTCCGTGCACCGACCGCCCGCTCCGGACGTCCCGTCGGAACGCCAGGTGCGATGCGCCGGCAATCCCCCGGTCACCGCTGCCGGGTACGGTCACGACCGTGACCCCGGCTCCCCGTTTGCGTGCACGCCCGACTACCGTCAGCCGATGATTTCCGCGCCCTTTGGGCGTACACTCACGGCTGTCGGAGCCCGGGGGGCGGCTTCCGAACGGCAGTCACTTCCATCTTGCCGGTTCGGATGCCTGGCGGTAGCCGGTACGGGCATTCGTGAAACCGCAATGCCGAAGCCGGAAGGATGCCCAGATGTGCCCAAGTCAGGACAACTGCGCGGAAAGGGGAACACCCCAGCTCTGCGACCGGGGCATCGAGTTCTACCGCACGGCGCTGGCCGAGGGGGAGGCGGTCGGCGAAGCCCCCGAATGCCTGCTCGCGATGGGTCTGCTGCGCCCGCTGCCCGGCTCCGGTGACCGGCTCGTCCCCGTCCCGCCCGACATCGCCGCCACCGGACTGGCGCGGCCGCTCGAACTCGCCGTACTGGCCCACCAGGAGCGGCTCGCCGCGCTGCACACCTCCTTCCACGCCGCCGAGCACACCTACCGCGACGTCATGCGGCGCGCCAAGTTGCCGATCCGGCTGCTGGCGGGCGAGGAGATCAACCCCGCGCTGGAGAAGGCCGTCGCCGCCTGCAGCGAGGAACTGCTCACCGCCCAGCCGGGCGGCGGCCGCGGCCCCGAGCAACTGGGCGACGCGCTCCCGCGCGACCTCGCCCTGGCCGGCCGCGGCGTGCGCCAACGCACCCTCTACCAGCACACCGTGCGCTCGCACGGCCCGACGCTGGCCTACATCGAGCAGGTCACCGCCCAGGGCGCCCAGGTGCGCACCCTGAACGAGGTCTTCGACCGGGTGATCATCTGCGACCGCTCCACCGCCTTCATTCCGGCCGGCGCCGACCGCCAGGCCGCCGCGATGCTCATCGAACTCCCGCCGCTGGTCGAGTACCTGCTCAAGATCTTCGAGCTGATGTGGGAGCGCGCCGAGCCCGTCACCTACCAGCAGGGCCACCACCGCCCCCGGCTGCTGACCGCCCGCACCCGGCAGAACGTGCTGCGCCTGATGGTCAACGGCTACACCGACGAGGCCATCGCCTCCCGCCTCGGCATGAGCACCCGCACCGTGTCCAGCCACATCCAGAAGGCCAGCGAACTCCTCGGCAGCCGCAGCCGCGGCCACCTCGGCTACATCATCGCCCGCCAGGGCGTCCTGGACGAACCCCTCGACGAACTCTGACCGGCCCGCGCGCCGCGCGCTTCGCCCGCTTCGCCTGCTTCACCCGCTTCGCCACCGCCGGACCCGCCACGGGTCCGGCGGTGGCGCTTTCGGCGGTGCGTGCGGCCTTATGACAACGGCATTGACGTGTGGCGGCGCCGCCGGTTTCATGGCTCGCACTTCCGGCCCGCGTCACCCCCCACGACCGGTACGGGAGCTTCCCCCACACGCGCACCCCACGACCAAGGCGGTGATCCGTTGGCATCGACGGTGAAGGACACGGGCGGCGGTCCGAGAGCGGACGCGGCAGGAACGCACGTCGCGATGCACAAGTCGCTCGGTCTGCTGGACGGGGCGGCGATCGCCGCCTCCAGCACGGCCGCCACCAGCAGCATCGGGATCGGCCTGGGGCTGATGGCCGGGGTGGTCGGCCTGCACCTTCCGGCGATCATGCTGCTGGCCTTCCTGCCGGTGCTCGCCATCGCCGGCGGGTACGGGCGGCTGAACGCCGTCGAGCCGGACGCGGGCAGCAGCTACCGGTGGGTCGGGCGAACCCTCAGCCCCTGGTTGGGCTTCCTCACCGGGTGGGTGAACACCGTGGGGACCGTCGTCTTCATGGCGTACACCACGACCGTCACCGGCTCCTCGATCGTCCAGCTGCTCGACCAGGCCCACGTCCGCAGCGTGGCCGGGCTGCGGCTCGACGCCGACTCCACCGTCCAGTGCACCCTGATCGGCCTGGTGGTGCTGGTGGGCGCCGCGCTGGTCGCGGTGCGCGGACTGGACCTGGCGGCCCGGCTGCAGAAGGCGCTGCTGGTCTTCGAGTACGCCGTCCTGCTCGGCTTCTGCGGCTACGGGCTGTTCGCCGGCGACCAGCCATTCTCGCTCCAGTGGTTCAACCCCTTCGACATTCCCTCCTTCGACGCCGTCGCCCAGGGCATGGTGCTGGCGGTGTTCTGCTACTGGGGCTTCGAGTCGGTGTTCAGCGTCGGCGAGGAGGTGCGCGACCCGCGGGACGCCTCCCGGGGCGGCCTGCTGGCCCTGGTGGTGATGCTGGCGCTGTTCCTGCTCGCCGGCACCGCCTTCCAGCGGGTCCTGCCGATCGACGAGCTGGCCGACAACGGCGCCCACGGGCTGACCTACTTCGGCACGAAGCTGGCCGAACAGCCGCTGGCCGCACTGCCGTTGATCGCGCTGATGTTCTCCGCGGTGGCCTCGCTGCAGTCCTCGGTGATCCCGACCGCGCGCGGGATGTACGCGATGGGGCGCGACCGGGTGCTCGGCCCGGTCTGGACCCGCCTGCACCCCCGGCACGCCACGCCCGCCGTCGGCACCCTGCTGATCACCGGCGTCGCCGTCGCCCTGGCGCTGGCCTCCATCGCCATCCCGACCGTCAACGACCTGATCTCGGCCGCGGTCAACGCGATCGGCATCGTCGTCGCCCTCTACTACGCGCTGACCGCCGTCGCGGCCGCCGTCCGGTTCCGCCACCTGCTGCGCACCGCCCCGCTGGAGGGGCTGCGCGCGGTGGTCGGGCCGCTGCTGGGCGCGGCGGCGCTGCTCGCCGTCGGCGGCTACCTCGCCTGGACCTTCTACGACTCCACGGACCACTTCGAACTCGCCGCCGACAATGGTTGGTTCGAGCTGTCCGTGGTGATCATGATGATCGTCAGCGGGCTGCCGGCGGCGGCCTGGGCCCGCTGGCGGCGGCGCTCGCCGTACTTCCTGCGGGAGGACGCGGCGGCCGGGTAGCCGCCCGTACGACGCACGACCAGGCACGACCACGCGAGAACGGAGCACCACCCATGACCCAGGCCGATCTGGTCTTCACCCATGGCCCCGTCCACACCGGCGACGCGGCCCGCACCCGGGCGAGCGGGCTGGCGGTCGTCGGCGAGCGGATCGCCGCCGTCGGGCACGACGAGGTCCGGGAGCTGATCGGGCCGCGGACCGAGGTCGTCGACCTCACCGGCAAGCTGCTGCTGCCCGGCTTCCAGGACGCGCACATCCACGCCGTGTTCGGCGGCGCCGAGCTGGCCTCCTGCGACCTCACCGGGACGGTCGGCGTCGCCGACTACCTGGAGCGGATCCGGGCGTACGCCGAGGCCCACCCGGACCAGGAGTGGATCACCGGCAGCGGGTGGTCGATGGAGAGCTTCGAAGGCGGCCTGCCCACCCGGCAGCTGCTCGACTCCGTCGTCCCTGACCGGCCGGTGTACCTCACCAACCGGGACCACCACGGCGCCTGGGCCAACACCCGGGCGCTGGAACTCGCCGGGCTCACCGCCGACACCCCCGACCCGGCCGACGGGCGGATCGAGCGCGAGGCCGACGGCACCCCCGGCGGCACCCTCCAGGAGGGCGCCACCGCCCTGGTCGCCCGGCTGCTGCCGCCCGCCACCGCCGCCGACCGGCTGGCCGGACTGCTCCGCGCCCAGCGGCTGCTGCACTCGCTCGGCATCACCGGCTGGCAGGACGCGCTGCTCGGCGAGTTCAACGGCCAGCCGGACCCGTCCGACGCCTACCTGGCCGCCGCCCGCTCCGGCGCGCTGACCGCCCGGGTGACCGGCGCGCTCTGGTGGGACCGGGACCGCGGCGCCGACCAGATCCCCGACCTCGTGCGGCGGCGCGGGGACCTGGCCCACGGACGGTTCCGGGCCGGCTCGGTGAAGATCATGCAGGACGGCATCGCGGAGAACTTCACCGCCGCGATGACCAGCCCGTACCTGGACGGCTGCGGCTGCGCCACCGCCAACTCCGGCCTCAGCTTCGTCGACCCGGAGGCACTGCGCGGGTACGTCACCGCACTGGACGCGCTCGACTTCCAGGTGCACTTCCACGCGCTCGGCGACCGGGCCGTGCGCGAGGCGCTGGACGCGATCGAAGCCGCCCGCACCGCCAACGGCCGGCGCGGCGCCCGGCACCACCTCGCCCACCTCCAGGTGGTCCACCCGGACGACCTCCCGCGCTTCGCCCGGCTCGGCGCCGTCGCCAACATCCAGCCGCTCTGGGCCGCGCACGAGCCGCAGATGGACGAGCTGACCATCCCGTTCCTCGGGCCGGAGCGGGCCGCCTGGCAGTACCCGTTCGGCTCCCTCCAGCGGGCCGGCGCCACCCTCGCGGCGGGCAGCGACTGGCCGGTGAGCAGCCCGGACCCGCTGGCGGGGCTGCACGTGGCGGTCAACCGGATGGAGCCGGAGGCCACCGACGGGCGGGTCTTCCTGCCCGAGCAGCGGCTCGACCTGGGCTCGGCCATCGCCGCGTACACGGCCGGCAGCGCGTACCTCAACGGGCACGACGACGCCGGGGTGCTGGCCGTCGGGCGGCTCGCGGACCTGGTGGTGCTCGACCGGGACATCCTCACCGGGCCGCCGGAGGAGATCGCGCAGGCGCGGGTGGAGCGCACCTACGTCGGCGGGGAGCTGGTGCACGCGGCGGACTGACCGCGGCAGGGGCCGGACCGGCCGCCGGTGGTGGGCGCACGGGGGCCCACCACCGGCGGCCCTCGCGTTCCCCGGCAGGGGTTCGGCGGACGGGGGTTCAGCCCCCGGCGGCCCGCAGCCGGGCCTCGGCGGCGTCCAGCAGCAGGTCCAGGGCGTACGGGTAGCCGCTGCGGCGCATGTCGGCGGTGAGCAGGTGGGCGGTGGCCGCGATGTGGGGGTGCTCGGCGGCGTCGAGCCGGGCGTAGGAGGCCTGCCAGACCTCGAGGTCGGCGTTCTGGGCGGCGGACGGCAGGGCGAGGGTGGCGGCGTCCAGGGCGGCGAAGCCGAGGCTCTGGTCGACGAAGGCGTGGTAGATCCGGACGGCCTCCGGGTCCGGGAAGCCCGCCGTGCGCAGGACGCCGAGGATCGCCTCGACGGCGGCGATCTCGTGGGCGCGGCCGGTGGTGCGGTGGGCGGCGAGGATGGCGGCCTGCGGGTGGGCCAGGTAACTGGCGTGGATGCGCAGGCCGATGGCGCGCAGGTCGGCGCGCCAGTCGCCGGTGGGCCGCCAGTCGTGCTGGGCCCGGCCGATCAGCTCGTCGGCGACGGCGAGCAGCAGGTCGTCGGTGCTGTGGAAGTAGCGGTAGACCGCGCTCGGATCGGCCCCGAGCGCGGCGCCCAGCCGCCGCACCGTGAGCGCCTCGGCGCCGTGCCGGCCGATCAGCCGGATCGCGGTGTCGACGATCAGCTCGGCGGAAAGCACCACACCCTGCTTGGTGGGTCGCCGCCGCCGCCGTTGCGGCTCGGGGACTACGCGGTCGGTCATGCGCCCGAGGTTATGTCAAGGATGCTGACACAAACCAGGGGTCGGGAGCGGAAGCCCGGCCTCAGCAGGAGACGGTGCGGCACGCGGCCGCCCGGGCGCCGAAGCCGCGGACGGCGGGGGAGGCGCGGGAGGCGTGGGGGGCGGGTTCCGGGGCCGCGTCGGGCGAGGCCCGGGAGCGGGCGTGCACGGGCATTGGTGGGCAGGTCTGCGGCGCCTAGGATGCGATCATGGCTGATTCGGCACCCTCCACCGGCGCTCCCGGACCCCGCGATCCGGAGCTGGGCTTCCCGCGCCCCGGCGAGGTGCTGCAGCGGCTGCGCACCCAGCGCGGCATGTCGCTGCGGCAGGTGGCCGCCGAGTGCGGGCTGTCGGTCTCCTTCCTGGCTTCGCTGGAGCGCGGGGAGACCGACATCGCGCTGGAGCGGCTCGGCCGGCTCGCCCGGGTGTTCGGCCACGACGTCGGTTCCTTCCTGGGCTTCTCCCGGGGGCGGGCGACCCCCGCGCTGTTCCCCCGGGAGGGGCAGGAGGAGCTCCAGCGGGCCCCGGGGGTGGTCTACCGGGTGGTGCGCTCCCCGGAGCTCGGCTACCAGGTGGTCACCGGTGACTTCGCGCCGCACAGCGGTCTCGGCGAGGAGCTCCAGCACGAGGGGTCCGATCTGATCACTGTCACCCGGGGTGAGCTGGTGGTCCGTTACAACGGGGTGGACCACGTGCTGGGAGCCGGCGACAGCATCCAGTTCTCGGCCGGCCATCCGCACAGCTTCCGCAACGAGACGGACGAGCCGGCCCAGCTGGTGGGGGTCCTCTTCTCCAGCCTCTACTGACTTCCGGGCGTCGCCGCCTGCTCGCCAACTGCCCCACGGACAGCGGTCCGTGGGGCAGTCGGCGTTTCGGTCCCGGGATGTCGCCGCAGGGCCTGCCCGTCTCGACGTGAGCGATATTCTGCTCTACGGTGCTCTATATCGAACAATCGAGGAGATCCAGAGGAGCTCGGAGATGACGATGCCGACCCCGCCGCTCGAGGGCGCCGCGCGCGAAGCCGTCCCGGACGCAGGCCCGCCCGTGGGGACCGACGAGCGGCGGGGCCGGGGGACCGGCGCGGCCCTGCGTGTGGCGCTCGTGGTGGTCTGGAGCTCCGGATTCATCTCCGGCAAGCTCGGCCTGCGGCACGCCGCGCCGTACACCTTCGCGACCTTGCGGTTCGCGATCGCCGGGCTGGTACTGCTGGCGATCGCCGGAATCCGCCGGGAGCGCCTGCCCCGCGGGCGCCTGCTGCTGCACCTGGCGGTGGCGGGTGTGCTCGTCCAGGGCGTGCAGTTCTCCAGCATCTACATGGGCATGAAGCTCGGGGTGTCCTCCGGGCTCGCCGCGCTGGTCATCGCGCTCTACCCGCTGACCACATCGCTGCTGGCGGTGCCGCTGCTCGGTGAGCGGGTCACCCGCGGCCAGTGCCTGGGCCTGGTGCTCGGGCTGGGCGGCGTCGCGCTGGCCGTCGCGGACCGGATCGACCTGTCCGGCGGCTACCTGCTGGGCCTCGGCTTCCTGTTGCTGGGCCTGCTCGGCATCTCATACGGCACCGTCCACCAGAAGCGCCATTGCGCGCGGATGGAGCCGGTGGGCGGCAACGCGGTGCAGCTGCTGGCCGCCGCGGCGGCGGCGCTGGTTCCCGCGCTGCTGGTCGAGGGCTGGTCCGTGGAGTTCACCGCCTCGTACTGGCCGGTGCTGCTGTGGACGGCGCTGATCAACTCGATCGTCGGCGTGGGCCTGCTCTACCACCTGCTGCAGCGGCACGGCACGAGCCAGGTCAGCAGCCTGTTCTACCTGGTCCCGATGTGCACCGCCGCCTTCGCCGCGGTGCTGCTCGACCAGCCGCTCGGCGTGCTGACCCTGGCCGGGCTGGTCCTCGCCTCGGCCGGCACCTTCCTGGCGAACCGTGTCCACCGCTGAATGGCGGGAGGGCCGGGCGCTCGACCCGGCCCTCCCGCGCCTCCCTCAGGCCCCGGCCGCCGCCCGCTGGACCGTCTCCCGGTGGTCGGCGATCAGGTCCTCGATGTCGTCGGCGCAGTCGCCGCACCGGTGTTCGCTCCGGTGGCCCCGCGCACCGCCCGCGCCGACCCCCACCGGCGCACCGACCGACACCCCTCCCGCACCGCACGTCCACTGTGAGGCCGACCCATCATGACCAACGTCGCCGTGCTCAACTACGGCCAGGGCCACGACTACCCCGGGATGTTCCCCGAACTCGCCGACAAGCTGCAGGTGTTCAGCCAGAACGAGCTCAAGAACACCGAGCGGCTGGCCCGCTACGAGTACGTCCCGGACTCCGACGCCGTCCCCTACACGGAGCTGGCGATCCGCCGGCTGCACCGGCAACGGCCGTTCACCCACATCATCACCGACAACGAGTACGACCTGGAACGGGCCGCCCGGATGCGCGCGGACTTCGGCCTGGGCGGCCAGACCCCGGACAGCGCCCGGTCGTTCCGCGACAAGGCGGTGATGAAGGAGGTCGCCGGCCGGGCCGTGCCGACCGCCCGCTGGGCCCGGCTCGACACGGTCGTCGACCTCACCGGCTTCATCGAGGCGGTCGGCTACCCCGTGGTCGTCAAACCGGTCAGCCAGGGCGGCTCGCGGGACATCGCGGTGCTGCACGGGGACGAGGAACTGCTCGCCTTCGCCCGGCGGCGCTGGCGCGAGGACCTGATGGCCGAGGAGTTCATCGACGGCCCGATGTACCACGTCGACGCGGTGCTCGGCGACGGCTACCGCTTCGTCGCCTCCTCCCGCTACCTGCGCAGCTGCCTCGGGGTCTTCACCGGGCAGAACAACGGCTCGGTCCAGCTGCACCCGGAGAGCGGGATGGCCCGGCGGCTGGAGGAGTTCCTCGACCGGACGCTGTCCGCCTTCGACGTCCCGCCGGTCAGCGCCTACCACCTGGAGGTGTTCCACACACCGGACGACGAGCTGGTGATGTGCGAGATCGCCTCGCGGGTCGGCGGCGACCGCATTCCGTGGCTCACCCGGGCCACCTACGGGGTGGACCTGCACACCTCGGTGCTGCGCCAGTCCGCCGGGCTGCCCGTCCAGCCGCCGCCGGCCGCGCCGCCGACCGAGGTTCACGGCTCGGTGTCCGTCCTGCCGCAGGGGCGGCCGGTACGTGCGCCGGGGCGGCCGCCGTTCCCGTGGGTGCGGCACTACCAGGTGAACGAGGAACTGGAGCCCGGGGCGGTCACCCTCTACAGCGCCTCGCACCTGTGCTTCGTGATCGTCGCCGGTGCCGACGCGGAGCAGGTCGAGGAACGGTTGTTGCGGGCCGAGGCCTGGCTGATGGCGAACCTGGAGGAGTGCTGATGCCGTACAAGATCCTGGTCCTGATCTCCGAAGTGCACCGGTTCAAGATGTTCGACAACCAGTCGATCATCCCGACCGCGCTGTACCGGGAGGGCCACGAGGTCCACGTGGGGGACATCGACTCGCTCGGCGTGCACGATTCGGTGGTGGTGTGCGACCAGGTGCGGCTGAGTGAGGAGTTCGCCGCCGACGGCGACTTCCCGGCGCACCGCCGGTCGTACTCCTCGGCCGAGGAGTACGATCTGGTCTGGGTGCTGGCCGGAACGCACCCGGAGGCGCTCACCGACTGCGTCCAACTGCTCTGGCAGCTCAACCAGCGGGTGCCGTTCGTCAACGACGCCACCGCGCTGTTCTACCTCAACGCGAAGAGCAACCTGGGCGTGCTGGTGCCGCGCGAGCACCTGCCCGTCACCTACGTCTCCAACGACCTGGAGGTGTTCAACGGGCTGGTCGAGGCGGACCCGGAGCGCTCCTGGGTGGTCAAGCCGACCAACCAGGGGTGCGGGGCGGATGTCTTCGTGGTCAACGAACGAGACCGCAACCGCACCGCGCTGCTCTCCTCGGCCACCGGCAACGCCCAGTCCCGTCAGGTCAGTTACGGCCGTGACGTGATCGGAATGACGAAGCGGCACGCGGTGCTCCAGTCCTACATCCCGAACGTGCGCAGCAACGAGAAGCGGGTCATCGTGGCCGGCGACACCCCGGTGTCCGGCTTCCTGCGCTTCCCCCGGGAGAACGACAACCGGGCCAACGCCACGGTCGGCGCCCGCTACGAACCGCTGCGGCTGACGCCGGAGGAGGACGAGTTCGTCCGGAAGCTGGGCAAGCGGCTGATGGACCACGGCATCTTCTGGGCCGGGCTGGACCTCGCCTACCCGTATGTGATCGAGGTCAACCTGGAGAACCCGGGCGGGCTGGGCTACCACCAGCGGTTGACCGGCGAGGACCACTCCGCGAAGGCGGTCAACACCGCGCTGGCCGCCCTGCGTTCGGCGGGCCGACTGGCCTGACGGTGCGGCATCGGGCACCGGGGTGCACGAGGCGGGCGGCGCCGGGCGGTCCGCTCCGCCGCCCGTACCCGGAGTCGCCCCGGTCCCTCCGCCCGGCCCTCCCCGGCTACTGCCCGGCGTGGGCCGGGGCCCAGGAGGTGCCGTTGGGGAAGTAGTTCGGCGCGTCGTGCACGCCCACGGTGCGGAACGGCCGGTCGTCGTCGAGGTCCACCGCGAAGGACACCGGTTCCACCCCCTCCGGCCTGCGGTTTCACTCCCGACTGGAACGGCCGGCCGGAACGCTCCGGGGCCTGCCGCGGGCGAGTGCGGTCAGGACGGCGGTGCCGAGGGGGGAGCCGGGGGCGGCGAGTGCGTAGGGGAGGGAGAAGTGGTTGTGGGCGGGGGCGACGAGGTCGGTGAGGGCGGTGCGGGGGCGTAGGGCGGCGGCCATCAGGGCGTGTTGGCGGGCGTACTCGGCGGTCTCGTCGGCGCCGCGGGCGAGGACGACCGGGGGCAGGCGCGGCGGGAGGTGGTGCAGTGGGCTGTTGCGGTGGGCGGCGGCCGGGTCGAGGGCGAGCGTGTCGTTGACGTAGCAGAGGCGGACGGGTTCCAGGTCGTACATGCCGCTCAGCAGGGTGGCGCCGGCGATCGCGGCGGAGACGTCGGGCCCGTGGTGGGGGGTGCCGGGGACGCGGGGGAGGAGGGCCATGGCGGCGAGGTGGGCGCCGGCGGAGTGGCCGGCCAGGTGGAGGCGGTCGGGGGCGAAGCCGAGGGCGTCGGCGTGGCGGTGGAGCCAGTGGACGGCGCGCCGGACCATGGCGACCATGTCGTCCAGCCGGGTGGCGGGGGCCAGGCCGTAGCCGACGACCGCGACGGCGGCGCCGGCCCGGAGCAGCGGCGGGGCGGGGAAGGCGGAGTCGTCCTTGGACAGTTCCTGCCAGTTGCCGCCGTGGACGAAGACCAGGAGCGGGGGCGGGCCGTCAGGGCCGGCGGGGCCGTCGGGGGCGGGGAAGTAGTCGAGGGTCTCGGCCGGGTGCGGGCCGTACGGGAGGCCGGTGAGGACGGGGTGGCGGCGGCGGGCGTTCGCGCTGTCCCGTGCGTAGCGGTCCAGGTAGGCCCGGAGGTCGGGGACGCGGTGGCTGGGGGTGTACTGGCGGTCGAGGGCCGCGCGGTCCATGCCCCGGTAGACGGGGACGGGGGCGCGGCCGGGTATGAGCGTCGGGGCCGGGCTCTCGGGCACGGGAGGTCGCCTCCGCGGTACGTCGGTGGAGCCGTCGGACGTGGAGCCGTCGGACGGTGAAGGGGCAAGGAGGTGAAGGGGCAAGGCGGTGTCGGGAGCGGTCAGTCGAGGATGGTGACCGTCTGGTCGAGCGGAGCCCGGCCCACCCGGTAGCGGGGGGCGGCCGGGTCGGGGTGGCCCACGGAGAGGCCGCAGAAGAGCACGAGGGAGGCGGGCGGCGACAGGACGTCCGCGACGGTGCGGTGGTAGACGGACCAGGCCATCTGCGGGCAGCTGTGCAGCCCTTCGGCGCGCAGCAGCAGCATGACGGTCTGCAGGTACATCCCGAGGTCGGCCCACTGGGCCGGGCCCATCGACCGGTCGATGTAGCTGAACAGCGCGGTGGGCGCGCCGAAGCAGTCCCAGTTCCGGACGACGGCCCGCTGCCGGGCGTCCCGGTCCTCGCGGGGGATGCCGAAGGCGCGGTAGCGCTGTTCGGCGGCCTCCCGGCGCCGTTCCTGGTAGGGGGACTTGAGTTCGGGCGGGTACATCTCGAACTCGGGGTCGTCGCCCTGGTCGCCGGAGGAGGCGCGGGCGACGGCGAGCCGCTTGAGCCGTTCCAGCCGCTCCCCGGTGACCAGGTAGGTGTGCCAGGGCTGGAGGTTGGCGCCGGAGGGGGCGCGGGACGCGGCCGCGAGCACCCGTTCGAGCACCTCCCTCGGCACCGGTTGGTCGGTGAACCCCCGCACCGCCCGACGGGTCTCGACAGCCTCGTAGACGTCCACCAGCCGTGTCCTCACACCTCGCCCGACCGTTCCGGGGCCGCGTCCGGCACTGCCGGGCGTCCCGTTGCTGCAACGGTTCGGGCGCGGAGGAGGTGACGGCCGGGGGCCGAGGTCCCGCCGGACGGGTGTCAGCCGCCGACGGCGTAGCGGTCCAGGGTGCGGACGTACTCGGCGGCGCCCATCCGGCCGACCGACCCCAGCCGGTCCAGGTCGAGGTGGAAGCCGGTCTCGTCGACCAGTCCCTCCTCCGCGACGACGTGGACGACCTCGCCGATGACCACGGAGTGGTCGCCGACCGGCACGACCGAGGAGGTGCGGCACTCGAAGGCGAGCGGCGAGCCGTCGATGCGCGGCGAGCGGACGGCGTGCCCGGGCAGGGCGCGCAGCCCGGCCAGCTCGTACTCCGACTCGCCGTACGGGAGCGGCTTCGCCGTGGTGGTGGCGGCCTCGGCGTGCTTCTCGATCAGGACGTTGACGGTGAACTCCCCGGTGCCGCCCTCGGCGGGGAGGCGGGCGTTGCGGCAGGAGTCCTTCTCGGTGCCGTCGGCCCGCCGGCTGGCGCAGAAGAGCAGCGCCATCGGGGAGTAGCCCACGGCCGTGTAGTACGAGAAGGGCGCCAGGTTGACGGCCCCGCCGGGGGAGACCGTGCTCACCATGGCGATCGGCCGGGGGACCACGCTCCACAGCAGCAGGCGCTGGCGCTGGCGGGCGGTCATGGATGCCACGTCGACGTGCAGCATGGCTCGGTCGCTCCTACGGACTTCGGGCTTCGGGCTTCGGACGATGGGGAGGCAGGGGCCCTACACCGGGCTGGTGGCGAGCACCTCGGTGTGCGGGTTGCCGCGCAGCTGCCGCAGGTCGCGGAACGGGAGGGTGATCCGGCGCAGCAGGTAGTCCTCCCCGGAGGTGCCGCCGGTGCCCTGCTGCCCGCCGACCATCTTGGTCACCAGGCCCAGGTGGGCCACCTTCCAGCGCCAGTAGCCGTTGCCCACGTCGAGCAGCGCCTCGGCGACCCGGTGCGGGCCGCCGCAGGCGACGCCGAGGCGGCAGACGTCGGCGGCGCTCAGGCCCTGCCGGTGGGCGTCGGCCAGGAAGGCCCGGTACAGCTCGCTCGTCTCGGTGCCGTCCTCCAGCAGCCGGCCGAGCACCCGGAACTGCTGCGACTGGGCGCCGCTGGCGGTGCCGAGGTAGGGCCGGAACCGGACGAAGTGCCGCAGCGGGAGGCGTTCCAGGACGATCACCTGCTCGTGCAGGACGCGGAGCAACTCGGCGGCCCGCTGGAGGAGTTCGACCCCGTCCTCGGCTCCGCCGGCCGGGTCGCCGGGGGCGTTCAGGAGGTCCCGGGCCAGCCGGAGGTCGGCCACGATCTGTTTGAGCCACAGCTCGCAGGACTGGTGGGCGACGATGAAGAAGTGCTCGGCCAGGGCGACGCTCCGGTCGGTGGACTCGGGGAAGCGGGTCTGCTGGAGCGAGAGCAGGGTGTCCATCTGGAGGTAGGTGGAGTAGGTCAGGTCGGTGATCGTCTCGGTGACGGCTTCGGTCATGGTCAGCTCCGCATCAGAGGGCCCGCGCCGGGCGCGGGGTGGAGTCGCCCGGGGTGGAGTCGCCCGGGTCGGCGGTGCTCGGGACGGCGGTGCTCGGGACGGCGGTGCTCGGGGCGGGGAGGCGCGGTGCCGGGGCGGCCGTCGCGCCGGTGGCCGCCGCGTCGACGGTCACCGCGTCGACGGTCACCGCGTCGAGGAAGGCGGCGAGGTCGGCGAGGACGCCCTCGGGGTGCTGGAACAGGTGGAAGTGGTGGCCCTCGCGTTCGAGGAGGCTGAACGGCCCGGTGGTGACGGCCGCCCACTCGGCGACCAGGGCGCGGTCGACCAGCGGGTCCAGGGTGCCGTGGTGGCAGCGGACCGGGCAGGCCAGCGGCGCGGTCCGCGGCTCCACCCGGTACTGCTCGTGCGCGGTGAGGTCCGCGCGCAGGACGGGCAGGACGGCCTCCGCGACCTCCGGCTCCTCGGGGAGGTCCGGGTCGATGCCGCCCAGGGAGCGGATCAGGGACCACAGGACCTCGTCGGACAGTCCGCCGGCCCGGATCCGTCCGGCCCGGCCGGGCGGCGGGCAGCTGGAGGCCAGCAGGCCGGCCGGCGGGCGCCCCAGGGTGCCGAGGGTGACGGCGGTCTCGTAGCCGACGAGGGCCCCGAGGCTGTGCCCGAACAGCACGGTGGGCAGCGGTGGCAGGCGCAGGAGTTCGGAGGCCAGCTCCGCGCTCAGCGCGCGCACGTCGGTGGACGGCGGTTCGCCGAAGCGGTCGCCGTGCCCCGGGTACTGCACCGCCAGTAGCTCGACGGTCGGGGGGAGGGCGGTGGACCACGGGCCGTAGCCGGCCGCGCTGCCGCCGGAGTGCGGGAGGCAGACCAGCCGTGCCGTGGCCGCGGGCGCTCGGACCAGTGTCCGCAGGCAGTGGTCGCGGCGGGTACGAAGCATGACGGAACTCCTCCGCTTCGGAGTACGGGTGCTTCGGCAGGTGTCCGCAATCTTTCGGCTCTTCCTCCCTGACCGGACCGGCCACGAAAGAGTTCTGACACAACTGAAAGAGATCCGACACAACTGGCGCGGGCCGGTTCGGGCCTCTGTGAGGATCCGGTCACCGGGCCCGTGCCGAGCACTGCACGCAGTGCGTTTCCCGTCTTCCGTGGGGTTTGTGGACGATGAGCCGAACCGTGACCGCCTCGCTCGACCTGACCGACTCACGCACCTTCCTGGCGCACGATCCCTTCGAGTTCTTCGCCGGGGTACGGGCGAACGAGCCGGTGTACTGGCATGCCGCCGCGGCCGACCGGCCGGGCTTCTGGGTGGTGGCCGGGTACGCCGACGTGGTCGCCTGCTACGGCGCCGCCGGCGCGCTCGCCTCGGGCCGCGGCACCGTGCTCGACGTGCTCCTGCGCGGCGACGACTCGGCCGGCGGCCGGATGCTCGCCGTCACCGACCGCCCCCGCCACCGCGGGCTGCGCGCGCTGCTGTGGCGGGCGCTGTCGCCGAAGGTCCTCGACACCGTGGCCCGCAAGGTCGAGCGGCGCACCGCCGGCCTGGTCGGCGCCGCGCTCGACGCCGACACCGTGGACTTCGCGACCGACGTCGCCGAGCACGTGCCGATGAACACCATCTGCGACCTGCTGTCCGTCCCGGAGGCGGACCGGCCGGACCTGCTGCACTGGAGCAAGGGCGCGCTGACCGGGGCGGACGAGCTCGACTCGCTCGAGTCCCGCAACGAACTGGTGCTGTACTTCATGGACTTGGCGCAGCAGCGGCGCGAGTCCCCGGGCGAGGACGTGATCAGCACGCTCGCCACCGGCCTGGTCGACGGCGAGCCGCTGAGCCTGGACGACATCGCGCTCAACTGCTACAGCCTGATCATCGGCGGCGACGAGTCCTCCCGGGTCTCCGCCGTCAGCACGGTCAAGGCGCTGGCCGAGAACCCCGCGCAGTGGCGGGCGCTCCGGGACGGCCGGGTGGACCTCGACTCCGCCGTGGAGGAGGCCCTGCGCTGGGCCACCCCGGCGTTCCACTTCGCCCGCACCGCCACCCGCGACCAGCTGATCGGCGGCCAGGAGGTGCGGGCGGGGGACATCGTGTCGCTGTGGAACATCTCGGCCAACAACGACGAGCGGGCGTTCGCCGAGCCGCGCTCCTTCGACCTCTCCCGCTCCCCGAACAAGCACGTCGCGCTGGGCCACGGCGCCCACTTCTGCCTGGGCGCCTTCCTCGGCCGGGTCGAACTGCGGGCGCTGCTGGGCGTGTTGGCCGAGGCGGTGCGGGGCGTGGAGGTGACCGGGCCGGCCACCCGGATCCGGTCCGCCTTCCTCAACGGCTACAGCTCCCTGCCGGTGCGGCTGCTCCCGCGCTGAGCATCCCGGGCGGGGCCCGGGAACCGGAAACGAACGGAGAAGAGGGACAACCATGCGGGTGACGGTCGACCGACAGCGCTGTATCGGCTCGGGGATGTGCGTGATCACCGCGGACGAGGTCTTCGCCCAGCGGGACGAGGACGGCACCGTCCGGCTGCTCGGGGCGGAGGTGGCGGACGAACTCGGGGACCGGGTGCGGCAGGCCGCCCACCTCTGCCCCTCGCGGGCGATCACCGTCGGCGTCGGGCCGGAGGTGGAGCGGTAGCGCGCGCAGCGAGCCGGGGCGCCCCCGAGGGAGGCGCCCCACCGGCGTTCCCGGACCCTTCCCGGACCGCCCCCGCTACGCGGTGAAGGCGGCGAAGTCGACCGCGCCGACCCGCTCCGGGTCCAGCAGGATCTGGATCCGGGTGATCCGCCCGCCGCGCACCGAGAAGCCCATGACCGAGGTCGGCGCGCCGTCCCGGGTGACCAGGGCGCCGGGGACGCCGTTGACCAGCACCGGGAAGACCGCCACCCCGCCCTGGCGGAACAGCGAGGCGCGCCCCGCCACCGGCCGGGCGCCGCGGATCGAGGCGGTGGCGGCGGCGAGGGCGGGCCCGCCGTCCGCGCGCAGCTCGACGTCCGGGTCGAGGACGGCCACCAGCCCGTCCAGGTCGCCGTCCCGGGCCGCCGCGAAGAAGGCGTTCACCAGCGTGCGGCGGGTCGCGAAGTCGCCGCCGGAGTCCGCCTCGCGCTCCTCCTGCACCCGGCGGCGCCCCCGGCTGGCGAGCTTGCGGGCCGCCGCCGGGGTCTTCCCGACGACGGCCGCGATCTCGTCGAAGGGCAGGTGGAACATGTCGTGCAGGACGAAGGAGACCCGCTCGGCCGGGGCGAGGGTGTCCAGCACGATCAGCAGGGCGAGGCTGACCGAGTCGCTCAGCAGCGCCTCGTCCTCCGGGCCGTTGGACGGCTCCTGCCCGACGACGACGTCCGGCAGGTGCACCCCGACCGGGTCCTCGGGCCGGGCGGCGCGGGAGCGGAGGATGTTCAGACAGATCCGGCCGATCACCGTGGTGAGCCAGCCGGCGAGGTTCGCCACCTCGTCGGCGTCGCTGCGGCTGAGTCTGATCCAGGTCTCCTGGACGGCGTCCTCGGACTCCGCGTGCGAGCCGAGCATGCGGTACGCCACGGCCCGCATGTGCGGCCGGTGCCGCTCGAACTGCTCTGCCAGCCGATCGTGGTCGGGCACGGTCACATTCCTCGGTCGGGAGGGGTCATCACTACGGGGGCGGCGAGCCGCCCCCGTCGTTCGTGGACCTTACTTGGAGCGCGGGATGATCACACTGGGTATCACACATATCACACGACTCCGGAGGGGCGAGAGGCCATGACCCTCTCCCTCACGGAGTCGCGACGCCGGCGGCTGACCCTGTTCGCGATGTGCATGGCCACGTTCATGACCTCGCTCGACCTGACCATCGTGAACGTGGCCCTCCCGTCGATGCAGAGCGAACTGCACATGGGCGCCGCCGAGCTGGAGTGGGTGATCAGCGCGTACTCGCTGAGCCTGGCCGCGGTCATCCCGGCCAGCGGGGCGCTCGGCGACCGGTACGGCCGCAAGCGGATCTTCCTGACCGGGATGGTCGTCTTCTCGATCGGCGTCGTCGCCTGCGCCGTGGCCTGGAACGCGCTCTCGCTGATCGCCTTCCGGGCGGTGCAGGGCCTGGGCGGGGCCGCGATGCTCGCGCTGGGGCTGTCCATCATCACGGAGACCTACCCGAAGGAGCAGCGGGCCTCCGCGATCGGCGCCTGGGCGGCGATCGGCGGCACCGGCTTCGGCGCGGGCCCGGTCGGCGGGGGCATCCTGCTGACCTTCTTCGGCTGGCAGTCGGTCTTCTGGATCAACCTGCCGTTCGCCGCCCTGGGCATCGCCTGCACCTTCCTGGCGGTGCGGGAGTCGCGCAACCCGCAGGCCCGCCGGCTCGACGTGCCGGGGATCGTGCTCAGCGCGCTCGGGCTGGTCTGCCTCACGCTCGGCTTCGTCGAGTCCGCCGACCACCCGTGGGGCTCGGCCGTGGTGGCGTTCCCGCTGGCGGCCGGGGTGGTCCTGCTGCTGGCCTTCCTCGGGTGGGAGCGCCGTGCCCCGCACCCGATGATGCCGCCCGCCCTGCTGCGCGCGCGCAGCTTCGCGAGCGCCTCGGGGATCTACCTGCTGTGCTACGGCGGCATGAGCGGCGCGCTGTTCTGGGTGACGCTGTACTTCCAGGACGTGGCGGGCTGGTCGGTGCTGCGCACCGGGCTGTCGTGGCTGTTCATGAACATCCCGTTCCTCACCATGGCGCAGTTCGGCGGCCGCCTGGACTCGCGGTTCCGCTCGGTGACGGTGGCCGTCTCGGGGATCCTGCTGGCCGCGGTCGGGGTGTTCCTGCTCAGCCGGGCCGGGACCACGCCCTTCGCGGTCAGCGCGCTCGGGTACGTGCTGTACGGCGGCGGGTTCGGCACCTTCGTGCCCGCCGTGACCCACGTGGCCATGCGGGACGTGCCCCCGGGGGCCTCCGGTGCCGCCTCGGGCGTGCTGAACGCCTCGCGGCAGATCGGCAGTTCGGTGTGCCTCGCGGTGCTGGGCGCCGTCGGCGTCAACTCGGCGGTCTCCGCCTGGCAGGAGAAGACGGCCGGGCTGGACGGGGCCCAGCGGGCCGAGGTGCTGGAGCGGTCGCGGGAGGTCGGCGGCGGCCGGCTGCACACGGTGGTGGAGGCGCTCGGCGAGCCGTTCCGGCAGCCGGCCGTCGACTCCTTCCTGCACGGCTACCAGCTGTCGATCGGGATCGCCGCCGCGGCCACGGCGGTGGCGGCGGTGCTGGCCTGGGCCGGGTTCCGGCAGCGCGCCGGACAGCTGCCGGCCGCCCCGGAGCCGGCCCCGGAGCCGACCACCCCGGAGTCGAGTACTCCGGAGCCGGCCGGACCCCGACCGGCGGGCGGTTCGTCCGCCGACGAGGTGACGGTGGCCGGAAAGGGTCTGCGCCCCCGTCCGTGACCCATGTCACGCGGGTGCGCGGATAGAGCTCGGGCAAGGTAGGAGGTGGTCCGAACCACCGGTACGTCGCGCCCGCTCCCGGATTCCAGGGGGGCGGGCACGGCGCTGCCGAGGGCCGAGTGCCCAGCAGCAAACGTGTGCTTACCAGTCGGTGAACGTGTGCAACCGGGCCTTGCGGAGCCCCGCCCCGGCGGGAGGCCGCGGGCCCGGCCGTGAGCCGCGCCGGGCGTCGATTCCCACTGCCTTCGGGGCGGTTCGTACGAGAAAGCAAGGAAAGCCGAGACTGCCTTTTTCTCTGACGAGGGAGACACCCTTGAGCAAAGGTGTCACGTTAATACGATGGCCCATCGAGGCGGACAAACGGAATCACTGCCGAAAGGCGGGAATTCCCTGCCTGCTCGTCGTGGAGGCCGGCAATGACGCTCCCGTGTGCGTCGACCCCGGGGAGGACTGGATCAGGTCGCCGGCCCCGCGCGGGGACGTCGAGGCGCGCATCCAGGCGCTGTCCCAACGCGTGTACGGGCGCAGGGTCCCGACCGTCGACTCCACCGGGGTGCTCTGCTTCGGCGGCAACTCGGTCGCCATCTCCACCACCCAGGTGGGGATCATGGAGGAACTCGTCGCCCACTACGGCGAGGTGGTGTACCGGGCCGAGCTGGAGCAGCAGGTGGTCCGGGCCACCGGAGCGATCTCCAGGAACGCCCTGGACCTGCAGATCATGCGGCTGCGGAGGCGGATCTCCGAGGTCGGCCTCTGCATCCGGACGGTGTGGGGCCGCGGCTACATCCTGGAGGCGGACGGCCTGTGACCGGCGGCGCCGACCGCGGCTGACACCCCGCGCGGGCGGCACACCGCGAAGCCCGTACGCCGTACAGCCGGCACGCCGCCACCCCGGCGTGCGGCCGGTGCCCTCTGCCCGTACCTCACACGGGCAGAGGGCGTCCCGCCGGGCCGGGCTCAGGCGTCGAGCGAGGCCTGGACGTCCAGGGTGATGTGCGGGTCGGCCTTGTCGATGCTCCAGGTGCCCGCGGTGTACGCGGGGATCTCGGCGACGGCCTCCGTCATCGGAACTCTCCTTCGAACGGTCGTGAGTCACAAGCCCCGCGGTGCGCGGGTCATCAGTACGACGGACCGTGAACCCGGAAGGTGACCGATGGATCAGCGCCAACTGCTGGCGGAATTCTTCGAGGAGAGCCGAACGGCGCTGCTGGGGCTCGCGTACCGCATCCTCGGCTCCCGGGAGGAGGCCGAGGACGCGGTGCAGGAGACCTGGCTGAGGCTGGACCGCGCCGACACCACGGCGGTGCGCAACCTGCCCGGCTGGATCCGCACCGTCGCCTCCCGGGTCTGCCTGGACGCGCTGCGCAGCCGGTCGGGAGGCCAACAGCGGTGCGGGAGCGAGGAGTTGACGCACACCTGCGGCCCCGGCGCGGAGGCGGACCCGGAACAGGAGGCGCTGGCGGCCGAGTCGGTGGGCCTCGCCCTGCGGGTGGTCCTGCACGCGCTGAGCCCGGCCGAGCGGGTCGCGTTCGTGCTGCACGACGTCTTCGGGGTGCCCTTCGACGAGATCGGCGCGCTCCTCGACCGCAGCCGGACCACCGCCAAGAAGCTGGCCAGCCGGGCCCGGCAGAAGGTGCGGTCCCCGCTGGAGCGGCACCCGGTGGAGCCGGAGCGCCACCGCGAGGCGGTGGCGGCCTTCCGGCTCGCGGCCGCCACCGGGGATACCGGGCTGATCGCCGCCGCCCTGGCGCCCGACGTGGTGCGGGCCGTCCCGGCCCCGACTCCGGCCCCCGCCCGGCCGCCCCGACCAGCGCGGGCGGAGCGCCTCTTTCGCAAATCTTTTTCCGCCGAACGGCCCGGCCGGGGCCCGTGCCAGAGTCGGTGTGCGGCGGCCGAGGACCAGGCCGCGCACCAGGACGTACGCCGTGACCAGGACGTACACCGTGACCGAGGACAGCGCGACCGTCGGTTCCCGACGGGACGCCAGGAGGTTCCTCCCCATGCCCCCCACGCCCATGACGGGGGCCGGCGGCCGCACGACGGCCGGACCGGTCTCCGCGACCGCGTTCAGAACCCTGATGGCGGGCTTCCCCGCCGGCGTCGCCGTCATCACCGCCGCAGACGAGGCCGGCCGGCCGTACGGCACGACCTGCACGGCGATCTCCAGCGTGTCGGCCGACCCGCCCACCCTGCTGGTGTGCCTGCAGCGCTCCAGCCGTACCCTCGCCGTCCTCGAACGGAGCGGCGGCTTCGCGGTGAACCTGCTCGACGACCGGGCCCGCGCCGTCGCCGAACTCTTCGCCGCCCGGGGGCCCGACCGCTTCGAGCACGTCGGGTGGACCGCCCGCCCGGACTGGGCCGGCCCGCACCTCGACCGGGCCGCGCACTCCGTCGCCGACTGCCGGATCACCGGCTCGGTGACCGTCGCCGACCACGTGGTGCTCTTCGGCGAGGTCTACCGGGCCGCCGCGGCGGACGACGGACGGCCGCGGCCGCTGGTCCACGGACTGCGCGCGTACTGGTCCCTCGGCGGCCGCGGCGCCCTGCCCGACGCACCACCGGACCCGACCACGGAGGCCCAGAGATGACGACCTACGGAATATCCCTGCTGCCCGACACCCCGCCGCTGGTGCGCAGCGCCGAGGAGTACTACGGCAACCTGCTGGCGGTGTCCGAACTGGCCGACGACCTCGGCCTCGAGTACGTCAAGATGACCGAGCACTACCTGCACGCCTACGGCGGCTACTGCCCCGACCCGCTCGCCTTCCTCTCCGCCGTCGCCGCGCGCACCAGCCGGGTGCGGCTGATGACCGGCGGCATCCAGGCCTCCTTCCACCACCCGATCCAGCTCGCGGCCCGCACCGCGCAGCTCGACGCGCTCAGCGGCGGCCGGCTGGACGTCGGCTTCGCCCGCGCCTTCCTGCCGTACGAGTTCGACGCCTTCGGCATCGACCTGGACAGCAGCAAGGACCGGTTCCGGGCGGTGGTGGACGCG
Organism: Kitasatospora sp. SC0581; assembly: GCF_048159585.1. NCBI lineage: Bacteria > Bacillati > Actinomycetota > Actinomycetes > Kitasatosporales > Streptomycetaceae > Kitasatospora > Kitasatospora sp. SC0581. The sequence goes on along the minus strand of NZ_JBLRWA010000001.1, from coordinate 618,545 downwards.
GTGGTGCGGCTGTGGACCGAGTCCCGGGTGAGCGAGGACACCCTCTTCTTCCGCTACCGGGACGCCGACTCCCTCCCGCTGCCCACCCAGGACCCCCACCCCCCGGTGTGGGCCGCCGCGCTGATCACCCGCTCCAGCTTCGAGTGGATCGGCGACTCCGGCTACAACCTGCTGATCGCCTCCGCCCCCAGTCGCGAACAGGTCGGCCAGGTACGGGAGATGATCGACCTGTACCGGCAGCGCTTCGCCGCGGCGCCGAAGAACGCCGGCCGCCGGCCCCAGGTCGCGATCAGCGTCGCGCTGTACCTGGCCGACTCCGACGAGGAGGCCGTGGCGGAGGGCAACGCCGCGCTGCGCCGGCACTGGGACACCTTCGGCGCGGCCGCGGAGTCCTGGCGCGAGCGCAGCTCGACCTCCTACCAGGGCTACCGCGAGGCCATGGTCGACAAGCACCAGGCCGGCCCCAGCGAGGCGGCGGGCCTGGCGGTGATCGGCTCCCCGCGCAGCGCTGTCGAGCAACTGCGGCGCATCGAGGCCGAGTTGGGGACTGACGTGGTGCTGTTCCAGCTCGACTACGGCCAGCAGTCGCTGGAGAGCATGTCGCGCAGCCTGAAGCTGTTCGCCACCGAGGTCCGCCCGCGGCTGGGCGAGGCGCCGTGACCGCGCCCGTCCGTACGGTGGCCGCACCCGCGGCCGCGCGAGCCCGTACGGTCGCCGAACTGTTCGAGGAGCAGGCGGCGCTCCGCCCCGGGGCGACGGCCGTGCTGTACCGGGACACCGCGCTCGACTACGGCCGGCTCAACGCCCGGGCCAACCGGCTGGCCCGGCTGCTGATCGACCGCGGCGTCGGCCCGGACCACCTGGTGGCGCTGGCCGTGCCGCGCTCGCCCGAGCTGGTGGTGGCCCAGCTGGCCGTGCTCAAGGCGGGCGGCGCCTACCTGCCGCTCGACCCCCGCTACCCCGCGTCCCGCAAGGCCTTCATGGTGCGGGACGCGGCGCCGCGGCTGCTGCTGCGCACCGCGGCCGCCCGGCCCGAGGGCGTGGAACTGGACGAGGTCGTGCTCGACTCCGCGGAGTGCGCGGCGGCCTGTGCCCGGTACGGCGACGGGAACGTCCGGCAGGACGAGCGCCTGGCTCCGCTGTCGCCGCACCACCTGCTGTACGTGATCTACACCTCCGGCTCCACCGGCACGCCGAAGGGCGTCGCCGTCCCCCAGGAGGGCGTCGCCGACCTGGTCGCCACCCAGGCGGAGCACCTGCGCCCGGCCCCCGGCGAGCGGGTGCTCTCCTGGGCCTCGGTCAGCTTCGACGCCGGGTTCTGGGACCTCTCGCTGGCCCTGCTGCACGGCGCCGCCCTGGTGGTCGCCGACGACGAGGACCTGCTGCCGGGCGACGCCCTGCACGGGACGCTGGCCAGGCACGCGATCGACCACGCCACCCTGCCGCCCGCCGCGCTGAGCGTGACGAACAGTCAGAACGTGCTCCAGGGCGGCACGGTGACCTCCACCGGCGACGCCTGCACCCCCGCACTGCTGGGCGCCTGGGCGCCCGGGCGCCGGATGTTCAACGGCTACGGCCCCACCGAGGTGACCGTCGGCTGCACCCTCGCCGGGCCGATCGACGCGGCGGACGGGGTCGACATCGGCGCCCCCTGGACCGGGGCGCGGGTGTACGTGCTGGACGAGCGGCTGCGGCCGGTGGCCGACGGCGCGGAGGGCGAGCTCTACCTGGGCGGCTCCGGGCTGGCCCGCGGCTACGTCGGCCGCCCCGGGCTGACCGCGACCCGCTTCCTGCCCGACCCGTTCGGTCCCCCCGGCGCCCGGATGTACCGCTCGGGCGACCGCGGCCGGCGCACCGCCGACGGCCGGTTCCACTTCGCCGGCCGGGCCGACGGGCAGGTCAAACTGCGCGGCTTCCGGGTCGAGTTGGGCGAGATCGAGGACCGGCTCACCCGGCAGCCCGACGTGGACCTGGCCGCGGTGCTGGTGCGGGGCGGACAGGCCGACGCGCGCCTGGTCGGCTACGTCACCCCGAGCCCCGGCGCCGCCCTCGACCCCGCGGCGCTGCGCGCCCGACTCGCCGACGTGCTGCCGGAGTTCATGGTGCCGGCCCGGATCGAGGTGCTCGACGCCTTCCCCACCACCCCGAACGGGAAGATCGACCGCGCCGCCCTGGACCGCACCGCGCCGGACCGTCCTGCCTCGGACCGTGCGACCGGATCCGATGGCGGCGCGGACCCCGGTTCCCGGGAGGAGCGGCTGTACCGCACGATCGCCCGGCTGCTCGACCTGCCGCGGGTCGAGCCGGAGGCCAACTTCTTCGACCTGGGCGGCAATTCACTGCTCGCGGGGCGGCTGATCGGCGCGCTGCGCGAGGAGCTCGGGGTGCGCGTGCCGATCCGCTCGGTCCTCGCGGCACAGGACCTGCGGGAGATCGCCCGGGCCCTGCACGGGTGACAGACCACGAAGGGCCGCCCGGCGGGACCCCGCGCGGCGCGGCGAGGAAGGGAGATTCCGTGACCATCGACGACGCGACCGGTTCCGCGACCGGGTCCGCAACCGATTCCGCCGGCGACCCCGCCGGCGGCTCCGCGACCGGGCAGCTCACCCGCTTCCCCATCCTGAAGGAGCCCGCCTGCCCCTTCGACCCGCCCTCCGCCATGCGCGAGCTCGGCGCCGGCCCGGTCCGGGTCCGGCTCTGGGACGGCAGCACCCCCTGGCTGGTCACCGGCTACGACCTCGGGCGCAAGCTCCTGGTCGACCCCCGGGTCAGCGCCGACTCGACCAGGTCCGGCTACCCGCACTTCGACCTGGGCAGCCGCGAACGGCGCAAGGACGGCCGCTCCTTCGTCGCCCTCGACGACCCCGAGCACGCCCGCCAGCGCCGGATGGTCTCCCCGCCCTTCGCGATCCGCAACATCGACGCGCTCAAGGACGAGGTCGCCGACATCGTCAACGGGCTCATCGACGAGTTCCTCACCCGGCCCCGGCCCGCCGACCTGGTCGGCGGCCTCGCCTTCCCGACCTCCACCAAGGTGATCTGCCGGATGCTCGGAGTCCCGTACGCCGACCACGAGTTCTTCCAGGACGAGAGCACCCGGATGCTGCACCGGGACAGCTCGCCCGACATGGTGGTCGGCGCCCAGGAGGCGCTGCGCGGCTACCTGCGGGAGCTGATCGACCGCCAGCTGCGCGAGCCCGCCGACGGCCTGATCTCCGAGGTGATCGAGACCCAGGTCCGCCCCGGCGCGCTCAGCCCCGAACAGCTGTCGTACATCTCCATGACGCTGCTGGTCGCCGGCCTGGAGACCACCGGGAACATGATCGCCCTCGGCACGCTGGCCCTGCTGCGCAACCCCGAGCAGCTGGCGGTGCTGCGGGAGACCGACGACCCGGGCGTGGTCAACCGCGCCGTCGACGAGCTGCTGCGCTACCTCAACATCTCGCACTCCGGCCGCCGCCGGGTCGCCCTGGAGGACATCACCGTCGGCGACGTCGTCATCCGGGCCGGCGAGGGCATCATCCTGACCAGCGAACTGGCCAACCGGGACCCGGAGAACTTCCCCGACCCGGACCGCCTCGACATCACCCGGGACGCCGCGCACCACCTGGCGTTCGGCTTCGGCCCCCACCACTGTCTGGGCCGCCCGCTGGCCGTCCTAGAACTCCAGACCGTCTACGGCACGCTCTACCGGCGGATCCCGACGCTGCGCCTGGCCATCGACTTCGCCGACGTCCCGTTCAAGTACGACGGCGTGGCCTACGGCGTCCGCGAGCTCCCGGTCACCTGGTAGCGGCGGGAGGCCCCGATGAGCGACTCGTACGGGCCCGCGACGGCGGGCGGCGGCATCGTGGTGGTCGGGGCCGGGCTGGCCGGCCCGGTCGCCGCGCTCTACCTGGCCCGGCGCCACGGCCGGGTGACCGTCCTGGAACGGCACGCGGACCCCCGGCGGATCCCGGCCGGACAGGGCCGGTCGCTGATGGTGATTCTCTCCGAGCGGGGCCGGCGGGTGCTGCGGGAACTCGGCCTGGAAGCGGCGGTGCGGCGGATCTGCGCGCCGATCACCGGCAGGTGCGGGCACCTGCCGGACGGCAGCACCGCCGTCACCCCGTACAGCCGGGACGGCGCGGCGATCTGGGCGGTCGAGCGGCAGGCGCTGCACCGGCTGCTGCTGGACGCGGCCGAGGCCGAGCCGGGGGTCGACCTGCGCTTCGACCACCCGGTGCTGGCCGTCGACCCGGCGGCGCCCGCGCTGCTGGTCGGGGCGGGCGGCGCCGAGCGGTGGGTGCGGTGCCGGCACGTCATCGGCTGCGACGGCGTCCACTCGGCGGTGCGCGGCGCCCTCGTCGAGCGGGGCGCCCGGGCGCGGGTGAGCACCCTGGAACTGGCCTACCAGGAGATCGTCCTGGACCTGCCCGACTGCGACCGCGGGGTGATGCACTACTGGCCGGCCGGGGACGCGCTGTTCGGGGCCTTCCCGCAGGTGTCCAGCCGGCGCTTCGCGGGCTCGGTGTTCTTCCGCCGGGAGGGCCCGCGCCCGTCCTACCGGGCCGCGGTCGGCGGGCGGGCCCTGGCCGAGCAGTTCGCCGCCGTCTTCCCCCGGCTGGCGGCCGGAATCCCGGACCTGGAGGAGCAGTTGGGCGCCAAGCCGGTCTCCGCCGTCCGGCTCACCCGGTGCGACCGGTGGGTCCTGGGCGGCACGGCCGCGCTGGTCGGCGACTCCTGCCACGCGATGGCGCCGTTCATGGGCCAGGGCATGAACGCCGCCTTCGAGGACGTCCGCACCCTGGTCGCCTGCCTGGACCGGGAGCGGGACTGGGAACGGGCCTTCGCCGCGTACGAGCGGATCCGCAAGGGCGACGGCGACGCGATCGCGGACATCTCCTACCGGCACTACTGGACGATGTCCCGGCTGCCGGACCCCCGGCACGAGGCGGAGGAGGCCATCGCGCGCCGACTGGTCGACCTGATGCCGGAGCGGTTCCGGCCCCTGTACGAGCGCTGCGCGTTCAGCGAGGAGAGCTACTCCCTGGCGCTCACCGAGGAGCACCGGCTGCGCGAGCTGGCCCGGCGGATCCTCAGCCGGCACGGCGCCGGCGCCGCCGAGCTGCCCGACCCGCAGCTGCGGGCCTTCGCCGGGGCCGGCTGAGCCGCGCGGTCAGCACGGCCCGCTCCGCCTGCCCGGTCCGCCCGATCTGCACGAGTCGCGTGAACTGTCGTGTCACCAGCCGGAACTGACGGGAGATCAACGATGATTCTGGTCGTTTTCAGGTCGCGCTTCTCGGAGCAGTACGACCACGAGTACGAGACGACGGAGGACTACCTCGCCAAGAAGGTGCGGGCGGTCTACGGGGACGACCTCGTCCAGGTCAAGAACTACGAGACCGAGGACGGCGAACGCCTCGCCCTGGTGTGGTGGCGCGACCCCGAGACGCTGGCGCGGTGGCGCGCCGACGTGGAGCACCACAACGCCCAGCAGCAGGGGAAGGAGAAGTGGTACGCCTTCTACGAGTTGACCGTCGCCGAGGTGATCCGGACCAGCTCGACCCTGGAGCCCGAGGCGTACCCGGCGCCCTGAGCCCGCTGTCCCGGCCCCCGGCGGGCGCCGTCACAGGGCGGCGAGGACCGCGCGCGTCGCCTCCCGGGTGCTCAGCGTGCCGCCGAGGTCCGGGGTGGTCCGTCCGGCCGCGATCGATCCGGCGACAGCCGCCTCGGTCGCGGCCGCCTCCGTGTCGTGGCCGAGGTGGCGCAGCAGCAGCGCGGCGGTCAGCAGGCAGGCGAAGGGGTTGGCGACGCCCCGGCCCGCGATGTCCGGCGCCGAGCCGTGCACCGGCTCGAACATCCCGAAGCCGCTCTCCGGGTTGAGGCTCGCCGAGGGCGCCAGCCCGATGCCGCCCGCCAGCGCGGCCGCGAGGTCGCTGAGGATGTCGCCGTGCGAGTTGCTGGCCACGATGACGTCGAACCGCTCGGGCTCGGTGACCAGCTTCATCGCGGCGGCGTCGACGTACAGGTGCCGGGTGGCCGTGTCGGGGTGCCGCTCGGCGGCCCGCCGCCAGCACTCCTGCCACAGCCGGCCGCCGGCCCGCACCGCGTTGGCCTTGTCCACCAGGCAGACCTCCCGGCGGGCGGTGGCGAAGGCGAAGTCCAGGATCCGGGAGACGCCGTGCCGGGTGTTGACGTCCGCGTCGACGGCCACCTCGTGGTCGGAGGAGGCGCGGAGGTTCCCGCCGATGCCGCTGTAGAGCCCCTCGGTGTTCTCCCGGACGATCACGCAGTCCAGGGCGCGCCGGGCCGGGTCCCGCAGCGGGCTGAGCCGGTCGTGCCACAGGCGCACCGGCCGGTAGTTGGCGTACAGGTCGAAGGCGTAGCGCAGCTCCAGCAGAACGTCGCGCACGTACCCGGTGTGCTCCAGGTCCGGCCGCCCGATCGCGCCGAGCAGCACCGCGCCGCTCGCCGCCACCCGGGCCAGGTCCGCCTCGCCCAGTGCCACGCCCTCCCGGCGGTAGCGCTCCGCGCCCACGTGGTCCAGCACGTCGACGTCCAGTCCCAGGCCGAACGCGTCGACCAGCCCCAGCGCGGACTCGACCACCTCGGGGCCGATGCCGTCGCCCGGGATCACACTGATGGCAGCCACGGCCGACCCTTCCTCGCGGCGGACAGGACCAACTCCGCCCGGCCGGTGCGCAGTTCCGGCCGGGCCCAGGCCCAGGCTAGGCGCCGCGGCGGCACGTACCCCCGGTTCTGTCGCGCTTCATTCACCCGGCGGCCGCCGTCGGCGCGGGCGGCGGGGATTCCCGGCTCCGGGTGCCCGGGTACGGATCGGTACGATCCCTGTATGGGTGGTGCGCGGGAAGAGGCCTGGGACGCCGATGCGGCGGAGCGGGCGGTGGCGGTGCTGAAGGCGGTGGCCGACCCGTCGCGGTACCGGCTGCTGTGGGCGCTGAGCCGCCGGGAGCTGCCGGTGAGCGAGCTGGCCGAGCTGCTGGGGGCGCACGTCGCGGCGACCTCGCAGCACCTGGCGAAGCTCCGGGCGGCCGGGCTGGTGGTGGCACGGCGGGAGGGGACCCGGATCTTCTACCGGGCCACCGAGGTGCGCGGGCTGCTCACCGAGGCCGCGCTGATCGCCCACGACCTGCCCGACCGCCGCGACGGCGGCGACGACGGTGCCGCCCCAGCCGGTGCGACCGCGCCGCAGCCCTTCGCCCGCGCGGCCCGCGCGGTGCGCCGCCGCCCGGCGACGGGCTGAGCCCTCAGCGCTCCGGGGCGTCCAGCCGGTACTCCTGCCGGTCGGCGTCGTACGCGAAGAGCCCCGCGTAGCGGCCCCAGTCGGTCGCGGTCTCCAGCTGCCGGTCGGTCTGCTCGACGGTGTAGTGGCGGCCGAGCAGGTCGCGCAGGAAGCCGGTGCGGACGGTGGCGCCGGGCCGGTCGCCGAGGCTGTTGGCGATCAGCTTGATCAGCGGGACCTCCAGGGCCGCGGCGGCGAAGAGGGCGCGGGAGTCCTGGGCGTCCGCCCCGGTGTAGGCGGCGCCGGCGTCGGTGAGCAGCAGGTCGTCGCCGTGGACCTCGGCGAAGCCGAGCAGGTCGAGGGCGTCGACCTGGGGGAGCAGGTCGTCGATGTCCAGGCCGAGCTCGTCGGCGAGGCCGGCCAGGTCGCAGCCGCCGCCCCGGTGGGCGATCGTCTCGGCGAGACCGGAGAGGCCGTCGACGCCGGCGGTGGGCAGCGGGGTGCTGGCGACGGTGCGGCGGTCGGGGTCGGGGCCCGGCTGGTCGGTGCGGCCGGGCGTCCGGGTGTCCTTGGGGCGGCCGGTCATGATCCGGTACACCCGGTCCACCCGCTCGTCGAAGGCGGCCGAGTTGCGGTCGCGCGGCCGCTCCAGGTCGACCTCGACGGTCTCCCGGATGGTCCCGTACGGGCGGGCGCCGAGGACCACGACGCGGTCGGCCATCAGCACCGCCTCCTCGATGTTGTGGGTGACCAGCACGACGGCCCGGGTCGGGAACTGGCCGGAGTCCCACAGCTCCATCAGCTCGCCGCGCAGGTTCTCGGCGGTGAGCACGTCGAGGGCGGAGAACGGCTCGTCCATCATCAGCACGTCCGGTTCGACGACCAGCGCCCGGGCGAAGCCGACCCGCTGGCGCATGCCGCCGGAGAGCTCCTTGGGGTAGGCGGACCCGAAGCCGGTGAGGCCGATCAGGTCGATGGCCTGGGCGGCGGCCCGGGCGCGCTCCCGGGGCGGCACCCCGCGGGCCTCCAGGCCGAGCTCGACGTTCTGCCGGACGGTCAGCCAGGGCAGCAGCGCGAAGGTCTGGAAGACCAGCGCGGTGCCGGGGTTGGCGCCGGTGAGCGGGGTGCCACGGTAGCGGACGGTGCCGGAGCTGGGCGGGATCAGGCCGGCCAGGCAGCGCAGCAGGGTGGACTTGCCGGAGCCCGAGCGGCCGAGCACGGCGACGATCTCGCCGGCCCGCACGGTCAGGTCGATGCCGGAGAGCACCGGCAGTTCGCCGGCGGCCCCGGCGTAGGCCTTGGTCAGGCCGACGGTCTCCAGCAGGACCTCGTCGTCCGGGCGCGGGGCGTCGTCGTGCGGGACGTCCCCGCGCGGGACGGGCGCGGGCTCGGCGGGGCGGCGGCGGAAGGGGAAGCGCATCGGCGGACTCCGGACTACAGCGAGTAGCGGCGCTCGGCCAGCCGGTACAGCCGGCGCCAGAGCAGACGGTTGAGGACGACGACGTACAGGCTCATCACCGCGACCCCGGCGAGCAGGCGCGGGTGGTCGCCGTGCTCGGCGGCCCGGGCGATGTACGCGCCGAGGCCGGTCGCGGTGAGCGTGGTGGAGCCGAAGGTGACCACCTCGGCGACGATGGAGGCGTTCCAGGCGCCGCCGGAGGCGGTGATGCCGCCGGTGACGTACGCCGGGAAGATCCCGGGGATGATCAGCCGCCGCCAGCGCTGCCGGCCGCGCACGCCGAGGTCGTCCATCGCCTCGCGCAGGTCGGCGGGGACGGCCATGGCCCCGGCGATGGCGTTGAACAGGATGTACCACTGGGAGCCGAGGGCCATCAGCAGGATGCCGCCGAGGTCGATCGACACCCCGGTGCGCAGCAGCAGCCAGACCACCAGCGGGAAGACGAAGTTGGCCGGGAAGCCGGCCAGCACCTGGACGACGGGTTGGGCGATCCTGGTCAGCCGGGGCGAGAAGCCGATCCGCACGCCGATCGGCACCCAGACCACGGTGGCCACCGCGACCAGCACGACCACCCGGGCGAGGGTGGCGAGCCCGAGCAGCAGCGGCTCGCCGAAGACGCCGAGGCCGGTGCGGTCGGCGAGGTAGCGGCCGAGGTCGACGAGGCCCCAGAGCACGATGCCGCCCGAGACGAGGCCGAAGGCCACGTCCCCGGCCCGCCGCCGGCCGGGGTGGACGGCCGGCGGGCGCTCGGCGGTGCCGAACACCCGCCCGGCCCGGTTCAGGGCCCGCCCGACGGGCCGCAGCGCCCGGCCGAGCGCGGTGGGCAGGCGGGAGCGGCGCAGCAGGTCCAGCACGACCGAGCGCTGCACCTCGGTGGCCTCGGACTGCTCGTTCTTGAACCGTTCGGCCCAGGCGGTGAGCGGCCGCCAGAACAGGAAGTTGACGCCGACCACCAGCACCACCATGGTGGCGATCGCCCAGCCGACCCGGCCGAGGTCCCCGGCGGCGATGGCCGCGCCCGCGTACGAGCCGACCCCGGGCAGCGCGTACCGCTGGCCGTCCACGGTGATCGCCTCGGAGGCGACCAGGAAGAACCAGCCGCCGCCGAAGCCGAGCATGCCGTTCCAGACCAGGCCGATCATGCCCGAGGGCAGTTCGACCTTCCAGAACCGCGTCCACCGGCTGAACCCGAACGAGCGGGACAGCTCGTCGAGTTCGGGCGGCAGCGAGACCAGCGCCTGGTAGAAGGCGAAGGTCATGTTCCAGGCCTGGGAGGTGAAGATGGCGAACACGGCGGCGCATTCCAGGCCGAGCATCGAGCCGGGGAAGAGCGCGAGGAAGCCGGAGACGGCGACGCTCAGGAAGGCGAGCACCGGCACCGACTGGAGGATGTCCAGCGCCGGGATCAGCACCCGCTCCAGCCGGCGGCTGCGGGCGGCCGCGTAGGCGTAGCCGAAGGTGAAGACGACCGAGACGGCGAGCGCGGTGAACATCCGCAGCAGCGAGCGCAGGGCGTCGTACGGCAGCCGGGCCGGGTCGGTGTCGACGGCCGCGTCCCGGGCGGTGGAGAACCGGAGGGTGCCGCCCTGGCCGAGGCGCAGCCCCAGGTAGAGCAGCACCAGCACGGCGGCCGCGACGACCAGGTCCACCCACACCCGACCGCCGAGGCGGCTCGCCGTCCGGGTGGGCAGCGAGCCCCGGGACAGGGCCGGGACGGACTTCGGCAGGGTCATGGCGGTACCTCCGGCGCAAACCCGGGCAGTCTGCTCCCTCGGTACGTCCGTACGCAAACCCGTCCCGCGTTTCGAGGACCGCTGCCCGGGCCCCGCCGGTCGCTACCGGGTGGGAGCGGCCCCGGTGTGCCGCCGGGCCGCGGTGACCAGCAGCCGGGCGGTGCGGACGGGCAGGTCCAGGTGCCGGGCGATCCACTGGGGGTCGTGCCCGTGGGTGGCGAACACCCAGGCGGTGTAGAGCCGGCTCAGGCCGGGCGCGCCGGGGGCGAGCAGCAGCGGGCGGACCTGCTCCATCGGGAAGCCGTCCAGCGAGCGGGCGCTGAACCACTGGGCGTCGTCGCGGAACGGCCGGGCCCCCGCCGCCGCGGCCGCGCCCGCCCGCCGCCGGCTGGTGGCCAGCAGCAGGGCGAGCAGCAGCCCGGCGGTCGAGGCGCCGATGAGCGTGCCGGACAGGAAGAGCCGCAGGGGGTGGGGCGCGAGGGCGACGGCGAGGCCCTCGGCGGTGATCAGCAGTAGGACGCCGCACAGCGCGGTCCCTCTGCCGGTCCTGGGGAACAGGGCGGTTCGGGTCATCGCGGGGGTCCTCCTTCGGACGGTCGTCGGGTCCTTCGGTGGTGGGGTCGGGCGGTCAGGTCAGGTCAGGTCAGGTCAGGTCAGGTCGGGTCCGGCCGGTGGCGTCAGGCGGTCCGGGCCAGCCGGGGGTCGTACTTGTAGCCGATCTGCCGGACGGTGGCGATCGCCTCCCGGTGCCCGGGGCCGAGCTTGCGCCGGATCCGGGCGATGTGGGTGGCGACGGTGCGGGAGTCGCCGCTGTCCGGGCGCCCCCAGACGTTCTCCATCAGCTGGCGCCGGGAGTGCACCCGCAGCGGGTTGCCGACCAGGTGGGCGAGCAGCTCGAACTCCAGGTACGGCATGGTGACGGGGCGGCCCTCGACGGTGACGGTGCGCTGCTCGGTGTCCACCACCAGGCCGGGCGCGGGAGCCGGCCGCGGGGCCGGGCGCCGGGCGGGCGCGGGGTGGTCCGAGAAGAGGGCGTCGAGCCTGGGGTAGCGCAGGGCCATGGCGGAGGGCTCCTTCGAGGTCTGGGCGGCCGGGGCGACCGGGGTGGACGGGGACGGGCGGCGCGGACGGGGCGGGGGTGCGGGCGGAGCGGGGGTGCGGGCGGAGCGGGAGCGCCGCTCCGCCCGCTCAGCGGCCGGGGTGCCAGGTGGCCTCCAGCCGGGCCGTCCCGTCCGGCGCCGGGACGGTCCGCCAGCGGGCCCGCAGCCCGCCGGTGCCCGCGGCCGCCGGGCCGCCGCCCCCGCCCGCCGGGCCGGCGGCCGGAGCCGGGGCGGCCCGGAGGACGCTGTTGTCGAGGGGGCTCGCCGCCAGGCGTCGGCCGACGGCGGCGAGGGTGGAGCGCAGTCGGCCCCGGTCGGTGGACGGACGGGTGGGCCGGAAGACGGCGACGATGGTCATGGCAGGTCACCTCCGTGACAGGACAACGGGCAGGGCGTGCGCGGAGCCGGTCGGCTCAGTGGTTCAGCGCGGTCTGGACGATCTTGACGACGACCATCGCCATCGCGATCAGCAGGTAGGCGCGCAGGGCGCCCATGCCGACCTTGCGGGCGGTGGACAGCACCGGCTTGTCGAGGGTCTCCAGCGGGGGCATCCGCCAGTTCTCCCGGCCGGTGCGGTCGACCGGGTCCTCCTTGGTGCCGCGGCGCCCGAAGGTGAAGAAGTACCCGGCGACGAGCACACCGGCGACGCCGCAGCCGGCCATGATCCACAGGATCGCGTCGGAGCTGATGTCCGGCCAGACCACGGCGGCGGTGAGGATCAGCGAGAGCATCACCAGGACGCCGACCACCGCCGAGGTGAAGGCGTTGGTCCTCGGCCCGTTCGTCCAGGGCCCCAGTACGGCGCGGTCGTTGCAGAGCAGCAGCAGGAAGACGGTCGCGGAGGGCAGCAGCACCCCGGCCAGCACCTGGACGAACTGGGTCATCAGGCCCTGGGTGTAGTCGGTGGAGAGCAGCGTGATCGCCGCCGCCGCGACCACCAGGCCCGCGTAGATCCCGTAGAAGCCCTTGGCGCCCTTCACCCCGCGGTGCAGCGAGTGCTTGATGCCGAAGACGTCGCCGATCGCGTACGCGGTGGACAGCGACACCGCGAAGGCGCCGATGATCGAGGCGTCCAGCAGGGCTATCGCGAACAGCACGCCGGCCAGGTGCCCGGCCTTGTCCTCGATGCCCCGGGCGACGGCGGCCGCGTCGGAGAACTGGCCGAAGCCGTCGGTGCCCGCGAAGGCGGCGGCGGTGAGGCCCATCATGGCGGCGGCACCGACGATGACGATCACGATGCCGATCCAGAGGTCGGCCTTCTCGTACTTCATGAAGCGCGGGGTGATCCGCTTGTCGATGACGTACGACTGCTGGAAGAACAGCTGCCAGGGCGCCACGGTGGTGCCGACGATGGAGACGATCACCAGCATCACGGCCGCGAGCTGACCGGACCCGCCCGGCATGCTCGGGACGACGAAGTCGTGCGCCATCTGCGAGGTCTTCGGGTGCACCATGAAGTAGATCGGCACCAGCAGCAGCGAGCCCAGGCAGAGCGCCACGGCGACCCGCTCGAAGCGCCGGAACGAGCCGGTGAAGGCCGAGGCGATGATGATTCCGGCCGCCAGCACCACCGAGGCGGCCTTCGGCAGGCCGAGGTACCCGGCCGCGAGCGTGACCCCGATGAACTCGGTGACCAGGGTCAGCGCGTTCAGCAGGAAGAGGTCGATCACGCTGAACGCGCCCCAGAACTTCCCGAAGCGCTCCAGGATCAGCCGGGCGTGCCCGACCCCGGTGACGGCGCCGAGCCGCAGCACCATCTCCTGGTTGACGTAGAGCACCGGGACCAGCATCAGCAGCGTCCACAGCAGCTGGGTGCCGTAGTTCTGCCCGGCCTGCCCGTAGGTGGAGAAGGCGCCGGCGTCGTTGTCGCCGACCATCACGATCAGGCCGGGCCCGATGATCGCGAGCAGGGTCTTCAGCCGCGCCGACAGGCCGTGGCGGGGCGTGGTGTCGTCGAGCCGGATGGTGCCGAGCGCACCCTTGATGTCGCCGAGGTGGGCGTCGTCCAGGACGGCCGAACGCGGCTCGGGGACAGTGGAGTTGAGTGTGGCGTGGGTGGTCATGGTGGTTTCCTCCCTGGGCCCCGGACAGGCGGGGCGGTTCGGAGGCAGGCGGCAGCGCTCCCTGCAAGCGGACACGGCGCATCGGCGCGCGGCTGCGCGGCCCGTACGGAGGTGTGCGGGCACGGCGGAGCCGCGTGCGGACGTGGCGTGGACGTCGTGGCTGACGGATCGTCAGGACGTGGTGCAGGGAAGGTTGTTACCGCATGCCGGAGGTGTACGAGGGCAAGCGGGGGTAGGGGCAACTGTGGCCCGGACTACTGCAATCCATGTCTCTCGCCTCCTCCCGGCCGGCGCACCCCGTGGTGCGTGTCATCGACGCGGCAAGGAGTTCACCGGCCCGCGCAACGCGACCGCCGGTTCACCCCAACTCGTCAGAGCTTAGTCCCGTCCGGAGGTGATACTTGCGCACTTGGTTAAACCTTTACCTTTGGCGGGTGCTCCGGGTGCTCCGGGTGCTCCGGGTGCTCCGGGCGTTCCGGTCGCTCCGCGGCGCTCGTCCCGGTCCTCCGCTTCAGGACCTCTCGATCGTCACCTTCAGGTGCTTCATGATCGGCTGGTCGCTCTGGGTGCTGTAGTCGCCGATCGCGCACAGCACGTTCAGCTCCGGCATGTACCCGGCCGCGCAGCCGCGCGGGATGTCGTACGGGACGGCCAGGTAGCCGTGCACCGAGCGGGTGCTGCCGTCCCGGGCGGTGCTGGTGACGTCCACCCGGTCGAACTCGGCCAGCCCGCGCTCGCGCATGTCGTCCCGGTTCATGAACACCAGGGTGCGCAGGTTCTTCACGCCCCGGTAGCGGTCGTCGTCCGAGTAGATGGTGGTGTTCCACTGGTCGTGCGAGCGCATCGTGCCCAGCGCCAGGGTGCCCGCCCCGGGGACGACGTCGGGCAGCGGGGCGGCGGAGAACTCGGCCCTGCCGGAGGGGGTGTCGAAGACCAGCTCGCGGGCCGGCTGCTTGATCCGGAAGCCCAGCGGCAGCCGCACCCGGCGGTTGAAGTCCTCGAAGCCGTCCAGGACCCGGGCCATGGTGTCGCGGATGCGGTCGTAGTCCTCGATGTACCACTCCCACGGGGTGGCGCTGTCCGGCAGCGCCGCGCGGGCCATCCCGGCGACGATCGCGGGCTCGGAGAGCAGGTGCGGCGAGGCCGGGCGCTTCATGCCGACCGACAGGTGCACCATGCTCATCGAGTCCTCGACCGAGGTGGACTGCACCCCGGCGCGCTGGTGGTCCTTCTCGGTCCGGCCCAGACAGGGCAGGATCAGCGCGGCCCGCCCGTGCACCAGGTGGCTGCGGTTCAGCTTGGTGCTCACCTGGACGGTCAGCTCGCAGGTCTCCAGGGCCTGCCGGGTGTACGGGGTGTCCGGCGCGGCGAGCGCGAAGTTGCCGCCCATGCCGACGAACACCGTGACGTCGCCGCGCCGCATCGCCTCGATCGTGCCGACGGTGTCCAGCCCGTGCTCGCGCGGCGGCTCGATCCCGCACACCTCGGCGAGCCGGTCCAGGAACCCGGCGGCGGGCCGGTGGTCGATGCCGCAGGTGCGGTTGCCCTGGACGTTGCTGTGCCCGCGCACCGGGGAGGGGCCCGCCCCCTCGCGGCCCAGGTTGCCGCGCAGCAGCAGGAGGTTGACGATCTCCCGGACGGTGTCCACGCCGTGCTCGTGCTGGGTCACGCCCAGGCACCAGCTGAAGATCGAGCGGTCGGCCTCCCGGTAGACCCGGGCCGCCCCGAGGATGTCGGCCCGCTCCAGCCCGCTCTGGCGCTCGATCTCCTCCCAGGGCGTGGCCAGGCAGATGTCGCGGTAGGCCTCGAAGCCGGTGGTGTGGCGGTCGATGAACAGCCGGTCCAGCGCCCGGTCGTCGGCCGCGGACTGCTCCAGGATCGCCTTCGCCATGCCGCGCAGCAGCGCCATGTCGCCGCCGATCCGCGGCTGGAGGTTCAGGGTGCTGGTGCGGGTGGCCCGGTTCAGCGCCATGTCGGTGAAGTCGTGCGGGATGATCGTCCGGGTCGCCGCCGCCTCGACCAGCGGGTTGATGTGGACGACCTGCGCGCCGCGCTTGTACGCCTCGGCGAGCGAGGTGAGCATCCGGGGCGCGTTGGAGGCCGCGTTGACGCCCAGGATGAACAGCGCGTCGGTGACCTCCCAGTCCTTGAGGTCGACCGTCCCCTTCCCGGTGCCGAGCGAGGCCTGCAGCGCCCGGCCGCTGGCCTCGTGGCACATGTTGGAGCAGTCGGGCAGGTTGTTGGTGCCCAGTTCGCGGGCCAGCAGCTGGTAGAGGAAGGTCGCCTCGTTGCCGAGCCGGCCGGAGGTGTAGAACGCCGCCCGGTTCGGGTCGTCCAGCCCGCGCAGGGTGCGGCCGACCAGGGCGAACGCGTCCTTCCAGCCGATCGGGACGTAGTGGTCGGTGTCCGGGTCGTAGACCATCGGCTCGGTGAGCCGGCCCTGGTCCTCCAGCGCGAAGTCGCTCCACCCGGACAGCTCGGTCACCGAGTGGGCGGCGAAGAACTCCCGGCCGACCCGCTTGCGGGTCATCTCCCAGGTGACGTGCTTGATGCCGTTCTCGCAGATGTCCAGGTGCAGGCCCTTGGTGTCGTCGGGCCAGGCGCAGCCGGGGCAGTCGAAGCCGCCGTTCTCGTGGTTCATCCGCATCACCGCCCGCGGCCCGTCCAGGTACGCGCCCTCGCGGGCCAGGAAGCGGGTGACGCTCTTGGCGGCGCCCCAGCCGGCGGCCGGGTGGTGGTACGGCGCGACGTGGGGCGGCCCGGCGGGGGAGGGGCCGACGTCCTCCCGCGGCTCCCGCGGGGGCTCCTGCGGCTGCTTCCGCGGGGGAGTGGTGGCGGCGTCGTCGGAGGTGGTCACGGTACTCGCCTTCCGTCGCACGGGTCGGACAACCGGGGCTGGGTCGAGGCTATGCCGGGCGGTCCAGGCGCGCGCGTCGAGCGGCCGCGGGTGCCGGGCGCGTGCGGCAGGACCGTACGCCCGACCCGTGCGCCCGGTGGTCAGGCGCCGCCCGGCAGGCTGCCGAGGACGGCGGCCACCTCGGTGCGCCGGGCGACCTCCAGCAGCGCGCGGGCCATCACCGAGCCGGGCTCCCGGGCGGCGGTCACCAGCCCGATCGGCGCGCTGTGCACCGGCTCCGCCAGCGGGACGGCCCGCATCCCGTGCGGTACGCCGAACACGTGCAGCCAGGCGTACGGCACGATGCTCGCCCAGTGGCCGGTGCGGACGTGGGCGAAGAGCGAGGCCACCGAGTCGGTCTCGACCCGGGGTGCGGCCTCGAGGCCGAGGCCCGCGAACACCTCGTCCAGCACCCGGCGGCCCTGCATGCCCGGGTGCAGCAGGCACAGCGGCAGCCGGGCGGCCTCCTCCCAGGTCGCCCGGGGGTGCCGGGCCAACTCGTCGGCCGGACCGGTCAGCAGGACGTACCGCTCCTCGTAGAGCGGGAGCGCGCGCAGGTCGTCGGTGCCCGGTCCGGGCAGGTAGGTGATGCCCGCGTCGATCTCGAAGTTCCGCACCTGGCGCAGGAGTTCGTCGGATCGCAGGTCGGTGGACAGCTCCACGGCGGCCAGCGGGTGGGCGGCGCAGAACGGTCCGGTGAGCAGCGGGACGGCGCCCGAGGCGGTCGGCACCGAGCCGATCCGCAGCCGTCCGGCCAGGCCGGTGCGCAGCGCGTCCACCTCGTCCCGCAGGGCGTCCCGGTCGGCCAGGATGCGCTGCGCCCACAGCACGATCCGCTCGCCCTCGGGCGTCAGGCCCTCGTAGCTGCGCCCGCGCCGCACCAGCAGCACCTTCAGCTCGTCCTCCAGCTTGCGCAGGGCCTCGGAGAGCGCGGGCTGGGAGACGTGGCAGGCCTGGGCGGCGCGGGCGAAGTGGCGCTCGCGGGCGAGCGCGACGAGGTACTCCAGCTGGCGGAAGAGCATCTACCGGCCTTCCTCCCGGACGGCGGCCTCGGCGTCGGTTCGGACGTCCGGGCCGACGTCGATCCGGTCCGCGCGGGTGTAGACGTTCATCGACTCGCCGCGCAGGAAGCCGACCAGGGTCAGCCCGGTCTCCTCCGCGAGGTCCACGGCCAGCGAGGACGGCGCGGAGACCGCCGCGAGCAGCGGAACGCCCGCCATCACGGCCTTCTGCACCAGCTCGAAGGAGGCCCGGCCGCTGACCATCAGCACCGTGCCGCGGGCCGGCAGCAGCCCCTCGCGCAGGGCGTGGCCGACCACCTTGTCCACGGCGTTGTGCCGGCCCACGTCCTCGCGCAGGCAGAGCAGCCGCCCGTCGGCGTCGAACAGCCCGGCCGCGTGCAGGCCGCCGGTGCTGTCGAAGACCTTCTGGGCGGCGCGCAGCCGGTCCGGCAGCGCGGAGAGCAGCGCGGGGGTGACGCGCAGCCCGTCCTCGGCGACGCTCCACGGCGCGGTGGTGCGCACCGCGTCCAGGCTGGCCTTGCCGCACAGGCCGCAGGAGGAGGTGGTGTAGAAGTTGCGCTCCAGCGAGGCGTCGGGGGCGGGCACGCCGGCGGCGAGCTGGACGTCCACCACGTTGTAGGTGTTGCCGCCGTCGGCGGTCGCGCCGGCGCAGTAGCGGATGCCGGCCACCTGCCCGGCGGCGTGCACCACGCCCTCGCTGACCAGGAAGCCGGCCGCCAGGTCGAAGTCGCTGCCCGGGGTGCGCATGGTCACCGTCAGCGGGCGCCCGCCGACCCGGATCTCCATCGGCTCCTCGGCGGCCAGGGTGTCGGGACGGTACGAGGGCGCGCCCTGGCGCAGGCGCAGCACTCTGCGGGGTACGGTCACTCGGCCCATGGCGGTCGGCTCCTCGGTGGTGTGCTGGCGACGGACTGTACGGATGCATCCTCGCGCGTCGGCGGCTCCGGGTGCTCCCCGGCCGGCAGGTGGCGGCGGCTGTGGGCGGCGGTGACCGCCAGGCAGAGCAGGCCGACGGCCGCCATGCCCGCCAGCAGCGCCGGGTAGGAGGCGTGGCCGGCGGTGCCGGCGAGCAGCAGCGGGGTGAGGAAGCCGCTGGAGGTGGTGCTCTGGTAGAGCGAGGCGGAGGTCGGGCCGGAGGCGTGCGGGTCGGGGGCGTGCCGGGTGAGCCGCTCCACCTCGTGCAGCCCCGCGCCGAGCGTCAGCCCGTACCCGGTGCCGAGGACCACGGCGGCGGCCACCACCAGGCCCACCGAGTCGCGGGCCGCGGCGACGGCGCCGAGCAGCAGCCCGGCGATCACGGTGGCCATCGCGGTGAGGGTGGCCCGGGCGCTGTCCGCGTCGTCCAGCCGGGCGGCGAAGGGCTGGGCGACCACGCCGGTGGCCAGGGTCAGCGCCGCGACCAGGCCGCTGAACAGCGGGGCGTAGCCGGGCACCCGGTCGGCGACCAGCGGCGGCAGCACCACGTACGCCACGGTGGCGGCGCCGAGCACGGCCGGGCTGGCGGGCAGCACGACGTAGCGGAACCGGGGGTGGCGGACGGCCGCCGTGCGGTGCGGGGGCGTGCCGCGGCCAGGGGCGCTCTCCGGCCCGCCCGCCGCGCTGGTCCCTGCCCTGACCCCTGCCCTGGCCTCCGGCTTCGTCTCCGGGAGCCCGCGGGTGGCCCGCAGCACCAGCAGGCAGCCCAGCGCGTGGGCGAGGGCGGGCAGCACCGTCGGGCCGGGCAGCCACTCGGCGAGCACCCCGGAGGCCAGCGCGCCCGCCGCGAAGCCCGTACCGGTGGCGTACATCGCCCGGCGGGCCGCCCGCTCGGGCGGGACGGCGGGCCCGGAGAGCTCGCGCAGCCAGGCCGTCCCGGCCAGGAAGACCAGCCCGGCCGCGAAGCCGGTGGCCAGCCGGGCGGCGTACACGGACGGCTCGTCCGGCAGCGCCAGCACGACGCTGGCGGTGGCGGACAGCCCCAGCGCGCCGCGCACCGTCCGCCGCCGGCCGTACCGGTCGGCGGCGGGCCCGCCCAGCAGCAGCCCGGGCACCAGGCCGACCAGGTAGACCGAGAACATCGCGGACAGCGAGAGCGCCGACCAGTCGGTGCGCGCCCGGTACACGGTGGCCAGGGCGGTGAACTGGTTGGCGCCCCAGGCGGCGACGGCGACGGCGGCGGCCGCCGGGAGCCAGCGGGCGGTGCGGGACGGGGGCATGCGCGCGCTCTGCTCGGTTTCTCTCGGGTGCTTTCCGGGGGCGGGAATTCGCTGGGAATTCGCGGTTCCCCGATTCCCGTCCAGTGTCCGGCAGGCCATCGCGGCACGTCAAAGAGGCAACGCGACTGAACCGATAGGCCCCGCCTATCAACAGCCCCGCGGATATCCCGCCGATATCCCGCCGATATCCCGGCCCGTTTCCCCCGGAATTCCGACCGGAATTCGACCGTGCCGGCGCTGTGCCGTGCCGCCCCGCGCCGCCTCAGCCCGTCTGCGGGCCCGCGTCGGCGCCCACCGACAGCACCATCGCGCTGGCCGCGCCGGCCGGGGTGTCGTAGTTCACGGTCTCCCCGGCGTGCCGCCCGAGCAGCGCCTTCCCGAGCGGGCTGTCGAAGGTCACCAGGGTGAGGTCCCGCTCCTCCGCGATCTCCGAGATCTCGACGGTCTCCTCCGTGCCGTCGTCGAACCGCACGTTCACCGTCGACCCCACCCCGACCACCCGCGCGGACGGCTCCCCGGCGACCTCGGCCTCCCGCAGCCGCGCCTCCAGCTCGACGATCCGCCGGTCCAGCCGCGCCACCTCCGACGCCCGCTGCAACTCGTCCGCCGCGTCCGCCCGGTCCCCCACCGGATCCACCCCGCGCAGCGTCGCGGCCACCTCCCCCCGCTCCACCCGCAGCTGCGCCAATTCCTCCCGCACCGCACGCAGACCCTCGGCACTGATCGGTTCCGGCCCACCGCTCATCCCAAGCTCCCGGGGCTGCTCGTCACACACTCGAACACCGGCCGTCTCCCATTACCCCACCACCCGCACCCCCGGGCAACTCCCGGGCTGGTCGACCACCCGGAGCGGGCCCCGCGGGGCCGTGGGTCAGCGGGTGAGCAGCCGGGCCGGGACGATCGGTTCGAGGAAGACGCTGGGTGTGCCGTGCCAGGACACGCTGAGGGCTTCGCGGGCGCGGGTGCACGCCACGAAGAGCAGGCTCAGCTCGCCGGTGAGGTCCTCCTGGTGCTGCAGCGGGTCGGTGTCCGCCGGGGTGATCGCGCTGCGCAGCGGGACCGTGCCGTCGCTGACGCCGACCACGGCGACGCAGCGGTACTCCAGGCCCTTCATCCGGTGCATGGTGCCGACCCGTATGCCGGGGGACGGCGCGTCGCCGAGCACGTGGGTCGGGATCCCGGCCTGCCCCAGGGCGTGGGCGGCCTCGCGGCCGAGCCGTCCGGTCCGTACGGCGACGCCGATGTCCTCCGGGCTCACGCCCGAGGCGGTCCACTCCTCGACGCGGGCGACGAGGGCCCGGAACTCCTCGGCCCGGTCGGGATGGCCGGACACGTCGGGGTGGGCGCCGTGCAGGGTCGAGTGGTAGCCGGCCAGCGAGTCCTCCCCGCCGTCCATGTCGTCCGGGCGTTCGCCGGTGAGCAGGGACGCGGACCAGGTGAGGATCTCCTGTGTCGTCCGGTAGTTGATCCGGAGTCGGAAGGAGCGGCCGACCACCTGGATGCCGAGCGAGCGCAGCGAGACCTTGTTCCCGTAGATCCGCTGGTGCGGATCGCCGGAGAGGAACAGGTCGTCCGGGCCGGTGGCCACGAGCGCGCGCAGGAAGCGCCATTGGACCGGGTGCAGGTCCTGCGCCTCGTCGATCACCACGTGCCGGAACGGGCGGTCGCCCTGTTCGTCGAGCATCCGCGCGGCCCGCGCGCAGACCTGGAGGTACGTCAACTCCCCGGCCTTGCGCAGCTCCTCCTCGAACGCGGCCACCGCGTGCCACAGTTCGGTCCGCTCCGGCGTTCCGAGGGCCTTGCCCCGTCCGGTCCGCGGGGCCTTCAGGTACTGCTCCCGGCTCCCGATCGACTGGGCCAGTACGACCTGCCGCCACTCCTGGTCGAGGAACAGGTCGGTGAACCCGACGCCGAGCCGGCGGGCGACCCGTCCCCAGCGGGCCAGGATCGGGTGCTGTTGGAAGAGGACCTTCGACGGGGCGCCGCCGGGGGAGCGCCGCAGGACCTCGGCGGCCAGCGCGTCGACGGTGACCACCCGGACCTTCGCCCGGATCCGTCCGTCCGTCACGAGCAGGGCGAGGCAGCGCTCCAGCTCCGCGGCGAGGTCCTCGGAGGAGGTGGTCAGCAGAATCGATCCGTCAGGCGCGTCCGCCGGCAACCGGCGGGCCAGGTGGTAGGCCCGGTGCAGGGCCACCACCGTCTTCCCGGTGCCGGGGCCGCCGGTCACCCGGGCCGGCCCGCTGTACGACTCCCGGTAGGCGACCCGGTACTGGGCCGGGTGCAGGAAGATCCGCCAGGCGTCGAAGGGGCGTTCCAGGATCTCCAGCAGTTCGTCGGGCCCGGATACCAGGGCGACCCGGCCGCGCGCGCGGGCCATCGCCGAGACCAGCCCGTCGGCGGGCTGGTCGACGCTCGTGGGCGCGGCCGCCCGGGCGTACGCCCGGACGATCTCACGATCGATCTCGGCCGGCTCCATCCCGCTCGCGAGGCCGACCAGGACGTCGAACTGCTGCTCCGGCAGCACGCGGTGGAGCGCCTCCAGGTGCGCCTCGTCGGGGAGCAGCCGGATGATCGGCAGGATCTCCTCGTCGACGCCCAGGCTGCGCAGGACCTTGTCGGAGCGGTCGGCGAAGAGCCTGCGGGGTTCGTCGGCGGCCAGCGCCTTCAGCGACCGGGAGGCCCGTTCCAGCGCGACGTCGTTGCGGATCTCGACGCCCTGGGTGGCGGCGTTGACCGAGGCCCGGTGCTTGACCGCCCAGTCGTTGGCCTTGTCGTGTGGAAGGACCTTCAGCAGGAGGTAGCCGTCGCCCCGGTCGGCCTTGAGGACGACCCCCCGCCAGAAGTCGGTGATCCGGATGGTCCGGATCCGGGGGTCCCGCTGGTTGGTGAGCTTCTCCAGGTGCACGCCGGTGTGGGTGGCTTCGGTGAACTTCTCGAAGGTCTCGAAGACCCGCCGCTGCACCGGCTTCTCCAGCGCCGCGAACTCCATCAGGAAGTCCCGGTGCATGCCCAGCGTCGCCACCCCGGCCCCCTCGTGCCCGTGCCCGTCCGCCCGGGCCGTGCGTTTCACTGTACTGGCCCGGATGATCACTCACGCCGGGCCGCCCGACGGGTGGTCGGATCGAGGGTGGCGGTGATCACCTTCGGGGGTGGGGGTGGGGGGAAAGCGCAGGTCGGGGGCTCGGGTGGGGAGGGTGGGGGAGGGACCGGCGGTCGGGGCGCGGGCGGGCGAAGCTACCATGTGGGCAACACCCTCAGCTCGAAAGATGGACTTGTGACTGTCAACGACGACGTGTTCACGGACTGGAAGAACCGCGAGGAGATCGCGGAGTCGATGATCCCGATCATCGGGCGGCTGCACCGGGAGCGGGACGTCACCGTTCTGCTCCACAGCCGGTCCCTGGTGAACAAGTCGGTGGTCAGCATCCTCAAGACGCACCGCTTCGCCCGGCAGATAGCCGGCGAGGAGCTCTCGGTCACCGAGACGATGCCGTTCCTCGAGGCCCTGACCGCCCTGGATCTCGGCCCCTCGCAGATCGACCTCGGCATGCTCGCCGCGACGTACAAGGCGGACGACCGCGGCCTGTCGGTGGCGGAGTTCACCGCCCAGGCCGTCGTCGGCGCCACCGGTGAGAACAAGCTGGAGCGCCGGTCCGGGCAGGACGTCGTGCTGTACGGGTTCGGCCGCATCGGCCGGCTGGTCGCCCGGTTGCTGGTCGAGAAGGCCTCGGGCAACGGCCTGCGGCTGAAGGCGATCGTCGTGCGCAACAGCGGCGGCGACGACCTGGTCAAGCGCGCCTCGCTGCTGCGCCGTGACTCCATCCACGGCCAGTTCCAGGGCACGATCACCGTCGACGAGGCGAACAACAAGATCATCGCCAACGGCAACGAGATCACGGTGATCTACTCCGACGACCCGACCACGGTCGACTACACGGAGTACGGGATCAAGGACGCGATCCTGATCGACAACACCGGCCGCTGGCGCGACCGCGAGGGCCTGTCGAAGCACCTGCGCCCCGGTATCGCCAAGGTCGTGCTGACCGCGCCGGGCAAGGGCGACGTCCCGAACATCGTGCACGGCGTGAACCACGACACGATCAAGCCGGACGAGCAGATCCTGTCCTGCGCCTCGTGCACCACCAACGCCATCGTCCCGCCGCTGAAGGCGATGGAGGACGAGTACGGCGTGGTCCGCGGCCACGTGGAGACCGTCCACTCGTTCACCAACGACCAGAACCTGCTGGACAACTACCACAAGGCCGACCGCCGCGGCCGCTCGGCGCCGCTGAACATGGTGATCACCGAGACCGGTGCCGCCTCGGCCGTCGCCAAGGCCCTGCCGGACCTCCAGGCGAAGATCACCGGCAGCTCGATCCGCGTCCCGGTGCCGGACGTCTCCATCGCGATCCTCAACCTCCAGCTGAAGCGGGAGACCAACCGCGAGGACGTCCTGGAGTACCTGCGGAACGTCTCGCTGACCTCGCCGCTGAAGCGCCAGATCGACTTCACCGACTCGCCCGACGCCGTCTCCAGCGACTTCATCGGCTCGCGCCACGCCTCGATCGTGGACGCCGGCGCGACCAAGGTCGAGGGCGACAACGCGATCCTCTACCTGTGGTACGACAACGAGTTCGGCTACTCGTGCCAGGTGATCCGGGTCGTCCAGTACATCTCGGGCGTCGAGTACCCGACCTACCCGGTTCCGGCGGTCTGATCCACCGGTAGGGCAGGACGACGGAGCAGTACGGCGGGGCGGTGACCGACAGGTCGCCGCCCCGTCGGCGTTCGCGGGCGGGGCGGTCGCTATCTTGAGGGATCACTGACAGGACTGGGGAGGGTGATCGGGATGGGTGGTCGGCGGGTGCTCGCCGCGGTGGCGGCGGCCGGGGTGCTGACGGGCGTGCTGACGGGGTGCTCCTCCGGGGGGTCTTCGAAGGGCGCGGGCGGGGCGGCCGCGGGCTCGCCCGCGGCTTCGTCCGCGTCGAGTCCGGCCACGACGGGGGCGGCGACCGGTACGGCGGGGGCGTCCGCGTCCGCGCCGGCGGCCGCCGACGCCCCCGGGGCGGCTTCGGCGCCGGCCTCCGCACCGGCCCCGGCCGCTGCCGAGGCCCCGCACGCGGACCTGGAGGCGGCGCTGCTGGACGACAAGGTGGTCGGCCAGGTGCTGCCGGACGCGAAGGCGATGACCGGGTGGGAGGAGGAGAAGCGGAAGGTCGACACCGCCGACCATCAGGTCACCTGTGCTGGTGCCGCCGCGGCCTCCTGCGCGGGCAAGCCGCTGAGCGGGTCGGTCCGGTTCTCCTCGGGCGACGTGGTCGTCCGCTTCCTGGTGGACACCCTGCCCAGCCGGGACGCGGCGGCGCAGCGGCTGAAGGAGAACTACGCCTCGTACTCCGCCGGGCCGTTCAAGAAGGTCGACACCCCGGCGCTGGGCAGCGAGAGCCAGGCCTTCCAGGGGCCGCTGGCCGAGGGCGAGGGCGTCGGCATCGTGGTGCGCTCGGGCACCGTGGTGGCGAGCGTCACCAGCGAGGGCGGTCCGGTGGACGTGCCCGCGACGCGGAGGTTCGCGGTGATGCTGGTGAACCGGATCGAGCAGGCGCAGGCCGGGAAGACGCCGGACGCCGGGCTCGGCGCGGCCTGACGGAACCCCCTCGCCGGGCGGGCAGGGCGCTGGGCTGGGCAAACGGATGTCAGTCGACCGTGATATGTACCTATCTCGTGGCCATAGTGCGGCCATGCGAAAGATACCGATGACGTTCGAGGGGGCCAGACATGCCGCTGTTCCGACGCCGCTCCGGCGGGGAGGGCGCGGAGGACCGGGCCGAGCGGCGCGGGTTCGGGTTCGGGTTCGGCCGCCGGGGAGCCGGAGCGCCCGCGCCGGCCGGCGGCGGCGAGCCGCGGCTCGACCCGGCGTACGGGGACGAGTCGCTGCGCCTGATGCTCCGGCAGGCCTCCGCCGGGGACTGGGCCGCGCTGCGCCCCGCGCTGGCCGCCGCCGAGGGCGAGGAGCTGACCTTCCTCGTCGGGGCGATATCCGACGTGCCCCGGGTCGAGCAGTGGACGTCCCGCGCGCTGGCCGACGCCCCGGACGACACGCTGCTGCTGTTGCTGTCCGGCGCCCGGCAGATCGCCTGGGGCTGGGAGGCCCGGACGGGCGCCCGGGCCAAGGACGTCACCGAGGAGCGCTGGAAGGCGTTCCACGAGCGGCTGGACACCGCCGAGGAGCAGCTGCTGGAGGTCGCCGAGCGCGAGCCGTCCTGGCACGCCCCCTGGCGGTTCCTGCAGACCAGCGCCCTCGGGGCCTCGCTCGGCCCGGAGGTCGCCACCTGCCGCTTCGAGGCCGCGGTGCGCCGGGCGCCCGGGAGCTCCGCCTCGCACTGGGTCAGGCTTCAGCAGCTGAGTGCCAAGTGGGGCGGTTCGCACGAGGAGATGCACGCGTTCGCCCGCTCGACGATGCTCGCCGCCCCGGAGGGCAGCCACCTCGGCGAGCTGGTCGCGGTCGCGCACCTGGAGCACTGGCTGGCCCTCCCGGACGGCGAGGACCGCGCCTACCTGACCAGTCCGGCCGTGGTGGCCGGGCTGCAGGAGGCGGCCTTCCGGTCCGTCCTGCACCCGGCCTTCGAGCCGGCGCGCGGCTGGCAGGGCTCCTTCAACACCTTCGCGATGGCCTTCTCCCTCGCCGACCAGCCCAAGACCGCGCGCCTGCTGTTCGAGGCGCTGGACGGCCTCGTGACCAAGGCGCCCTGGCACTACCTGTCGGGCGATCCGGTCAAGGCCTTCCGCGCCCACCGCGACCGCTGCACCTCGTACTGGCGCTGACGCGCACCCGGCGCCGAGTCGTACGGGCGCCGCCGCCGACCCGCATCCCACCACCGCCATCCACCCCGCGATCGAAAGAGCCTCCGGTGTCCCCTACCGACAACCCGACGAGTGCGCACACCTTCCAGGTGGACCTGCGCGGCCTGGTGGACCTGCTCTCCCACCACCTCTACTCCAGCCCGCGGGTCTACCTGCGCGAGCTGCTGCAGAACGCCGTGGACGCGATCTCCGCCCGCCGCGCCCTCGACCCCGGGGCGCCGGCCAGGATCACCGTCCGGGCCGACGACGAGCTGTCCGTCACCGACACCGGCATCGGCCTGACCGAGCAGGACGTCCACACCTTCCTCGCCACCATCGGCCGCAGCTCCAAGCGCGACGCCGACGGCCGGCTCGACGGCGCCGGGCTGGCCCGGGCCCGCGGCGACTTCATCGGCCAGTTCGGCATCGGCCTGCTCGCCTGCTTCGTGGTCGCCGACGAGATCACCGTGGTCACCCGCTCCGCCGCCACCCCGGACGCCCCGGCGATCGAGTGGCGCGGCAGCTCCGACGGCAGCTACACCATCCGCACCCTGCCCGCCTCGGCCAAGCCCGAGCCGGGCACCACCGTCACGCTGGTCCCGCGCGCCGACGCCGCCGAGTGGACCCGCGCCGGCCGGGTCCTCGCCCTCGCCCGGGACTTCGGCAGCCTGCTGCGCCACGACGTCACGGTGGTCGACGGCAACGGAACCGAGCACCGGGTCAACCGCACCCCGCCGTGGGCCGAGCGCCACGCCTCCCCGCTGGCCAGGCGTGACGCGCTCGCCGAGTACTGCCGCGCCGCCTTCGACTTCACCCCGCTCGACACCATCGAGCTGGACCTGCCGCTGGTCGGCCTGCGCGGTGTCGCGTACGTCCTGCCGGACGCCGCCCCGCCCTCGCGCCGCAACGGCCACCGGGTGCACCTCAAGGGCATGCTGCTCTCCGACCAGGCCGACGAACTGCTGCCGGACTGGGCGTTCTTCGTCCGCTGCGTGGTCGACACCGACGGGCTGCGCCCCACCGCCTCCCGCGAGGGCCTGTACGCCGACGAGACGCTGGCCGCCGTGCGGGACGCGCTCGGCGCCCGGATCCGCGACTGGCTGACCGGCCTGTCCGCGAGCGACCCGGCGCTGCTGCACCGCTTCCTGTCCGTCCACCACCTGGCCGTCAAGGAACTCGCGCGCTACGACGACGAGTTGCTGCGGATGATGCTGCCGTGGCTGCCGTTCGAGACCACCGACGGCAACGTCACCCTGGACGAGTTCGCCCGCAGCCACCCGGCGGTGCTGGTGACCAGGACGGTCGAGGAGTTCCGCCAGGTCGCCCCGATCGCCGGCGCCGCCGGGCTCGGCGTGGTCAACGGCGGCTACACCTACGACCACGACCTGGTGCACCGGCTGCCCGAGATCCGCCCCGGAGTCTCCGTCTCCGACCTCGACCCGGGCACCGTCACCGCGCACCTGGACACCGTCGACCCGGCCGCCGAGCTGGCCGCCAACGCCTTCCTGGCGATCGCCCGCGAGGTGGTCGGCCGGTTCGACTGCGACGTCGCGCTGCGCAGCTTCCACCCCACCAACGCGCCCGCCCTGCTGCTCGACAACCGGGAGGCCCGGCACGAGCGCACCCGGGCCCAACTCGCCGACGAGGCCGACGGGTTGTGGGCGGACATCCTCGGCTCGCTGCGCGCCGAGGCGCCCCGTGCCCAGCTGGTGCTCAACCACCTCAACCCGCTGGTGCGCCGCGCCGCCACCGTCACCAGCCGCGAGCTGGCCGTCACCGCCGTCGAGGCGCTGTACGGGCAGGCCGTGCTGATGACCCGCCGCCCGCTCAAGGCCAGCGAGTCCGCGCTGCTCAACCGCTCGTTCATCAGCCTGCTCGACCACGCCATGCTCGGCCACGAGGCCGGCGGGGCGGGCGGGGCGAACGGGGCGGGCGGCTTCCCCGAGGGCGGGGAGGGGGCGTGATGCTGGACACCCCCGACGCGGTGATGGCCGCGCTGCGTGAGAACGACGCCCGCCCGTACGGCCGGACCAGGACCGTCACCGCCGAGGAACTCGTCGACGCCGCCGAGCAGTTCGACGACACCGGCGTCCTCTCGATGGCCCTGCTGGAGCTGATGGAGGCCTACGAGTACGACGGCGAGCGCGGCAAGGGCCCGGTCGTCTTCGCCCGCGTCCTCAGGCTCTGGGACACCGACCCGGACGGCTTCGGCGAGTGGGCCCGGCAGCAGGTGCTCTGGCGCTTCAAGTGGGTCGCCGACACGCTCAAGGACAACCCGGACGTCCCGCTCGCGGCGGTGCGGCGCTGGCACACCGAGCTGCGCGACCGCTACCGCGCGGCCGGCCAGGACCTCCAGCCGTACTACGCCCAGCGCTACCACCTGGCCGCGCACACCGGCATCGACGTGCAGGACGCCTACGAGCTGTGGGCGGCCCGCCCGCGCGCCGAGCTGAGCGACTGCCACGCCTGCGAGACCCGCGCCCGCGCCCGGCACCACCTCGCCGCCGGGGACGACGCCCGGGCGCTGGAGGCGCTCGCCCCGGTGCTGGACGGCCGGAGCGGCTGCGAGCAGGAGCCCCACCTCAGCCAGGCCACGGCGCTGCTCGCGCAGCTGCGCCAGGGCCGGTCGGACGAGGCCCGCTCGGGCCACCTCGCCGGCTACCGCCACGCCCGCGGCAAGGCCTCGATGCTGAGCGCCGTCGGCCTGCACATCGAGTTCTGCGCGCTGTCCGGCAACGAGCCGCGCGGCCTGGAGCTGCTCGCCGAGAACCGCGCCCTGTTCGCGGTCACCGGCGATCCGGCCGCCCGGCTGGACTTCCTGACCGGAGCCGAGGTGCTGGTCGCCCGGCTCGCCCGGGCCGGCCACGGCGAGCTCGCGGTCAGCGGCCCGGTCGGCACCGCCTGGACGGTGGACTCCCTGCTCGCCCACCTGCGCGCCGAGGGCGACGCGCTGGCCGGCCGCTTCGACGCCCGCAACGGCACCGACGCGGTCGGCGCCGGGCGGCGCGCCCGGCTGGCCGTGGAGCCGCTGCTCGCCGAGCCGCTGGCGCTGGGCGTGCGGGCCGCCGCCGCTTCCGGGCTGTCGGCCGCCCCGGCGGCCGCGCCCGCGCCGCGCCGGACGGTCGAGGCGGAGCCGGAGGACTTCACCGCCCTGGTGCTGCGGGCCCGCGAGCTGGAGGTGCTCGGCCACCCGGACGCCGACCGGCTGTGGAAGCGGGTCGCCGAGCGCGCGGAGGCCGCGGACTTCGTCCACCCGGAGAGCGCCGAGCTGGGCGGCCCCGAGCGGCTGCGCGCCGAACTCGCCGAGCAGCGGGCGCACGAGGCGCTCCAGCGGGACGCGTGCGAGGAGGGCAAGGCCGGGCTGCTGGCCGCCGCCGAGCTGTTCGAGCAGGCGGGGCTGGCCGGGTCGGCGCTGATGTGCCGGGCCCGGACGCTGATCGCGGACCTCGACGAGGGCGACGAGAGCGACGAGGGCGCCGAGGCCGAGGGCGCTGCGGACGGCGAGGGCGCCGGGCGCGGCGGCCGGCGGGCCGACTGGGCGGCGCTCGACGCGGCGCTGGCCCGGGCCGAGGAGCTGCGCGCCGGCGGCGAACTGACCGACGACGACTACCTGATCGTGCTGCAGACCCGCGCCTACGCCGCCCACCACGACCTCTCCGAGGCGCTGCCCGAGCCCGCCGCCGAGGTGACCGGGCGCTTCGAGGCGGCGGTCGGCGGCTACCGGCGGGCCGCCGTGGAGCTGGGCTCCGAGCGGCGGGCCGCCACCTCCCGGCAGTACACCGCCGACATCGCCGCCCGGCAGGGCCGACTGGCCGAGGCGGAGGCCGAACTGCGCGAGGTGCTGGCCCAGTTGGACGCGGCCGAGCTGCCCTGGCACACCCCGCGGGTGCTCGGCCTGCTGGGCCAGGTGCTGCTGCAGGGCCACGAGCCGGGCCAGGCGGTCGAGGTCTTCCACCGGGCGCTGGCCGAGGCCGTGCGCTGGGGCGACGACTCCTACCCGTACGCGCCGACGTACATGATGCTCGGCCACTCCTGCCTCCAGGTGGGCGACCTCGGCGGCGCGGTCCGCGCGCTGTCGGAGGCGGCCGCGCGCTACGACCGCAAGGGCGCCGAGGCGGTCGAGGAGGCCGCCCGGGTGCGCCTGCAGCTGGCCGACGTGCTGCGCGACACCGGCCGGGCGGCGGACGCGGTGGCCGTCCTGGAGTCGGTGCTGCTGGACGCGTCGGCGGCGCGGCTGGACGTCCGGATGCTCGCCCAGGGCCGGCTGGACCTCGCCCGGGGCCTGTCCGACCTGGAGGAGCACCGGGACGCCGCCGAGGAGTACCTGCGGCTGGCCGACCTGGTGGCCGGGTGGGAGGACCAGGAGACCCACACCATGGTCGCCTGCGAGGCCACCCTGGCGCTCGCCCGGGCCGAGCGCTGGGACGCCGCCGAGGCGGCGCTGGCCCGCGCCCGGGAGGCGCACGGGAAGGCCCCGCAGGTGGACCAGCTGGCCGCCACCCTGCGGGAGCTGGCCCGGCTGACGACGCGGGAGAAGGGCGAGGAGGGGCTGGCGGCCGCGCTCGCCCTGCTGGCCGAGGCGGACGCGGTCGGCGAGGCGGCCGAGCGGTCCGGCGAGGAGTACAACTCCTGGTACCTGCGCGGTGGTTCGCACTACGAGCGGGCGCGTTCGCTGGCCGTCGCCGGGCGGCACGAGGAGGCGCTGGCCGAGGTCGAACGGGCCATCGCGGAGTACGAGGCGGGCGGGGTGCGGGCCGAGTCCCCGCGGGCGGAGGCCGTCCGGCTGGCCGCGCTGATCGAGGGCAGCGACCTGGGGCGTACCGACGCGGCGGTGGCCCGGCTGGCCGCCGGCATCGCGCGCTGCGAGGCGGCCGGGCTGCCGGAGGCGGCGGAGGTGCTGGCGGAGCTGCGGGAGCGGTTCGCGAACTGACCGGCGGGGGGCGGGCGTTCATGGCGCCCGCCCCCCACCGGTGGTCGCCGGTACGGCCGTCAGCAGGGCCCGTCGTCGGCCCAGACGCCCCACTGGCCACTGGCGCTCGGCACCTCGTTCAGCGTCCACCACTTGGCGTGGTAGGCGTGCCCGTTGTACGAGACCTTGGCGCCGCCGTTGTACGTGGTGCTCGCGCTCCACGCCGGGGCGGCGCAGCTGCCCGGGGTGGTCGGCGGCGTGGTCGGGGGAGTCGTCGGCGGGGTGGTGGGCGGCGTGGTGGGCGGGGTCGCCCCGGCGAACTTCACCGTGAACCTGGTGAAGTCCCAGTCGTTCTGCACCACGCTGGAGCAGGAGCCGGACAGCCCCGGGTCGACGTTGCCCGCGCACTGGCGGTCCCGGTTGACCGACCAGTAGGTGTACCGGGCCAGGCCGTGCGCGGTGGCGAAGTCCAGCACGGTCTGGAAGTCGGACTGGTGGAAGTACTCGGCGGCGTCGGTGCGGCCGTTCATCATCGACACGCCCTCGTGGGCGTAGGCGGTGGCCTCGTTCCAGCCGAAGGTGGTCTGCAGGATCTGGTTGAACTTCACCAGCGCGTCGGTCTGCGCCGCGGCGCCGCTGAAGCCGCCGTCGAACGGCATGATCGAGTAGTTGTCGGGCGTGAAGCCCTGCGACTTGGCCTCGTTGAGCATCTGGGTGCCGAACCAGCCGGTGCCCGCGTTGGTGCCGGCGGTGGTGATCGAGACGTACAGGCCGGGGTTGTTCTGCTGGAGGATCCGCGCCGCGCCGATCTCGTTGTGGATGGCCGCGGTGTTCTCGTACTCCGGCTCCTCCAGGTCGAAGTCGATCGCCTTGAGGCCGTACTTGGTGATCACCTTCTGGTACCCGGCGGCGGTCGCCTCGGGGGTGCCGCAGACCTGGCCCAGCTTGGTGCCGCCGTACCCGCCGACCGATACCGAGACGTCCCCGCCCTTGCCGCGGACGGTCTGGATGACGCTCGGCATGGTGGTGTCGGTGTCGATCGGGGAGGTGCCGCCCCAGGCGGGCGAACAGCTGGTGCCCTGGGCCAGGATGAACGCCAGCTGGAAGGCCTTCTGGCCGGTGGCGTCCATGACGGCGGCGGCGTCCGGCGGGCTGTTGTCCTCGGGCATCAGGTACGGCGCCGAGGCGTACCAGTTGCTGCCGAGCCCTCCGGCGGCCCCGGCGGCCCCGGTGCCGGTGGTGTCCGCGGCGGCGGAGCCGGTGCCGGCCAGGGCGGCGACGCCGCCGGCGACCAGGCCGAGCGCGGCGGCCACGGCGAGTACGGCGCGGCGCCTGAAGGGGGGACGTGCGGTGTGCTGTGGGGGAAGAGCGCGTTCCATCGGAAGCCTTTCCAGGACACGGCAGTGGGGGAGGCGGGCCTGCTCACGCCGGGTGTGGGGGTGGCGTGGCGGCCGAACGGGCCTGCGGCGGCGGGTGGTTGCCGAAGGTCCTCACTGGTATAGACCTGTCAGGGAAGGGCGGTCAACCCCAAAGAGGTCAAGGCGCACCGGTCGGCCGACGGGCCCTGGAGTCGGCTCACCGGGACGGAACTCCGGCCGCCGCCCCGGCCACCACTCCCGGCGCCATCCCCGCCAGCAGCGAGCCGACCGCCGGGGACCACGGGCGGCCGGTCGGCCCGGTCAGCGACAGCGTCCGGTGGACGGCGGGCCGGATCGGGACCAGCACGCAGTCGGCCGGGAGCATGGTCAGCGCCAGCGCGGGCATCACCGAGACCCCGACGCCCGCGTGCACCATGCCGATCAGGCTGTTCAGGTCGCGGATCCGGTGCCGGGGCGTGAAACGGGTGCCGGCCCGCCGGTAGGCCTCGCGGATGTGGCGCTCGCAGCCGCCCTCCGAGAGCAGGAAGTCGTCGTCCTCCAACTCGGCCACATGGACGGTCGGTTGGCCGGCGAGCGGGTGGTCGCGGCGGAGCAGCGCGTGCATCGAGTCGGCGCCGAGCGAGACCGCCCCGGGCGGCAGCGGCCCGGCGTCCACCAGGACGGCGGCGTCCACCGTGCCCGCCTCCAGCCAGGCCGCCAGCTCGTCGTCCTCGCCCTCGAAGACCCGGACGGTCACCTGCGGGTAGGCCGCCCGCCAGTCCTTGAGCAGCCCGGGCAGCAGCGCCTGGCAGACGGTGGTCGGCGCCGCCAGCCGTACGGTGCCGGTCGGGCCGCCGGAGTGCCGGGTGGCGATCGCGCGGACGGCGGCGGCCGAGGCGACGGCGGTCCGGGCGTGCGGCAGGACCTGCTCGCCCAGCGGGGTGGGCCGGCACGGGCTGCCGCGCCACAGCACGGGCGCGCCGAGGCTGCGCTCCAGCGCGGCGACGGCGTGCGAGACCGCGGACTGGCTGATGCCGAGCTCGTCGGCGGCCGCGCTGAAGCCGCCGGCGTCGGCGACCGCGACCAGTGCCCTGAGCTGGGCCAGGTTGACGTCCGGGGTCATGAGACTTCCTCATCGCGAGTGCACTGCCACTTGTTGGACTCATGCTGCGGCGCCGGGCCACGCTCTGTCCAGAAGACGCGACGGGAGGACGGAGGTGGTCGGGGTGAGGCGCTGGTTGCCGGGCTTCGTGGCACTGTCGGCGATCTGGGGCGCGAGCTTCGCCCTGATCAAGGTGGCGGTCGAGGCGGGCGTGCCGCCGCTGTGGGTGGCGTTGTGGCGCTGCCTGCTCGGCGCCACCACGCTGTGGGCGGTGCTGCTGCTGCGCGGCGAGCGGGCCCCGCGCGACCGGGCGCTGTGGGGGCACTCGGCGGTGGTCGCGGTGCTGCTCAACAGCGTGCCGTTCACCCTCTTCTCCTTCGGGGAGACCAGGGTCAGCTCGGTGCTCGCCGGGGTGATGAACGCGACCACCCCGCTGTTCACCCTGCTGTTCGCGGTGCTGACCGTCCCCGAGGAGCGCCGCCCGGGCACCCGCCGGCTGGCCGGTCTCGGGCTCGGCTTCGTCGGTGTGCTCACCGTGCTCGGGGTCTGGCGCGGCCTGGGCGCCGGTGCGACCGCCGGTGCGCTGGCCTGCCTGGCCGCCGCCTGCTGCTACGGCGCGGGCTTCGCCTACCTGCGCCGCTTCCTGTCCGGCCGCCCGGAGTCGGTGACCACCCTCTCCACGCTCCAGATCACCTGCGCCACGGTGGAGTTGGCCCTGGTGGCGCCGTTCGCCGCGGGCCTCCCGCGCTGGCCGGGCGCCGCCGCGGCCGGCGCGCTGCTGGTGCTCGGCGCGCTCGGCACGGGCGTGGCGTACCTGCTCAACCTGGCGCTGGTCCGCGGCGCCGGGGCGACGGTGGCCTCGGCCGTGACGTACGTGACGCCGCTGTGGTCCACCGCGCTCGGCGCGGCCCTCCTCGCCGAGCCGGTCGGCTGGAACGCCCTGGCCGGCGGCGCGCTGGTGGTCGCCGCCGTCGCGCTGACCAGGCCGCGCGCGGCCCGCGCCCGGGCCCCGAAGGACCGTCAGCCGGTCGGTTAGGGTGGACCGGGTGAACGAGGGGTCGGTGACGGACGGGGAGCGGCGGCCGACGTCCGTCCGCGAGGCGCTGCGGGCGCACCCGCTGAGCTTCCCGTTCACCCGCTGGGTGCCGCGCTGCTGGGCGTACCTGCTCGGTGGGGCGCTGTTCGGGCCGGTGCTGCTGGTGGTCCTCGCGGTGCTGCTGGTGGTCGGCGCGGGCCTGTCGGTGGTCGGCCTCGGACTGCCGGTGCTGCTCGCCCTGGCGCTCGCGGGCATCCCCGCCGCCGGTGTGGCCCGGTGGCGGCTGCGGCTGGTCGAGCCGGTCCCGCCGCCCGATCCGCACCGCAGTCTGCCCGGGGCGGGCCGCCGCGCCCGCGTCCGCACCCGGCTGCGCGAGCGGGCCACCTGGCGCGAACTCGCCCACGCCGGGCTCACCTCGACCGTGCTGGCCGCCGCCTCGCTGGGCTTCACCGCGCTGCTGGTGATCTCCGGCGCGTTCACGGTCTCCCCGCTGGTGGTCTGGGCGCTCGCCCCGGAGACCGTGATGCTCGTCCCCGGGCGCGCCGTCGCCGGGCCGTTCGCCGCCCTGCCGTTCACCGCCGCCGGACTGGCCGGCCTGCTGCTCTGCGCCTACGCCGGGGCACTGCTGGTCCGGGCCGAGGTCGCGCTGGCCCGCTTCCTGCTCGGGCCCCGGGAGGACGACCTCGGCCACCAGGTGCTCGAACTCACCCGCTCCCGGGCCCGGTTGGCCGACGCCTTCGAGGCCGAGCGGCGCCGGATCGAGCGCGACCTGCACGACGGCGCGCAGCAGCAGCTGGTCGCGCTCAGCATGACCCTCGGGCTTGCCGAGTACGAGCTGCGCGACCGGGACGGCCGGGCGGCGGAGCTCGTCACCCGGGCGCGCGGCGAGGCCCGGCAGGCGCTGGAGCAGCTGCGCGGGCTGGTGCGCGGCATCCACCCGCAGGTGCTCACCGACCACGGGCTCGCCGCCGCCGTCGACGAGGTCGCGCAGCGCCACCCGATCCCGGTGGCCACCGACATCGAGCTCCCGGAGCGGCTGCCCGCCCCGGTGGAGACCACCGCCTACTTCACCGTCACCGAGGCGCTCACCAACGCCGCCAAGCACAGCGGCGCCACCGCGATCACCGTCCACGGGCGGCTCGCGGCCGGCCGGCTGGTCGTCCAGGTGACCGACGACGGCCGGGGCGGGGCGGACCCGGCCGCCGGGGCCGGGCTGGCGGGACTCGCCGACCGGGTGGCACTGCTGAGAGGACGGTTGATGGTGACGAGCCCGACGGGCGGCCCGACGACGCTGCGGCTGGAGGTCCCGTGCTCCGGGTCGTGATCGCCGAGGACGCGGTGCTGCTGCGCGCCGGACTGGTCGAACTCCTCACCCTCGGCGGCCACCGGGTGACCGCCGCCGTCGGCGACGCGGAGGCGCTGGCCGCGGCCGTCGACGCCGAGCGGCCGGACATCGTGGTCACCGACGTCCGGATGCCCCCCGACCACACCGACGAGGGCCTGCGCGCCGCCCTCGCCCTGCGCGAGCGCCACCCGGGCCTGCCCGTCCTGGTCCTCTCCCAGTACGTGGCCACCCCGTACGCGACCCGGCTGCTCGCCGCCGCCGGCGCCCAACCGGCCGGTCTGGGCTACCTGTTGAAGGACCGGGTCGGCGACGTCGCGGACTTCCTGGACGCGCTGCGGCGGGTCGCCGACGGGGAGACGCTGATCGACCCCGAGGTGGTCCGGGTGCTGCTGCGCGGCCGGTCCGCCGACCGCCCGCTGGCCCGGCTCACCCCGCGCGAGCGCGAGGTGCTCGCGCTGATGGCCGAGGGCCTCAACAACCAGGCTGTGGCAGGCCGGTTGAGCATCACCGAGGCCTCGGTGGTGAAGCACTGCGGGAACATCTTCATGAAGCTGGACCTGGACCCGACGGAGGGCAACCGGCGGGTCCTCGCGGTGCTGGCCCACCTGCGCGGTGAGTGAACGGGCGGGCGCCGTACGGCTTTTGAGTGACGCCCTTGTCAGGGCGGCCGCGGTGCCGGAACGATGGCGGCATGGCGAGGACACGGGAACCGCAGAGCGCGATCGTCAACCGGATGCTCAAGGGCGAGGCGACCAGGGACGACACCACGACGGCCCAGACCAACTTCCTGCTGTGGCTGCGGCAGGAGTGGGCCGGGGACGGGGACCAGGCGCTGGCGGCCTGCCAGGACATGCTGACGGCCGCCGGGGGCGAGGAGTGGCGAGCACTTCCGGAACGCGACCTGTCCGCCCACGTCTGGCTGTTCAGCTTCTCCTGCCCGAGCCGGGAGGACCTGCCGGGCCAGGCGCGGAACTGGGTGGCGGCGGTCGGCGCCAACGGCGGGGCGCCCGCGATCGCCCGGCTGGTCAGGCACCTGCGGGGGCAGCCGGAGTGACCGCGGCGGCCGGATCGACCGCGGTGGCGGGATTGACCGCGGTGGCCGGGTCGGCCGGGTCCGGCAGGGGCACGGCGGGGTCGAGCAGCTCGGTGAGCCGCCGCGCCGAGGCCTCCCAGGTCCAGTGCTCCTCCGCCCAGCGCCGCCCCGCCGCCCCCATCCGGGCGCGCTCGGCGGGCGGGGCGAGCAGGATCCGGGTCAGGGCGGCGGCCACTTCGGCGGGCGCGCGGCCGTCGACGACCGCGCCGGTGACGCCGTCCAGGACGGTGTCCGGGGCGCCGCCGGAGCGGCCGACCACCACCGGGAGGCCGGCCGCGGCCGCCTCCAGGAAGACGATGCCGAGGCCCTCGGCCTCCAGGCCCAGCCGGCGGGTGCGGCACGGCATCGCGAAGACGTCCGCCTCCGCGTAGTGGACGGCCGTCGCGGCGTGGTCGAGGCCGCCGGTGAACACCACGCTGCCCGGCTCGGTGAGGCGGAGGGCGAGGCCCCGCAGCCGGTCCTCGTCCGGGCCCCGGCCGACCAGCACCAGGGTCGTCCCGGGCACGGCCCGGCGGATCGCGGGCAGCGCGCGGATCAGCACGTCCTGGCCCTTGCGCGGGACCAGCCGCGCCACGCAGAGCACCACCGGGGCGGCGGACGCCTCCCCGACGGAGTCCTCGGCGGCCGGCCGGAAGACCGCCGGGTCGACCCCCGGCACCAGGCGCGCCAGCCGGGCGTCCGGTCCGAGCGCGGGCGCGATCCGGGCGCGGGTGTAGGCGCCGAGGTAGGTGACCACGTCCGTGCCGCGGCCGATCCGGCGCAGCAGGCCGCGGGCGCCCGGGGTGCGGGCCCACCAGATCTCGTGGCCGTGGGTGGTGGCGACGGTGCGGCGGATGCCGGGCGCCAGCCGCCGCAGGCCGGGCGTCATCGCGGCGAGCGGCGCGGCGGCGCCGAACCAGACCCGGTCGCAGCCGTGCGCCCGGGCTATCTCGGCGGCCCGGCGGGTGGCCCGCGGGGTCGGCAGCAGGGTGCGGGCGCGGTCGCGGATCACCGGGTAGGGGAGAGCGGCGTCGTGGAGCTCCGCACCCGGTTCGGCCGAGGTGTAGACCACGACGTCGTGACCGGGGACGCGGTCGGCCATGGCCTTGACGAAGGTTTCGATGCCGCCCTGGCGCGGCGGGAAGTCGTTGGTGACGACGAGGGTGGTGCCCATGGCAGGCCTTTCGGAACGGAGAGCGGAACGGAGGACGGGAGGGAGAGCGGAACGGAGGACGGGAGGGAGGGCGAGACGGCGGACGAGAGGGACAGCAGGACCAGGACGAGCGGCAGCGCGAGGTAGCCGAACCGCCCGGCGGGCGCCAGCAGGAAGGCCGCGGTCAGCCCGAGGGCCAGCCGGTGCACCGCGGCGGGCGCGGTGCGGGGCGGCCGGACGGCCAGGGAAGCCCCGACGGCGAGCCCGGCGAGCAGCAGCAGGCCGACGGCGGCGCACCAGCCGGCCGGGCCGAGGTCGGCCAGCAGCCGCCCGGGCAGCGGGCTCGCGGCCGGTGTCGGCAGGCCGCCGCGCCCGGTGGGGAAGGCGAACACCTGCTCCACCAGCGGCCCCGGCGCGCGCAGCGCCACCGGCAGCACCGCCAGCGCCGCTGCCCCCACCGCGACGGCTACCCCGCGCAGCGCCGCGCGCCGTCCGGCGGTGGCCGCCAGCAGGGCCGCCACCACCGCCAGCGCCGGCCAGGCCGTCCACTTCAGCGCGCAGGCGGCGGCCAGCGCCAACCCGGCCGCCACCGGCCGCCGTTCGGCGGCGCGGACCAGGGCGAGCCAGCAGAGGCCGGTGAGCGGCAGGTCCACCCCGCTGACGCAGAGCGGCAGCGCGACCACCGGCGAGGCGGTGAGCGCGGCGGCGCCGAGCCGGCGCCCGGCGGGCACCGTCCGCAGCACGCAGACCAGGAACACCGCCGCGCACCACAGCCGGGCGTCGCCCAGCGGCGAGCCGCCCAGCGGGGTGCCGTCCAGCAGCGCCCGGGGCAGGCCCAGCAGGGCCATCCCGGGGAGGTACGGGGTGTACTCCTCGACGGTCCGCGGCTCGGCCAGGTACGGCGTGCCGGTGTGCAGCAGCAGCGACCCGGAGCGCTCGATCACCCCGACCTCGCTCTGCCCCCGCCCGTCCAGGACCAGCAGGAGCAGCGGCACCAGCACCGCCCCGAGGGCCGCGACCGCCACCGAGACCTCACGTCCGCGCCGCCGCACCAGCACCACGGCGAGCGCCGCCAGCAGGTACCCGCAGGCCGCCCAGGCGCCCCAACTCCGGTGCGGCCCGAGCCCGGACACCACCGGGAACGCCCCCGCCCACCCCGCCGCGACCAGCCACCCGCCGCACCACCACCACGCCCGTTTCGTCACCGCTTCATTGCATCGCCGCAGCTCGGCGGGGTCATCACGGCCAGGTCGAGTCTCGTGGTCGGGTTTTCCCTACCCCGCCCCGACGGCCGCCGGCGGCGGGCGCCGTCCTCCGGGCCGGCCCGGCGGCGGGGCGGGGTCGGCGCCACCTCCCGCTCCCCGCACTGACATTCGGTGGCGGCCGGATTACTGATCGTCCCCACCGCGCCGCTATCCTCGCCCTGTGGTGAGGTCGTGGGATGCGGCGGTGGAGCGGGCGCAGGACCGGCTGGCGGCGGGGCCGCGGCTGCGGGCGGCCGGGCCGGGGGACGAACGGCGGTTCGCGCTCTGGGACTTGGCGTCCCTGGTGGAGGGCGGGCTGGGCGAGCTGGTGGACCCGGACGGGCTGGCGCCGCCGGCGGAGCGCGCCTGGCGGGAGCGGCTGGGGGAGAGCGGGCGGGAGTGGCCGGGCGGTGAGCTGTACCGGCGGCGCTACTGGATCCAGGACGACGACGGCGCCGTGGTGGGCACCGTCGCCGTGGACAACTGGACCAAGGGCCCGAGCCAGCTCGCCGTCTCCTCCCTCTACGTGACCCCGGCCGCGCGCGGGCGGGGCCTGGCCGCCGCCGCGCTGGACGAGGTGTACGCGGCGGCCACCGCCGAGGGCCTGCCGGGGTTCCGGCTGGAGGCGCACTGGACCTGGCAGCCGGCGGTCCGCTACTACCTGCGCCGGGGCCTGTGGGTGGTGGGCTGGAAGCACTCGCTGTCCTTCGCCCGGATGCCCCAACTCCCCCTGCACCGGGTGCGGGAGGAGGACGGCCGGCTGCTCCTGCTGGTCGCCGACCGGCTGCGGGGCTGGGTGCCGATACTGGCCGCCGGGCAGGAGGGCCGCTGGCTGCGGCTGGACGAGACGGCGGACTACCGGGGCTGCGACGGCTGGGTGCACGAGTACGCCCGTTCCACGCTGGCCCTGTACCTGGCGCTGGCCGGCCGACCGCTGGTGCGCGGCCCGCAGTGGTGGGCGGAGGCGTGGCGCTGGTCGGACGCCGGGGAGCCGGAGGGCCTGGCGTACCGGATAGAGGAGTTCGAGCGGGTGGCCCGGGCGGCGGGCCGGCGGGTGGTGAGCCCGTACCGCCCGGTGCCGCTGCCGGAGGGCGCGTTGCCGGAGGGCGCGTTGCCGGAGTCCGTCCCGCCGCAGTCAGTGCCCCCGCGGTCCGCGCTGCCGGGTTCCGCGCCGCGGCCCGGGTCCCCGCAGCTGGCAGACTCGGGGGATGGCTGAGA
Organism: Kitasatospora sp. SC0581; assembly: GCF_048159585.1. Lineage (NCBI taxonomy): Bacteria > Bacillati > Actinomycetota > Actinomycetes > Kitasatosporales > Streptomycetaceae > Kitasatospora > Kitasatospora sp. SC0581. The sequence continues at coordinate 577,575 of NZ_JBLRWA010000001.1, read as the reverse complement.
TCGAGATCGACGGCGCCCCCGCCGACCCGGCGCGGCTGGCCGCGCTGGGGCTGCTCAACTACGGGCACTTCACCACCCTGCGCGCCGAGGCGGGCCGGGTGCGCGGTCTGGCCCTGCACCTGGACCGGCTGGTCCGGGACTGCCGGGTGCTGTTCGGCGCCGAGCTGGACCGGGCGGCGGTGCGGGAGCGGATCGGCGCGGTGCTGCCCGCCGACGGCGCGCCGGTGATCGTCCGGGTCACCGTGTACGACCCGGCGCTCGGCCTGGAGCGCCCCGCCGCCCCGGCCGCGCCCGCCCTGCTGGTGACCACCCGTCCGGCCGCGGCGGCCGAGCCCGCCCCGCTGCGGGTCCGCACCGCGGCGTACCGGCGGGAGCTGCCGGAGGTGAAGCACGTCGGCCTGTTCGGCCTGGTGCACCACCGTCGGCAGGCCCAACTGGCGGGCTACGACGACGTGCTGCTGGTCGGCGAGGACGGCCTGGTGGTCGAGGGCGCGACCTGGAACGTCGGCTTCCTGGCCGGGGAGCGGCTGGTCTGGCCGCAGGGCCCGAGCCTGCCCGGGGTGACGGAGGCGCTGCTGTCCGGCGCGTACCGGGGCCCGCAGTCCCGCGAGCCGCTGCCCGCCGACGGGCTGGACCGCTTCACCGCCGCCTTCGCGGTGAACGCGGGGGTCGGGGTGCGCCCGCTGGCGGCCGTGGACGGCACCGCCTTCGACCCCGCGCACCCGGCGCTCGCCGTCCTGCGCGCCGCCTACCTGGGGATTCCCGCCGAAGCGGTGGGGGGATAACCCCACCGCCGTTCCGCCGGTGGCCTGCATGGTTCGCGGAGCCCGTCGTCCCTAGGTTGGAGCACGTTGACGACGAGCGACGCAGAACCGAAGGAAGGCCCACCCATGGCACGCCGCCAAGACCGCCGCAGGACCGACGAGTTCGGGACGGATCAGTACGGCCCCGGCGGCCACGCTGCCGAGGGGTACGGCCCCGACGGATACGGCCGCGAGGGCTACGGCGCCGACGGTCACGGCGGGTACGCCCCGGCCCCGCAGGCGGCCCCCGCGATCGAGCTGCGCGGGGTGCGCCGCACCTACGGCCGCGGCGAGGCGACGGTGCACGCGCTGCGCGGGGTCGACCTGGCGCTCGCCCACGGCAGCTTCACCGCGGTGATGGGCCCGTCCGGCTCCGGCAAGTCCACCTTCCTCCAGTGCGCGGCGGGCCTGGACCGCCCGGACTCCGGGCAGGTCCGGCTCGGCGGCGAGGACATCACCGCGCTGAGCGAGAACCGGCTGACCAAGCTGCGCCGCAGCCGGATCGGCTTCGTCTTCCAGGCCTTCAACCTGCTGCCCTCGCTGACCGTCGAGCAGAACGTGCTGCTCCCGCAGCGCCTTGCCGGGGAGCGCCAGGACCGGGCCCGGGCACGGGAGCTGCTGGCCCGGGTGGGCCTGGGCGAGCACGCCAAGCGGCGGCCCGGCCAGCTCTCCGGCGGCCAGCAGCAGCGGGTGGCGATCGCCCGCGCGCTGATCACTCGCCCGGACGTGGTGTTCGCCGACGAGCCGACCGGCGCGCTGGACACCCGCACCGCGCACGAGGTGCTGGCGCTGCTGCGGCAGGCCGTGGACTCGCTCGGCGCGACGGTGGTGATGGTGACCCACGACCCGGTGGCGGCCTCCTTCGCCGACCGGGTGCTGTTCCTGGCCGGCGGCGCGATCGTCGACGACCTGCCGCACCCGAGCCCGCAGACCGTCGCGGACCGGATGGTCGCGCTGACCGCCCGCCCGGTGGGAGCCGCGGCATGACGAACGGACTCGCGCGCTCCTCGGTGCGCTTCCGGCCCGCGTCCTTCGCGGGCACCCTGGTCGCCCTGCTGCTGGGCGCCGCCGTGGTGGTGGCCTGCGGCGTGCTGCTGCAGACCGGTCTGACCGCGAGCCTCAAGCCGGCCCGGTACGCGGACACCCCGGTGGTGGTCGCGGCCGACCAGGCGGTGAAGATCCAGCGGAAGGTCGGCACGGACACCGAGACGACGGAGGAGGCCACCCCGGAGCGGGCCCGGACGGACGCCGCGCTGGCCGGCCGGCTGGCCGCGCTGCCCGGGGTCGCGGCGGCCCGCCCGGACACCGCCTTCCCGCTGCCCGCCTTCCCGCTGCCCGCCGGCGGCCGGGCGCCGGCCCTGACCGGCCGGGGCTTCGCCGCGCTCGGCATCGCCGGGCCGGGCGACACCCTGGTCGAGGGCCGCGCGCCCGGCGCGAACGAGGTCGTGCTGGACGCCGACACGGCGCGCGCCGCCCACATCGCGCCCGGCGCGAACCTCACGCTCACCGCGCCCGGCGGCACCGCGGACTACCGGGTCTCCGGCCTGGCCGCCGCCCAGCAGGCCGGCCCCACCGCCTGGTTTGCCGACGCCACCGCCGACCGCCTCTCCGGCCACCCCGGCCGGATCGACGCCATCGCCGTCCAGCCCCGCGCGGGCGTGACCACCGCCGCGCTCGCCGCCCAGGTCCGCCAGGCCGTCGGCGGCGACGCCGGTGCCGGAGCTGGTGCCGTCAAGGTCCTCACCGGGGACGACCGGGGCGCCGTCGAGCACCCCGACCTCGGCGGAGCCCGCACCCTGCTGATGGCCCTCGGCGGCAGCTTCGGCGGCTACGCCACCATGACCGCGGTCGTCGTGGTGATGAGCACCGTCGCCCTCGCCACCGGCCAGCGTGCCCGCGAGTTCGCCCTGCTGCGCGCCATCGGCGCCACCCCGCGCCAGATCCGCCGCACCATCGCCGCCGAGGCGATGCTGGTCGCGCCGCTCGCCGCGGCGCTCGGCATCCTGCCCGGAATCGCCCTCGCCCGCTGGTGGTTCGACCAGTTGGTCGAGCGCGGCGCCGTCCCCGCGGACGTCCGCCTGGACGTCGGCCCGCTGCCGATGCTCGCCGCCGTCCTCGCCTGCACCCTCGCCGCGCTGACCGCCGGGTTCCTGGCCGCCCGCCGGCCGTCCCGGATGCGGGCCGCCCAGGCGCTCGGCGAGGCCGCCGTCGAAGCGCCCCGACCGGGCGCGGTGCGCACCGTCCTCGGACTGGTCTTCGCCGCCGGCGGCATCGCGGCCGCGGCCATCGCCACCTCCCTGGACGGCGCCAAGGCCGCCCAGACCGCGCTCGGCGTGGTGATGTGCTTCATGATGGCCGTCGCCCTGCTCGGCCCCTGGCTGGCCCGGGTCGCCGCCGCGGTGCTCGGCGCCCCGCTGCGGGCCGGCGGCGCGCCCGGCTCGCTGGCCGCCGACAACACCCGCGCCAACGCCCGCCGCCTGGCCTCCGCGATCACCCCGATCGTCCTGGTCACCGCCTTCTGCGGCACCCTGCTGATCATCCAGAGCACCGTGCGCCACACCAGCGGCGAGAACGTCCGGGCCGGCGTCACCGCCGACCACGTGGTCGGCGCCACCGGCCCCGGCCTGCCCGCCGGGACGGCCGAGCGGGCGGGCCGGGTGCCGGGCGTGGACACCGCCGTCGGCGTGCTGCGCACCGGCGTCGTCTACCGCAACGGCGACCAGCTGAGCTCCGCCCCCGTGCTCGGCGTCGACGGCGACCCGGCCCGGCTGCCGAAGGTGCTCGACCTGGGCGTGCGCAGCGGTGCGCTCGCCGACCTCGGCCGCGCCCCCGACACCGTGGCGCTGAGCTCCACCCTGGCCGAGGCGTTCGGCGCCAAGGTCGGCGACCGGGTCCCGCTCTGGCTCGGCGACGGCACCGCCGTCCGGCCCGCCGTGGTCGCGGTGTACGACCGCGGGCTCGGCGTCGGCCAGGCGCTGCTGCCCCGGGCCGCGGTGGCCGCGCACGTCACCGCCGGGTACGACAGCCAGGTGCTGGTCGCCGACGCGCCGGGCGCCGACCGGGCGGCGGTGGCCGCCGGGCTGGGCGGGCTGGCCGGGGCCGCGGTGACCGACCGGGCCGGGTTCGTCGCCCAGTCCGACAAGGCGATGGAGGTCAACGGCTGGGCCAACACCGTGATGGCCGCCGTGCTCGGCGGGTTCGCCGCCGTCAGCGCCGCCAACACCCTGGTGATGACGGTGCTGGACCGGCGCCGCGAGGTCGCGCTGCTGCGGCTGGCCGGCACCACCCGGCGCCAGGTGCGCGGCATGATGCGCTGGGAGGCGCTGCTGGTGGCCTCGACCGGGCTGGCGGTCGGCGCGGTGATCGCCGCGGTCACCCTGGTGCCGGTCGCCCGGGGCGTGGCCAACTCCGCCCCGTACGTCCCGCCGATGCTGGCCCTGCCGCTGGCCGCCGGAGCCGTGCTGCTCTGCCTCGCGGCGACCGGGGTGCCGGTCCGGGCGCTGCTGCGGACCCGGCCGGCGGGGCTGGGCGCGGCGCGTCAGTAGCGGGCCCGCGGGAGGCGAGGAAGGGGGTGCTCTTGAGGACGACTCAAGGGCACCCCCTTCCTTCGGGTGAGAACGACGGCCCCGAGCGGGCGGTCATGGGGACCACATGACGGTCCGATGACCTTTTCAAGAGCTGATCGTGACGTCGCATCAGTTACGCTCGCGCCCGCCCCGCCAGACCGTCGACGCAGAGAGTAGCCCGACCATGAGCAGTCCTCCTGCCGCCCCCGCGCCCCGCTGGCCGCTGATCCTGCTGCGTACCTCCACCACCCTGCTCGCCCTGCTGGCACTGCTCCAGGTCATGCTGGCCGGCAGCTTCCTGAACGGCACCTACGACTCCCTGAAGGACCACGAGGGCAACGCGATGATGCTGGCCACCGTGGTGGTGCTCCAGCTCGCGGTGGCCGTCGCCGTCCGGTGGCCCGGCCGGGGCCCGCTCTGGCCGCTGTGGACCACCGCCGTGCTCACCGTCGCCGTCATCGGCCAGATCACCGCCGGCTACGCCCGGGCGCTCGGCGTGCACGTCACGCTCGGCGTGCTGCTGGTCAGCGGCGTGCTGTTCGGCCTGGTCGGCGCCTGGCGGCTGCCGCTGCCGGCCCGGGAGGCGCGGGTCGTCGGCGGCCCGGACGGCACCGGGCGGCTGCCGCGCCCCGGCGGACCGGTCGAGGTGGTCAAGTGAACCGGCGCCGGTTCCTGCGCGTCGGCGCCTCCGTGCTCGGCGCGGGCGCCCTGGTCTCCGTGGCCGGCCCCTCCGTCGCCCGGCTGCTCGCCGAGGGCCGCCCCGGGCAGCTGCTGAGCAGCGAACTCGACCTGCCGGAGGCCTTCCGGGCCGCGCTGCCGGTGCCGACCGTGCTGCAACCGGTGCGCACCGACGCGACCGCCGACCACTACGAGATCACCCAGCAGGTCGCCCGGCTGGAGATCCTGCCCGGGGTGCGGACCGAGGCCTGGACGTACGGCGGCGGCTTCCCCGGGCCGACCGTGGTCACCCGCTCCGGGCGGACGGCGGTGGTCAAGCACCGCAACGAGCTGCCGGTGCCCTCGGTGACCCACCTGCACGGCGGGCACACCCCGGCGGACAGCGACGGCTACCCGGTGGACCTGCTGCTGCCGGTGGGGTCCTCGGCGGACGCCGCCCAGCAGGCCGGCGGCATGGCCGGGATGGCCGGCATGGCGGGGATGTCCGGGACGGACCACGCCGCCGCCCGCACCGCCGTCGGCGAGCGCAGCTACACCTATCCGGGCAAGCAGCGCGCCGCCACCCTCTGGTACCACGACCACCGGATGGGCTTCACCGGCCCCGGCGTCTGGCGCGGACTGGCCGGCTTCCACCTCGTGCACGACGACGAGGAGGACGCGCTGCCGCTGCCGCGCGGCGAGCGGGACCTGCCGCTGATGATCACCGACCGCTCCTTCGCCGCCGACGGCTCCTTCCGCTACCCCGCCGTCGACCCGCAGCTCGCCGAGCCGGGCGTCACCGACGCCTACGCCAACGGCGTGCTCGGCGACGTCATCCTGGTCAACGGCGCGCCCTGGCCCCGGCTGGACGTCGACCGGGCCCGTTACCGGCTGCGGCTGCTCAACGCCTCCAACGCCCGGCTCTACCGGCTCGAACTCGACCCGCAGCCGGCCGGCGGCGACGCCCTGGTCCAGATCGGCTCCGACGGCGGCCTGCTCGCCGCCCCGGTCCGGCACGACGGCATCGAGATCGCGCCCGCCGAACGCTTCGACGTCGTGGTCGACTTCTCCCGCTACCAGCCCGGCACCCAGGTCCGGCTGGTCAACCGCTTCGGCAGCGGCCGGACGGCCGAGGTGATGCGCTTCGACGTCACCGCGAAGCAGCCGACCGACGACGCGACGGTGCCCGACCGGCTCGCCGCCGTCGAGGCCCTGGACGCCTCCGCCGCCGTCGCCACCCGCGACTTCACCTTCCGGCGCAGCCGCGGCGACGGCTGGACCATCAACGGCCGCCCGTACAAGCCGGGGGAGTCCATCGCCACGCCCGCCCTCGGCGCGGTCGAGCTCTGGCGCTTCTCCACCGACCTGCACCACCCGGTGCACGTCCACCTCGACCACTTCCAGGTGATCGGCCGCAACGGCGCCGACCCGGGCCCGTACGACGCGGGATGGAAGGACACCGTGGACCTGCGCCCGGCCGAGGCGGTGGAGGTACTGGTGCGCTTCACCGACTACGCGGGGGCGTACATGCTGCACTGCCACAACCTGGAGCACGAGGACATGGCGATGATGGCGGACTTCACGGTGCGCTGAGCCGCCGGGGTTCACCCGGACGGCCGACCGCCGGAGGGCGCGCGCTGCGCCCTCCGGCACCCGTGTCCTAGCCTCGCGGGGAGGAGGGGACCCGCCGACGCCCGGAGCCGCGCCATGACCACCCCCGCCGAACGCCGCCGGCACGGCCGGGCCGCCCGGGAGCGGGTCTCCCGCTCCGCCCACGGCCGGTGGATCCCCGCCGCCGACCGGCCCGACCCGCTCGGCGTGCTGGAACGGCAGGGCGCGGACCGGGTCGCCCGGCTGCTGCCGATCCGCCACGGGCGGATGGCGGAGAGCCCGTTCGCCTACCTGCGCGGCGCCGCCGCCGTCCTGGCCGCCGACCTCGGCGCCCTCCCCGACACCGGACTCACCGTCCAACTCTGCGGCGACGCCCACCTGTTGAACTTCGGCCTGTACGCCTCGCCGGAGCGCGCGCTGCTCTTCGACGTCAACGACTTCGACGAGACCTTCCCCGGCCCCTTCGAGTGGGACGTCAAACGGCTCGCCGCCAGCGTCGCCGTCGCCGCCCGCGACAACGGCCAGGACGACCGGCGGGCGCGCCGGGCCGCGCTCGCCGCCGCCCAGGGGTACGCGACCGCGATGCGGCGGCTGGCGGGCCGGGGCGAACTCGACGTCTGGTACGCCCGGGTGGACACCGCGCAGCTGCTGCCGCTGCTCGCCAAGCCCCGGCAGCGCAGGCGGGCCGAGGCCGAGTTCGCGCGCGCCCGGCGCCGCACCAGCCTCCAGGCCTTCGGCAAGCTCACCGAGGAACGCGACGGACGGCGCCGGATCATCAGCGCGCCGCCGCTGATCGAACCGCTGAAGAAGACCGAACTGCGCGGCGTCGGCAAGGTGTTCAGCGACTACCGGGCCACCCTCGCGGAGGACCGCCGGGTGCTGCTGGACCGCTACCGGTTCGTCGAGGCGGCCACCAAGGTGGTCGGCGTGGGCAGCGTCGGCACCCGCTGCTACATCGTGCTGCTGGAGGGCGGGAACGGGCACGACCCGCTGTTCCTCCAGCTCAAGGAGGCCGGCCGGTCGGTGCTGGAGGACCACCTGCCGCCGCTGCGGGCGGACGCCGAGGTGCTCGCCCACCACGGCGGCCGCCGGGTCGTCACCGGCCAGCACCTGATGCAGGCCGCCGGCGACATCTTCCTCGGCTGGACCACCGGCCCCGCCGGGCGCCACTTCTACGGCCGCCAACTGCGCGACATGAAGGGCTCGGCGGACATCGCCGACTTCCGGCCCTCCGGCCTGCGCGCCTACGCCGACCTCTGCGGCCGCACCCTCGCCCGCGCCCACGCCCGCACCGGCGACCGCCTCGCCATCGCCGGCTACCTCGGCAGCGCCGACACCTTCGCCGAGGCGGTCGCCGACTTCGCGCTGCGCTACGCCGACCGGACGGCGGCCGACCACGGCGAGCTGGTCGCGGCGATCGCCGACGGGCGGGTGGCGGCGACTCTGGGGGTGTGAACCGGGGCCGGGGGACGGCGAGTTCGGCGCGGCCTTCGGTGCCGGTGGGGTCAGCGGGGCCGCAGGCCGTCCATGACCAGCCCGAAGAGGTGGTCGCGGCGCTCGGCGAGGGTAGGCCCCTGGTCGGCGGTCCAGCTCAGGGCGTTGACGAGGACGAAGACGTCGAGCGCCGTGACGTCCGGGCGGATCAGTCCCTCCTGCTGGGCGACGGCGAGCAGCCGCCCGCCCGCCTGGCGCATCCGCAGGCAGCTCGCGTGCAGGGCGGACTCCGGGTCCTGCAGGGTGGCCATCAGGGTGGCGGGCAGGCCCCGGTAGGCGGCGGCGTCGAGGAACTCGTGGAGCCAGGTGGTCAGGGCGGGGCCGGCCGGTTCGGCGGCGGCGAGGGTGTCGGCGCGGGCGGTGAGGAGTTCGAAGCGGCGGCCGAGCAGGGCCGCCAGCAGGTCCTCGCGGGTGGGGAAGTGCCGGTAGAGCGTGCCGAGGCCGACCCCGGCGCGGCGGGCGACGTCCCGCAGGGAGGCCTGGGTGCCTTCGTCGGCCATCAGGGCGGCCGCCTCGGCCAGGATCCGGTCGCGGTTGCGCTGGGCGTCGGCGCGGGGCGCCGTCTGCGGTTCAAGGGGCATGGGGTTCCTCGCCGTTGACAACTGGAGCACTGCTCCGGTTAGCTTTCCGGAGCGGCGCTCCGGATTCTAGTCGGAGCCCGTCCGTCCTGCGTCGGGGGAGAACACATGGCCACGGAGAACACGATGAAAGCCGTCCGGCTGCACGCCTACGGCGGGCCCGAGGTGCTGCGGTACGAGGAGGTGCCGAGGCCCGTCCCGGGGGCCGGAGAAGTGCTGGTCCGCGTCCACGCGGTGGGCGTCAACCCGCCCGACTGGTACGTCCGGAGCGGCTTCACCACCATCCCGGCCGAACGGCGGCCCGACTGGCCGCTGCCGCTGACCCTCGGCACCGACGTCTCCGGCGTGGTCGCGGAGCTCGGCGGCCCCGACACCGGCTGGAACGTCGGCGACGAGGTCTTCGGACTCCTCGGCTTCCCCGGCCGCCCGTCCGGCTACGCCGAGTACGTCGTCGCGTCGGCCGCCGACCTGGCGCGCAAGCCGGCCGCCCTCGGGCACGTCGAGGCCGCCGCCGTCCCGATGGCCGGGCTGACCGCCTTCCAGTTCCTGTACAAGCGCCTCGGCTACGCCGGGGGCGGATCGGCCGTGGTGGTCGGCGCGGCCGGCGGGATCGGACACCTCGCGGTCCAACTCCTGCGCCTGGCCGGGGCGGAGGAGGTCGTCGCGGTCGCCTCCGGACGGCACGAGGAGTTCCTGCACGGCCTCGGCGCCGACCGTTTCGTGGACTACACCCGCACCCCGGCCGCCGAGGCCGTCCAGGGCGCCGACCTGCTGGTCGACACCGTCGGCGGCCCCGAGGCCCACCGCCTGCTGGGCGCCCTGCGGCGCGGGGGCCGACTGGTGTCCTGCTTCCTCGGCGACTACCGGCCCGAGCGGGCCGCGGAACTCGGGGTGGCCCTGAACGAGGGCCTGTGGCAGGTCCGTTCCAGCGGCGGCGACCTCGCCGAACTCGCCCTTCTGCTGGCGGACGGCCGGGTCCGGGTGGCCGTGGACGGCGTCTACCCGTTGCGGGAGGCCGTCGCCGCGCACCGCCGGGCGGAGCGGGGGCACATCCAGGGCAAGATCGTGCTGCGGGTGGTCGGGTAGCGGGGGAGGGGGCGTGCCGGGGCCGTACGGGGGTCGGTCCCGGCAGGCAGTCACCCTGCGTCGGGCTGCGGCGCGGGTCGTCGCGGGTGGGGGAGCCGGCTGTCAGGGCCGGTCCCCGGCGGGGCATCACCGGGCCACCGGCCGCCGTGGGCAGCGGAGTTGCACCGTCGGGGCCGGTCTCCTGGGTGCCGGGCCCGGCCCCGCCGCCCGGGCGATCGACAGGCGCCGGCCGGCGTGCACGCCCGGGTGCCGGTCGACACGCCGGACCAGGAGCGGCCAACCGCGCCGCGGGCGGCGGCCGGCTTCCGGCCCCGCCGCCCGCAATCGGCTCCGGCAGCGCTCAGCCGAGCCGCGGCCGCACCGCCGCGACCAGCAGTGCGGCGGCGACCAGCAGGCCGCCCGCGTAGAACGGGCCGAGGTCACCGGCCGCCGTGCCGAGGGAAGTGGCGGCCAACAGCGGGCCGGCCGTGGCGCCGAGGTTGAGGGCGGCGGTCGCGTAGGCGCCGGCCAGCGCGGGGGCGCCGGCCGCCTCGTACAGCACCCGGGTGATCAGCGTGCCGCCGACCGCGAAGGACAGCCCGCCCAGCAGGAACACCAGCGGCAGCAGCGCGCCCGGCGCGTCCGCCAGGACGGCCAGGGCGGGCCAGCCCGCCAGCAGCAGCGGGCCGCCGACGGCGAGGACCAGGCCGGGGCGCCGGTCCGCGAGCCGCCCGGCGACGGTGACCCCGGCGAACGACCCGGCCCCGAACAGCACCAGCGCGACCGGCACCCACAGGTCGCCCAGCCCGGCCGGGCCGGTCACCACGGGGGAGAGGAAGGTGAAGCCGCCGAAGGTCGCCGCGTTCACCAGCGCGGCGAGCAGCATCGCGCGGAGCAACGGGGGGCGGCGCAGCTCGCCGAGCTCCGCGCGCAGGGCCGGGGCCGGGTCCGGGGCCGCGGCCCGGTCGGTCGACGGGGCGACGGGCGGAAGGCCCTTGGCGATGCCGACGGCGGCCGGCAGGCAGAGCAGCGCGACGGCCCAGAACGCGGCGCGCCACCCGAACAGCGCGCCCAGCACCGCCCCGCCCGGGACGCCGGCGACCGTCGCCACCGTCGTCCCCGACAGCAGCACGGCGAGCGCCCGCCCCTTGCGGTCCGCCGGGACGAGCGCGGCGGCGGTGGTCAGCGCCACCGCCAGGAACCCGGCGTTGGCGAGCGCGGCGACCACCCGGGTGGCCACCAGCACCGGGAAGCTCGTCGTCACCGCCCCGACGGCGTGCGCCGCCGCGAACACCAGGACGAACCCGAGCAGGCTGCCGCGCCCCGACCGGCCGCGGGCGAGACCGGCCATCAGCGGCGCGCCGACCGCCATCCCGACCGCGAAGGCCGAGGTCAGCCCGCCGGCCGTACCGACGGTGACGCCGAGATCGGCGGCGAGTCCGGGCAGCAGCCCGGCGAGCATGAACTCCGAGGTGCCCATGGCGAACACGGCCAGGGCGAGCAGATAGAGCGGAAGGGGCATCGAGAGGCTCCGAAGCGGGGCGGTGGGAACGAGGAGGACGGACGTCTCGTCACCGCACGCTCAACCCCCGGGCGGCGCAGGCGTGGCGCTCGCTCGGACCTCGGTGGTTCAGGATCTCCGGGGTTTCAGGGGGCTGACGGTGCGTGACCGAAAGCCCCCACCCTGGATGCCTCAGGGCTCGACATGCCCGGCACGCTACCCGACCCCCTGCCGCCGGGTCACCCGGTTTTCCCGGCGGCCGGGCCGGGAGCCACCGGCCGGCGCGCCGCGAATCGAGGAGGGACCGCACCCTCCTCGATCGCGACGGCCGGCCGGCACCGGCCTACTGCCTACCGTCCACCGGGACCGGCCTGCGGCTGGCGCAGGTGCCGGGCGAAGAACCCGGCCGCGTCCTCGCCCGCGAACCGCGGGACGCCCGTGTGCCCGCCCATGTTGGCGTGCAGCGTCTTCTCCCGGGAGCCGAAGGCGTCGAACAGGTCCAGGGACGCCTGCCGGTCGTTGCCCTCGTCGTCCCACTGCAGCAGGACGTGCAGCGGAATGGTGACCCGGCGGGCCTCCTCGAACACGGCGCGGGGAACGAGGCTCCCGGCGAAGAGGCCGGCGGCCACGATGCGCGGCTCGACCACCGCCAGCCGGACGCCGATGGAGATGACTCCCCCCGAGTACCCGACCGGGCCGCCGATCCCGGGCAGGGCGAGGAGGGCGTCCAGGGCGGTCTGCCATTCCGGGACGGACTTGTCGACGAGCGGGAGGACGAGGGCGTCGACGATCTCCTCGCCGACCGGCTCGCCGGCCTCCATGGCCCGGCGCAGGTCGGCGCGCGCCTGCTCGAGGGCGGCCCAGCGGGGCCGGTCCCCGCTGCCGGGGAGCTCGATGGTGGCCGCGGCGAAGCCGTCCGCCGCGCAGCGTCGGGCCCGGGCGACCAGCCGGGGGTGCATCCTGCGCAGTCCGAGCGGGGGGTGGCCGAGCAGGACCAGCGGGACCGGCTCGGACGGGGAGGCGGATGCGGGCGTCCACAGGATGCCGGGGATCTCGCCGAGGGTGAACCCACGCTCGAGGACGCCGTCGTCGAGGTGCTGTTCGGAAGTGAAACGCATGGTCGTGCCTTTCGGGAGTGCACTGGAACGGCGCTCCCGGACGACGACCTATCGCCCGACCGTGACCCCGGAGGAGAGCACCCATGTCGAAACGTTCACGGGTACCACCTCCTCGTTCTCTCGCACGGCCTCCAGGAGGCTAGCAGACCGGCGGTACCGGGGCACCGGAGAACCTCTCGGCCGGGCCGGGGCGGGCAGCGCCCTAGGATGCCCGGAAACCGAGGAGGGGGTTCGATGGCGAACCGTGGGAGAGCCGGCGGCATCGTGGCCGTCACCGCGCTGCTGCTGCCGCCGGCGCTGTGGGCGGTGGGGCGGATAGAGTCCGGCAACGGCGGGCGGGCGGTGGCGGCCGACGTCCTGAACCGGCCGTGGGCGATGCTCGGCCTGGCCGCCGTCCTGCTGCTGGCCGCGGTCGTGGTCCGCGGCCGGTGGGACGTCGTCGGCGGGCTGGCGTCGGCGTTCGCGGTGTTCGGGCTGCTGCTGTCGGGTGGCGGCCACGTCCTGCAGATGTTCGGACCGAAGGTCCAGGGGGTGAGCCGCACCGCCTCCCCGGAGCGGGCGGACCACGTCCTGACGGTGGCCCACCACGACGATCCGGAGGGCTACAACGGGCGCTACTTCGTCCGGCTGGAGACCGGCACCGGCCTGTCGACCCGCCGCTGGGACGTCCTCGCCCTCCACACGGGCGGCTTCCGGGGCCAGGGGGAGTTCGTCGCGGCGGAATGGGCCGGGTCCGGCCGGGTCCGGGTCACCACCGACGCCGGCTACCGCGTCTTCACCGTCGACCCGGGCTCCGGCGAACCGACCCTCACCGAGAGCGTCGGCGAGCTGAAGTCCCTCGTCCAGGGGGCCTGACGGGACGTTCGCCGGCGGCCGTGGCGCTGCCGGCCGGCCGGGTACGGGCGTGGCGGGCCTGAACCGCGGGATCTGTTGCGGGGATCGGCCGCCGGGGACCGGCCACGGGGATTGTCAGTGCCGTGTGCAACGGTGACGTCATGCTGGCGATCACGGTGCAGACGAACGAGACGCGGCACCTGAGGGTGTCCGCGGACGACCTCGCGGGGATGGTCCGGCGCATCGGTGCGCCGGACGACCGCTTCCTCGTCGTGGAGCGGATACCGGACCTGCCGGACGTGTACGTGCAGGTGTGGCACGCCGACGGCGAGGAGTACACGCTGGAGCACCGGGACGGCTCCGCCGAGCGGCACTTCGAGGTGCGGCTGGCCGGGCCCGAGCCGGTGGTCGCGGCGATGACGGGCTGGGCGCGTGGCGCGGCGGGCTGGGACGAGGGGCTGGACTGGCAGCCGCTCGACCTGGGCCCGGCGCCGGCGCCGGTGCCGCCGATCGACCTGGAGGCGGGCGAGCGGCGGGAGTTGGAGGACCGGCTGCGGCTGACGCTGGCCTGCGGCTACACCGACCGCGCCCGGCTCGCCGAGCAGGCCGAGGAGCACCTGGTCGCGGGCGACCGCCGCCCGCTCTCGCGCCCCCAGGCCGAGCAACTCGCCGACCGGCTCTGGCTGGAGCGGGTCGGCGAGCAGACCGGCTGGATCGGCGAGACGGATCCGGAGCGCCTGGCCCGGGCCTTCGCCGCCCTGGAGGCGGGCGGCATCACGGCCCGGGAGGACTTCGGTTGCTGCCCCTCCTGCGGCGACGCCGAGATCGCCGAGGCCGGCGAGGCCGACGCCCGCGGCTTCGTCTACTTCCACGCCCAGGGCACCGAATCCGCCGCCCTCGGCCACGGCCTGTCCCTGCGGTACGGCGGCTTCGACGGCTCCCCGGCGGCCACCGCCGCGGTCGGGAAGGAGGTGGTCGCCGCCCTGGCGGAGGCCGGTCTGCCGACGGTCTGGAACGGCGACCCGTCCCAGGCCGTCGAGATACGCCCGCTGCTGTGGCGCCGCCGCCTGGCGGGGTGAGACCGGCACCGCGGTCCGGCGGCACCCCGACGGCCGGACGGCGGCGTCAGCCCCTCACGGCACCAGCACCCGTAGGGCGTCCGGTACCACCGCGACGTCCACCGGGAGCGCGGCGATGAACTCGCCGTCGGCGTAGGCGGTGATGCCGGGGGACTCGATCCGCAGGGCTTCGGTGCGCAGCGTGGTGACCTCCGGGTAGGTGGTGTGGGTGCCCTTGAAGAGCGTGGGGAAGAAGCGGGCGATGCGCAGCCGGGGCATGGCGTCGACGAGGGTGAGGTCGAGCAGTCCGTCGTCGGGCAGGGCGGCGGGGCACATCAGCATGCCGCCGCCGTAGCTGCGGGTGTTGCCGACGGCGGCCAGGGTGAGGTCGCGTTCGATGACGGTGCCGTCGGCGAGGGTGATGCGGAACGGCAGCGGGCGGAGGTTGGCGAACTCGGCGGCGATGGCGAGGTTGTAGCGCATCCGGCCGCGCGGCCAGCGCAGCCGGTTGGCGCGGTCGCTGACCAGGGAGTCGAAGCCGGTGGCGAGGACGGAGCCGTACCAGCGCACCGCCCCGTCCGGGCCGGTGATCCGGCCGAGGTCGACGCCGCGGGTGCGCCCGGCGGCGATGACGTCGGCGGCGGCCTCGGGGGCGCCGAGCGGCAGGCCGTACTCGCGGGCGTGGTCGTTGCCGGTGCCGGCCGGTATCACGCCGAGCGGGACGGGCGTGCCGGCCAGGGCCTGGAGGGCGAGGTTGATCATGCCGTCGCCGCCGACCACGGCCACCGCGTCCACGCCGTCGGCCGCCGCCTCGCGGGCGAGCCGGACGGCGTCCTCGGGGGAGCGCCCGGCCCGCGGTTCGACGTCGACGCCGAGGGCCCGCAGCCGGGCGGTGGCCCGGTGGGCGGCGGGCTCGGCGTGGCCGATGCCCGCCGCCGGGTTGGTGAGAACGGCGACCCTGCGGACGGTTCTCACGTCGTTCACGGGATCAGCTTGCCCGGGTTGAGGATGCCCGCCGGGTCGAGTTCGGCCTTGACGGCGCGCAGGATGCGCACGCCGAGGTCGCCGATCTCCTCGGTCATCCAGGGCCGGTGGTCGGCGCCGACGGCGTGGTGGTGGCTGATGGTGCCGCCGGTGCGGAGGATGGCGTCCCCGGCGGCGCGCTTGGCGGTACCCCAGCGGGTGAGCGGGTCCTCGCCGAGGGCGGCGACGACGGTGAAGTAGAGCGAGGCGCCGGTCGGGTAGACGTGCGAGACGTGGCAGAGCACCAGGGAGCCGGGCAGGGCGCCGGTGAGCGCCTCGGTGACGGCGGCCCGCAGGGCCGGCAGCCGGCTCCAGGAGGCCGCGGTCTCCAGGGTCTCGCACAGCGCGCCCGCGGCGAGCAGCGAGTCGCGCAGGTAGGGGGCGCTGAACCGGCCGTGCTCCCAGGCCCGGGCGGGGCCCTCGCCGAGCGAGGTGCCGCCGGCGGCGAGCAGGGCGTCGCGGGTGAGCTGCTGCCGGGCGGCGACCTGGGCGGCGCCGCCCTCGAAGACGGTGACGGCCAGGCAGCCGCTGACCGCTGGGGCGCCGCCGATCTGCTCGGTCATGGCCAGGTTGATCATGGTCTCGGCCTCGTCGGAGAGCCGGATCACGGTCGGGCCGGTGCCCTGCTGCTCGACGGCGCGCAGCGCGGCCGTGCCGGTGGCGAAGTCGGGGAAGCTCCACGCCTCGTACGCCTTGACGGCGGGCAGCGGGTGGACGCGCAGCCGGACGGCGGTGATCACGCCGAGGGTGCCCTCGGAGCCGAGGAAGAGCTGGCGCAGGTCGGGGCCGGCGGCGGAGGCGGGGGCGCGGCCGAGGTCGAGCACCCCGGCCGGGGTGACGACGCGCAGTCCGCGCACCATCTCGTCGAAGCGCCCGTACCCGGCCGAGTCCTGGCCGGAGGAGCGGGTGGCCGCGAAGCCGCCGATGGTGGCGTAGCGGAAGCTCTGCGGGTAGTGGCCGAGCTCCCAGCCGCGCTCGGCGAGCAGCTCCTCCGCGGCCGGGCCGGTGAGGCCGGCGCCGAGGACGGCCTCGCCGGAGGTCTCGTCCAGGTCGAGCAGCCCGTCGAAGCGGCGCAGGTCGAGGGAGACGACGGCGGCGAGGCCGCCGCGCTCGGGGTCGAGGCCGCCGACCACGCTGGTGCCGCCGCCGAACGGGACGACGGCGATGCGGCGTTCGGCGCACACCGCGAGGACGGCGGCGACCTCCTGCTCGCTGCCGGGCAGCACGACGGCGTCGGGGGCGTCCTGCGCCTCGCGGCTGCGGCGGCGCAGCAGGTCCGGGGTGGACTTGCCGCCGGCGCGCGGCAGCCGGTCGGCGTCGGCGGCGCTGACGTGCTCCTTGCCGACCGCGCCGGCCAGCGCGTCGAGGTCCTCGGCGGAGAGCCGGGACGGGTGCAGGACGACCTCGTCGGCGCTCGGCCCGGGAGCGGCGTCGCCGGTGACGCCGAGGGCGGCGGCGAGCAGTCCCTTGATGTCGGCGGACAGCTCCTTGGCCAGGGCCGGGTCGCCCCAGGCGTCCCACTTCATCGGGGGGAGCGGAAGTGCGGCGCCGGCCGGTCCCGCTTGCGTCTCAGGTGCCATGCGTTACAGTTTCACACATCATGTCAAGTAGTAACGACGAGCCCGAGACGCCGGGCCAGACCCACGGGGGCACCGGCCAGGTCCCGGGGGCCCGCAGCACCGACGACGCGATCCTGGACGCCGCCGCCGACCTGATGGTCCATCTCGGCGTGCGCCGCACCCAGCTCGCCGAGATCGCCCGCCGTGCCGGGGTCAGCCGGCCGACCGTCTACCGCCGCTGGCCGGACGTCCGGGCGGTGATCGGCGCGCTGCTCACCCGGGAGATCCTGGCCACCCTGGAGGCCGCCGTGCCGACCGGCCGGGACCGGGAGGCCTTCGTCGAGCGGACCGTGGAGATCGCCGTCCGGCTGCGCGACCACCCGGTGATCGGCGCGCTGCTGCGCTCCGACGACTCCGACCTGCTGCTCGAGTACGTCGTCGAGCGGCTCGGCGCCAGCCAGCGCGGCCTGCTGGAGGCACTGCGCACCGGCATCGAGCAGGGCCAGGCGCACGGCTCGATCCGGGAGGGCGAGCCGCTCGAACTGGCCGCCATGGTCCTGCTGACAGCCCAGTCCACCGTCCAGTCGCACCGCATGGTCGCCTCCCTGCTGCCCGAGGCGGCCTGGCGGCGCGAACTGGCCAGAGCACTGAACGGATACCTCGCGCCATGACCCCCACCGCAGGCCCGCACACCGGTCCGCACTCCAGCGCGCACGCCGGTCCGTCCTCCGGTTCGCACGCGGGCCCGTACACCGGTCCGCACGCCGGGACCTCCCGGCTCAACGCCGTCCGAAGGGCGGCGGAGCTGGAGGCGCTCGGCGACGACGCCCGGATCGACCTCCTGGTCATCGGCGGCGGCGTCACCGGCGCCGGAGTGGCCCTGGACGCGGCCTCGCGCGGCCTGCGCACGGTGCTGGTCGAGGCCCGTGACCTCGCCTTCGGGACGAGCCGCTGGAGTTCCAAGCTGGTGCACGGCGGCCTGCGCTACCTCGCCTCCGGGCGGATCAAGGTGGCCCGGGAGAGCGCGGTGGAGCGCGGCGTGCTGATGACCCGCACCGCCCCGCACCTGATCCGCGCACTGCCCCAACTGGTGCCGCTGCTCCCGGACCTGCTGCGCCCCGGCCAGGCCGCGCTGATCCGTACCGGCTTCCACGCCGGGGACGCGCTGCGCCTGACGGCCGGCACCCCGGGCGCGCTGCTGCCCCGGGTGCGCCGGATCGACGCCGACCGGACCCGCCGGCTGGTGCCGGGCGTGCGGACGGACGGGCTGCGCGGCGCGCTGGTCGCCCACGACGGCCAACTCGTGGACGACGCCCGGCTGGTGGTCGCACTGGCCCGGACCGCCGCGCAGTACGGTGCCAGCGTGCTGACCAGGGTGCGCGCCGAGCAGGTCACCGGCACCTCGGCCCGGCTGGTCGACACCCTGACCGGGCGGGAACTCACCGTCCGGGCCGGCGCGGTGGTCAACGCCACCGGCGTCTGGGCGGGCGAGGTGGACACCTCGATCCGGCTCCGGCCCAGCCGGGGCACCCACCTGCTGGTGGACGCGAAGGCCCTCGGCAACCCGACCGCCGCCCTCACCGTGCCGGTGCCCGGCTCCACCAGCCGTTTCGTCTTCGCCCTCCCGCAGCAGCTCGGCCGGGTCGCGATCGGCCTGACCGACGAGGACGCCCCGGGCCCGATCCCGGACGAGCCGCAGCCCACCGAGGCCGAGTGCTCCTTCCTCCTCGACACCGTCAACGCCGCCCTCGCCACCGCCCTGACCAGGGCGGACGTGATCGGCGCCTACGCCGGGCTGCGCCCGCTGATCGACACCGGGGACGGCAGCAGCGCCGACATCTCCCGCGAGCACGCGGTGCTGGAGAGCCCGTCCGGGGTGATCACCGTGGTCGGCGGCAAGCTCACCACCTACCGCCGGATGGCCGAGGACGCGGTGGACACCGCCGTCCGGCTGCGCGGCCTGCGCGCCCGCGCCTGCTGGACGGCCCGGCTGCCGCTGGTCGGCGCCCCCGGCCACGGGGACAGCCGCCCGCTGCCCGCCGGGGTCCCGGAGGGCGGAACCGCCGGGCGGGTGCCCGCCTCACTGCTCGCCCGCCACGGCGGCGCGGCCCACGAGGTGCTGGCGGCCGGGGAGTTGACGCCGATCGCCGAGGGCCTGGACGTGACCCGCGCCGAGATCGCCTACGCCGTCAGCCACGAGGGCGCGCTGGACGCGGCCGACGTGCTCGACCGCCGCACCAGGATCGGGCTGGTCGCGGAGGACGCCGAGCGGGTAAGGAAGGCGGTCGAGGAGATCGTCGAGGAGGCGTAGCGCGGTGAGCGGGTGGGGCCGGTACGGCTGATCGCCGTACCGGCACGTGTCCGCTCCGTTCCTGCGGCTCCACGCCTTGGCGCGGCAGCCGTGGATGGGCGCGGCCGTGCGGAGGAGGCGGAATCAGCGCGCCGTGCGCTCGGGCATCGGGTGCTCGGCGCCGGACAGCTCCAGGACGCAGGAGAGCGGGTGCTCGGCCCGGCCGGTGCGGTCCAGCCGCACCGCGAGCGGCCTCGGCGGGGTCGGCGGCTCCTCGGCGACCTGGGCGGTGAGGGTCAGCGGATAGTCGCCGTGCCCGTGGACGCGGTGGAAGTCGCACTCCTTGCCGTCGACCAGCAGCTCGGTCTCGGTGATCCAGCCGGACCGGACGTTGACGGTCACCGAGTGCCCGCCCTGGTCGAGGTGGAAGCTGTACCGCTGGCGCATCGGGACCTCCGGCGACCGGGCCTGCGACGAGGGGAGACGGCGGCGAGCCGACGAGGGGGAACGGGTGAAGATCGGACGAGGGGAAATCCACTGCCAGTCTAGGGCGGGAGGTCGCTAGGGTGCTCGGCATGCGGAGCACAGCGGGCGGCCTGCGGCCGTACGGGCCGGACGAGGAGGTGGCCGAGGACGAGTACGTCCTCGGCCTGTACCGGGTGCCGGTCAAGGCGAGGACGGGGCGCGGGGCCGGCCCGGCGCCGCAGCCCGGGCGGCTGGAGGCCTGGGTCGACGGCGGCGCCCTGCGGGCCGTCCTGCGCCGTCTGGGTGCGCGGACCCTGCCCACCCTCGCCCGCCACGAGCCGGACCTCGACTTCAGCAGCCGGATCCGGCAGCCGTCGATGGCCGCGCTGGTCCGGGAGATCGAGCAGGTGGACCTGGCCCGGCTCCCGGCCGCCGAGCGCGAGGTGCTGGGCCTGCTGCTGGGCTGGGGCCGCAGGGCGACGGCCGAGAACGGTGCGCTGCGGATCGAGATCGACGCCGTGCGGTGACGCCCTGGCCGGGCCGGCGGCGGTTCCCGCGCACGGTTCCCGTGTGCGACCCGGAGAAATTCCCGGGGTGGGCCCGCCTGCAGACGGATTCTCGTGATCTCTACAGTGTTGTAGATTCGTCCACAGGGAGAGATCAGAGGAGGGCATTGTGGGAGTTTCGCTGGCCAAGGGCGGCAACGTCTCGCTGAGCAAGGAGGCGCCCGGTCTGAGCGCCGTGATCGTCGGTCTCGGCTGGGACGTGCGCACCACCACCGGGGCCGACTACGACCTGGACGCCAGTGCGCTGCTGTGCAACGCGCTGGGCAAGGTGGTCTCGGACCAGCACTTCGTCTTCTTCAACAACCTCCGCAGCCCCGAGGGTTCGGTCGAGCACAGCGGCGACAACCTGACCGGCGGCGGAGACGGGGACGACGAGCAGATCAAGGTCGACCTGGACCGCGTCCCGGCCGACGTGGCCAAGGTGGTCTTCCCGGTGTCGATCTACGACGCCGACGCCCGGCTGCAGAACTTCGGCCAGGTGCGCAACGCGTTCATCCGGATCGTCAACCAGGCCAACGGCCTGGAGATCGCGCGCTACGACCTGACCGAGGACGCCTCGACCGAGACCGCGATGGTCTTCGGCGAGCTGTACCGCAACGGCAACGAGTGGAAGTTCCGCGCCATCGGCCAGGGCTACGCCTCCGGCCTGCGCGGCATCGCGACCGACTACGGCGTCAACGTCTGACCGTCGCCAGCCGGTAGCGGTCGACGCCCGTTCGACCGAAGCGGGTCGACCGGGGTTCGGCAGTCACGGCCACGCGCTCAGTCGGTACGGCCGAGCGCGTGGCCGCCGAAACCCCCGCCGCCGGTGAACTGGTGGTGCCACCAGGCGGTCATGGCCGGTTCGTCCATCCCCGACCAGTCCGGCGCCGCGGTGACCTGGGCCCGGCCCAGGGTGCGGCCCAGTTCCACCAACTCCCGCCCGGCCGCCGTCCGTTCGCGGTCGTAGGCAGCCAGCAGAGCTGCCCAGGAGCCGGCCTCCCGCCCGGCCAGCTCGAAGGCGTGGGCGTCCTGGATCGCCTTCACCGCGCCGCTGGTGTTGTGCGGGCGCACCACGGTGGCCGCGTCCCCGCCGATCAGCAGCCGTCCGGCCGTCCGGGCCGGGGCCGCCAGGTCGTAGACCGGCTGGAGGAAGGTCCGTTCGCGCGGGGTCAGGGTGACCAGGCCGGCCCAGTACGGCGGCAGGTACCGCTCGGCGAGCCGGCGCAGCTCGTCCACCTGCGGGTCGGTGAGGCTGCCCGCCGGGATGCTGGTCGGGCCGTCCAGGCGCAGCCAGGCGGGGGTGGGGGCGTAGAAGACCCAGTTCACCTGGGTGCGGCCGGGCGCGACCCCGGGGATGCGGTAGATCACCACCTGGCCGCCGGGGTAGCAGGCGGTGATGCACTGCTCCTCCGGCCAGGGCGCCGCGCCGCCGGGCAGCTCGGCCAGCAGGGCGGCGTCGTAGCTGCCGCGCCAGCACACGTACCCGGCGTACTCGGGCTCGGCCTGCGGGCAGACGGCCTCGCGGACCACCGAGCGGTAGCCGTCGGCGCCGATCACCAGGTCGTACGTCTCGCGGCCGCCGTCCGTCTCGACCCAGGCGCCGTCGGCCTCGGCCCGGGGGCCGTCAGCCTCAGCCTGGGGGCCCTCCGACCCGCCGCCGTCCGGTTCGTCCCCGCCCGGCTCGTTGCCGACGGCCGTCACGGTGGCACCCAGCCGGAACTCGACCTGCTCGGGCATCCGTTCACGCAGGGCCTGCCAGAGCACGCCCCAGTGGTGCGAGTGGAACGGGAAGGGCTGGGCCCAGAGCAGTCGCCCGCAGCCGTCCAGCCCGTCGCCCTCGCCGGCCGTGCCCCGGGCGACCCAGCGGCGGACGGTGAGGCGGTGGCGGCGGGTGTCCGCGTCGAGGTGTCCGGCCCGGACCAGTTCGTCGAAGCGGTCGTTGTGGGTGCACAGGCCCACGCCGCGGTCCTCCAGGTGCCCGGGGCTGCGTTCCAGCACCACCACCCGTTCCGCGCCGAGCCGGGCGGCCGCGCCGGCGAAGGCGCTCCCGGCGATGCTGCCCCCGACCACGGCCACCGAGCCACCGCGCACGGTCGCTCCTCTCCTGAGTCCCGAGCTTCGAGTCCGCGGCGTCCCCGCGATGCGATGTCCCCCCGCGACGCCCCCGCGATGTCCGGGACACGACGATACGCGTCCGGTCGGTCCCCGGCGCCGTGTTCGAGCCATCCGGAGGGCCCTCCCGGTGACCCGGGAGAGCCTTATGCAACTAGTTGCATACCCCGCCGCCCGTCCCCTACCCTGCGGTAACAACGCCCCCGGTCCACAACGCCCCGGTCCACTTCTCGGTCCACTTCCCGGTCCACTCCCCGCCCGCGCCCCAGGAGACGTCGATGAGCGCCCACCCCGGCAGCAACCGCTACCCGCACCTGCTCAGCCCGCTCGACCTCGGCTTCACCACCCTGCCCAACCGCGTGATCATGGGCTCGATGCACGTCGGCCTGGAGGAGGCCCCCGGTGGCTACGAGCGGATGGCCGCCTTCTACGCCGAGCGGGCCCGCGGCGGCGTCGGCCTGATCGTCACCGGCGGCATCGCCCCCAACGAGGCCGGGCGCCCCTGGGAGGGCGGCGCGATGCTGACCACCGAGGAGGAGGCCGACAAGCACCGCGTGGTCACCGACGCGGTGCACGCCGCCGGCGGCAGGATCGCCCTCCAGATCCTGCACTTCGGCCGCTACGCCTACCACCGCGACCTGGTCGCCCCCAGCGCGATCCAGGCCCCGATCAGCCCCTTCACGCCCAACGCGCTCACCGCCGAGCAGGTCGAGCAGACCATCGAGGACTTCGCCCGCTGCACCGAACTCGCCCGTCGCGCCGGGTACGACGGCGTCGAGATCATGGGCTCCGAGGGGTACCTGGTCAACGAGTTCATCGTCGCCGCGACCAATCACCGCGAGGACGAGTGGGGCGGCACGTACGAGCGGCGGATGCGCTTCCCGGTGGAGATCGTCCGCCGGGTCCGCGAGCGGGTCGGCGAGGACTTCATCATCGTCTACCGCCTCTCCATGCTCGACCTGGTGCCCGGCGGCTCCACCCTCGACGAGGTCGTGCGGCTCGCCCAGGCCGTCGAGGCCGCCGGGGCGACCATCATCAACACCGGCATCGGCTGGCACGAGGCCCGCATCCCCACCATCGCCACCTCCGTGCCGCGCGGCGCCTTCGGCTGGGTGACGAAGAAGGTGATGGGCAAGGTCGGCATCCCGCTGGTCACCACCAACCGCATCAACACCCCTGAGATCGCCGAGCAGTTGCTCGCCGAGGGCAGCGCGGACCTGGTCTCGATGGCCCGCCCGCTGCTCGCCGACGCCGACTTCGTCGCCAAGGCCCGGGACGACCGCGCCGAGGCCATCAACACCTGCATCGGCTGCAACCAGGCCTGCCTCGACCACACCTTCAACCTCCAGATCACCTCCTGCCTGGTCAACCCGCGCGCCTGCCACGAGACCGAACTCGTCCTCGGGCCCACCCAGTTGCGCAAGCGGATCGGCGTCGTCGGGGCGGGCCCGGCCGGCCTCGCCTTCGCCGTCTCCGCCGCCGAGCGCGGCCACGACGTCACCCTGTACGACGCCGCCGAGACGATCGGCGGGCAGCTGAACATCGCCCGGCGCATCCCCGGCAAGGAGGAGTTCGACGAGACGCTGCGCTACTTCCGCACCCGGCTGGCCGAGTTGGACGTCACGCTGCGGCTCGGCGCGACCGTCACCGCCGAGCAGCTGGCCGGGCAGGGCCACGACGAGCTCGTCCTCGCCACCGGCGTCACCCCGCGAACTCCCGCCGACATCCCGGGAATCGACCACCCCAGCGTGCTCGGCTACCTCGACGTGCTGCGCGACGGCGCGACGGTCGGCGAGCGGGTCGCCATCCTCGGCGCCGGCGGCATCGGCTTCGACGTGGCCGAGTTCCTCACCGACCCGGGCGACGCGGCGAGCCTCAACCCGCCGGTGTTCCAGGCGAAGTGGGGCATCGACCCGGAGTACCGCGAGCGCGGCGGCCTGCGCGCCCCGGAGCGGCCGAAGCCCCCGCGCAGCGTCCACCTGCTCCAGCGCAGGACCAGCAAGGTCGGCGCCGGCCTCGGCAAGACCACCGGCTGGATCCACCGCACCGAGCTCAAGCACCGCGGCGTGGTGATGGTCCCCGGCGTCACCTACGACCTGATCGACGACGCCGGTCTGCACATCACGGTGGACGGCGAGCGCCAACTGCTGCCCGTGGACACCGTCGTGCTCTGCACCGGCCAGGAGCCGCGTCGCGACCTGTACGAGGCGCTGCGCGAGCGCGGCCTGCCGGTGCACCTGATCGGCGGCGCCGACGTGGCCGCCGAACTGGACGCCAAGCGCGCCATCAAGCAGGGCACCGAGCTCGCCGCGGCGCTCTGAGCCCCCGCGTCCCGCACGGTCGGCGCCCCCGCGTCCCGCACGGTCGGCGCCCCCGCGTCCCGCACGGTCGGTGCCCCCGCCGCGAGCGGGGGCGCCGACCGAAAACCACTCGCCGTCCGCCCGGGGGCCGTTGCTAGTATCCGCAGGTCGCAGCGCGGATCACGGCGCGCGGGGCGTGGAGCGGATCACAGGGGAGAGCAGGCCGATGGACGAGCAAGGCGAGACGGCGTACGCGCCGATGGCGGACGAGCCGGCGGCGGACGAGCGGGTCGAGTTGGCGTACACGCCCACGGTGGCGGACTTCCGGGAGGCCCTGGCCGCCCGGTCCCGGGCGACGCGCGCGGGCCGGCGCCAGCGGGCGTTCCTGTACCTGCTCGTCGTCTGCGGCCCGCTCATCGCCGCGCTCGACCTCTCCACCGGCAAGGGCATCGGCTTCCCGCCGGTGTTCATGGTGCTCGCCGCGCTGGCCCTGCTCCTCTGGCTGCCCCGGCTGCAGGCCGGCCAGTTCCACAAGTTGACCGCCGACAAGGGCGAGTTCACCGCCACCGTGGCAGCGTCCGGCGTGACCATCACCAACCGCCACTCCACCAGCACCCTGACCTGGCAGGCGGTCCCGCACCACGTGGAGACCCCGGGGCTGTTCGTCCTGCTGAGCAACGACAAGAACAACTCCTGCCTGGCCGTCCTGCCCAAGCGCGGCACCGCCGACCCCGACCGGCTGCGCGCCGTGCTCGACCGGCACGCCCCCGCGCCCGCCCGGGGCTGAGCCCGGCCCGTCCCGCGCGCCCGTACCCCGCCTTCGCCCCGTTCGTCCCCTGCCCGCTCCCCGTACGATCGACGGCATGTCGCTGCCGCACGCCATCCTCACCGCCCTGCTGGAGAAACCGTCCTCGGGGCTGGAGCTGACCAGGCGGTTCGACCGGTCGATCGGCTTCTTCTGGCCCGCCACCCACCAGCAGATCTACCGCGAACTGGGCCGGCTGGAGGCCTCCGGACAGATCCGGGCCCTCCGGCCGGAGGCACCGGTGCGCGGGCAGAAGAAGGAGTACGAGGTGCTCCCGGAGGGCCGCGCCGAACTGGCCCGTTGGACCGCCGAGGGCGCCGCGCCGCGCGCCGTCCGGGAGCCCCTGCTGCTGCGGCTGCGGGCGGCCGCGGTGGTCGGCACGGACGGCCTGACGGCCGAGCTGGAACGCCATCTCGCCCTGCACCGCGAGCAGTTGGCCGACTACCGGGAGATCGAGCGGCGCGACTTCCCGGCCGAGCGGGCGGACGAGGAGAACCGGCTCCAGCACGCGGTGCTGCGGGCCGGCATCGGACTGGAGAGCTTCTGGGTGCAGTGGCTCGCCGAGACCCTCGACACCCTGCCGGCCGAGCCCTCCCGCCCGGCCCGCCCCTCCGACGCTTCCGCGGCCTCCGACCGGCCCTGACCTGCGCCGATCCCCGCCCGCGCGCCCGGCCCAGCCCCCGGTGGGACACTGGTGGCCTGTCCCTTCCCGAACTCTCGACCGGGGGACCCGTATGTCTCTGACCAGGCCCTTCCACGCCCTCACCGCCGCGGCCGTCGTCGTGGCGGTCGCCCTGGGCCCGGCCGCCCTCCCGGCGTCCGCCGCAACCGCCCAGCCACTGCCCTCCGCCGACCAGCTGAAGTCGGCCCTGCTGACCGCGGCCGACCTCGGCCCCGGCTGGACCGAGCCCCCGGTGACCCAGAGCCCCAGCCCCAGCGCCGGCGCGAGCCCCAGCGCGAGCCCGTCGAACCCGGTGACCGGATGCGACGCGCTCAGCGCCCTGATCAACATGTACGTCACCCGGCCGGGCGCGGCGATCCCGCGCGCCGAGACCGAACTCGACGGCCCGAACGGCAACCCGATGGTCACCCAGGCCCTCGCGGCCGAGCCGTCCGACCAACTCGCCACCGACTTCAACTCCGCCGCCGACGCTCTGAAGACCTGCCACACCATCACCTTCAACGCCGGCCCCAGCGACACCGTGACCTTCACCGTCAGCCCGGTCACCCTCGGCGACCGCAAGGACGCCCCCGCCGTCCACCTCGACGGCACCCTGGCCGGCGTCCGACTCAACGGCTACGTCGGCATCGAACGCTTCGGCACGGTGGCCATGGCCTTCGGCTACTTCGAACGCCAGGGCAGCAACGAACAGACCGCCTCCATGGAGTACCGCACCGCCGTCGCCAAGGTCGAACGCGCCCTCGGCGCCAAGGCCGGCAGCACCACCGCCCCCACGGCCGTCCCCGCCACCCCCACCGAGGGCCGCCGCGTCTGACCCGCCCCGCCCTCCGAACACCACCGCGGCCCCCCACCGAACGCACGAGGCGCTCGGCGAGGGGCCGCGGCGGTGGCCTGACGGCGACCGGACGGGGGCTACACGCCCGCGAGGGTCTGGTTGTCGAAGAGCCAGTGCTGGTTCGCCTGGTTTCCGCATGGCCAGACGGCCAGTGCGGTGGTGTTCTGCGTGTTGGACGCGGGCAGGTCCAGGCACCTGTTCGACGCCGGGTTGAAGAGCGTGCCGTCGTAGCGGCGGATCCAGGTCTGGGCCCCGGAGTTGTCGCACGCCTGCGAGACCACCGGGGTGCCGTCGATGACGTTGGCGTCCCGGGTGCCGATGCAGAGCCCGTTCGGTACGGTCTTGAGCTGGTTGTCCCGGGTAGCGGTGAAGTGCTGCTTGTCACCGTTCCAGCAGTCGTAGATCACCACCGGCGAGCCCGCGGTGCTGCCCCAGTTGTCCAGGCACTTGTGCTTGTCGACCGCACTGCGGATGTGGACGATGGACTGCGACGTGGCGACGGTGTTCACCTGGGGGTCGGTCAGCGCGTACGGGTAGACCCGGACGTCGCTGATCGCGCCGTTGACGAGGTCGGCGGGGACGTCCTTGTTGTACGCGGCGCCGCCGATGTTGAGGCTGCCCGCCGGCGGCTTCCACGTGGTTCCCACCTTGGTGGAGCCGACGGCCAGGCCGTTGACGTACAGGGTGGCCATGCCGTTCGTGGCGTTGTAGGTGCCGGTCAGGTGGGTCCACTGGCCGACCGTGGCCGTGGTGCGGCCGCTCTGGTCGTACGCGGTGTACCAGGCACTCGCGTTGAAGCTGTCGTTGCTCGGCAGGACGAAGGCCCAGTTCTTGAGGGACTTCGAGTACTGCAGATAGAACGGGCTGGCCTCGTTGCCGGTGAGCGAGACCGCGGTGTGGTAGCCGTCGGTGTTGTTGATCTTCACCCAGGCTGAGACGCTGTAGCTCTGGGTGGTGTCCAGCCCCGGGGTGTTGGAACCGGAGTTGACCGGCGCGGTGGTGCGGTAGACCGTCGTGCCGTCGAAGGCGGTCGCCTTGTTCGCCGCACGGTTGTGGTCGGTGGTGAGTGCGGCCCCGGCCGGGTAGGTGGCCTTGGGGTCGCCGCCGTTCCTGTACAGCGTGTTGGTGCCGCTGCTGTCACCGGTGCCGTCGAGCGCCCACCACTGGGGGGAGACCGAGGTGTTCCCGATCGGGCTGGGACCGGCCAGCCAGCCGAAGCCGGCCGAGGGGTTGCCGGGGGTGGTGGGCTGGCCCCACCAGATCTCCAGGGAACCGTCGGCCTTCCGGGCCCAGAGGCCGGGGTTGCCGTTGCCGGTGAGGTCGCCGTCCGAGCCGACGGTCGGGTAGGTGTCGGTGGAGACCCAGCCGATCCGGGTGCCGACCGGCGCCATCTGGGTCAGCGTCGGCACGAGCAGCGGCTTGCCGTTGCTGTCGATGACGGGCGCGCCCAGGCTGTCGGTCGCGGTGACGGTCCCGGTGGTGAAGGTGTAGGCGAGGAGGTCGTCCTTGGGTCCGTCGGCGGCGGCCGCGAGGTTGCGGGCCCACAGGCCCGGGCGGCCCTGCTTGGCCCAGTCGCCGGGGGTGATCAGCTCCTTGTCCTTCCACCCGGACGCGGCCAGCTGGACAGGCTTGCCCAGGGTGTTGGCGTTGGTGGCCGGGTAGTACCAGAGAGCCGCGTCGGCACCGTTGTTGGTGCTCTCGACGGTGAGTAGACCGGTCTTGTTCTTGAAGCCCAGCTTGGGGTCGAGGTCGGTGCTGACCGGGTCGCCGAGGGCGGCGATCCGCAGCGTGCCGGACCAGTCGGCGGCGTTGTACCCAGCGGCCTTCAGCCAGGCGCAGTCCTCGGACGCGGTCGGGACGCACTTCGGCTTGGCGATCGGCACCGACTTGTCGATCCGGCCGTAGGCGCCGGTGTTCCCGGGGTTCTGGTAGAGCCGCAGCAGCGGGTCACCGGGAGCATGGGCGAACACGTCGTCGATGTTGTTGCCACCGGTGAGCGTGCCGCGGTGGGCGATCTGGATGGTGTTCCAGCCCTTGCCGCCGGGCGCGTCGGCCGGGGTGGCGACGGCCGCCACGGCCGGGGAGCGGACCTTCGAGTTGCCCGGGGCGTTGTAGGCGCGCAGGTAGCCGGCCTGGTCGGGCTGCAGGATGTCCGGGGCGCCGTCACCGGTGACGTCACCGAAGACGGGTGGCGGGCCGTCCGGGTTCCACGGCACGTAGAAGGAGTACTGCGCGACCGGCGAGACGTTGCGCGCGTTGTCCATCACCTGCATGTACAGGATGTTGGTGCCCCAGCGGGAGAGCGTGACGGGGAACCCGTTGCTGATGCCGCCACCGCAGTACCAGCCGTCCCCGGCGAACTGCGGGTCCCAGGACCAGCGCGCGCAGACCACACCGGAGGCGTTGCCGCCTGGGGCCGGGTCGGCCGCGGTGTACGGCACCAGGCCCTCCTGGCCCACGTGCTTCCTGGTCACCTGGCCGTTGCCGGACGGCGGGAGCTTGTAGTCGAGCTCGGCCTCCGGCAGCAGGGTGTTGGCGTCCGGGACGGAGAGGGTCGGCGGGGTCAGGTCGACGCCGAAGCGGCAGGCCGGGCTCCCGCCGGACCGCTGGACCAGCCCGTCGGTGGCCATGACGTCCCAGCCGTACACGTGGCCGTCCTGGAGCAGGCCCTGCTTGACCTGGAACGCGGCCGTGCCGCCGTTGGCGACCTCGGGGGTCTGGCCGCTGTCGGCCCGGTTGGTGTCGGCGTAGTCCCAGATGCCCATCCAGCCGTAGAGCGACTGCTGGACCGGGCTGCTGACCGTCGCGTTGAGGGTGACGGCGCCGTTGAAACCGGACGCGGAGTTCATCCAGCCCATCGTGCCGCCGGTGCAGCCCTGGTTGTCTGCCCACGGCACGGCCGTGGTGGGAGCGGGGGAGGCGTACGTGCCGGTCGGGACGTTGGGGACGCGGTCGTACTCGATCTCGACAGCGGGGCTGTAGCCGAGCCGCTTGAACGCCGACATGTTGGACTCGTCGCGGGCGAACACACCGAAGGTGAGGGTGTCGCGGCTGGTACCGAAGTTCTGGTAGACCCCGGTCACGTCGTAGTTGAACTGGTACTCGCCGCCGCAGCCGGGCTGACCCGCGCCGGGGACCGAGGCCTCGCCGAGCCGGCCGCCCTGGTTCGCGGGCGGGTTGCTCCAGGTGGTCTGGTCGCTGATCGGGCTGGTGAGGTAGAGGTCCAGGGTGTACTTGTTGGTGCAGGAGAAGTCCGAGGACTCGTGCTCCCACACCGACATGGTCGCGCGGTTGATGATCGCGCCGCGGTACCAGTGGGTGTCGAACTGGAAGTAGGAGCGCTCGATGCCCTTGTCGACCCGGTAGCCCTGGTAACCGACACCGGGCCGCGCGTACTGGTCCCCGCTGCCGGTGGTCCGCCCGATGTTGGCCTTGCCGGGGTAGGCGGCCTGGGTCCAGGTCCAGTTGTTGGCCACGTTGCGGTCGGGGATCCAGGCCGGGTCGATGAACCACGGGCCCTGGCCCTTGCCGAGCACCGCGTCGTCGGTGGTCAGCTCGACGGCGTCGGCCGTGACGGTGGTCGACATGGTGGCGACCTTCGCGCCGTAGCCCGGGCCCTCGGCGGTGCTGCGCGCCTCGGACTTCGCCTGCGGGGTGTCTCCGGCCGAAGCGCTCAGGGCGGGGGCCGACTTGGCGGCCGCCACCGGGGCGGCGGCAGAGCTGTCCCACATCTGCGGGCTGGGGGCGTGCCAGCGGGACGTACCGTCGGCGGCCGCGGCGGTGAGGTTGCCGGCCTCGTCGGCCCGGACGGTGACGCCCTTGCCCTGGGTACCGAAGCGGACCTTCTTCAGCGCCGGGTTCTTCGCCGCCTCCGCGGTCTTGACGATCAGGACGGTGGAGAGCCCGCCGAACTTGGAGGCGGTCACCTTGAGGTCGACGCCGGGGGCAACCTCGGGGTAGATCAGCGCGTCCCCGCTCGGGTCGATTGCCGGCTTGGTGAGCGGGAACGGCGAGTCGATGGTGAGCGTCTCGCCGTCGGCGCTGGTCAGGGTGGCGAGCGGGCCCTGGCCACCGCCGGACAGGCGCAACCCCGACAGCGCGGTCTTCGGCCGGTAGCCACCCTGCCCGTCCGGGACGAGAGCGCCGTCAAGCGTCGCCCAGGCGCCGTTCTGATTCACCCGCTGCGGCTCGACGTGCTCGGTGCGCTTGAGGTGGCCGGCCGGGGTCGCGACGGTCTCGCTGACCTCGTCCGTCAACTCCGGGATCGGGACGGGCTTGCCGGACTTCTGCGCCTCGGCGATGGCCTTGTCGGTCGGGCTGAGCAGCGGCTTGTTGCCGGCGCGCTCGGCGTCGACCGTGGCCATCTGTGCGGCGAGCTCCGGCGGGATGGCCGAGGGGCTGGCGGCGGGGCTCCCGGCCGGAGCGTCGGCCGGGGTGGTGGCAGTGGCCGATGGACCGTCAGCGAAGGCGAACGGTGTGATCGAGGTCAGCGCCAGGGCGAGGCCGACTGCGGTGGCGACAGCGGTCCGTGACGGATATCTGGAACGGCGCGCTTCGGAGGTGGCTCCGAGCGGAGCGGCAGGCATGGTGAAGTCCCCCCACGTGAGATGTCCTGATCTAGCCTGACCAGGCGGGATCTGACTCTGCAGAGGATGTGTGCAGAGGCGCCCAGCAAACTACCGCTGCCGGTCAAAGGATCGTCAACTTCTTATTTCTGCAGACGTGTCCGATTTGGTGGGTCGTCCGCCAATTTTCTCGAATGTGATATCGATCACATCCTCAGCCTTTCCTCAATTTGCTCGACCATTGGATGGTTTGTCCCCTACCCTCCTGCGAGATCCCGTCCGCATCGACCAGCGGTGCGGACTCTTCTTGGGGGGGTAAAAGTGTCTTCCGAAGTAGAAAGACCACCCGGTGAATCCGGATGGGGTGATTCCCCGTCACGGTGGCGCAAGCCTCGAATGGCAATTCTGGGTTCCTTCGCCGTGTTGAGCATGCTGGCCGCGCCGCTCGGTACCGCAGTCGCGGCCCCCGCGGATGGGGGCAAGGGCAAGGTCTGGTCGCCGCCGAACACGCCGCTCCAGCGGACGGCCTCGGTGCCCGGGACGACGGACAAGTCCAAGGCTTCCTCGCCGAACACCGGCTCGCCGGACTGGGTGCCACCGAAGAGCGTGCCGCAGCCGAAGCACGGCACGGCGGTGGTCGCCCTGGACACGCCGACCGACCGGGACGCCGGCGCGGCGGACGGGCGGGAGTCTGTCGTCGGCGCGTCGAAGCAGGCGGGCGACCTGCCGGTCTGGGTGGCTCCGGTCGCCCGCGCCGGCGACGCCGCTGCTGCCGCGCCCGTGCAGGTGAAGCTCGCGGCCGCGCCGGGCTCCGGTCCGGACGCGGGTGCGCCGACGACACTGGTGGCGCTGTCGCGGAGCGGCGACGGGGCCCAGCCGGGGAAGGTCCGGATCGGGCTCGACCTGGGATCGTTGGGTTCCGGTGGCGACTTCGCGCACAGGGCCGGGTTGGCGGTTCTGCCGGAGTGTGCGTTGACGACGCCGGACGCCGACGGCTGCCAGGCGCGTACGCCGGTCGCCTCGCACTACGACGAGCAGGCCAAGCGACTCGTGGCGGACATCGACCTGCCCGCCACCACGACCGGCTCGGCCGAGGGGCAGCGCGCTCAGGCCAAGTCCGCGGGTGCGCCGGCACTGGCCGCCGCTCCCGCGCAGGTGGTGCTGGCACTCACCGCCGCTCCTTCCAGCGGGACCGGCACCTACAGCGCGACGTCGCTGTCGCCGAGCCAGGCGTGGGCGGCGGGCAGCGGCTCGGGGTCGTTCACCTACAGCTACCCGATCGTGACCCCGTCGACTCTCGGAGGTGCCGCTCCCACGTTGGCGCTGGGTTACGACTCGGCGTCGGTGGACGGGAAGACGGCATCGACGAACGCGCAGGCGTCGTGGATCGGTGACGGCTGGGACCTGAGTTCCGGATTCGTCGAGCGGGGCTACCGGACGTGCGACAAGGCCGGCATCCCCGGCTCGGGTGACCAGTGCTGGGGCGGTGCGAACCTGACGCTGTCGCTGGGCGGCCACTCCGGTGAGCTCGTTCCGGAGCCCTCCTGCACGGCCGGTAACGGTGTCGACGAGCAGTCGAAGTGCACCTGGCACCTGAAGAATGACGACGGGACGAAGATCGAGTTCCTGACCGGCGCCAACAACGGCACCTGGAACGGCTCGTACCTGAAGGTGACGGACACCTCGGGAGTGGTCTACTACTTCGGCCTCAACCAGCTTCCGGCGGCCGACGGTTCGCCCAGCAAGGTGGGCCCGGAGAGCAAGTCCGCGTGGACGACGCCGGTGTACTCGCCGAACGCCGGTGACCCGTGCTACGACGCGGCCAAGGGCAAGGGCTCCTGGTGCCAGACGGCGTGGCGCTGGAACCTGGACTACGTGGTCGACCCGCACGGCAACCTGACCACCTACTCCTACACGCCCGAGACCAACGTGTACGCGCGCGGCGGCGCCCAGAACAGCGGGAAGGGCACGAACACGTCGTACACCCGCGGTGGTGTGCTCCTGTCGATCGCCTACGGGCAGCAGCTGTCCGACCAGCTCGCCGCCGGAGGCACGTACCAGGCGGCTGCGAAGATCGACTTCGAGTCGGGGGAGCGCTGCCTGGAGGACGCCAAGGCCTGCGACCCTTCGCAGCGCACGGCGGCGAACGCGGCGAACTGGCCGGATGCCCCGCTGGACAAGCAGTGCCAGGACACCGGGACGTGCACCAACTTCGTTCCGACGTACTGGTCGACGAAGTGGCTGAACGGGATCACGACGACGATCCGTTCGGGCGGCACGTACCGACCAGTGGACCACTACGACCTGAAGCACGTGTTCAAGACGCCGGCGAACGCGACGGACAACGCACCGATCGCCTGGCTGCAGTCCGTGAAGCGCACGGGCAAGGACACCGCCAACGGCCAGGCCGAGCAGGCGCTGCCGGAGATGACCTTCGCCGACGAGCTGCTGCCCAACCGGGTCGACGGCCTGGTGCCCGCGCGTCCGCGGTACTACCGCCCGCGTCTGGCGGTCATCACCACCGAGACCGGCGGCACGATCCTGGTGTCGTACGCCAAGGAGTCCTGCTCGCGCACGACCGGGAGGATGCCGGCTTCGGCGGACGGCAACGACAAGAGCTGCTTCCCGGTGAAGTGGTTCGACACCGGAGTGCAGACGACGGTGGACGACTGGTTCCTGCGGTACCCGGTGGAGACGGTCACCGCCGACCCGAACGCCAAGCTGATCACCGGCGCGGTGGCGACGACGACCTCCTACGTGTACGGTCCCGCCGCGTGGCACCGCAACGACAGTGCGCTCGTCGAATCGGACTACCGAACCTGGGACCAGTTCCGCGGCTACGCCGGCGTCACCACGGTGACCGGCTCCGGCAAGGACGGGCCGCGGTCGAAGTCGACGACCAGCTACTACCAGGGCATGGACGGCGACTACAAGGCGGACGGCAAGGCCAAGGCCGCTTCCGTCGCGGGCGTGAAGAGCGGCGGACGGGCCGACTCCGACTGGCTGTTCGGTCAGATCCTGGAGACGGACAGCTACGCGGACGCGTCCGCCGACCCGGCTTCGCCGCTCTCGTACACGGTGAACACGTACGAGGCCCCCGTGGCGAAGGCCACGCGCACGCGGGCCGGACTGCCGGACCTGGTGGCCCGGTACCAGGCGACCAAGGTCACCTCGACCACCACGGCAGTGACCACGACTGGTACTCGCACCACCTCGACCGCGACCACCACTGACCCCGATAGCAACAACCGGGTCACCACCTCGCTGAGCACGGCCGACGGCACGTCGGATGTGTGCACCCGCTACCGCTACGCGGCTGCGGCGAACCGGCAGATGACCGGTCTGGTCTCCGAGGTCTTCGTGATCTCC
Organism: Kitasatospora sp. SC0581; assembly: GCF_048159585.1. NCBI lineage: Bacteria > Bacillati > Actinomycetota > Actinomycetes > Kitasatosporales > Streptomycetaceae > Kitasatospora > Kitasatospora sp. SC0581. Next base: position 542,737 of record NZ_JBLRWA010000001.1, on the reverse strand, counting down.
GGCGCCAACGCCTGCACCGTCAACGCGTCGCCGGCCAACACGATCTCCGACACCCGCACGCTCTACGACGGCCAGGACTTCGGCACTGCCGGAGCCAAGGGCGAGGCCACCGGAACCCAGGTACTGGACCACTACGACGCCAACGGTGCGGCCCAGTACGTCCTCAAGGCCACGGCCGGCTACGACACATACGGCCGCACCACGGCCGCCACGGACCCGACGGTCACCGACAAGGCCAACCCCGGCGGCGCGACCGTGACGACCGCGTACAGTTCGGCGAGCCCGGGCGAATTGCCCACCAAGGTGGTCACCGGTAGCCCGGCCCCGGCCGGTGCACCCGACGCGGGCACGCCCCGCACGACCACGGTCACGTTGAACCCAGCCCGCGGTCTGGCGCTCACCACGAGCGACCCCAACGGCCGGACCGTGACCAAGACCTATGACGGGCTGGGCCGACTGAAGGCGGCCTGGGCTCCGGGACAGGACACGGCGAGCAACGCCAACGCCACCTACGACTACGCCGTCAACGGCACGTCGTCACCGTCCACCACAACGACGAACTCGCTGCGTCCGGACGGCAAGACGTACGGGAAGTCGGTGCAGATCCTGGACGGTCTGGGCCGCCTGGTGCAGACCCAGGGCGATCCCGCGGTCTCCTCCTACCACGGCCGCCTGATCACGGACACGTTCTACGACTCGCAGGGGCGCGTCAACCGGAAGTACAACAACTACTACGAGGACACCACCACTCCGAACACCACCCGGTGGATCCCCGAAGGCGCGAAGGTGCCGAGCGCGAGCGTGATCCAGTTCGACGGCCTGGGGCGAGCGGTGAGCACGCAGTTCGTGGCGCTGGGCACGCTGCAGACCACGAACACCACGGCGTACCCGGGGGCGGACCGGGTCGACGTGTCGCCGCCGAGTGGCGCGACCGCGACCAGCACCGTGACCGACGCCCGTGGCCGCACCGCGCAGCTGTGGCAGTACCGGACACCGACGGCGACCGGCAACCCGGCCGACGCCGACGTCACCACGTACACCTACAACGCGAACGGCCAGCCGGCGACCCGGGTGGACGCCGCAGGCAACACCTGGAGCCTCGCCTACGACCAGCGCGGCCGCCTGGTGAAGAACGACGACCCGGACTCCGGTGTGTCGACACGTACGTATGACGCGGGCGGACGGGTCGCGACCACGACGGACGCGCGTGGGCAGACGATCGCGATGACGTACGACCTGCTCGGCCGCAAGACGGGTACGTTCAGTGGCACGACGGACCCGGCGAACCAGCTGACCGGCTTCACCTACGACACCGTGGCCAAGGGGCAGGCCAGTTCCTCGACCCGCTACGTCGGTGGTGCCGGGGGCGCGGCTTACACCAAGTCCGTTGGCGAGTTCGACGCTGCCTACCGTCCGACGAAGACCACCGTCGCCATCCCGGGCAGCGAGGTCGGCAAGACCGGGCAGGTGACGTTCGACTACACGGCGGCGTACAACCCTGTCAGTGGCTCCATCATCGCTGACGGGCGCGCCGCGGCGGGTGACCTGGCGCAGGAGTCGATCAACTACAACTACGAGTCCTATGGCGAGCTCAACGACATCAGTGGGGCCGGTTACACCTATCTGCGGCAGGCGGACTGGGATGCCTACGGGCGTAACATCCGTACCACGATGAACCCGTGGGGCACGCAGATCGTCGCGACGAACACGTACGACGAGCCGACCGGGCGCGTGCTGACCCAGTACGTCGACAAGCAGACCGCCACCACCGGTACCGTCCAGAACACCACCTACGCGTACGACCCGGCGGGCCAGATCACCGCGATCCGGACGATCCCGAACAACACTCCGGCCGCGACCGACCTCCAGTGCTTCACCCACGACTACCTGGGCCGACTGACCTCGGCCTGGTCGGACACGGGGAAGCTGAACCAGCCGACGCCGTCGCTCGCCGGGCAGGGCGCGTGCGCCAACGCGACGCCGACCAATGGTGCGGTCGCTCCGGCGAAGACCACGGTGGGCGGGAGTGCGGCGTACTGGCAGGACTACACCTACGACGCGGTCGGCAACCGGACCAAGCTGGTCATGCACAACCCGACCGGCGATGTCTCGAAGGACCTGACGATCGACCAGGCCTTCCCGGCCCCGGGCACCCGCAACACGCCGACCACCGCGGCCGGCACGGGTGGCGGCACCGGCGGTCCGCACGTGCCGACGACGGTGAAGTCCACCTTCCCGAACAACGGCAGCACCCCCGGGAGCAACCAGTACGACGCGGCCGGGAACACCACGAAGATCGCCAACCCGGCCGCCACCAAGACGCTGGGCGCGGGCTTCGTGCTCAACTCCGGTGAGTCGGTGCGCTCCAACTCCACTCAGCTGACCATGCAGACCGACGGCAACCTCGTGCTGACCTCGCTGCGCACCGGCCTGGTGACCTGGTCGACCAACACCCAGAACCACCCGGGTGCCTGGGCGACCATGCAGGACGACGGCAACTTCGTGGTCTACGACCCGCAGCGCGTGCCGCTGTGGTCCTCGCAGACCTGGATCGGGGCGAACAGCAAGTACTTCGCGGTCGTCCAGGACGACGGCAAGTTCATCGTCTACGCGCCGGGCTGGGTGTCCAAGTGGGGCACCTCCACTTGGAACGCCGTGGACGCGGCCAACGGCACGGAACTGACCTGGGACGCCGAGGGCAAGCTCGCCTCGATGAAGCAGGGCACCTCCACCACCGGCTACCTCTACGACGCGGACGGCAACCAGCTGATCCGCCGCAACCCGGGCAAGATCACGGTCAACCTCGGCGGCGGGGACGAACTCGTCTACGACACCGGCACCAAGGCCAGCACCGGCACCCGCTACTACACCATGCCCGGCGGCGTCACCCTGGTCCGCCAGGGCCCGACCAAGCTCACCTACCAGTTCACCGACCACCACAACACCGGCACGCTCTCCATCGACTCGGCCACCAGTGCCGAGACCCGCCGCTGGACCGACCCGTTCGGCGTCCTGCGCGGCTCCGGCGCGGCCAACTCCTGGGCCGGCGACAAGGGCTACGTCGGCGGACTCAAGGACGACACCACCGGCTTCACCAACCTCGGCGCCCGCCAGTACCAGCCGGGCACCGGCCGCTTCCTCAACCCCGACCCGCTGCTCCTCCCCGAGGACCCGCAGCAGTGGAACGCCTACGCCTACAGCAACAACAGTCCGGTCAACAAGACCGACCCCACCGGCATGGCGTTGGAGGAGTGCGCGAGCGGCTTCGCCAAGTGCACCAACATGGGCACCAAGCTCACTGAGGAGACGCAGTGGCAGGGCCCGAACTACGACAAGATTGTTGCGGACAACAAGGCTGGAGAGGCCTACCGGCAGCAGGGGTTGGAAGAGTACCTCAACAGCCCGCCGCCGTTGGGTTCGCCTAGGAACAACAAGAAGCCGAAGCCTGACCGCGCCTATGACGTGAGCAAGAACCGGCCCGATGGTGGCACCGATGTCCTCGCAACCTCGACGAAGAGTACCTACGAGGACTACATTGACAAGAACGTCGGGGCTGATATCCGGACCGCGGATGCGGACGGGCCGCTCGCGCTCGTTGACAGCAGAACGAAGACCAAGCAGTGGACCAAGCAGCTTGCGAGCAAGGTGAGCAAGTCGGAGGGGCGCAAGATCGCCGGATCGGCGGATTTCTATGGCGTCCTCAAGGTCGACGGCGAAATCAACTGGAACGACAGCACGGAGGATAGTACCCAGACGTCCGAGGCGACGACCGACGCGGACACGACCACCGAGTCACGGAACCTGATGGTCAAGAAGGGGCAACAATACGGGTTCGCGCCGTCTTTCCGGAAATGGAGCTACCGGACGACCTACTATCATTCGGACGGCAGTGTGACAACGAAGGATTGGGCAACCTACGAGATGCTCAACTGGAACCGCGTCACCTTCGACTCCTCGCCCGAGCTGGTCCTAGGTAGGAATTGATGGGCCATGGAGTCTCCGGTTCGAGCAGGCGCAAATTTTCGCCCACGGGAGGTGAGTGATGTGACGGGACGTTCGGCGATATTCTGTGTTGTCCTCGCAGGTCTGTTGTGCGGTGTAAGTGCGTGCACCGGGGCGTCCGGAGGCGACGGGTCGGTCGCCACTGGTGGGACCGCATCGACGGCTACGGCTCAGCACACCTTCCCGGAGAGCTACAAGAAGCTGATCCTTCGTACCGCGAAGGCGGACGGGACGGCACCAGCGGGTGACCGGTTTACGGTGATCGAGTTCGACGGCGGGTACGACCCGCAGCTGATCTGGCAGCCGGAGGAGACCGGTGGTCTCTGCATCGCATCGGAGGTCGTCGCGTCCGGGAGATGCAAGACTGAGAAGCAGATTGCCGAGGAACGGGTTCCCGGAGTCGGCATCTTCGGAGACTCCGGGCTGTTCAACCGCGAGGAGGATCCATGGTGGGCAGTGCAGGTGATGGCCAGCGGTGAGACGATCGACCATCTCTCCTGCCAGGGAAGGAACTTCCCGGTGCGTCAGGTGTACTCGATCAGCCTGGCCGGCGCCCAGCGCACCGTCTACACCGCCATCATCCCAAGGAGTCTTCAAGGTGAGTACCGGGTGGCCGTCCAGCGAGACGGGCAGTCGGAAGAAGAACGGCTCGACCTCGGTCTGGAGAAGGGCTACGCCGTTCAGTGCTGAGCCGACGTAGTCGGTATGTGTGACGGTGGCGGGGCGGCCTTCGGGGCTGTCCCGCCACCGGTGTTTGGTGAGGCCCTTGAGCTGGCGGAGTCTGTGAGGGACCTTCGAACCCTGTATTGGAGCGATGGCTGGGACTCGGGTCGCAGCCCTACCGATATCGGCGTCTTGTACGACGGTGTCACGGGGGACTTCCGGCCTGGCTGGCCGGGGTCGCGACGGTCACTCCGGGACCAGGGATGGGCTGGCCGATCCCCTACGCCTTGGGCGCCCTCGTGATGGTCTCCGCGACGGGGCTTGTCGGGACGTGCTAAGGCTGGTCGATATGGGTGCCCGCCAAGGGCCGTCCTATCGGCAATAGCCCGAGGATCACGAAGCTGCGTCGAACCGGTCTCCGGGAATCTTCCCATCCGTTCGTCGCGTGGGGCGTCCCTGCGTACTTGTTCAGGGGCGGAAGGGGGTTGGTGACGATTGATGGGCACGAGGACCTGGCTTCTGGAGGGGAGGTGGCTCGCGTGGCGGGATCCTGACGCGCGCGGTGGGACGAGCGGGAGACCGGTCTTCGGTGGGGGAGGCGATTCGCGTGGTGGGACGCTCGACGGTGTTCCGGGTGGTTCTGGTGGGGCTGTTGTGTGGCGCCAGTGCGTGCACTGGGGCGTCCGGTGGGCACGGCGGGGCGTCGGCGGGCGCCGTGTCCGGTGGGGTGGCGGCCGAGGTCGCGTGGCCGCTCGGTGAGGAAGGGGCGACGCTCTCGGAGGTCGAGAGGCGGCGGATCCTGCGATCGGCCGAGGAGAACGGCTGGGCTCCGGCCGGTGGCGAGGCCACGGTGGTCCGGTACGACAGCGGGTACGGCCCGGGGCTGATCTGGCGGGCGAAGGGGACCGGCGCGGTCTGTTCGGGATCGTCGCGTGGCTCGGGTCCCTGTGTTCCGCTGGCGGACATCGCCGCGAGGCCGAACCCGGGCGTCGGAATCTTCATCGGCGCCGCCTACTACGAGGGGAAGTGGTCGGTCATGCTGTTGTCCAGCGGTGAGACGGTCGATCGGGTCATGTGCCAGGGGCGGAGCTTTCCGGCGCGGCGGGCGTACGAGGTCACGGTCGACGGCGTGCTCCACACCGTCTACACGGTGTCGATACCGCGCGGACTCCAGGGCGAGTACCGGGTGGCCGTCCGACGGGACGGGCAGCCGGCCGAGGACCGCGTGACGCTCAACATGGATCGGGTCGCCGGCCCGGCGCGGTGCTGACCGGGCGGGCGAGGCAGCGGACTGGGCTTGGTAGGGTCCGCGGGTCGGGTTCCTGCCGCCGCTACCGCCCTGGACCGTCCGGGAGATCCTTGTGCGCATCCTCGTTGCTCTGGCGTTCCTGATCCCCCTGTTCCTCGGAGTGGCCATGGTCACGGACTACCGAGGTTTCTCGAAGTGGTTCACGCAGCCCTCCGGGAGGTCCTCCAAGGACGGGCCAGCCGGCATCCACCTGGTCGTGGGGTGGGGGTTCACCGTCCTCTCGAGCGTCATGGTCATACGCATACTCGTGTCGCTCTTCTTCAACAAGTGAGCCGCTGAGTTCCGCCGCGGAGGCGATCCCGGGTGCGTTCCGGGCCGCTGACGTGGAACGGTGGGTCATCCGTGAGCGTCCCATCCGATGATCGGGTGGGACGCCCACGGCGTTCATCCGGAGGCGAAGCGGTGCCGGTCCCGGCCCGGGCCGCCGGGGGAGGAACAGGTGACCGTGCTGTGCGGGGCTTCCCGAAGTCGCGGGAGGGGGTGGTCCTGCTGGCAGGCCTCCTGCTGATCGTGAGAGCGTAGTTCGCCCGGCGCTGATCCGGCAGGCCGAGAAGACTGGGGCCGTCCGGTCGGCGGTGCCATGGCGAAGTCTTGAGCAATGCGCATGGGGGGATGAGTCACGTGGTGGGACGTTCCATGAGGGTGAGCGCTGTTCTCGTGGGTCTGGTGTGTGCTGCCAGTGCGTGCAGCGGGGGTGGGGCCGGAGGGGTGGCGGGCAAGAGTGTCACGTCGGCGCCCGTGGTCCGGCCGGTGTTTGCGGAGAGCTCGAAGCAGGTGATCCTGCGGACGGCGAAGGAGAACGGGACGGCGCCGGCGGGTGATCGGTTCACGCTGGTCGAGTACGACGGCGGGTACGGGCCGGAGCTGATCTGGCAGGCGGAGCGGACCGGGGGTCTGTGCGCCGCGTCGGAGAGCGTCATGGCGGGTTGGTGCGAGACGGTGGAGGAGACCTCCGGTCGGCGGGTTCCCGGCGTCGGCGTCTTCGTGGACCCGGGGCTGCGCGAACGCGACGGGGAGGCGTCGTGGGTGGTGCGGGTGATGGCCAGCGGTGAGACGATCGACCGTCTGTCGTGCCAGGGAAGGGAGTTCCCGGTCCGTCAGGTGTTCGCGGTCGACCTGGCCGGGGCCCGGCGCACCGTCTACACCGCCTCGATCCCGAGGAATCTCCAGGGGGAGTACCGGGTGGCCGTCCAGCGGGACGGGAAGCCGGACGAGGATCGTCTCGACCTCGGCTTCGAGAAGGGCCGTGTCGTGCAGTGCTGAGGGGCCGGCCGCCGCGGGCCGGTGCGCGGGCGGAATCTGCCTGGCCGACGCCGAACTGCTGAAGCGCCGTTTCCCGCAGCTGGGTTCGCTGTCGGCGGCGATGTGGGTCGGTCGGGTGCTGACGCAGAACTCCGTGACGTGGGTTCCCGGGCCGACCGACGTGAGTGTGCAAGGGGTGGCACAGGTCGAGTCGGCGACGCTGGCGGAGATCACGGCGAACGGGACGTGGGAGGAGGTCTCCATCGGGTGCGGTGTCCCGGAGGAGATCGCCGCCGAGGTGGGTGACCCGACCAGGTGGCTCCACAGCAGGGCCTTCGACGAGTCGGTCACCCGGACCCAGTACTCGGGGAGCTTCTACTTCGACAAGCAGACTGGCCGGGTCTACTTCTGCGCGGTCAACCCGAAGATCAGGGAGGGGAGTTGAGCGTCTGCGGGCCTTGCGGGCGGCCGTACCCCCGTGACGGCCGCCCGCCGTACCGGGCCTACGGGTGGTAGACGACCTCCGGGAAGGCCGTCGACGGTCCGTCGAGCAGGTTGCCGCAGTGGCGGCCCCGCAGGTGGAGGTCGAAGAAGGCGCGCGGGTAGGCCTGTTGGACGAGGACGCCGCGGTCGGGGTCGAGGGTGCCGACCTGGGACTGGATGTCCTGCTCGGTCATGCCGAGCAGCTTGCCCGCCTGCGGGATCAGCGTCATGTTGTCGCCGTAGGAGCTGTGGATGGCGCCGGTGGCCTGGACGTCGAGGCGCCAGCCGCGCAGGTGGCCCCAGAAGGTCTCGATGAACGGGCTGGTGGCCCGGGTGTAGCGGGCGGTCATCATCATGAACGGCCGGTCGATGTCGGTGGTGATGGCGGGGTTCGACTCCATCCGCCCGTCCAGGGTGAGCCCGGCGCGGATGCGCTGGTCGGCGACCATGGCGAGGCCGACGGCGGTGCCGCCCTTGGACCAGCCGAAGGCGCCCATGTTCCGCGCGTCCAGGTTGCCGAGCAGGCCGGTCGGCAGGGTGCGGCCGTCGACGTCGGGGTTGCGGCCGTTGGCGAGGTCGACGACGCGGTCGAGGAGGAAGAGCAGGTCGGCGGCGTAGTCCTTCGGGGCCAGCCCCGGGGCGACGCCGTCCCGGGTGACGACGGTGCCGTCGGGGAACTCGGTGAATCCGTCGTGGGTGTGGTCGACGGTGACGACGGCGAAGCCGTGGCTGGCCAACTCCTGGACCACGATGGTGTGGTCGGCGCGGTGGCTGCCCGCGCCGTGCGAGTAGACGATGACGGGCAGCGGCCGGCCGGCCCGGTGGACGGGGGCGCCCTGGTGGCCGGCGGTGAGCGGGGCGAGCGAGAGAGGGAGGGGGAAGCCGGCGTCGTCGAGGAAGGCCTTCAGGGCGCCGTCGGTCATCCAGGGGGCGAGCGGGTACGCGTCGGCGGCCGCGGCCCGGGCCGGGTACCAGACGGTGGCCATCAGCTCGCGGAACTTTCCGGGTCGGGCGTTCGGGTCGAGCCTGGCCTCGTCGCGCAGGTGCAGCGGCACCATGCCCACGGGGAAGGGGCCGGTGGGCGCGGGCAGGGTGAGGCGGCCGGGGGAGCCGGTGGAGGAAGCGGGGGTGGAGGCGGGGGCGGCCGAGGCGGCGTGGGCGAGGCCCAGCGGCGCGACGGCGCCCAGTGCGAGGGCGGCGCCGAGCATGCGGCGGCGGCTCGGTCCGGTGGGGCGGGCGGTCGGCGTGCTGTCCATCGGCGTGGTGCCCGTCGGCGTCGTGTCCATCGGCGTGGTGTCCATGCGCGGAACGCTGTCACGTGGGGCGCGGGGGCGGCATCGGCCTGCGGATTGATGATCTGTCACCCGGCATTGGCCCACGGGTTTACATCCCCGGGCTGATGCGGAACGGGCGTGCGCGGGGTCTCGCGAAGGGCGGCCCCGAGGGCGTGCGGTCGACGTCTCGGCCCCCTCGGGTGCGGGAGGGGGCCGAGGGGGCCGAGGCGGATGGTGCCGAGAGGGATGGTGCCGTTGCCGATGTGCCTAGACGAAGTTCTTGTCGATCAGCATCTGCAGCACGTTGACGTGGAAGTCCGGGAAGTCCATCGGCACGATGCCGAACCGGGCGCGCTGCTGGGTGCGGGCGTTCAGGTACGGGTAGATGCTGCGGTCCATCAACGCCTGAGAGCTGGTCTTGGGCCAGTAACCACCGGCGTACGAGAGGAAGTTGACGAACATCTTCGAGTAGCCCGGGTTGAGGAAGGCCTTGTCGAACTGGGCGACGATGCGCTGGCCCTTGGTCCCCAGGGGGTCGGTGCCGCCGGTCTGCCAGAGGTCCTGGGTGTCGAAGTAGCCGTTCTCGCCGCTGGACCAGTCGATCAGGCCCCACGGGTTGGTGAAGTCGGCGATCAGGACGACCTTCCCCCGGGCGGTGGCGAGGGTCGGCCAGCCGTAGAAGTGGAACAGGCCGCGGTAGCCGAGCCCGTCGAGGTAGTGGTTGATCCGCCGCATGAACTCGGTGTCGTCGAGCGCCTGGCCGCCGGCGCGCTCGTTGCGCAGGCGCATCAGGACGGTCTCGCCGGGGTGCGAGCGGAGGAAGGAGCGGCACTGGTCGAGCACGTCCTGGAGCCGAATGTGCTGGTAGTTGTCCGAGTGGTAGATCCCGAGTTCGTCGGGCGCGCCCTGGAGGCCGTTGCAGCGGATGTCGAGGAAGCGGACGCCCTCGGTCAACTGCTGGGGCAGGCCCCAGTTCTGGGTGTGCGACCACTCGGTGCCGTAGGCGGGGTTCTCGCAGCAGGAGTCGTGGGTGCCGGGGATGGTGAGGTCCAGGAGGGAGGTGCTGCCGTTCAGGCGGCTCATCCAGCTGTCGGTCGGCAGCCCGCGCGGGGTGGTCGAGGCGGCGGCAGAGGGGGAGGCCGAGGCGCTGCCCGGGAGGGCGAGGCCTCCGAGGGCGGCGGCGCCGAATCCCGCCCCCCAGCTGAGGAGTTCACGACGTGCGATGCCCATGGTGCGGCTCCTTGGGGTCCAGTCGGTCCGGGGTCGATCCGGGGTTGATCCGGGGTCGGTCCGGTCGGTCGTACGAGTTGTGCGAGGCGTGCGAGTGGTGCGCTTGTCATCTTGGAGCACGCGGCCACTGCTTTGGCAGGTTCACGACGCCAGCAATCCGGGGCCGGACGGCCCCGGCGGGGTGAAGATCGAAATGCGCGGACGGCCGCCGCCCGCCACGGTGGGACCGTGGCTGCGATCGTCGTCCTCTTCGAACTGGCCCCGGACCAGGCCCTCGGCCCCGAGGGCGTCGGGCCGGGTGTGGTCGCGGTGCACGCCGCCGGCCAGGACCCGGACGTCCCGGAGGACCCGCAGGCGCGCACCCTCTGCGGGCTGGACACCGCGCCGATGGAGCACGCCCACTACCGCCCCGCCCGGCCGGGCGAGCCGTGGTACCCGCCCGAGCTGGAGCAGCAGCGGTGCCGGCTCTGCGAGGCGGCGCTGCACCGGCTTTGAGAGTCCTGAGGACCAGGAGAACGTTCGAGCGGCCGGTCAGCGGGGCCGGTGGGCGATCGCGGCGAACATCGTCACCGACAGGTGGAACGCCCCGTGCCCGGCGGCCGCGTCGAGGTCGGCGTAGAGCCGGTCGCGCTGCTCCTCGGTGAGCAGGCCCCGGCCGACGGCCGCCGCGCCGAGACCGCGGAGGATCGGTCCGCCGACCGTGTGGGGGTCGTGCAGGAGGACGTCGGCGCCGAGGGTGTCGACGGTCAGCCCGGCCTCGACCAGCCAGCCCGCGAGGCTGCGCCCGGCCTCCGGCTGGGCGGCGGCGCCCTGGACGACGGCGGCCAGCGCGGGACGGACGTCCGGGGCCACCGGGTGCAGCAGGAAGGTCGACCAGTCGGTGTCCAGCAGCGCGACCCGGCCGCCCGGGCGCAGCACCCGGGCCATCTCGGCGACGGCCTTCGCCGGGTCGGTGAGGTGCTGGAGAACGCGCTCGCACCAGACCGCGTCCAGCTCGCCGTCGGGCAGCGGCAGCGCCTGCGCGTCGCCGTCCAGGAAGCGGGCCGGGCTGCCGGCCTCGGTGGTGCGCCGCTCGGCGACGGCCCGCAGACCGGGGTGGGGTTCGACGCCGATCGCGCTTCCCGTGGGGCGGCCGGCCGCACCGCCCTCCGGGGTGACCGCCGCCGCGAGCACGCGGGTCTCCGAGCCGGTGCCGGCGCCGACGTCCAGCGCGCGCTCGCCGGGGCGTACGGCGAGCCGGGCGTGCGCCCACGCGCGCAGGCGCCGTACCCCGGGGTTGGCGGCCTGGGCGTCCAGCGCGGCGACCAAGCGGTCGGTTTTCGCCGGGTCGGCGTTGGCGCGGTGGAAGGCCGAGGTGGGGCGCGGGTCGGTCATGGGCGCCACCCTAAACGGACATGACGGTCCATCAGTGACATCCTGCCCTCGCTCCTCGCGGCACGGCTCGTCCCGGACGGCGGTCAGCCCCTGCCAACCGGCAGGGCCCCTGGCGTGGCGGGTCCGGCCGGCTTTCCGCTCCTCGTGCCCGCCGCCGCGGGTCAGAGTTCCGGCAGTGCCTCGCCGGCGCGGGGTTCGCGGTGCTCGGTGAGCCAGAACAGGTAGCCGCGCAGGTAGGCCTCCAGTCCGTCGTCGAGGTAGGCGGCGTACTGGCGCAGGGCTTCCGGTTCGTTCCGGCTGCCATCGCCCAGCTGCAATTCGGCGGTGATCCAGGCGCGGACCTCGTCCCGGCGGGACCACCAGTCGCGCACCGCCTGCGGGGTCCAGTGCCGGTCGCCGTCCCAGGCGTAGCCGCCCAGGGGCTCGTCGTGGGCGATCTCGACCAGGGCGGCCACTTCGCGCGGGTTGGCGGGCTGGCGGTGGACGAACTCGCAGTGCCTGTCGTCGGAGAGCACGTGCTCGGGGAGGTAGTACGGGCCGTTCAGCCCGCTGTCGGTCTCGCCGGCGTAGAACGGGCCGGGCACGTTCAGCCTGCCGCGCTGCTCCCAGCGGCCGTAGCCCACCGAGTCGGTCATCTCCCGGGCGGTCGGCAGCGGGTCCCAGTAGGCGAGCTCCTGCCACGGCCCCTCCGCCGGGTGGAGGAGCAGCCGCCCGCGCATCCGTACTGCCGACTGCCGCAGCGCCGCCTCGTGCGAGAGCTCCTGCCCCCGGTTCAGCGACCGGATCCACCGGCCGATCACCCCGCCCACCTGCGTCTTGCTCATGCGGCCCAGCCTAGGACCTGCCTTTGGGCGCGCGTCGTTCGCCCGGGGGGCGGGGGAGTGCCGGCCCGTGGACGGGGCATTCGCCTGAGCGGGCTCGCGGGCTCGCGGGCCCTCGGAACCGCTCAGGCGAAGCCGGCCTCGGTGAAGCGGCAGCCGCCGCGCTCGGCGCCGGACAGGACCGGGGTCGAGGTGAGCCGCGGGGTCTCGCGGATGTACTGGCGGAAGCCGGAGGCGCGGAACTTCAGGTCGAAGGAGTGGCCCTCGATGTGCCAGTGCGGCGAGTCCTGCTTGTCGTCGTCCGGTGCCAGCCGGTGCAGGTCGGCGATCTCCAGCTCCGGGGCCATGCCCTCGAAGCCGAAGTCGCCCTGGAGGTCCCAGACCTCTTCGAAGGCGAGGGTCGCGGGGGCGACCCAGAAGGAGAAGTTCCGCGCGGGCCGGACGGGGTGGACCCACTGGACGATGTAGTCGAGGTCGAGGAGGAGGCGCGGCAGGAAGTCGTCGGTCTGCTGCACGTACAGGCCGTGGACGGTGGCGTCGTGCCAGCCCATTTCCTCGAAGTCGGCGTCGCTCCAGACGCTTTTCGAGAGGCCTGATTCCTGGTGACCGCCGCTGTTCATGGTCGTCATCCAATCAGGCCCGGTGTGCGGGAAGTCGGCCGGGCCGACTTCCCGCGCACGCCGACTTCCCGCGGACGCCGGCTCAGGCGGACGGCTCGCCGGTGGCGGTGTCCGTGCAGCAGGCCTCGGGGGCGCCGGCGGCGCTCTTGCCGAGGGTGTCGGCGTCGGCTTTGACCACGTAGACCTCCCAGGGCTCCTTGCCGGGGGCGGTCACCCAGACCTTGTCCTGGACGGCATAGCAGCAGGAGGTGTCGTTCTCCTCGAAGGCGGCGAGGCCGGCGTCCCGGAGGCGGGTGGTGGCGGCGGTGACCTGCTCGGTGGAGGCGACCTCAACGCCGAGGTGGTCCAGGCGGGTGTCCTCGCCCGGCTCGCCCTCGATGAGGACGAGCTTCAGCGGGGGCTCGGTGATGGCGAAGTTCGCGTAGCCGGGGCGGCGCTTGGCGGGCTCGGTGCCGAAGAGCTTGGCGTAGAAGGCGATGGAGCCTTCGAGGTCGGCGACGCGCAGGGCGAGCTGGACACGGGACATGGTGGCCTCCAACAGGCTGGATCGAGCCTGGATCGATATCCGTCGATGCAAGCTTGCGGACTGGATCGGCGTTCGTCAATATAGAAGCATGTCGAAACAGGAACTCCGAGTGCTGGGCCAGGACGACGGCGCGGACGGCTGCTGCCCCGGGCTGCTGAGCGCTCCGCTGGACGAAGGGCAGGCCGCCGAACTGGCGCCGCTGTTCAAGGCCCTGGGCGATCCGGTGCGGCTGCGGCTGCTGTCGATGATCGCCTCCGGCGCCGGCGGCGAGGTGTGCGTCTGCGACCTGACCCCGGCCTTCGACCTGTCCCAGCCGACGATCTCCCACCACCTGAAGCTGCTGCGGCAGGCCGGGCTGATCGACTCCGAGCGCCGGGGCACCTGGGTGTACTACCGGCTGGTCCCCGAGACCACCGACCGCCTCGCGGGCGTCCTCACCCGCCCGGCGCCGCTCGAACCCGGCCCGGCGTCGACCCGAACCCGCCCGGTGCCGCTCGGAGCCGCCGAGTGAGCGCCGCAACCGGGGCCCCCGCCCCCGCCCCCGTCGCCGGCCGGCTGTCGTTCGTCGACCGCTACCTCGCGCTCTGGATCCTCGCCGCGATGGCCCTCGGCATCGGCCTCGGCCGGCTCGTCCCGGGCCTGGGCGACGCGCTCGCGAAGGTGACCGTCACCGGCGTCTCGCTGCCGATCGCGCTCGGCCTGCTGGTGATGATGTACCCGGTGCTCGCCAAGGTCCGCTACGACCGGCTCGACACCGTCACCCGGAACCGCCGCCTGCTGATCCCCTCCCTGGTGCTCAACTGGCTGGTCGGGCCCGCCGTGATGTTCGCCCTCGCCTGGCTGCTGCTGCCCGACCTGCCGGAGTACCGCACCGGGCTGATCATCGTCGGCCTCGCCCGCTGCATCGCCATGGTGATCATCTGGAACGACCTGGCCTGCGGCGACCGGGAGGCCGCCGCCGTGCTCGTCGCCCTGAACTCCGTCTTCCAGGTGGTCGCGTTCGGCGCGCTGGGCTGGTTCTACCTGTCCGTGCTGCCCGGGTGGCTCGGCCTGGAACAGGCGGCGCTCGACGTGTCGGCCTGGGAGATCGCCCGCAGCGTGCTGGTCTTCCTCGGCATCCCGCTCGCCGCCGGCTACCTCACCCGCCGCCTGGGCGAGAAGGCCCGCGGCCGCACCTGGTACGAGACCGGGCTGCTGCCGCGGATCGGCCCGTTCGCGCTGTACGGGCTGCTGTTCACGATCGTCGTCCTGTTCGCGCTCCAGGGCCGTGCGATCACCTCGCAGCCCCTCGACGTCGCCCGGATCGCGCTGCCGCTGCTGGTGTACTTCGCCGTCATGTGGGCCGGTTCCCTGGCGCTGGGCCGCGCGGTGGGCCTGGACCACCCGCGCGCCACCACCCTGGCGTTCACCGCCGCGGGCAACAACTTCGAACTGGCCATCGCCGTCGCCATCGCCACCTTCGGCGCCACCAGCGGCCAGGCCCTCGCCGGAGTCGTCGGGCCGCTGATCGAGGTGCCGGTGCTCATCGGCCTCGTCCACGTGGCCCTCGCCGCCCGCCGCTACTTCCCCCAGCCCGCCACCGCCGTCGAAGGGTCCGCCCGTGTCTGAGCCTCAGCCGCCCGTGCCCGCAGCCGTGTTGCCGTCCGGGCCGTCCAAGCCCTCCAAGCCGTCCGTGCTGTTCGTCTGCGTGCACAACGCCGGCCGTTCCCAGATGGCCGCCGCCTTCCTCAGCCACCTCGGCGGCGACCGGGTCGAGGTCCGGTCAGCCGGCTCTGCGCCCGCCGACACCGTCAACCCGGCCGTGGTCCGGGCGATGGCCGAGGTGGGGATCGACCTCTCCGCCGAGACGCCCAAGGTCCTCACCGTCGAGGCGGTCCGGGCCTCGGACGTGGTGATCACCATGGGCTGCGGCGACGCCTGCCCGTACTTCCCCGGAAAGCGCTACCTGGACTGGCAGTTGGCGGACCCGGCCGGCCAGGGTGTCGACGCCGTGCGCCCGATCCGCGACGAGATCGAGCGGCGCGTCCGCGGTCTGCTCGCCGAACTGGGCGTGGGGGCGGGGGCGTGAACGGGGGAGTGGCCGTCGTCGCGATGACGGCGGCGCACGCCGAACAGGTCCTGGCGATCTACCGGTTCGGGATCGACGGCGGCGACGCCACTTTCGAGACCGCCGCGCCGAGCTGGGAGGCGTTCGACGCCGCGCGCCTGGCCGAGCACCGCTTCGTCGCCCTCGACGGGGATGGGGACGGGGACGGCCGGGTGCTCGGCTGGGCCGCCGTGGCCCGGGTGTCGGACCGGTGCGCGTACGCGGGTGTGGTCGAACACTCCGTCTACGTCCACCCCGAAGCGCGGGGGCGGGGCGTGGGCGCCGCGTTGCTGGAGGCGCTGATCGCCTCCACCGAGCGGGCCGGGATCTGGACGATCCAGTCGGGGATCTTCCCGGAGAACACGGCCAGTCTCGCCCTGCACGCCAGGGCCGGGTTCCGGGTCGTCGGGACGCGGGAGCGCATCGGCCGGCGCGACGGCCGGTGGCGCGACGTGGTTCTCCTCGAACGCCGCAGTCCTACGGTCGGTTGAGCACATCGCTGACCGAATCGCCGTCCGGAGCGCCGTCCGCCCGGCGGTGCGGAGTGGGAAGTCGGCCGGGCCGACTTCCCACTCCGTACGTGTCCGGGTACGGCGCCGACTACACGCCGACCGCGGTGCCGGCGTGGGCGGAGGCCGCCTGGTACTCGTCGTCGCCCTCGAACCGTGCTTCGCAGCCGGTGGTGAGGGTGCTGGCGACGATGACCGGATCGAGGATCTTGGAGCCGGAGTTCAGCTTGGCGATCCCGCTCTGGTCGGTGGTCGCGGAGCCGACGCGCTGGCCGCTCGCGGTGCTGTAGAAGGTGATCTGCCGCCCCACGATCGGCTTGCCGTCCGTGTCGGTCAGCGTGGCCTCGAAGTCGCCGCTGATCGGTGCGTTGGCGACCACGTGGCCGCTCACCGTGCGTGCCGTGAGCTGGACGGGCTTCTTGTCGGAAGTCATAACGTAACCTCCTGGATGCTCTGGGCTACTCCTTCCACCGTAGGCACGTCCGTGAGGGCCTGCATCCGGGCCGTATCGCCGCAGGTCAGGGTCGTCGGCGGGGCCGCTCCTCACGGGCCGGTCCCGCCCTCGGCGGGGGTGCGGGGAGCGGGCGCGACCCGGTGGCGTCCGGCGCGGGGATCGGGGAGACTCGCGCGCATGGTTTCGGTGTTGCAGAACGTGGCGATCGACTGTGCGGACGCCTATGAGCTGGCGCGGTTCTGGAGTGGTGTGACCGGTCGGCCGTTGGACCCCGACTGCCGGCCGGGGGACCGGGAGACGCAGGTGCTGCTGGCGGAGGGGCCGGTGCTGTACTTCAACCAGGTGTCCGAGGCGAAGACGGTCAAGAACCGGGTCCACCTGTGCCTGCGGCCCGAGACCTCGCGCGACCAGGAGGTGGAGCGGCTGCTCGGCCTCGGCGCCACCTTCGTCGGCGACCACCGGAACCCCGACGGTTCGGGGTGGGCCGTCCTCTCCGACCCCGAGGGCAACGAGTTCTGTGTGCTGCGCAGCGACTCCGACCGGGCCGTCACGAACTCCTGACGCCGGCGCGCCGCCTCGGCCGGAGCTGCGACCAGGCCCCGACGCCCAAGGCCGTCCCGATCCCCAGGAAGGCGCCGACCCCGGCCGGCCCGACCCACCCGGTGATCGGCGCCGCCGCGCCGCCGCCCTCCCCGGTGAGGGCGAGCAGCGCGGTGAGCAGGCCGTACGGGACCAGCAGCGTCCCCGCGCAGGCCAGGGCGAGCAGCGGCCCGCGCGGGAGGCGCCGTCCCCACGGCCAGGCGAGGGCGCAGGCCATGGCGAGCCCGGCCAGGGCGAGGACGGCGGTGAAGTCGACGCCGTGCCGTTCGAGCCAGACCAGGGCCCCGGGCGCGCCGTTGCGCCGACTTCCCACTGACGGGGGCCGGGAGCTACCGGGAGAGCAGGACCGCTCCCGCGGCGGCCGCCGCGGCCAGGATGACGAGGGCCAGGACCGCGCAGCCGAGGTTCGCCTCCACGGACCCGCGGGTGGCGGCGAGGGCCGGTGTGAAGTCGGCCGGGTTGTCGGGCGCGTAGTGGATCACGACCTCCTGGCCGTACACGGCGGTGGTGTCGGACAGGTACGAGGGCTGGTAGCCGGTGACGGCCGTCCCCTCGTGGGTGGTGAAGGAGTAGACGGGCGTCCGGCTGGTGCGGAGGTCGCCGTCCGCGTCGGTCTCGACGGTCCTGAGGACGGCGATGACGCGGCCCGTCGCGGACGCCATGGCGTCCAGCTCGGCGAGACGCTTCCTCATGCGCCGCCGCTCCCCGGGCAGGTGGAAGGCGGTGAGGACGGTGAGCGGCCCGCAGACCGCGACCAGGGCCCACGGCCAGCCCCAGTCGATCGAGGCGACGACCACCAGCCCGACGTAGATCAGCAGGACGGCGGAGTTCGGCAGGCCGAGCCCGCGCCCGCCGTCCTGGGGGCTGTTGGTGAACCGGAAGGCGTGCGGCCGCCCCGGCGGGTAGCGGATTCCGACCTCCCGGCCCACCCAGGCCGTGGTGATCAGGTCGCCGGTCCCGGTGTCGTTCGTGACGACGAACTCCTCGCCGGTGGAAGGGTCCCGGAAGCGGACGACCACCGCGATCCCGTCCTCCTGGGAGCTCCCGTGCCGCGGCTCCCGCACCCGTTCGATCCGCCCCGTCACCCGTACCGTCCGCTGCGCCCGGGTCAGGCCGGCCAGCGACCGCCCGTACCCGACCAGCGCGACGAGGCCGAACGCCCCGCACCACAGCGCCAGAACTCCGTGCCAGTTCATCTGCGTCCCGTTCCTGTCCGTGGTTCAGTGCGCCGAGGTGCGCCGCAGCACCCGGCCCTGCCCGTCCGCCTCCAGCACGGCGGCGCCCCCGGGCCCGGTCACGCTGACCGTGATGGTGACGGGGCCGTCGGTGCGGAGGACGGTGATGCTCCAGGCCTGCGGGGCGTGGACGCCGAGGGTGGTCCTGGCCTCCTCGACCAGGGCGGGGAACCGCTCGTAGGGCAGCGACTTCGGGTCGAACTCGCGGGCCTTCGTGGCGGCCGAGGAGAACGTCACCGCCAGCAGGTTGTCCGTCACCTGGAGGGTGGTCACCGGGCCGTACTCGCCGTTCCGGGTCACCGAGTCGATCGACCGGCCCAACGCGCCGTCGTCGAGGAAGGACTGGCCGGCGCCGAGCACGACGGTGCCGGACCCGCCCGTCACCACCTCGGCCGACCACGAGGAGGAGACCGAGGGGTCCGCCGAGGAGGACGGCGGGTCGGCGGGCCGCTGCTCGAACAGGTCCGCGCGGAACAGGAAGACGACGGCCGTGGCGGCGAGCAGCAGGCCGAGGAGCCCGACGAAGCCGACGGCACGGCTCTCGGGAGGCTCGCTCAGCCTGGTCGCCTCGGGTGCGGAGTCGAGTCGGGCTCCGGCCGCCCGCTCCTCCCACTCCGGGGTCGGCCGCTTCACGATCCGCATGTCCGTCGGCCGGTCCGGCGGGTAGCGGACCACCAGGACGGTGCGCGGCACGTAGTCGGGGAGGTCGGCGACGTTGATGTCCTGGGTGAGCTCCACCCGGAACGCGGGCCCGTCGTCCGGTACGACGGTGAGGTCGAACCGCACCGCCCGGTCGGTCACCTGGCCCTCGGGGACGGTCCGGCCCTCGACCACCGCCAGCGCCGTACGCGGGACGACGGCCGCCTCCCGCGCCCGCCGCGGCCAACCGGCGAGGAGGTACAGCAGGCCGTAGCCGATCGGCACGCCCAGGCCGCCGACGAGCAGCGGCACATTCTCCAGGACGACGCCGACGACCAGCCCGGCGAGCGAGCCTCCGATGACGCCACCCGTCAGGAAACTGCGGGCGAGGGCGATCGGCAGGTTGCGCCTGGGCGGCACGCCGGGGGTGATCGTCATACCGGTGATTGTGCCGGGCGGAGGAGCCGGCCGATAGGCCTTTGTGCCGTCACCGGTGGGGAGTTGCTCGCGACGGGCCCCGCCGGACGGGCTTCGGCCTCGGTCGGCTACTCGTCATAGACGACCGTGAAGTCCCTTTCAGCCGTGGCGAATTCGGCCAGCCGGCTGCGTAGCAGCGCGGCCGAGGACGGGACCTCGCGCTCCAGCTCGGCCCAGCCGGTGAAGCGCAGCTCGCGGGGCATCGCGACCAGGCCGGTGATCGCGTCCCAGAAGGCGTTCCAGTTCCTGCCGTAGAACGCCGGGAAGCCGAGTTCGCGCTTCAGGACGGTGTGGAGACCGCTCTCGTCGCGGACGGATCCGACGTCGATGGTGACGAGGCGGGGCACGCTCGGCGTCGGGTCCTCGGTGGCGCCCGGGAAGGACGGCAGCCACCAGCACCAGACCGACCGGTCCTCGGGCCAGGGGCGGCCTTCCTCGTCCGCCCGGTCCTCGAAGACGTCCGTGGCCAGGTCGATGGGCCGCCAGGCGGGGTCGAGCGGCTCGTCCGGCGTCGGCGGCCGGACGAAGCGGCGGCCGCGCTGGTCGCAGGCGCCGTACTCCTGGACGTTCCGCTGGGCCCGCACCAGCGAGACGCTGTTGGCGCCGCGCGGCAGGAGCGGCCGGCGGAGCTGGGTCGGGTCGTCCTCCCAGGAGCAGACCGGGCAGACGACGGACGAACCGGGCCACCCCTCCCGGACGTCGAAGACGAGATGGCCGCAGCAGGGGCAAGGCCGACGAGTGTCCACCCCGGCAGTCTGGCCCGCCGTCCCGGTGCGTGGCGACCCGGTTTCGCGCGGCCGTTCGTCAGCCTTCCGTTCTGCTCCCCAACTCCGCTGCAACTGTGTGCAATCGGCTCGGGGGCGGCGGCGGTGCGCGGCTACGCTTCTCGGTAGGAGCCGCACGGGGAGTGCGCCGTCCACCCCGACAATTCCCAGGCAGGTGAACCATGCCCTCAGTCATGCCGTCCAGCAGCGCGGTGGCGGTCCGCAAGGAGGTCGCCGACCGGTTGCGCGAGCTGTGCCGCGACGCCGGGTTCAACGGGCGCGAGCTGGCGCTCCGGGCCGGCTGGCACCCCTCCAAGTCCTCCCGGATCATCAACGCGCTGACCTCGCCGTCCGACGAGGACATCCGCACCTGGTGCCGGCTCTGCGGGGCGGAGGAGGAGTCGGCCGACCTCATCGCCGCGACGCGCTCCGCCGAGTCGATGTACGTGGAGTGGCGGCGGCTCCAGCGCACCGGGCTCACCCGGCTGCAGAACTCCTACGTACCGCTGTTCGAGCGCACCAGGGTGTTCCGGGTGTACAGCTCCTCCCTCGTCCCCGGGTTCCTGCAAAGCCGGGGCTACGCAACGGCGTTGCTCTCCGCCATCACCCGTTTCCACGGCACCCCCGACGACGTCGCCGACGCGGTCGACGCCCGGCTCGCGCGCTCGCGGATCGTCCGGGAGGGCGGGCGGCGGTTCGCCCTGCTGGTGGAGGAGTCGGTCCTGCGCCACCGGATCGGGGACGCCGGGGTGATGCGCGGGCAGTTGGACGACCTGCTGGCCGCGACCGCGCTGCCCGCCGTCTCGTTGGGGATCGTCCCGGCGGGTGCGGAGCGGGAGGTGTGGCCGCTGGAGACCTTCAGCGTCTACGACGAGGAGCAGGTGGAGGTGGAGACCCTCACGGCGAGCCTGACCGTGACCAGGCCCCGCGAGGTCGCCCACTACCTGGACGCCTTCGAGAAGTTGTCCGGCACGGCCGTGTACGGGGACCGGGCCCGGGCGCTGATCGGTTCGGCGCTCGACACGCTCGGGTGACGCGCGAGTACCACGGTTCGGCGATCGGCAAGGGAGGATGACCGCGAACCACCTATCCGAGCGAATCTGACGATGCATCAGTTAGCATCCGGTCGCTCCGGACCATGATGCGGTCAGCATCCGTTACGGAAAAGGTGGTTCGCATGGCCAGTATCAGTGGGCAGCCGATCCCGGCGATCACCGAGGCGACCCTCACGGAGATCGCCGACAGCGGCCTCCGGGGCCCTGGCAACACCGTCAACCAGGCCGTCGTCGACCTCGGCAACGCCTTGGTGGCGGCCGTCCAGGGCGACGAGAGCGTCGAGCTCCCGCCGGAGCTGGCCGAGCTGGTGGCCCAGGTGCGGCGGATCGCCGAGGTCGAGGTCACGGGGATCCCCGTCGAGGAGAACCTCAAGCTGTCGGCGTTCACCATCAAGCTGAACGGCGACGAGCCGCGTCCGGTCGTGATCCTGCCCGCGGGGTGGAACCCGCTCGGCTGGCTGCCCTTCGTCTACGCCTACTTCAAGCTGGCGCTGCGCGGCTACCACGTGCTGACCTACACCCCGCGAGGCCTCGGCTTCCCGGACTGGATCTCCACCTCCGAGGGGCGCGTCGACGTCGCCGGGCCCAAGGACTGGGCCGACGGCTCGAAGGTCATCACCTATGCGCAGGGACACTTCAGCCCGAGCAAGGTCGGCTTCCTCGGCATGTCCTACGGGTCCGGGATCAGCCAGCTGGTCGCCGCGCACGACGAGGGCCGACGGGTGGCCGCCGTGGTCGCGCTGAGCACCTGGGGCAACCTGGCCACCAGCCTCTACACCAACGACACGCGGCATGTGGAGGCCGTCAACCTGCTGGTCGGCTTCACCGGCGGGGAGCGGGACGACAAGTTCGACGAGGAGGCCCTGGACATCCTCGACAAGTTCGACCAGGACCGCGACCTCGACGACGTGGTCGCCTGGGGCACCAAGCGCTCGCCGGAGACGTACCTGGACAAGACCAACGAACTCGGCATCCCGACCTACATCTCCAACACCTGGCACGAGACCCTCTTCCCGGTCGCCCCGGTGATCGACGTCTACAACCGGCTGACCGTGCCGAAGCAGCTGAACCTGTGGATCGGCGACCACGGCGCGCCGGAGGGCGCCGGCCTGTCCGGCCTGCTGACCCACCTGCCGTTCCCCGGCCTGGCGGAGCCCCTCCGGGAGGCCTACGAGTTCCTGGACCACCACCTGCTGGGTGCCGACAACGAGGCGCCGAACCGCAAGCAGGTGACCAATCAGGTCATGTTCACCTACAAGACCAAGCCCGTGCTGGGCGGCGGGCAGCGGATCACCGAGGCCGCCCGCAGGGAGGGCCACGACTCGTGGGCGGACGTCACCACCGGCACGGAGGTCTGGTACCTCACCGGCGTCAACGGCGACGGTGACGGCGCGCTGGCCGACAAGCAGAACGACGACTGGTCGCGGAGCTTCACCGCCGGCCTGGAGACCAAGGCCACCGCCGTGGACGAGGTCATCAAGACCGGCCAGAAGGAGTGGACGGGCAACCCCCGGCCGTACGTCCTGGCCGAGTTCGAGCGGGAGAACCTGCTCGTCTGGTCGACCGATGCGCTGACCGGCAGCGGCGGGGTGGCCCGCCGCATCCGGGGCGCCGCGACGGTCCGGCTGACCGTGCGCAGCACCGCGGACGCCGCCACCCTGGTGGCGTACCTGTTCGACGTCGCCCCGGACGGCACCTCGCGGATCATCACCCACGATCCCTACACCGTGCTCGGCCTGACGCCCGGCCAGGACGCCACCGTCGAGTGGGAGCTCCAGCCCGCCGCGTACGACGTGCCGGACGGGCACCGGGTGGCGCTGGTCGTCAACAGCCGCGACCGGCTGTATGCCTTCACGGGCGAGGTGGGCAGCACCACCACCATCGGTTCGCCGCGCGGGAACGAGTCCCGGCTGGAGCTGCCGCTGGGCTGATCCGCCCGCCGCTCCTGCCCCGGCCCGTCGCCCTCGTGGCGGCGGGCCGGTTGGCGTCCGTCAGACCGTGGTCCTGGCGGAGGAGCCGCGCAGCAGCAGCGCGATGAGGACGGCGAGCAGCGCGCCGACGGCCGCCAGGCCCCACAGCACGGAGTGGAAGGCCGAGTCGTAGGCGTGCGCCAGGAAGTCCGTGAAGGCGCGGTGGTCGGTGGCGCCGGAGAGTTCGGCGGCGCCGGTGAGGTCCCCGCCGGCCGCCCGGTCGGCGACCTCGCCGGCCCGGGAGGCGCCCGGGTGGGCGCCGATGCCGTCGGCGACCCGGGTGCCGAGCACGGTGGCCAGCGCGGAGCCGTACACCGCGACGGCGACGGCCTCGCTGCCCAGGCGCAGGGTGTTGAGGAAGCCCGCCGCCATGCCCGCCTTGGCCGGGTCGACCAACTCCAGCGCCTGGCCGTCGACCAGGCCGGCCGACAGCCCCATTCCGGCGCCGGTGATGAGCATCGGGGCGGCGAGCAGCAGCACGGTGGCGGAGGGGGAGAGCAGGGTGAGGGCGAGGTCGCCCGCGACCAGGCAGGCCAGGCTGAGGAGGACCAGGGTGAGCGGACGCATGCCGTGGGCGACCAGCCTGGCGGCGAGCATCGGCAGGACCAGTACCGGTGCGGTGAGCAGCAGCATCAGCAGCCCGGCGGCGCCGGTGCCGCGGCCGGTGACGGCGGTCAGGTAGCTCGGCAGGTAGGTGAGCACGGTGACGAAGCCGAAGGAGGCGGCCACCGGCACCAGGCAGAGGCCGAGGAAGCGGCGGTCGCGCAGCAGGCCGAGGTCCAGCATCGGGTGGGCGCTGCGGTGCTCGACGGCCGCGAAGACGCCGAGTACGGCGACCGCGCCGGCGAACAGGCCGAGCACGCCCGCGCTGCCCCAACCCCACTGGGAGCCCTGGACGATGGCGGTGGTGAGCAGCACCATGGCGAGCACGAACAGCGCGCTGCCGGGGACGTCGATCCGCCCGCCGCCGGTGCCGCCGCTGCCGGCGGATGTGGCGGCCACGGCGCGGGCGATCGCGGGCAGCGCGAGTAGGACGAACGCCAGGGCGACGGCGTGCACCGCGAACACCCAGCGCCAGCCGAGGCCCTGCACCAGCACGCCGGCCAGCGACGGGCCGAGGGCGACGCCGGCCCCGGCGACGGTGCCGAACAGCGCGAAGGCTCTGGCGCGGGCCGGGCCGTCGAAGACGGTGGAGAGGATCGCCGCGCCGCAGGAGAAGATCGCGGCGCCGCCGATGCCGGTGAGGGCGCGGGCGGCGTCCAGCCAGAGCACGTCGGCGGCGACGGCGCTGGCGAGCGAGCCGAGCGCGTAGAGGGCGACGCCGGCGGCGAAGGCCCTGGCCCGGCCGATGACGTCGGCGATCGAGCCCCAGACCAGGGTGAAGCAGGCGAAGGCCACGTTGAAGGCGTTGACCACCCACTGGAGCGGGGCGAGGTCGGCGTGGGTGCCGGCGCCGATCCGGGGGAGGGCGACCGCGGTGCCGGAGATGGACATCGGGACGACGAAGACCGCGAGGAGGACGGCGGCGAGGACGGGGGTGTGGGCGGGGCGTCGCTGCTGGTCGGGGGCGTCTGACGGCGCGGCCGGCACGGCCTGCGTCGGCTGTGCGGCCTGTGTGGGCTGCGTGCTCAAGGGGGTGTGACTCCAGGCTTGAACCGGCCACGGGGTGGCCAGGTACGGATTTGATCGAACCTAAAGCTGTCACGGCGCCGAGGTACGATGCAACCCATACCTTGCGGAGGAGGAACCGATGCCCGACGCCGAAGGCCACCCCTCGACCGGGGAGATGGACCTGCGCACCGTCCTGGGCGCGCTCGCCGACCCGCTGCGCTACGGCGTGGTCGCGGCCCTGCTGCGGGAGGGCGAGGGGGCGGCGCGCACCTGCGCCTCGTTCAACCTCCCGGTCTCCAAGTCCACCCTCACCCACCACTTCCGGGTGCTGCGCGAGTCCGGCCTGATCCGCCAGGTCGACCGCGGCAACAGCCGGGCCGCCACGCTGCGCCGCGACGACCTCGACCAGCGCTTTCCGGGGCTGCTCGACCTGGTCCGCGCCGACTCCTGACGGCGGGGGAGGCCCAAGTGGAGGTCAAGGAACCTTGACCTCCACTTGGGGCCGTCCAGGGCTGACGGCGTGTCAAACTGTGCGCCCCGCAGGCCGATGAGGAGAGTTCGGTGGATCTGGCGCGCCCCCTGATCGAGGACTTCCCCGCCCACCCGGACGGCGACCCCGCCGACGCCCTGGCCCGCGCCGTCCGGGCCCGCCGCACCGCCCTCGGTCTCACCCTCCCCGACCTCGCCGTTCGCACGGGCCTCGCCGAGGCCGACGTCCGGGCCGTCGAGGCGGGGCACGCGAGGCCGACACTGGCGCTGCTCACGGTGCTGTCGCGCGCCCTGCGGAAGGTGTAGCCGGGGAGGTCTTCAGACCGGCTCGTAGGAGGTCCGGCGGACCAGGGCGCGGGCGTGGGGGGAGTCCATGGGGTGGGCGAAGAGGTACCCCTGGCCGAGCGGGCAGCCCATGGCGGCGAGCAGGTCGCGCTGGTCGGGGTGTTCGATGCCCTCGGCGATGACCTGGACCCCGAGGGTGTCGGCGATCCGGGTGATGCCCTCGACCAGGGCGTACTGCTGGGGCGAGTGGCCGAGGCCGTCGATGAAGGACTTGTCGATCTTGAGTAGGGAGATCGGGAACTCGCGCAGGTAGGACAGCGAGGAGTAGCCGGTCCCGAAGTCGTCGATGGCGATGCCGACACCGAGTCCGGACAGCGTGGCCATGTCGGCGTGGACGCGGTCGTCGCGGCGCATCAGGACCGACTCGGTGAGCTCCAGGACGAGGGTGTGGGGGTCGATGCCGGTGGCGGCCAGCGCCCGGCGGACCACGTCCACGAAGCCGGCGTCGCGGAACTGGCGGGCCGAGACGTTGACGTTGACCCGCAGCGGAGGCCGGCCGGCGGCCGTCCGCGCCGCCGAGCTCGCGGCGTGCCAGGCGGCGACCTCCTGGGCGGCGCGTTCCAGCACCCAGGCGCCGAGCGGGACGATCTGGCCGCTCTCCTCGGCGAGGGCGATGAACTCGTCGGGCAGCACCATGCCGCGCCGGTCGTGCGGCCAGCGGACCAGCGCCTCGAAGGCGACCAGATCGCCCGAGCGCAGGTCGACGATCGGCTGGTAGTACAGCTGGAAGGCTGATTCCGCGATCGCCGAGTCGAGGTGCTCGTTCAGCTCGTGCCGCTCCACCATGCCGGTCTGGAGGGCCGGCCGGTAGTGGCGCCACTGGCGGCGGCCGGCCGCCTTGGCGGAGTAGAGCGCGAGGTCGGCGTGGGTGAGCAGCTCGGTCGCGTCCACGCTGTCCTCGGTGGTCGCCACACCGATGCTGGCCGTCACCCGCACCGTGCCCGACGTGAGCTTGAACGGTTCGGCGAACACCGCCAGCACCCCGGACGCGATGGTGTCCACGTCGGCGGGCCGTCTCGCGTCCTCCACCAGGACGGCGAACTCGTCGCCGCCGAGCCGGGCGGCGGTGTCCGAGGCGCGCAGCGCGGTGGAGATCCGCAGCGAGACGGCTACCAGCAGCTCGTCGCCGACCGCGTGCCCCTGGGTGTCGTTGACCACCTTGAAGTCGTCCAGGTCGATGAAGAGCACCCCGGTGACGGCCCCGCTGCGCTCGCCCCGGGAGAGCGCGTGCCCGACCCGGTCCTGGAACAGCACCCGGTTGGCCAGGCCGGTCAGCGAGTCGTGGAAGGCCCGGTGGGTCAGCTCGCGCTCCATCTGCCGCTGCTCGGTCACGTCGCGCAGGGTGAGCACCAGGGCGCCGACGGTCGGGTCCGCGCGCAGGTCGTCGGAGCGGACCTCGGCCTCGATCGGGGTGCGGTCCTGGCGCAGCAGCCGCCAGTGCTCGCGCGGCTGCTCGCCCCGGGGCGGCTCGGCGGTCCCGCGCATCCGGGCCAGCGCCTTGCCGACCTCCCGGCTGTCCTCGGGCGGGACCAGGTCGGTCAGCGGGGTGCCGGCCAGGTCGGGGCGGCCGAGCACCGTCGCGGCGGACGGGGAGGCGTAGCGCACGCCGTCGTCGGCGTCGAGGATCAGGATGACGTCGCTGGCGTTCTGCACCAGCGTGCGGAAGTACAGCTCGCTGTTGCGCTGGGTGACCTCGCGGCTCAGCACCACCCGCTCGACCGCGAGGGCCGCCTGCGCGGCGAGGATCTCCAGCGAGCTCCAGAGGCCGGCCAGCTCCTGCTCCGTCCCGGTGACGACGAGCGCGCCGATCAGCGGGTCGCCGGAGGGGCGCTCGGCGAGGGTGAGCGGGCAGACCAGGGCGTACGGCATGCCGCCGAGGCGGGCGAGGAGGCCGCCGTCGGCCGGGGTGGCGGCCGGGTCCAGGCCGAGGGAGCCGACGGGCAGCAGCACGGTCTCCCGGGCGGTGGCGAGCTCCAGCACCCGGTCGGACTGCGCGGTGTCCCCGGGCGTGGGCCGGGGGGTGTCGCTCCCGGCGTGCCGGACGTGCAGCACCCCGGCCTCGGCGACGGAGAGCAGGGCGACGTGCCCGGCCTCGGCCGGCATCAGGGTGGAGGCGGCGGACTGGACGGCGTCCGCGACCTCCCCCACCGTGACGGCCGCGGTCAGCCGGGCGCCCGCCTCGCGCAGCGCCCGCTCGCGGGCCACGGCCTGCCTGCGGGCGGAGACGACCACCGCCAGCCGGGCCAGCACCAGCAGGTAGAGCACCGCCGAGAAGGCGCCGATCACGCCCGCGTTGCTGGTGTTGCCGGCCAGTGCCTCGATGATCAGGATCGCCGGGGCGATCAGCGAGGCGAGGGTGAGCAGCACCAGCCGGGCGGTGCTCAGGTCCGGCTGCTGGGTGGGCACCGGCCGGGTCAGCTCGACCATCGACGGGTGCAGCGCCGCCGCGCCCCAGGCGGTGTAGAAGGCGGCCCAGCCGAGTTCGACGGGCGTGCCGATGTGCCAGGTGCCGTGCAGCTGGATCAGCCCGTACAGCACGTCGGAGACCATGATGCCGAGCGAGCCGACGGCGAGCAGCTGCAGGGAGCGGGAGTTGCCGCCGCGCGGGGTCAGCAGCCGCAGCAGCAGGGCGAGCACGACCACGTCGCCGAGCGGGTAGGCGATCGAGACGGCCTTCTGGAACCAGTCGAGGTCCGGGTTCCGGGCGTACGGGAGGATCAGGTAGATCCAGGCGAGCAGGGCCAGCCCCATGGTGGGGACGAGGGCGTCGAGCAGCCCGGCGCGGTCCTGACGAGCTGTGCGCCAGCGGATGAAGCCCAGCACGCCGACCGCGTACAGCACGTACTCGGCGAGGTAGAAGCCGTCCGCGACGGACGGGAACGGGTTGGGCACGTGCAGGATGTCCAACTGGACGGCCTGCACCACCTCGCCCACCGTGAAGCTGAGGTTGGCGAGCGCCAGCACGTACCAGTAGCGCGCGTGCGCGGGACGGTTGAGGCGGACGCCGACCACGATGGCGGCGACGCCGCCGAGGCCGATGCCGGTCCACCAGATGATCCGCTGGCCGGGATTCGCGTAGTAGATGCCGGTGAACAGCACCATCCAGAGCAGGTAACAGACCATCAGGTGTTGTCGCCGGCGAGTCAACGAGGCTACCTCCTCCACGACATCACCCCGCCGGTCGGGCGGGGGAGTTCGGGTGAGGACGGGACGGGCCGGGCGTTGGAGCCGGTCCGGGTGGGGCGGATGGGCGCTTTCGCGCAGCAGCGAGGCGTCCGGTGGGGGGTGCGACCGGACGTCCTCGACGGGGCAGGAGTGCGTATAGTCGGAAATGTCGCACTCCCCAGCATTCTGCCGCCACAGCACGAGGTCAAGCCGGTGGACGACGCAGTAGACAGCGCACAGGGCGTACGAACGGATGCGAACTCCGGCCGTCACGCCGTGGTCCGCAACGGCAACGGTCAGTATGCGATCTGGCCGGGCGACTTGACCGTCCCGGCCGGCTGGCAGCAGGTCCACGGGCCGGCCGGACGGGCCGACTGCCGGGACTGGGTGGAGCGCGAGTGGCGCCCGGCCGGGCTGGGCTTCCCCGACGGCGCCCCGGTGCGGCGGGCGGCGGGCGGAATCGCCGACCCGACGGCCGGATCGGCGGACCCGTCGGCCGGATTCCCGCACACCGTCGCCGGATTCGCGGACACGGTGCACGGGCTGTTCCGCGCGCGGGCGGCGCACGACCCGGACGCGGTTGCCGTCATCGCCGCGGACGCCACGCTGAGCTACCGCGAACTCGACCTGCGCAGCGACCGGTTGGCCGCCGCGCTGCGGGCGCGCGGGACCGGCCCGGAGCAGGTGGTGCCGGTCTGCCTGGACCGCGGGGCGGGCCTGGTCACCGCCTGGCTGGCCGTGCTCAAGGCCGGCGGGGCCTTCCTGCCGCTGGACCCGGCCCACCCGCCGCGGCGACTGGCCCGGCTGGTCGAGGACTGCGGGGCGCGGGTGGTGGTCGCGGACGGTGACGGGTTCCCGGAGGCGCCCGGGGTGTCTGTGTCCGGGGCTTCCGTGCCCGGGGTGTCCGTGCCCGGGGTGTCCGTGCCCGGGGTGTCCGTGCCCGGGGTGTCCGTGCCCGGGGTGTCCGTGCTCGGGGTGTCCGCGCCCGGGCCGGAGGACGGCGGGGAGCCCCTGAACCCCGGGGCGTACTTCGCCGGGGACGACGGCGCCGTCCCCGACGACCTCGCCTACCTGATCTACACCTCCGGCACCACCGGCCGCCCCAAGGGCGTCCCCGTCACCCACCGCGCACTGCTGTTCACCCTCGACCGGATCGTCCACGCCTACCGGCTGCGCCCCGGCGAACGCGTCCTGCACCTGGCCGCGCTGGGCTCCGACACCGCGCTGGAGCAGGCGTTCGGCGCGCTGCTCGCGGGCGCGACGGTGGTGCTCGGCGGGGGCGGCGGCGCGGGCGGCACCTGGGCGCCCACCGAGCTGGCCGGCCGGCTGCCCGGGCTGGGCCTGGCCGTCGCCGACCTCACCCCCGCCTACTGGCACCACCTGCTCGACCTGCTCCCGCCCGGCGGGCCCGGCCCCCAGGGGCTGCGCCTGGTGGTGGTCGGCGGGGACGCCGTGCACGCCGCCGACAGCCGGCACTGCCTGGACCGGCTGCCGGGCGCCCGGCTGCTCAACGCGTACGGGGTCACCGAGGCGGCCGTCACCTCGACGCTCTGCGAGGTCACCGCGGAGCTGCTCGACGGGGGCGGCGGAAGCTCCGCGGGGGCGGGCGGCACCCCGGCCGCGCCCGTGCCGATCGGACGGCCGCTGCCCGGGGTGCGGGTGCACGTGCTGGACGCCCGGCTGCGCCCCGTCCGGCCCGGGGAGAAGGGGCAGATCCACCTCGGCGGGCCCGGACTGGCCCGGGGCTACTGGCGGCAGGCCGGGCTCACCGCCGAGTCCTTCCTGCCCGACCCGTACGCGCCGCTGCCCGGCGAGCGGATGTACCGCACCGGCGACGCCGGGCGCTGGCGGGCGGACGGGCAGCTGGAGATCCTCGGCCGCTTCGACGACCAGGTGAAGGTGCGCGGGCACCGGGTGGACCCGGCCGAGGTCGAGGCCGTCCTGGCCGCGCACCCCGACGTCCGGCAGGCCCGGGTCGCGGCCGACGGCGAGTCGGCCGACGGCAGCCGCACGCTCACCGCGTACTACACGCCCGCCTCCGGGACGGCCGTCGGGGCGCCGGGGCTCCGGGCGTTCCTGGCCGACCGGCTGCCGGAGTACCTGGTGCCGGCCGAGTTCGTGCCGCTGGAGGCGATGCCCCTCACGGCGGCGGGGAAGATCGACCGGCGGCGGCTGCCGCACGCGCCGGTGCGCTCCCCGGCGTCGGCTCCCGTTCCCCCGTCGACCCCTTCGCCGGCTCCCGCACCCGGCCCCGCCGGAGACGGGGCGCTGGAGGCGGCCGTCGGGCAGCTGTGGGCGGAGCTGCTCGGCGTCGAACACATCGGCCCGGACGGCGACTTCTTCGCGCTCGGCGGCACCTCGCTGCTCGCGATGGAGATGCTGGCGCGGGCCCGGATCCTGCTCGGCGTCGACGTCGGGCAGGTGCGCACGCTCACCCGGGCGCTGCTGCGCGAGCCCGTCCTGCGCGCCTTCGCGGCGGCGCTGTCGGCGGCGCGCGGGGACACCCCCGCCGGGGCCGTACGGGACGCCGCGGTCGACTGGTTCGCGGAGGCCCGGCTCACCGAGGACCTCCGGCAGTCCTGGAGTCCGGCGCCCTCCCGCGCCGAACCCGCCGAGATCCTGCTCACCGGCGCCACCGGCTTCTGCGGCGCCCACCTGCTGCACGCGCTGCTCGCCACCACCCGGGCGCGCATCCACTGCCTGGTCCGCGCGCCCGACGAGGAACACGCGCTGGAACGGCTGCGGGCGGCCCGGCAGCGCTTCCTGCGGCAGGACCTCGCCGACCGGCGGGTGGTGCCGCTGGTCGGCGACCTCACCCGGCCGAAGCTCGGCCTGACGGACCGTCGGTTCGACTGGTTGGCCGGGCACCTGGACGCGATCCACCATCTCGGCGGACAGGTCAACTTCCTCTACCCGTACCACCAGTTGCGTGGCGCCAACGTCGGCGGCACCCGGGAGGTCGTCCGGCTCGCCGGGCACAGCCGGGGCATCCCCGTGCACTACCTCTCCACCCTCGCCGTGCTGGCCGGCTTCGGCGCGGCCGGCGTCCCGAAGGTCACCGAGCGCACCCCGCTCGCCCACCCCGAACGGCTCGGCGTCGGCTACGTCGAGAGCAAGTGGGTCGCCGAACAGCTGCTGCACAACGCGGCCGCCGCCGGGCTGCCCGTCACCGTGCTGCGCACCAACGACGTCACCGGGGACCTCGCGTCCGGGGCGATGAACACCGGCACGGAATTGTGCGCGCTGATCGCCTACGTGGCCGACAGTGGGACCTACCCGGACGTGCGGCTGCTGCTCGACTTCGTCCCCGCCGACCGCTTCGCCCGGGCCGTCGCGCACATCGCCGCCCACGCACCCGCCGCCGGCGAGGTCTACCACCTCACCTCCCCGCGCCCGGGCACCCTCGCCGACCTCGCCGAGCGGCTGCGGGTGCGCGGCCACCGGATCGCCCCGCTGCCGTACGGGGACTGGGTGCGGCGGCTGGTCCGGTTCGCCGCCGGGAACCCGACGCACCCGATCGCGCCGTTCGTCCCGCTGTTCGTGGACCGCGCGCCGGGGTCGGAGCTGTCGGTCAGCGAGATGTACTTCCGGCCGACGTTCCCGCTGTTCGAGCGGGCGAACGCGGACGCGGCGCTGGCCGGGAGCGGGATCGAACTGCCGCCGGTGGAGGCGGGGTTGATCGACCACTACCTGGCGGGGCTGGAGCGGGAGGGCTTCCTGCGGGCGGCGTCGCCGTGAGCCCCTCCGAGGCGCTCGAAGCACTGGATGTGCTCGGCGCGCTGGACGTGCGGCACGGGCCCGGCGACGGCCCGGTGGCCTTCGGCGGGTCGCTGGGCGCGCTCGGCCCCGGCGGGCTGCTGGCGGCGTACCGGCGCGGGCTGTTCCCGCTGCCGGCGGCGGACGTGTACGCGAGCGCGTACAACGAGGCGGTGTACGGGGACGACGTCGAGGCGGGGGAGGTGGCCCTGCTGCCCGGCGGGGCGGACCCGTACGCGCTCGCCTGGTGGTCGCCCGACCCCCGGCCGGTGATCGCGCCCGACGGCGTCCGGCTCGGGAGCCGGCTGGCGCGGCGGCTGCGCAACCGGTCCACGTGGTGGACGAGCGCGGACCGGGCCTTCGGGCGGGTGCTGGCGGCGTGCGCCGAGGGACGTCAACCGGCTTGGCTCACCGAGGAGTTGGCGGAGGTGCTGGTGCGGCTGCACGAGCTGGGGGCGGCGCACAGCGGGGAGGTGTGGGAGGGGGAGGAGCTGATCGGCGGGGTGTTCGGGATCGCGGTCGGGCCGGTGCTGAGCCTGGACTCGATGTTCCACCGCCGCCCGGACGCCGCCCGGGTCGCCGTCGCCGACCTCGGGGCGCGGTTCGGCGCGGCGGGCGGGCGGCTGCTCGACGCCCAGTGGGACGGGCCGCACGTGCGGAGCCTCGGGGCCGAGCCGATGGCGCGCTCGCGGTACCTCGCGGAGCTGTCGGGCGGGGGTGGGGCCTCCGCTGTGGTCCCGGACGGGGCGCCGCTGCCGGCGGCGCGGCTGGGAGGATCGGCACGCCTCCACTGACCTGCGGTTAAACATGATCGAGCTGGCTTTTTTGGCCTGTCTTCGACAAACTTATTCCTCGTCAGTAACATGACGCCGCGTGTTCAAAAGTTCCATAGGCAGGGCCTCCGGCCCCGCCGTCCTCACCCTCACCCTCATCCTCGCCGGGGCCACCGCGTGCGGGCCGACCGACCCCGGCGCCACCCAGGCCGGTGCCGAACCGGCCGCCGCCACCGTCGCCGACCCGGCCGCGACCGCCGCCGGGGGCAGCCCGGCCGCCGCCGCCCGGCCCGCCGGTGCCACCCCGCACGCCAGAGCGGCCAGTCCCGCCACCGGCCGTCCGACCCCGGGCAAGGCGCCCGTCACCGCCGCGCCCGCCGGCGACCAGCAGGCCGCGATCGGCAGCCCCGGCAGGGACGGTGGCGCGGTCACGGCGGCGACGAAGAACCTCCAGCTGACGGCGTACGACCCGGCGGGCGGGACGGCGGTGCTGTCGGCGACGGGGCCGGGCGCCACGGCCCCGACCTCGCCAACTGCCGCCCCCGGCACCGCTCCTGGCGCTTCTCCCAGCGCCGTGCCGAGCGCCGCCCCCAGCGCGGCCGCCGCCGTCCAGCCCGGGCAGCTGATCGCCAGCCCGCCCACCGCCGCCGCACCGCAGGGCGCACTGGTCGCCGTCACCGGCGTCCGCCCCGGCGCGGGCAACACGCTCGCCCTGACCACCCGCCCGGCCACCCTGGCCGAACTCCTCGGCGGCACCGAGGCCGACGGCAACGTCCCCGTCGACCCGCACGGCATCACGGTGACCCCGCTGGTCAAGGACCTCAAGGCCACCGCCGGCCTGACCGGCAACGGCGTCCAGGCCGACGCCTCCGGCACCCTGGAGGTGAACCTCAAGGCCCCCGTCCCGCTGCCCGACGGCGCCAGCCTCGACGCCTCCGGCTCGCTCCAGCTCCACCCGGCCGTCCACTTCGCCTACCACGGCGCCGCGGCCGGCAGTCCGCGCACCGCCTCGATCGGCTTCGACCTCGGCGCCCACGCGCAGTGGAAGGTCACCGGCGACGCCGCCCGCAGCACCGGCGCGGCGCCCATCCGGGTGCCCTTCGCCAAGCTGCAGGCCAGCCCGGTGCTGACGGTCGCCGGCCTGCCGGTGGTCGTCAACCTCGGCCTCACGTGCTACCTGGAGGTCAGCGCGGACGGCCAGGTTCACCTGGAGGCGGAGCAGGACGCCACCGGCACCTGGGCGGTCCGCGCCGACTACACCGGCGGCAAGGGCTGGACCCCGGTCACCAGCGCCGAGACCAAGGTCACCCCGGTGCACGTGCGGCTCAACGGCAAGGCGGGCGTGCGGGCCGCGCTCGGCGCCGAGATCAGCCTCGGCCTGTACGACACCGTCGGCGTGGAGGCCACCGTCGCCCCCTACCTGCGCGCCCAGGCCGAGGGCTCGCTGGTCGCCGACTCCTCCGGCAACCCGCCTCAGGTGCAGGGCAGTTGGTCGCTGGTCGGCGGCGTCGACCTGAACGGCTCGCTGCTCGCTCACCTGAAGGTCTTCGGCACCCCGATCATCGAGGGCAAGCTGCCGCTGCCGCCCTTCCACCGGGAGTGGCCGCTGCTCGGGGGATCGGCGACGCTGCCCGCGCCGCAGCACAGCTGATCCGACGTCACTTCGTGGGCCCCTCGACCGGGTTGTCCGGTCGAGGGGCCCACGTCGTGGGTAGGCTCGGGTCGAAGCTCGGGCCTGAGTTCGAACCGGTCGGAGGGGGTGCGGGGGCGGGATGCGGAACAGACAGGTGGCCTACGGCGTTTCGGTCGCCCTGGTGTGGGCGGTGTCGCTGACGCTGTACGCCGCCACCGGGATCGGCTGGTGGGCGGCCGTACCGGCGGGGCCGGCCGTGCTGGTGCTGCTGGCGGTCCTGTGGCCGCGGCGGCGGGGGAGCGGGGCCGGGCGGGGAGGGGATGTCGCCTCGTGGGGGGCGCCCCGCTCCGCGGCCGGGCGGGCGCCCGGCCGGGCGGCCCCGCTGCCGGAGAGTTCGGTGGCCTGGGAGATGGGGGACCCGGCCGGCCCGCCGGTCGTCAAGGGCCCCGTCGCCGGAAGCGCCGTCCTCCCGGGGCGGATCGACTCCACCGGGCGGGACGACGACCTGGTGATCGTCGGGAGCGGTGCCGCCTCCCGCTACCGTCCCCTGCACGAGTACGCCCAGGACCCGCTGACCCCGGCGGCCGCCGAGACCGTCGCCACGGGCCTGGAGCGGCTGTTCCTCCGCCTCGGCCCGCCGCCGGGCTCCGCCCACGGCCCCGACCAGTCCGCCCCCGCACCCCGAGGTGACGACCGGTGACCACCCCCGAGGAAGGCCGCCTCCGCCGCCCGACGGCCCTGGAGATCGCCACCCAGTGGGCCCAACTCCCGCCCGAGCACCTGCGGGTGGCCCTGGAGCACCTCGAACTGGAACTCCAGCGAGAGCACACCCGGGAGACGGCCAGGGAGCGCCACCGGGCGTCCCTCGAAACGGTCCGCCTCAAGGAGGAGCACGCGACCGAGCGCGCCCGGATCGCGGCCCGGGAACGCCGCGACCAGCGCGCCCACCAGCTCTACGTCGGCGGCCTGGTGGCCGGCTTCGTGCTCGCCGCCGGGATGCTCGTCGGCTCGGTGCTCGTCGGCCTCGACGGCCGCCAGTGGCTGGCCGGCCTGCTCGCCGGGCCCAGCCTGATCGCCCTGCCGGTGGTCTTCGTCCTGCGCCGCAGCGACAGCCCCACCGCCCGCCCGCGCCCCCTCCCGCCGTCCTCGCTGCCGGACCAACTCCCGGGCGACCAACCGGCGTAGCCGGGGGCGGGTGCCCGCGTCGGGTGGTCCTGTGGCGTCCGCCGTGGCGGATGGCTGTCGTGGGTTCCGGTGCGCCGGTGCCCGAGTGGGCCCACGCTTCGGCGGCCCTGGACGAGGATGGCTGTCGGCCCTGCGCCGAACGCTGCGGCGGCCTGGCCCCACGGCGGTGGAACCGGGCGGCCGGCGGCGCCCCGGAGCGGTGTGTCAGGTGCCGCTGGTCGGGGTGTCGTCCTTCTTGACGCCCAGGAGGATCTGGTCGAGCACCGAGACGTCCGGGGCGGCCGGGTCCTCGTCCACGCCGCCGTCGAAGACCACGTAGCCGCCGCCCTTGGCGGGGAGGGCGGCCAGCAGGACGAAGCCCTGGGTGCCGTCGGTGTTGGTGATGTGCCAGCGGGTCGCGTACCCGGCCACGCCGGCCACGGTGATGGTGCCCGAGCCGTAGTCGGTCTGCGAGGCCATCCCGCTGAAGATCTGCTTGGCGACCGTCGGCATGGCGGCGTCGGCGGCGGCCTTGGGGGTGTCGCCCTGGACGGTGTTCTTCTCCACCGAGAACCGGCCGCGGATGCACGCCTTGCCGTTCGCGCAGGTGTAGCGGCCGCTGCCGAGGTAGACCGACCACTGCGGGGTGTCGGTCGCGGAGACCTCCCAGCCCTCGAACAGCGGCAGGGTGATCGAGTGCTGCTTGTTCGCGACGGTGCTCCGGAGGACCGGGGCGGGCTTGGGCGTGGACGGCTTCGGGGCGGGGGTGGGGCTGGTCGTCGGGCCGGTGCTGCTGGTGACGGGGACGGTGGGGTCGGTGGTCGGGTCCGCCGCCGGGTCGCCGCCGTGGCTGAGCGCGATCCCGGCGACGCTGCCGCCGATCGCCAGGACGCCGACCGCGATGCTGATGAGCACGCCGGGCTTGACCCGCTTGGGAGTCGGGGCCGGGGGCGGGTAGCCGGGGCCGGGCTGTCCGTAGCCCGCGCCGGGGTAGGCCTGCTGGGACGGGTGAACCGGGTAGGCCGGGTACGCCTGCTGCGCCGGGTACGCCTCCTGGCCCGGGTAGCCGTAGGCGCCCTGGGCCGGCCGGACGTCGCCGGTCCAGGCGTTGCCGTCCCACCAGCGCTCGTGGCCCGGGGCGCCGTCCGGGCCGGGGACCGGGTACCACCCGGGAGGCGTCTCGTTGTTCACGGCCGTACGCTACCCGGCGGTGTGCCGCCCGGGCCGGGGAGGGGTGCCGCGCCCGCCGGCACCCCGGCGGGCGGTGGCCGCGAGGGTCACGGCCGTGGTCGCGGCGAGGGCCGCCCAGGTGGCGGTGAAGCCGTGGGTGGTGTCGCGGAGCAGCCCGAGGGCGGGCGGGACCACGACGACGGCCACCTGGTTGACCGCCATGACCAGGCCGAGGGCGAAGCCGGTCCGGCCCGGTGGCGCCGACTCCGCCAGGTGGGCCACCCAGGGGCCGTACCAGCCGATCCCGAAGAAGCCGAGCCAGGTGAACAGGACGGCGGCCGCGGCGGGGGACCGGCCCGCCGGCGTCGTCAGGACCACCAGCCCGGCCACCACCGCGGCCAGGCAGAACAGGACGGGCCGGTACCGCCCGGCGCGGCTCCGGTCGCTCCAGGCCGCCAGCGCGATCCGGCCGACCGCCCCCGCGACCTGGACCGCCACCAGGACGGCGGCGCCGGCGCCGGGGCCGAGGGCCGTCACGTCGTGGAGGTACAGGGCGCCGAGCACGCCGATGCCGCTGTGCACCGAGACCAGGGCCAGGCCGGAGAACAGGAGCCTGGCCATGGCCGGTTCACGGAGGATCCGCAGCCGGGCGCGGACGGAGGCCGTCGGTGCCACGGGGCCCGGGGTATTGCCGCGAGCCGGGGCGGGAGCGGGGCGTACCGGCGGGGCGGTCGGCGGGCGCCGGTAGAGGGCCGTGAAGAGCCCGGCGCCCAGGAACGCGACCAGCCCGCCGACCACCAGTGCCGCCCGCCACCCGTACGCCACGGCCACCAGCGGCAGTACGGCGGCGGCGAGCGCCCCGCCCAGCGGCAGTCCGGCCTGGCGGACGCCCATGGCCAGCCCCCGCTGGGCCGGGTCGAACCAGGAGGCCACCGATTTGCTGCCGCCCGGCTGCACGGTGCTGTACCCGGCGCCGACGACCAGCAGGACGGCCAGCAGGGAGGCGTACCCCTGCGCCAGGCTGCCGAGGAGCAGGGCCGCGGCGACCACGGCGGCGCCGAGGCCGACGACCCAGCGCTCGTTGTACCGGTCCAGCAGCTCGCCGGCCACCAACAGGCCGACCAGCGGCACCAGTTGGGAGGCCGACAGGAGCAGGCCGAGTTGGCTGGTGCTGAGGGACAGCGCGTGCTGCAGGGGGACGGCCATCGCCCCGATGCCCTGGACGAAGAAGCCGGAGGCGGCCTGGGTGACGGTGGCGACGGCCAGGACCACCCAGCGGTACCGGATCGGGCGGGCGGTGTCCCCGGGAGCCGCCGGTGCGGAAGTCGTCGGATCGGAAGTCGGTGAGGTGGAAGTCGCCGGTGCGGAAGGCTTTCCGGTGTCGGTGTGCTGACGCATGCCCAGCAGCCTGCTGTCATGGTCTTATGCACCTCAACCCTTACGGCGAGAGCGCCGTGCACCTGGCCGCGGCCCTGGCCAACCGGCGCCCCGGGACCGCCGAGGAACTGGCGGACCGCTGCCGCGCGGCCGGGCTGGTGGTCGACGGGCCGGTCCGGCCGGCGGACCTGGCGCGCATCCTGGCCCTGCTGGACACCTGGGAGTCGGTGGTCGACGCGGCCGACGACCGCGAACGGGCCGAGCGGCTCAACCGGATGCTCGCCGCCGACGCCGCCCACCCCCGGCTGACCGACCACACGGGCGGCTGGCACCTCCACTACCGCGACGACCACCAGTCGTTCGGCGCCGTGCTGTCCACCCTGATCGCCGTCGGCACCGCCTTCCACCTGGTGGGCCGCGGCATGCACCGGCTCGGCCGGTGCGCCGTCGCCGAGTGCGCCACCGTCTTCGCCGACACCACCCGGACCGGCCGCAAGCGCTACTGCACCCAGCGCTGCGCCAACCGCGACGCCGTCCGCCGCCACCGCCGCGCGGCGCGGCCGGCGAACGGCCCGGCCCGCGCGTGACCGTCCCGGCCTCGGGAGCAGGAAGTCGGCCGGGCCGACTTCCCACTCCGGCCGCTCCGAGGGCCGCTCCGAGGGCCGCCCGAAGGCCGTCCCGGCGCCCGTGTCGGTGCCGAGGGCTACGGTGTCGATCATGACCGACTACGACTGGATCCACCGGGGCCCCATCGACTGGCTGGAAGGACAGGGCTACGGAGAGGACGAGACCGTCCTGGTGTACTTCCGGGGAACCACCCGGGCCGCGGTGGCCGACGGGCTGACCGCGCGGCACCGTCCGCCCTTCGCCCGGGGCGAGGAGCCGGCGCCCGGCGAGTGGGGCGTGATCGTGCACCCCATGCTCAACCCGTCCCGCAACGACTACGACGACATCGACTACCGCGGGCTCTGCCCCGAGGGCGCCGAACTGGTGGTGTTCGTGCCCAACCCCTGCATCGTCAAGGCCCACGACCCCAAGGCGTACCACTACCGGGACGGCCGGATCTCCTCGTGCGTCGACTACGAGGGCGCCGAGCGCGTCGGGGAGCGCTGGCCCAACGCGCTGGCCCCCCTCGTCACGGCGGCCGGGCTGGGCATCGGGGGCGAGTTCGCCGAGAGCCCGGACCACGAGCAGCGGCTCACCGCGCTGATCTGCGAGCACCTGGGCCTGCCGGCCCTGGACCGGGCCGCCATGACGGTGGACCGCGAGCTGATGGACGACTACCAGTAGGGGCCCGGCTCGTGGGGGCGTTCCCGGGCGGGACCGGTGGTGGATCGTGTACGGCACCGGCTGGATAGCATCGTCTTATGATCTCCTCCAGCGCCCGCACCACGGTCTTCGACATCGACGGCACGCTCTGCTTCGACGGGCGGACGATCGACAGTCGGATCCTCGCCGCCCTCGACGCCTGCGAGCGGGCGGGCCACCAGCTGGTCTTCGCCTCCGCCCGGCCGGTGCGCGACCTCCTGCCCGTCCTCGACGGGGCCTTCCCCACCGCCACGCTGATCGGCGGGAACGGCAGCCTGGTCTCCGTCGACGGACAGGTGCGGGCGCGGGCCGCGTTCGAGGCCGGTGAGCTCGGGCGGCTGCTGGCCGAGGTCGAGCGGTTCCGGGCCGGCTACCTCGCCGACGGCCCGTGGGACTACGCCTACACCGGCCCGGCCGACCACCCGATCCGCGGCCGGGTCGACCAGGGCGGCCTCGCCCGCCGGGTCGAGCTCGCCGAACTCCCCGCCGTCGTCAAGTTCCTGGTCGTCGACGCGACCGACCTGGCGGCCCTCGCCGAGGCCGGCCGCGCGCTCGGGATGACCGTCAACCACCACCTCGACGAGGCGATCATCGACTTCGCCCCGGGCACCACCAACAAGTGGGAGGCGCTGACCTCGCTGGGGATCGACGCCTACAACGCCTTCGGCAACGACATCAACGACCTCGACCTGCTGCGCAACGCGCGGCACTCCGTCCGGGTCGGCGGCCACCCGGGCCTGGACGGCGTCGCCCGCGTCACCGTCGCCGCCGAACCGGAGGCCGTCGCCGCCGAGATCTCCCGCCTGGCCGAGGCATCCGTCCGGTAGTCGCCGGACGCCGCTCGCCACGCGGGCACGGCGAG
Organism: Kitasatospora sp. SC0581; assembly: GCF_048159585.1. Lineage (NCBI taxonomy): Bacteria > Bacillati > Actinomycetota > Actinomycetes > Kitasatosporales > Streptomycetaceae > Kitasatospora > Kitasatospora sp. SC0581. The sequence continues at coordinate 501,751 of NZ_JBLRWA010000001.1, read as the reverse complement.
CTGCCGGGTGCTTCCCGTGGTCGCCGCCGCCGTGCCCCATCGGGACCCGACGCCCGATCAAGGCGTGGGAACATCAGGGGAGATGACCGCCGTCCGGCCCCGGGGGAGACCATGACCGCGCCCGTCGATCCGGTGCCGAGCCACCGGGCGATCGAGAACCTGATCGCGCGCTACGCCGAACTCGTGGACGACGGCGACTTCGCGGGCCTCGGCGCCCTGCTCGCCGACGCCGTCTTCGTCGGCAGCGGCGAGCCGGTGCGCGGCGGCGAGGCGATCGAGGCGATGTTCCGGGAGACGGTGATCATCCACGCCGACGGGACACCGCGGACCCAGCACGTCACCACCAACGTGGCGGTCGAGGTCGACGAGCCGGCGGGGACGGCGGTCGCCCGCTCCTACGTCACCGTGCTGCAGGCACTGCCCGGGCTTCCGCTGCAGGCCATCGCCGGGGGCCGGTACCACGACCGCTTCGCGCGCGGGGAGGACGGGCGGTGGCGGTTCGCCGAGCGGCGGGTGCGGATCACCCTGGTCGGCGACGTGAGCCGCCACCTGCGGCGGTAGGGTGCCGCCGACCGGGACGACGAGGGGCGGGGCAGTGGTGCGGGAACGGTTGGCGGGTGCGGCGCGGGCCGCGCTGGGCGGCGGGCGGCGGCTGGAAGCGGTCGAGCGGCTGGCGGGCGGCAGCAAGAAGGGCGTCTACCGCCTGCGGATGGACGACGGGACGACGGCGATCGCCTACCGCTGGGACCGGACCGAGAACTACTGGCCGGCGGCCGAGGGCGACGACGACCTCGCCGACCCGTTCTCGCCCGGCCTCGGACTCGACCTGTTCGAGGCCGCGCACACGCGGCTGGACGCGCTCGGCGTCCGGGTCCCGGCGCTCCGGTTCGTCGAGCGCGCCACGCACCGGGACGGCGGGAGTGCCCCGGGCACGGCCGCTCCCGCGGCCGACCGCACGGCCGACCTCGCGATCGTCGAGGACGTCCCCGGCGAGAGCCTGGAGAAGCTGCTCGCCCGCGACCCGCACGCCGCCGCCCCGGTCCTGGCCCGGCTCGGCGAGGCACTGGGCGCCATGCGCGGCCACCGGGCGCCCCGCTACGGGAAGGTGGCGGTGGTCGACGGGGGAGGAGCGTCGCACGGGCCGTCGTGCGAGGGCGTCGTGCTGGACCGCGCGCTGCGCGACCTCGCCGAGGCGGCCGCGCGCGACCCCCGGATCGCGGAAGCCCGGGACCGGTGCGCGGACCGGCTGCGGGCCCTGGCGGCAGCGGTGCGCCCGCGCGCCGAGTACCCGGTGGTGCACGGCGAACTCGGGCCCGACCACGTGCTGGTGGACGCGGACGGCCGCCCGGTGCTGATCGACATCGAGGGCACGATGTACTTCGACGTCGAGTGGGAGCACGTCTTCCTGCGGATCCGCCTGCCCCGGGCCGACTACCGGCCGCTGGCGGCGGACGGCCTCGACGAGGACCGGCTCGCCCTCTACGCACTGGCCCAGCGCCTCTCGCTGACGGCGGGACCGCTGCGCCTGCTCGACGGGCCCTTCCCGGCCCGCGAGGCGATGGCCGCCATCGCCGAGCACAACCTGCGCCAGGCCCTGCGCCTGCTCGGCGACTGAGGCCGGGTGGGGCGGATGAGCCCGTGGACCACCGACCCCCGGACCGCTCTCGCCGAGGCGGGCCTGGACGAGTAGGTCCGATTCGGGCAGTGGTCGTAGGCGATCAGTGGGCGGGCGACGGTGCGGCCGCTGTGCTGTTCGGGGCCGAGTCGGCGCTTGACGGACTCGATCAGGACTTCAGGGAATGCTTGCCGGGCCATGGCGTGAGGCTGCGGTAGGACGGTCGCGGGCGGGCGGGCGGGCGGGCGGGCGGGCGGGCGGGCAGGCCGGGCCGCAGAGCAGGTGCGGCTTCAAGTCCCGGAACCAGCGCGAGCGCGAGCGGCTGTAGCCGGCTCGTCCGGCCGGTGCCGAGCGCCGGGAGTGTCGTGGGAGGCGGGCCGGTGGGGCAGACCCGGGAACATGCCCTGTACGTGGGCGCGGGCGAAGCGGATCCGGCGGCGCGAGGCCGGCTGGACGGCCTCCCGGGGCGGACCTGATCGCGGGGCGGCCGCGATCAGGTCCGCCCCGGACGGTCAGCCGGTGAGCTGGGCCTGGAAGACGGCGCTGTTGAAGTACGCCCGGGCCTCGCGGATGAGGCCGGTGTCGTCCAGCTCGTAGACGTTGATGCCGGACCAGTTGACCGGTTTGCCGTCCAGGGCCACGGCCGCGCCCCGCCAGGAGACGGCGACGTGGCTGCCGACGGTGTGCGCCTCCAGCGGCGTCAGCCCGAGGAAGGGGCGGAACCCGGGCAGGACGGAGGAGATGAAGGCGTGGATCGCGGGGCGACCGGTGATCGGCGGCGCGCCGACCGGGTCGTGGAAGACGCCGTCCTCGGCGAAGGACCCCGCCCAGGCGTCGGCGTCGCCTTCCTGGGAGGCGCGGAAGAACTGGAGGACGGCGGGCGGCATGGCCGGGAACGTCATGGGAACTCCTTCGGGATGTGGTGATGCGGTGACGTGGTGGTCTGGTGGAAGCGGTTGGAAGCGGCTCAGCGACCGGCCCCGGCCCTGACCCCGGTCCGCAGGGCGGCCAGGGCGGCGGCCGCGGTGAGCGCGACGAGGCCGCACACCCCCGGCCAGCCGAGCTGGGCGTGGAGGCGGATGCCGAGCCAGGAGCCGGCGCTGCCGCCGAGGAACGAGCAGGTCATGTAGGCGGTGTTCAGCCGGCTGCGGGCCTCCGGGCGCAGTGCGAAGATCCGGGCCTGGTTGGCGACTTGGCCGCACTGCACGGCCAGGTCCAGCAGCAGGAGGCCGGCGGCCAGCGCGACGAGGCCCGTCGCGCCGCCGGTGCCGCCGGCGGCGAGTACCGCGGCCGCGGCGAGGGTGGCGCCGGTGCACCAGGCGTTGACCCGGTCCGGGCCGTGCCGGTCGACCCGGCGGCCGGCGGCCGGGGCGCAGAACATGCTCGCCGCCCCGATCAGGGCCAGCAGGCCGAGGGCCTGGGCGCCGAGCCGGTAGGGCGGGCCGGTGAGCAGCAGGGCGAGCGCGGTCCAGGTGGCGCTGAAGCCGCCGAAGAGCGCGGCCTGGCCGAGTGCGGAGCGGCGCAGGGCGGGTTCGGTGCGCAGCAGCCGGACGGTGTCGGCGAGCAGGGCCGGGTACCGGTCGCGGACGGCGGGCGGGGTGGCGGGCAGGGCCAGGCCGAGGGCGAGTGCGAGCAGCGCGGTGAGGGCGGCGGCGGCCAGGTAGGGGGCGCGCCAGCCGAGCTGTTCGCCGAGGACGCCGCCGAAGGTGCGGGCCAGCAGGATGCCGCCGATCAGGCCGCCCTGGAGGGTGCCGATCACGGCGCCGCGCCGGTCGGATGCGACCAGGCCGGCGGCCAGCGGGAGGAGCAGCTGGGGGACCACCGTGGCGAGGCCGACGACCGCGCCGGCCGCGACCAGCGGGCCGGCGGCCGGGGCGAGCCCGGCGGCCAGCAGCGCGCAGGCCGTCACGACCAGGAGCACGGTGATCAGCGGGCGGCGGGGGAGCCGGTCGCCGAGCGGGACCAGCAGGAAGATCCCTGTGGCGTAGCCGAGTTGGGTGACCGTGGCGAGGTTCGCCGCGGTGCCCGGTGCGATGCCGAGGCCGTCGGCGACGAGCGGAGTGAGGGCCTGCGGGAAGTAGACGTTGGCCACGCTGACGCCGCAGGCCAGCGCCATCACCAGGGGCAGCCGCCGGCCCGTGGCGGCGGGCCGGGGCACAGGGTCCGGTGGCGTCGTCGCGGGCGGTGTGGGCCCGGGTGGCGCGGGGGCCGCGGGTGGCTCGGGCTCGGGCAGGACAGCCGGATCGATCCGGGGCATCATGACTCCAACCGAACGAACTAGATGGTTCGAATGCTCGCCGTGAGCGTGCCAGACCGCCGCGGGATCGTCAAACGAACCGGTTCGTTACCATCGGCCCATGGCGTACGACTCGACGGCAACCAAAGAGCGGATCCTCACGGCGGCGGCCACCGAATTCGCCGCGTACGGCGTGGCCGGCGCCCGCGTGGACCGCATCGCCGCCCAGGCCCAGGCCAACAAGCGGGCGATCTACGACTACTTCGGCGACAAGAACAGGCTCTTCGCCGCCGTCCTGGAGCGCCTCATGGCCGACCTCGCCCAGGCCGTCCCGCCCGGCGACGAGGACCTGGCGGCGTACGCCGAGCGGCTCTTCGACTACCACCGCGACCACCCGGAGGCCCTGCGGCTGCTGCTCTGGGAGGCCCTCGAACTCGGCGACGAGCCCGTTCCGGGGGAAGCGGACCGGACCCGCCACTACCAGGACAAGATCCGGGCGGCGCGGCCCGCGGGCAGCGGCGACGACGGCGACAGCGGCGATGACGGCGACGACGCCCGCGCGCGGCTGTTCCTCACGCTCGGCATGGTCGGCTGGAGCCTCGCCATGCCCCAGCTCCGCCGCATGATCCTCGGCCCGGACCACACCCTCGACGGGCTGCGCGCCGAGATCGCCGACGCCGTCCGGGCGCTGCCGACCGTCGGAGGCGGGCTCCCCGAGCAGCTGTAACCCCCCGCCATGCGGTCGTCCCGTCCTTTGCGGAAGAGCGTGGAAGGACGCGGAAAGTCGGCGGGTCCGACTTTCCACTCCCGGCGGACCGCGGGTGAATGCCGCGCCGGGCATTGTCCTCGGTTCGGGGGATTTGCGGCGGGATTTCTGACATGGACAGGGCGGTGGGGGAATTCATGGCCCGGAAGGGTGCCGTAACCGATGTGCGCCCTCGGAAGGGAGAACAGTCATGCGTCGTCGGATTGCCGCGGTCGGGATGCTGGCCGCCGCCGGAGTGCTCGCACTCGCCGTGCCCGCACAGGCGGCTACGGGGGTTCTGGTGGTGAACGGTGTGACGCACCAGAATCCGGCGCGGGGGTGCTACCCGACCGTGTCGCCGGTGGTCGTCGAGAACCTCACGAACGTGACGGTCGACGTGTATTCCGCGCCGAACTGTCAGGGGACGGTGACGCGGGAGGTGGCAGCCGGGATGACCGCGGCGACGGTCGGGTTCAGCTACTTCGTCAACTGAGGTACGTCGTCAACTGAGGTACGTCGTCAACTGGGGCCGGCCCGCCGGCCGCGCGACGGAAAGGGGCCGGGGCGGTGCTCCGTACGGAACACCGCCCCGGCCCTCACGTCGTCCGGTGGGTCAGTTCGACTGGTAGAAGCCGAGCAGGTCGACCAGCAGGTCGGCGTCCGACCAGCTCTGGTTCCAGAAGTCGATGATGCCGCCCTTGCCGCCCGGGGTCTGCGCGAGGTTCGGGACGGTCGCGCCGGCCGTCCAGTTCAGCGTCGAGGAGACCGGGCGCTGCGGGACGACCGCGGTGCCGTTCCGGTAGGCGGACCAGTAGTTCGGGTCGGTGTCGACCGAGAGGAAGCCGGCCCCGGCGGTGTTGGTGACGGTGGTGTTCAGCACCCAGCCCTCGACCTGCGGGGAGGTGGTGTCGCCCTCCATCCCCAGCGCGAAGAAGCTGCGGCCCGGCATCGGGGCGCCCGTCCGGTCGGGGGTGGTCTCGCGGGTGTCGAGGACGCGCTCCGGCGACACGAGCGGGACCAGGGCGGACCGGCTGGCGGGGCTGTAGTAGCCGACCACGTCGACCACCGCGTCCGTCGGGAGCCAGCTGCCGTTGCGGACGGTGATCTTGCCGTCCTGGCCGACCGGCACGATCACCGCGTTGGCCACCGTCTGGCCGGCGGTGAAGTTCACGTTGGAGGTGGTCGGGACGGCCTGCCCGGTCGGGTAGGCGATCAGGTGGCCGTCCGCCTGCGGGTTGGTGACCGTCAGGTTGAGCGCCACGGCGGTGACGCCCGACGGCACCCCGTTGCGGCCGGCGACGGCGACGTCGAAGCCCGACGTCGCGGGGACCTTGCCCTGGGCCGTGCCGATGCCCTCACGGGTGTCGACGATGCGGGTCTGCGGCACCGACTTGTAGCCGCTGGCGGTGGTGGGCGTGAAGTAGCCGGTGACGTCGGCGAGCAGGTCGACCGGGGCCCAGTCCGAGTTGAACAGGTACACGTAGCCGTCCGGACCGACCGAGGCGACCACCAGGTTCGGAACGGTCTGGCCGGGGACGAAGTTGAGGCTCGACGTCGTGGCGTTCTGGGCCAGGTCCTGGCTGGGCGCCACCGAGATGTGGCCGGAGCCCGAGGTGTTGGTGACGGTGACGTTGAGGACCACCGCGGCGACCCCGGCCGGGATCTGGGCGGCGCCGTCGATCTTCAGGGCCACGGTGCCGCGGGCGGGGACCTTGGCCTTGGCGGCGCCGATGCCCTCCCGGGTGTCCAGTAGGCGGGTGGGGGTGTGCGGCGTGAACTCGGCGCCGGCGGTGACGACCTGGACCTGGTTCTTGGCGACCACCGTCCCGCTCGTGAGCGTGACCGTGATGTCGAACGCGCCGACGGTCTTGTACTGGTGGATGTCGACGTGCGGGTTGGCGACGCCGGCGGTGAGGGCGACGGGGTAGGAGCTCGTGGTCCCGTCGCCCCAGGAGATGGTGAGGTTGCCCGTGGTGGTCTCGCTGGACGAGAGCGTGGTCTTGAGGCTGAAGCCGTGAGCGCTGAAGGCCGAGGCCTCCAGGTCGACGCCGAGGTTCGCGGCGCTCTGTGCGGCGGGTGCGTTCTGGGCGGGCGCGTCCTGCGCGGGCGCACCCTGCGTCGGGGCCGCCGCCCGCTCGCCGGCCTTCGACGAGACGACCGTGCGGTCGGCGGAGCTGTTGAAGGTCTTGCCCGGGAGCTTCTTCGTCGCGTCGAGGCCGGCGACGCCGGAGGCGGGCGAGGAGGGTGCCGCGGCGGGAGCGGCCGCCTGGGCGATTCCGGACGAGGTGAGACCGACACCGGCCGCCACGAGGGCAGCGAGAACCACAAGTCGGCGATTGCGCACCGATTCCCCCACAGTTTCATCAAATGCCGAACGGATTCGACACAGTTCGAATGTGTGTTCAGCGTACAGGTCGTGCGCAGGTCATGGGACCGGGTTTTTCCGGGGCGTTCGACGGTCACTCGACGGGGCGTTCGACCCGTGGGCGATTTACGTCCCATGGATGATTTAGGAATTGACGCCGCATTTGCGCGGTCCGGGGTACGGAGTCGGAAAACACGGGAAGGCCCCGGTTCGTACAAAGGCACCGCGGAACGATCCCCGGAAGGCACCCCAGGAGGTCCGATGCAGATCCCCGGTCCCGAGCCGAGAGCGGACGGCGGGGTGGGCGCCATCGCGCGGGCGGGCGGGTTGCACGACTACCAGCTGTGGCTGCACGCCGAGTACGGGCCCGTCGTGCGGTTCCAACTGCCGGGGGCCGAGACCGCGGTGTCGATCGCCGACCCGGTGCTGCTGGAGGCCGTGGCCCACCTCGATGAGCGCCCGCCGGGGCTGTTCTCGTTCCTGGACCCGCTGTTCGAGGCGGGCAACCTCCAGGTGCTCCCGGCCGGGGAGCACGGCCCGTGGCGCCGGCTGCTGCTCACCGTCCTCGCCGGACGGCCCTCGCACGAACGGCACTTCGCCCGCTTCACCGCCCTGGCGGCCGGGCTCGCCGACCGCTGGGCCGCCCTGCCCGCCGGTCAGGCCGTCGAGCTCCAGCGGGAACTCACCGGGCTCTCGCTCCGGATGATCTGCGGCTACGCCCTGGACGGCGGGACGGCCGACCCGGACGGGGGGATCGAGGACCCGGAGGGTGTGGTCGAGGCCTTCGAGGCGGTGCTCACCGACCAGTTGGAGCGCCTCTACCGGGTGCCGTCCGAGCAGCCCCCGGAGCAGCGCGCCGAACGGGCCGCCCGGGCGCTCGCCCGACTGCGGGCGACGGTCGACCGGGTGATCGCCGCGCACCACCGGGGCCACCCCGGCGGCCGGAGCGGTGGGGACCGCAGCGGTGGGGGCGGCAGCGGTGGGGACCGCAGCGACCTGATCGGCGCCCTCGTCGAGGCCGGGGAGAGCCCCGCGCGGATCCGCGACACCGTCCTCGCGGTGATGCTGGCCGCCCACCACACCACGGGCGTCGCCGTCTCCTGGACCCTGCACCTGCTCGCCGCCCACCCGGCGGCGGCCGCGCGCGTCACCGAGGAGCTCGACCGCGTCCTCGGCGACCGCCCGGTGCCCGACCACGCCGACCTGCGCCGGTTGCCGTACCTGGGGATGGTCCTGCGCGAGTCCCTGCGCCGGTACCCGCCCGGCCCGTACGGCGCCCGGCTGACCACCGGGCCGCTGGCCGTCGGCGGGTACGTCGTCCCCGCCGGGGCGGTGGTCTTCCTCCCGATCCGGGCCGTCCACCTGAACCCCGCGTACTGGCCCGAGCCGGAGCGGTTCCGGCCCGAGCGGTTCACCCCCGAGGAGTCGGCGGGGCGGCCCCGGCTGGCCTGGATCCCGTTCGGACTGGGGCCGCGCGCCTGCGAGGGGGAGGGCCTGGCCGTGGTGGAGGCCCAGGTGCTGCTGGCCGTGCTGCTCAAGCGGCTGCGCTTCCGGCCGGAGCCGGGCCACCGGGTGGTCCCGGTCGAGCGGTTCGTGCTCTGGGCCGCCGACGACATCCGCATGCTGGTCGAGCCGCGGGCTGCGGCGGGCGAGCCCGCCCGCTGAACAGGCCCGTCGAACAGGTCGGCCGAACCGGTCTGGCGGGAAACCCTATCGCGATATATCGTGAGTTCCTGTCCGCGCCGCTGACCCCAACGCGCGAAGACCATCGCCGAGTTCAGGACGGGAAGTATGCCGGGAGAGATCGTGCCCGCCGCAGGGAAGCAGGCCGCCCGCGGCCAGGAGTCCGCGATGCGGGCCTCCCACGCCGACCGGGACCGGGTGGCCGAGCTGCTGCGCATCGCGGCGGGCGACGGCCGGCTGACCTCGGAGGAGCTGGACGAGCGCCTGGAGGCCGCCCTGTCCGCGCGGACGATCGGCGACCTGGCCGGACTCACCACCGACCTGCCGCCCGTGTCGCTCGCCCCCGGCGGGGTGGTGGCGGAGGTCAAGGACGTCCTGACGATCGACCAGCGGTGGAGCCGGGTCAGGCGGGAGGGGCGCTGGGTGGTGCCGCGCCGCCTGGAGCTCTTCGTGGAGTGGTGCGACGTGACGCTCGACTTCACCGAGGCGGTGATCACGCAGGACACCCTGCAGATCGACCTGGACATGGAGGGCAAGACCCTGACCCTGATCACCGGGCCGGGCATCGTGGTCGACGCCGACGGCCTGGCCCTGGAGTTCAGCCGGATCAGGAACCGCCGGGCGCCGGACCACGGTGCGCCGGTCACGCTGCGGATCGAACTGGTCGGCAGGAAGCGCCACGGCCGCGTGGTCGTGCGCCGGCCCCGGAGGACGGCCGGACAGTGGCTGCTCAGGAAGCCCCTGGCCCTGCCGCCCGGCGACTGACGGTCCGTCATGGCGGCGGAGGCGGTTTCGTGTCGTACGCCGCAACCGTCGAGCTCCGGCCCCGACCTCCCCTACCCTTCCTCCATGCTCTCTGTGGTGGTCGCCCCCTGGGCGGGAAAAGCGGAGCCGGTGTTCGTCCACAATCCGGACGAACTTCACGACGCCGCCAGCACGATGAAGGTCGCGGTGCTCGCCGCGCTCTGCCGCGGCGGGGCGAACCTCGACGCCGAGGTGCCGGTGGTGAACCGCTTCGAGTCCGTCGTGGGCGGCGAGTTCGGCAACGACCCGGACTGGGACAGCGATCCGCTGCCCTGGGAACTGGTCGGCACCCACGTGCCGCTCCGGCTGCTCGCCGAGCGGATGATCACCCACTCCTCCAACCTGGCCACCAACATCTGCCTGGCCCGCACCACCCAGCAGGCCGTCACCGAGGTGTGGCGCCGCGCCGGTGCCACCCACAGCTCCACCCCGCGCGGGATCGAGGACTACGCGGCGCGCGCCCAGGGCGTGCACAACCGGGTGACGGCCCGCGACCTGGTCCGGCTGCTGCGCTCGCTCGCCGGGGAGCCCGAACTCCTCGCCCTCCTCGAGTGCAACGAGTTCCGGGTGGACCTGGCCGCCGGCCTCCCCTCCAACACCCGGATCGCCTTCAAGAACGGCTGGGTCCCAGGCGCCCGGCTCGGCGTCGGCCTCGTCCAGCCGGCCGACTGCCCGCCCTACCTGATCGCCGTCTGCTACACCGGCCCGCTCGCCGACGGCACGGACCGCACCGACCCGGCGGCCCGCCTGCTCGCCCGCGTCTCCAAGGCGGTGTGGGACCGCCGGGACCAGATCAGCCGCCCGGCGCCGGTGACCCGCCCGGTGCCCTCGGCCGGTCCTGCGCCGCTCCGCTCGGCGGGCTGATCCGTACCGGCCCCGCGCGGCCGGTGGGTTCGCCGCGCTCCCCGTCGGGCTGCGGACCGCCCCCGTTCTGGTGTTCGGCGCCAAACCGTAACCGATCGTGCGCGCATGATGATCGGTCGGTTGCGGTATCCGATTGAGGCGTCCTGCTCAAGCGGTCGGGGGTGGGCTGAGAATGTCGTCCCGTCTACGGATGTTCGCCCGGTGGATCACGGCGACTGCGGTCGTGGCCGCCTACGTGGCGTTGCACCTGCTGGTCAACGTCGGCACGGGGGTGGATGTCGAGGCCAGCAGGGCCGGTGCGCTCTGGTGCGGGGCGATCGCCCTGGCACTGCTCGGGCCCGCCCTGTGGCTGCGGCACCGGCGCCGGTCCGGGGTCGCCGAACTCGTCGGACTCGTCGACCGCTTCGGCGCGCGACAGCCACGGTGGCGGCGGGCCGTCCGGATCGCCAACGGCGCCGGGTACCTGCTGTTCGGGGGCGGCACCGCTGCCGTCGCCGTCTCGGAGCGGGGCGAGGGCATGGGCCTGACGGTGTCGTTCGGGGTGCTGGTCGGCGGAGTGGCGGCCGGGGCGGCGGGACTGCTGATCCTGCGCCGCACCCGCCCGCTCGCCGCCCGCGGGGCGGCCCAGGCCCTGTTGCGGGACGGGCGCAGGCCGGTGCTCTACCTGCGCAGCTTCGACGACGACGCGACCGCCGCCCGGGTGGACGACGGGGCGGAGATCAACCTCCACAGCCGGGAGGAGCAGTTCGCCGCCGCGCTGGGCGCCGTCGGACCGGTGATCGCGGTGGGGCGGCCGGGGGAACCCCTGCCCCTCCTGGGCGCGGCCCGGTTCTACCTGCCGCTCGACGACTGGCAGGGCACCGTGCGGCGGCTGATGGACCTGTCCCAGCTGATCGTCCTGCGCCTGGGGAAGGGCGAGGGGCTGCGCTGGGAGATCGGCGAGGCGCGGGCCACCCAGCCGCCGGGGAAGCTCGTCCTGCTGGCCCCGCGCGGACTGTCCGAGCTGGCCGACCAGTTGAACGAGGGCCTGCCCACCCCGGTGCTGCCGAGGGAGGCGGTCACGGGTGAGCACTGGATCGGCGCCGTGATCGCCTTCGACGGCCACTGGACGCCCCGGGTGATCCCGGTGGTGGAACGCAAGGGACCGTGGGCGTGGATGGAGCGGGTGGGCCTCACCACGCCGCAGACGCCCACGGTGCACCTGGCCCACGCCATCCGGACGGCCCTGGCGGCCACCGGGTGGCGGCCCCGGCGGACGATGACCTGGCGGGCCCAACTCGCGACGAGGAAGGCGGACTTGACGGGCGTGGGGTTGGCCGTCGCGCTGACCCTGCCGGGCTGGCTCGGCTACCGGGTGCTGCAGCTGGCCGGTCTGTGGTGAATCGGTGACCCGACAGGAAGAGGGGGAAGCATGGACAGGTCGAAGCAGCACAGGGCCGTGGTCGGATGGGGTGCCGCGGCGTCGCTGCTGATCCTCGCGATGGTGGCGGGGGACATACTGCTCGCCGCGGCCGACTGGCGCGTCTACCTGGTCGTCCAGGACGCCTTCGCGGGCAGGGCGACGGAGGCGGAGTTCACGGCGGCCGCCGACTTCTGGGACTCCGTCAGGGGGCCGCGGTGGTTCCTGTTGCTCGTCCCGGTCTACGCGGTGTTCGCCGTGTGGATGTGGCGGGCCCGGCTCAACGCCGAGGCGCTGGGCGGCCCGGGCAGCCAGCGCCGGGCGCGGGCCTGGGTGCTCGCGGGCTGGATCACCCCGGTGGCGAACCTCTGGGTGCCGTACCAGGTCGTCTCGGACGTCTGGAAGGCGAGTGCGCCCGGGCGGCCGGCTCCCCGGGCGCGGCTCGCCGTGTGGTGGGGAGCGCTGCTGGTCGGAACCTACGTGGGCAACGGGTACGTGAACCTGCTCAAGGACGAGTTCGATACGGTCGACGACCTGCGCCGGCTCGTGACCCTGTCCACCACCAGCGCGGTGCTCGACGTGGTCGCCGGAGCGATCATCCTCCATGTCATCCACCGCGTCAGTACCTGGCAGACCCAGCGGCGCGCCGAAGCGCGCCGCTGAATCCGCCGGCCGTCAGTACGGCTGCACGAGGACGTGCGCCGCGCCGGGGATGCCGACCTTGAGCAGCTCGTCCTCCTCCGGCGTGGTCGCGGTGCCCGTCTCCTGCTTGAGGACGGCCCGGGACAGGGTCTGGACCCACATGGCGCGCGGGCGGCGGCGGGCCTCCCAGGCGGTGAGGGCGGCCGGGACGGTGTCCTCCGCGTCCAGGCTCTGGGCGAGCACGAGCGCGTCCTCGACGGCCATCGCGGCGCCCTGGGCGAGGTGCGGGGTGGAGGCGTGGGCGGCGTCGCCGGCCAGGACGATCCGGCCGACGTGCCAGGGCTCCTCGACGGTGACCTGGGAGATCCGCGAGTAGACCACGGCGGCCGGGTCGGTGATCTGCGCCAGCGCCTCGGCGATCGGGCCGCCGAAGCCGGCCAGCCGCTCGCGCAGCTGCTCGTGGGCGCGCTCCGGGTCGGGGCGGAAGTCCTCGGCTTCGGCGAAGACCGAGCCCAGGTACATCTGCTCCGCGCTGATCGGGGTGAGCAGCGCCTTCGCGTTCAGGTTGCCGGAGGACATCACCACGCCCCGCACCTCGGGCGAACGCGGGACGGTCACACGCCAGTTGGCGAAGCCGGTGTACTCGGGGGCGTACTTCTCGCCGTACAGGTGGCGGCGCAGCGGCGAGCCGATGCCGTCGAAGCCGACGACCAGGTCGTAGCGGGCGACCTGCCCGTCGGTGAGGGCGGCCTCGATGCCGTGGGCGTCCTCGCGCAGGGTGCCGATGGTGGTGCCGAAGCGGAGGGTGGCGCCCGCCTTGACGGCGGCGTCGGCGAGGACGCGGGCCAGCGCGGGGCGCGGGATGCCGTTGTTGGAGGGGGCGTCGCCCATCCGGGGCTGCGGGATCTTCGCGAGGGTGGCGCCGGCCGGGTCGCAGATGGTCAGCACCTCCCACTCGAAGCCGGCGGCGAGGCAGTCGTCCAGGACGCCGATCTCGCGCATCACGTGCAGGGCGTTGGACGGCTGGATGATGCCGACGCCGAGGGCCTCCAACTGCTCGCGCAGCTCGGCGACGTCGACCTGGTGGCCGCGCGTGGCGAGGGCGGTCGCGAGGGTGAGGCCGCCGATGCCGCCGCCGTTGACGAGGACGCGCAGGGGTCTGTTCATGAGGGGGGCTCCGAAAGGAAGTTCACAGGAGGTGCGGGGGTGCGGGGGCGGTGCGGGGCCCGGCCGGAGCCGGTCCGGCCGAGCGGGCACGGCGGTCGAGGCGAAGGGTCGGCCGGGATGCCGGTCCGGCCGGGGCCGGTTCAGCCGACGGGTGCGGCGGCGAGCTCCATCAGGTGGTCGACCAGGGCGAGCAGCAGGTCCCGCCCGAAGGCGCGCTCGCGCACGTCCCCGAGCAGCATCGGCACCTGCGGGTCGAGGTCGAGCGCGGCGCGGATCTCGTCGGGGGTGCGGGTGTTGGTGTTGTGGAAGCAGTTGATCGCGACCACGAACGGGATGCCCCGGCTCTCGAAGAAGTCGATGGAGGCGAAGCTGGTCTCCAGCCGGCGGGTGTCGGCGATGACGATCCCGCCGAGGGCGCCGTTGACCAGGTCGTTCCACATGAACCAGAAGCGCTCCTGGCCGGGCGTGCCGAACAGGTAGACGACCAGCTCGGGGCTGACCGTGATCCGGCCGAAGTCGAGGGCGACGGTGGTGGTGGTCTTCTGGTCGACGCCGGCCAGGTCGTCGACGCCGACGCTGGCCCGGGTCAGGTACTCCTCGGTGCGCAGCGGGGCGACCTCGCTGACCGAGCCGACCAGGGTGGTCTTGCCCACGCCGAAGCCGCCCGCGATCAGGATCTTGACGGCGGCCGGGGCGGCGGGGGCGTCGGTGGCGGAGTGGGGGGTTGCCATGTTCAGAGTCTCCGGAGTCCTTCGCGTACGGCCGTGAGCAGGCCGAGGTCCACGCCGCCGGCGGCCCGGGCCACCGACAGCGGTGCCCGGGCCTTCAGCAGGCCCTGGGCGACCAGGTCGCCCAGCAGGATCTTGGTGACCGAGACCGGGAGGTCCAGGCCCGCCGACACCTCGGCGACGGCGATCGGGCGCCGGCAGCGTTCGAGGATCAGCCGGTGTTCGGGCTGGAGGCCGCGGGCACCGGCGCGGCTGCCCCGTGCCAGGGCGGCGTCGGCCTCCTCCTCGACCGTGGTGAGCACGGTGATGAGGGTGAGGTCGTCGCGCTCGGGCGCGGTCCGGCCGCGGGTGATCGTGTACGGGCGCACCATGCTGCCCGTCTCCTCCTCCGCGTCGTCCTCCAGCTCGCTCCAGTGCGGCACGGTGCCGCGCCGCCAGGAGTCGTCCCAGCCGGACTGCCGGCCCGAGGGCGGGCCGGACGGAGAGCCGGACGGCGGGCCGGGCTGCGAACCGGAGGCCGGACCGGGTCGCGGGTCGGCCTGCCGGCCGTCGTCGCGGCCGTCCCCCCAGGCGTCGTTCCCGTACGGTTCCACCCTGGTCAGCCCCGGTTCCGGGCGGCGAAGGCGTCGAAGGAGGCCGGGGCGGCGGGGGCGCCGGGGGCGCCGGGGGCCTCCTCGTGGCGGACCGGGGTGGTGAGCTTCTGGCCGACCTGCTGCACCAGGGTGTGCATCGCGACGGACATCACCTCGGCGTCCACCTCCTGGGAGGCGACCACGGCCAGGTGGGTGCCCTGGGCGGCGGCGATGACGAACAGCCAGCACTCGGCGAGCTCGACGATCACCTGGTGCACCGGGCCGCCGTCGAACAGCGCCCCGACCCCGCGGGCCAGGCTCTGCTGGCCGGTGGCGACGGCGGCCAGGCGCTCGGCGTCGGCCCGCTCGATGGTGCGGGAGTGGCTGACCACGAGACCGTCGTCGGAGAGCAGGACGGCGTTCCTGGTCCCGGGCACCGAGTCGACGAGTCCGTCCAGCAGCCAGTCCAGGTCCTGGTGGGTGGCGATCGTGCGGTTCATCACTGCTCATCCGTTCGTGTGGTTCGGGGGTCCGCGGCCGGAAGGGCCCAGGGGGCGGGCGCGGGGGCGGGGGAGGGCTCCGGCGGGGTGGCGGGCAGGCGGTGCTCGCCGCTGTCCTGGGCCCGGGCGGCGCGGGACTGCCGCTGGAAGGCGCCGATCGCCGCACCCGAGCGCCGTACCGGGCGCTCGGTGCGCTGGAACGGGCCCGCGGGCGGGGTGTCCGCGGCGGGCCGCTCGACCCACTGCGGCTGGGCCGGCGGGGGCACCCGCAGCTCGGCCGCCAGGCTGGCCTGCCGGACGCGCTGCGGCAGCGGGGGCTGGCCGGCCTGGGCCGGGCTGAACGGCACCGAGGTCCGGTACTCGCGGGGCTGGCGCCGCTCGGCCAGCCGGTAGTGGTCGGCCGGGCGGTACTGCTCGTCGGCGTACGGGGCCTCGGCCTCGGTGACCCGGGCGTAGGCGATGTCCGGGTAGGCCGGGGCGTCCTGGGCGGGCGCCGGGTCGGCCGGGGAGGTGTGCTCGATCGGCTGCTCCGGCTGGTGGGCGGGCCGGGCAGCCGTGGCGGGCTGCTCCACTCCGTACGACGGCACGGGGCCGGTGGACGGTTCAGCGTCGTACGACGGCTCCGATCCGAAGGGCT
The DNA here is from genome assembly GCF_048159585.1 of Kitasatospora sp. SC0581. Lineage (NCBI taxonomy): Bacteria > Bacillati > Actinomycetota > Actinomycetes > Kitasatosporales > Streptomycetaceae > Kitasatospora > Kitasatospora sp. SC0581. The sequence goes on along the minus strand of NZ_JBLRWA010000001.1, from coordinate 485,794 downwards.
GCCCGGACGGGTACGGCTGCTCCGCCGGGTACGCCTGCCCGGCCTGGAACGGCTGCTCGGCCTGGTACGGCTGCTCGGGCCACTCCGCCTCGAACGGAGCCGCCGGGAGGACGGCCGGGGCGTCCGGGTCCGACGGCAGCGGCTGGACGACCGTCGGCTGGAACGGGGCCGCGGGCAGCGGGACCTCCTGGAGCGTGGCCTCCGGTGCCGCGCCCCATCCCGCCGCCGGTCCCGCGTCCGGTCCCGGCCACGTCCCGGCCTCCGCCGGGGACAGCGGCACCGGGGCCGCCTGCGGGGTGTGGTCGCCCTGCGTGAAGGAGTCCACCGGCGCGACCGGCGGACCGGCCGGCACCGGGACGGGCGTCTCGTCGGAGGCCGAGCGGACGGCCCGGCGCGAGCGGCGCACCAGCGGGATCGGCTCGGTGGCCGTGCCGCCGGCGCCGTCCGGCAGCCCGGTGTCGCCCTCCAGGACCAGCTCGTCGGGGACGAGCACGACCGCCCGGGTGCCGCCGAAGGCGGACGGGCGGAACTCGATCCGCAGCCCGTGCAGGGCGGCCAGCCGGGAGACCACGTGGAAGCCGAGGCGGATGTCGTCGGCCCGGGCCAGCACGTCGGTGCGCGGCGGGCGGCTCATCAGCTCGTTGGCCGCGTCGTACTGCTCCGGGTCCATGCCGAGGCCCCGGTCCTCGATCTCGATCGCGAGCCCGCGGCCGACCACGGCGGCGCGCACCTCGACCGGCGTGGGCGGCTTGGAGAAGGTGGTGGCGTTCTCCATCAGCTCGGCGAGTACGTGCGCCACCGGGCCGACGGCCCGCTCGGAGAGCCAGGGGTCGCCCTCGATGTCGATCGAGATCCGCCGGTAGTCCTGCACCTCGCCCTGCGCGGCGCGCAGCACGTCCAGCAGCGGGACGGGCTTGCGCCAGCGCCGCTGCGGCTGGCCGCCGGCCATGATGACGAGGTTCTCCTCGTAGCGGCGCAGGCGGGCGGTGAGGTGGTCGAGGTCGAAGAGGCCCTCCAGGACCTCCGGGTCGTCGTGCTTGCGCTCCAGCTCGTCCAGCTTGCGCAGCTGGCGGCCGATCAGCAGCTGGGTGCGGCGGGCGATGCGCTGGAGCAGCCGCTCGAAGCCGCGGTGCTGCTCGGCCTGGCCGACGGCGGACTCCAGGGCGGCGGAGCGGGCCAGGTTGAGGGCCTGGCCGAGCCGGGCCAGCTCGTCGGTGCCGTTGCCGTGCGGGCCGTCCGTGATGGTGCGGGTCTCGGCCTCGACGTCCACCTGCTCGCCGCGGCCGAGGCGGTCGACCACCTCGGGCAGGGTGCGCTGCATCTCCTCGGCCTGGGTGTGCAGGTCCTTGATGCGGCGGCGCAGCGAGCGGCTGAGCCGCCAGGAGACGATGATCACCGCGACGACGGTGATCAGGCCGACGACGGCGGTCAGCACCACGCGGGTCAGCAGGCCCATGATGGCGCCCTTGCCGACCTCGACGATGGCGCTGGTACGGGCCTCGATCGCCTTGACCAGCGGCGGGTTGAGCTGGTCGAGGGCCTGGCGCCACTGGTCCTGGGCGGCCGGCAGTTTGACGGTGCCGTTGGCGTCGGCGGCGGTGGGCCTGGTCAGCTGCTGCTCGACGGCGGCCTTGGCCTGCCAGGCCGGGCCGTTCATCAGGTCGTGCCAGCCCTGGACCTCGGTGTCCGGGATGTACGGCAGCACCTGGACGTTGAGCAGGTGGTCCTGGGCGCCGATGGCCTGCTGGACGGCCTGGTAGTCGGCGGTGCTCAGCCGGCCGCTGGGCCAGCCGCGGGCCAGGATGGCATCCTCCCGGGCCAGCATCTCCTTGGCCCAGAAGGCGTTGACGAGGGTCTTGGAGATCCAGGTGACCTCGCCGGTGTCCACGCGGCTGAGCGCGGTGAACAGCCGCAGGTCCACCGCGATCAGGTCGGTGTAGTACGTGTAGACCGTCTGCTGGTCGACGGAGCCGCGGTCGACGTTGGCGCGCTGCTCGACCAGCTTGCCCATCGCCTGGCGTGCCTCGGTGACGGCGGTGCGCACCTCTTCGGGCGCGTTGTCGGCGGTCTCCCCGGAGAGGGTCTGGAACTGCCGCACGGCGTCGTCGGTCAGCTGGCGCTGGTGGCGCAGCTGGTCGGCGTTGGAGCCGGGCCGGGCGAGCGCCTCGGCGCTGAGCCGGCGCTCCTCCTGGAGGTTGTAGTAGACGATGTTGGACGGTTGTCCGGCCTTCTGGGCGAGCAGGGCCTGAGCGCCCTGCCGCTGGAAGTCGAAGACCGTCTCACCGCTGGTCACGGCCCAGAGGGCGACCAGGGCGATGCTGGGGACGACGGCCAGGACGAGCAGCGCCGTCCGCAGGGACAGGCGTGGACGCCTGCGGGGGCCCTTCGGCGTCGGGGGCCGCCGATTCGCACGCGCGCGCAGAGCTGACTCCTTGGGGCTGGCGGCCGGCCGGTGAGGGGCGGGCCGTCCGGGCACGGTTTTTTGACGAAGCGATACTAGTCATACCGTGTGATTAGAGTGAAAACCCGTTTGCTGCCTGGGCTGTGCTTGCACACGGAGCGGACACAATGTCATTCATTCGTTGACCGTCCGTATGCGGAGCAGGCCCTTCCGGACTCGCCCGACACAGTGTCAACGAGACGCGCGGCCGACGGATGGCCGGGGTGTGAAAACTGTGTGACGCCCCGCCGGGACCCGCTCGGCACGCCCGCCGGGCCACCGCCCGGCCCGGATCCGCCCCTCCGGCCGCGTGGCGGCCCGTCCGGCGAGGGGGAGGGCGTGGAGGGCGGCCATCCGGCCCATTTGTCAGGTTCCCTGAGGACTCGCGTACCACGGTCAGCCTACCCGGCACACGGCCGCGGACGCCCTCCGTGGGAGCCGCCGTTCCGATGACGTACCGGGAGTCGCCGAACGTGACGGGCGGGACACCCTCCACGGTGGCGGCCGGTCGTCGCGAAGTCCGTACGGCTCTGGAGCTGCGAACACGCTCGGTGGGCGGATACTGGAGGAGTGGGACGGATCGGACCGGGCGTCGCCGACAGGCCGCCGGAACGGTCCGACCACGGGCAACGGCCTCCAGGTCCCCGGGACCGCGCCGCCGGTGCAGGTCTCGGCGGGCGCCAGGAGCGCCGACGCAACGAGAGAGAGAAGCCGTGATGAGTTACTTCGGCCGTGGAGGAGACAGAGGCGGTGGTTACGGCCGTGACCGTGACCGTGGTCGTGGGCGTGATCGTGATCGTGGCCGCAACCGTCGTGGAAACCACCGTCGCCGTTTCGGCATGTGGTGACGGTGATTTCGGCTAGGACTGCGCACAACAGTCCCGACTAGCGCCATCACAGGGGCCGGCGGTACCACCGCCGGCCCCTCACCCTGGGGCCGGCACCGCCGCCACGCGGAGGGTGACGCGTCCCGGACGACGGGGCCCGGACGACGGGGCCCCGGATGACGGGTCCCCACCTCGGAAACGGCGGATCCGGACCCCGAAAGGTCGTTTCCGGACACCGGAACGACGTCTCCGAGAGCAACGGGTCGTGGCCATGCGCGAAGTGACGCCCCCGGGCGACCGGGCGGCGCGGGACGACGACGACCCGGGGCCGGTGACGGACCCGCCCGTCGTCCCGCTGCGGGAGCTGATGCGCCGGTTCTGGCCGTGGGTGCGCCCCGACGTGCGCTGGCTCCCGGTGAGCGCGGTCCTGCTCGTCCTCGGCGCCTTCGGCGAGGTCGTCTCCGTCTGGCTGTTCAAGGACCTGATCGACGACGTCCTGGTGCCCCGGCACTTCGCCGACTTCTGGCTGCTCGCCGCCCTCATGCTCGGCGCGTCCGTGGCCGCCGCGCTGTTCACCTACGGCGGCACCTACACCAGCACCAGGACTGCCGAGCGCTACATGCTGCGGCTGCGCACCGACACCCTCGCCCACCTGCACACCCTGCCGCCCGACACCCTGGAGACCCGCTGGCGCGGCGACCTGGTGGCACGGCTCACCTTCGACATCGCCGAGATCGAGCAGATGGTGGCCACCGGACTGGTCGAGGGCGCCGTGGCCGCGGTCAGCCTGCTGCTGTTCACCGGAGCCGCCTTCTACCTGAGCTGGCCGCTCACCGTGGCCGCGCTGCTGGCCGCCCCGCTGTTCGTCCTCTCCACCAGCCTGTTCGGGCGCCGCATCCGGCGCCGGGAACGGCAGGTCCAGCGCCGCGCGGGCGGCGTCACCGCGCTGCTGGAGGAGTCCCTGCGCAACGCCACCGTCACCCGGACCTGCGGCCAGGAGAGCCGCGAGGTCGAACGGGTCCACCGGGAGGGCAAGGCCCTGCTCGACGCCGAACTCTCCGCCGCCCGGGTCGCCGACCTCTACCAGCCCTTCCTCGGCGTGCTGCAACTGCTGGCCGGGCTCACGGTGGTGGGCGTCGGCGCGCTGGAGGTCATCCACGGGCAGCTCAGCCTCGGCGGCCTGCTCGCCTTCGCCGCCTTCATGGCCCAGCTGTTCGAGCCCGCCCAGCAGCTCGCCGCCCTCGTCCCGCTGGCCGGCACGGCCTGCGCCTCGGGCGAACGCGTGCTGGAACTGCACGACCTCACCAGCCCGGTGCGCGAACGCCCCACCGCCCGCGACACCGGCCCGGTCCAGGGCCGGGTCACCCTCCAGGGCGTCCGGGCCGGCTACCCCGGCGCCACCGGGACCCCCGGGCCGCCCGTCCTCACCGACCTGGACCTCGACCTGCTCCCCGGCGAGACCCTGGCCCTCGTCGGGCCCAGCGGCAGCGGCAAGTCCACCCTCGCCAAGCTCCTCGTCCGCTTCCTCGACCCGCAGGCCGGCACCGTCCGCCTCGACGGCCAGGACCTGCGCGACCTCACCCTCGTCTCGCTGCGCCAGGCCGTCACCCTGCTGCCCCAGCAGGCCCCGCTGTTCCGCGCGACCATCGCCGACAACATCGCCTACGGCCGCCCCGACGCCCCGCCCGCCGCCATCGAACGCGCCGCCCGCAACGCCGGCGCCCACGACTTCGTCACCGCGCTGCCGGACGGCTACCGCACGGTGATCGGCGCCGACGGCTTCCAGCTCTCCGGCGGCCAGAGCCAGCGCGTCGCCATCGCCCGCGCCTTCCTGCGGGACACCCCCGTGCTGGTCCTGGACGAACCCACCACCGGGCTGGACCCGCACACCGTCGAGCAGTTCGTCCCCGCGCTGCGCCGCCTGATGACCGGGCGCACCACCGTCCTGATCACCCACGACCGGGCGCTGCTGCCCCTCGCCGACCGCGTCCTCACCCTCCGGCCGCCGGACACCGCGGGGCCGGCCGCCGGTCCGGACAGCCGCCCGGACGCCAGCCCGGTCGACGCGTTGCGCGGCCGGGAGCCGCGGAAGCCCTGAGCCGACGGCGCGGAGGCTACGCGCCGAGGTAGTGCAGGACGGCCAGGATGCGGCGGTTGTAGTCGGTGGTGCGGGGCAGGTCCAGCTTGTCGAAGACGGCGTTGAGGTTCTTCTCCACCGCGCTCATCGAGACGTGCAGCCGCTGCGCGATGGCGGCGTTGGTCCAGCCCTGGGCGAGCGCCTCCAGGACGCTGCGCTCACGCGGGGTGAGCCGGGCCAGCGGGTCGGTGCGGGTGGTGCGCACCACCAGTTGGCGCACCACCTCCGGGTCGATCACCGCGCCGCCCGCCGCGACCCGCACCAGGGCGTCCAGGAACTCGTCGACCTCCGCCACCCGGTCCTTCAGCAGGTAGCCGACCCGCTCCGCGCCCGCGTCCAACAGCCGGGCCGCGTACCCGCGTTCGATGTGCTGGGAGAGCACCAGCACGCCCACCTCCGGCCAGCGCTCGCGGATCTCCACCGCCGCCCGCAGCCCCTCGTCGGTGTGGGTCGGCGGCATCCGGATGTCCACCACCACGACGTCCGGCGGCCGTTCCGCCACCGCCGCCGTCAGCGCCGCCGCGTCGCCGACCGCGGCCAGCACCTCGTGCCCCTCCTCGGCGAGCAGCCGGACCAGGCCCTCGCGCAGCAGGGTCGAGTCCTCGGCGAGGGTCACGCGCATGGCAGCTCCGCGGTGATGACGGTCGGGCCCCCGGCGGGGCTGTGGACGTGGAGGGTACCGTCCAGTGCGGCGACCCGCCCGCGCAGGCCGGTCAGGCCGCTGCCCGCCGGGTCCGCGCCGCCGGTGCCGTCGTCCTCGACCCGTACGGTGAGCACGCCGGCGGTCCGCTCGACCAGGGCCGAGACCGCCGAGGCGGCGGAGTGCTTGGCCGCGTTGGTGACGCACTCCGACACCACGAAGTAGGCCGCGGTCCGGACGGGTTCGGGCAGCGGGCCGGCCACCTCGTAGCGGAGCCGCAACGGGACGGCGCACCGCTCGGCCACCCCGCCCAGCGCCTCCTCCAGGCCCAGGGTGTCCAGCGCCGACGGGTACGCCCGCCAGGCCACCTCGCGCAGCTCGGTCAGCACCCCCTGCGCCTCCCGGTGCGCCTGGCGCAGCAGCGCCTCCGTCCGCTCCGGGTCCTGGTGGCGGTCCAGGCCGCGCCGCGCCCGGCCGATCAGCATCGCCAGCGCGACCACCCGCTGCTGCACGCCGTCGTGCAGATCCCGCTCGATCCGCCGCCGCTCGGCGTCCACGGCCTGCACCACCGCGGCCCGGCTGTCGGCGAGTTCGGCGATCCGGCGGCGCAGCACCTCGGCCTCGGACGGCCCGAAGCACTCCCGGGCGGTCCGGGCGTCCAGCGCGGCCAGCGAGAACAGGCCCTGCACGGCCAGGAAGAGCAGCACCCCGCCGAGCAGCACCTGGGTCGCCAGCTCCTCCCAGCCCAGCGAGCCGCGCAGCACCCCGCCGACCAGCAGGACGGCCAGCGCCAGCCCGAAGCCCAGCAGCCCCAGCACCACCCCGGCGACCAGCCCGCCGCCGCTGCGCACCGCCAGGTAGCGCAGCACCCGGCGGTCGTCCGCCCGGTACTGGTGGGGGAAGCGGTCGCCGAAGAAGGCGCTGCGCCGGGCCCGCTCCAGGGCGGCCAGCCGGCGCACCCCGGACAGCAGGCCCGGCACCGCGTACGGGCGGGTGCGCGGCCAGAGCAGGAACGGGCCGAGGACGGCGGCCGCGAGGAGGAGGTACAGCGCGGAGAGCGCGGCGCTCGGGCAGCCGAGCAGAACTCCGGTGGCCCGGCGCGGCCATGACGTGGCGTCCGCTGCATCCCCCTGCACGGGGTCCGAGCTTACGGGGCGGGCCGGGCCTGCGGAGGCGGTGGGGTGTTCGGGGCCATCAGGGCCATCGGGGCCGGTGGGTCCGGCCGGGCCGGTCACCGGGCGCGGCGGTGCTGGGCGGCGCTGTTGCGCCCGCGCCAGCGCATCACGACGTACCCGGCCACGGCCACCGCGACCACCACCAGGACCGCCTTGGAGAACAGGCCGACGTACGTCTCCACCGTGTCCCAGCGGTCCCCGAGGAGGAACCCGGCCATCACCAGCACGCTGTTCCACACCAGGCTGCCGATCGTGGTCAGCATGACGAACGCGGGCAGCGGCATCCGCTCGACCCCGGCCGGAACGGAGATCAGGCTGCGGAAGATCGGCACCATCCGGCCCAGCAGCACCGCCTTCGTCCCGTGCCGGGCGAACCAGGCCTCGGTGCGCTCCAGGTCGGAGGCCTTGACCAGCGGCAGCCGGGCCCAGATCGCGTGCATCCGCTCCCGGCCGAACAGGGCGCCCAGCCAGTAGAGGACGACGGCCCCGGCGACCGAGCCGAGGGTCGTCCAGGTCAGCGCGGAGGCGAGGCTGATCACGCCCTGCCCGGCGGCGAAGCCCGTCAGCGGCAGGATCACCTCGCTGGGCAGCGGCGGGAACAGGTTCTCCAGCGCGATCGCCAGGCCGGCCCCGGGGCCGCCCAGGGTGTCGACCAGGTCGGCCGCCCAGCCGGCGAAGCCGTCGGCGGGCTGCTGGGCGATGGCGAGGACGGTGTGCGGCATGCGGGCTCCAGGGTGGTCGCGGTGCCGGCGCCTGGTGCGCCCGGCTCTGCCCTCCACGCTAGGAACCGCAGGTCAGCGCCGGTATGCGGGTTTCCGGCGAACGCCCTGTGGTTTTCCGCAGGGGCGGAGAATCCGGTGGCGGCTGGCGTGGCCGCTTTGTCAGGATGGCGCCATGGACGACGCATTCACCCTGGCCTGGCAGCATTCCGCCGGACTGGTCTTCCCCGAGGACCTGCCGATGGCCGCCGCCGGGCTGCTGGCGGCGGGCATCGGCGGGGACTCGCCCGCGCTCTGCGACCTCGCGGGGCGGCCGGGCCGGGGCGAGCCCCCGGTCGAGCTGACGGAGCTGCTGTGGCAGGCGATGGCGGAGCTGGGCCTGCCGGTGCCGGACGACGGCTTCGTCCAGCGCAGCCTCCTGCACCACACCGCGGCCCGGCTGGTGTCCGGGGAGATCACGCCGGTTGAGGCCGTCGCCGCGCTCTGGTCCCGGATCGACGAGCGCACGACCGGGGCGGAGCGGCGGCTCGCGGAGCTGGTCGACCAGGTCTGCTGCCCGGGCTGCGTCGACACGTGGCCGGTCGAGGTGACGCGGGACTGGGAGCGGGAGATGAGGGCGGCGGCCGTCGAGGTGGCGTCGGCGGCCGACCACCGGAACGCCGCCTCCTGGCACCGGGGCTGAACGCGCCTCGCCCGCCGGGCGGTTGGCGATCAGGTGTTCGGCGGCTCAGCGGTTCAGTGCGGCCACGGTCTCCCTGGTCAGCTCCCGCGCCCGGGCGACGGTGGCCGTCAGCTCCGCCGCCGACCCGCCGGGCTCGGCGAGCAGGCCGTGCGCGCGCCGGCCGAAGTACGGTGGGGCGTCCGGTAGTCGACCGGCTACGGCCAGCGCGCCCTTCTCGTTCAGGCACCAGCGGCGGTGGTGGGCGAACAGGGCCTGGACCAGGATGCCGACGGCGTGCGACAGGCAGAGCGAGACGTGCAGGGCGTCGGCGCGGACGGCGCTCTTCGTGGCGGTGTCGAGCAGGAAGCCGGCCTCCCAGGTGGCCGCGGTGAGGGCCCCGCGCAGCGGTTCCGGGTAGTCGGCGGTCTGCCGCTTGAGCCGCGTCAACTCCCCGGTGGGGTCGGCCAACGGCTGCCCGAGGGCGACCTCGCCCGGGTAGCAGGGCGACCAGAAGCCGAGCGGGTGGCCGGCCTGCGTCCCCACCTCGTAGCGGCCCGCGCGGCAGTCCGCCCACACCCGTCCGACCCGGTCGAGGTCCCGCAGGATCCAGTCCACGGCGACGCCGTCGACCCGCAGCCACGCCCCGCCGTTGACCCACGGGCCCCAGCCGCCCGGGCCGGCCACCTCGGTCTCCGGCCCGGCGAGCGCCCGCAGCGCGTCGAGGTCGGGGCCGCCCCGGTAGTACACCCCGAGGTCCCAGTCCGACTCCGGCCGCTCCTCGCCCCGTGCCCGGCTCCCGCCGAGCATCACTCCCACCACGCCCGGCACACGGGCGAGTTGACCGGCCATGTCCTCGATGATCGCGCGCATGAAGGAGATTCTGGCAGGAGAAGCGGTGTCCGCCCGGGAATTTCCGGTGCGGTGCTGGCGTCCGCGGAGGCGTACCCACTCCTCGCCACTCTCAACGTACAGCGCACGGGGGGCCTTGCCGCAAGGCCCCGGTGGTGACGCAGAATCACCGCTTCGAGGACGCCGGTCCGCGAAGCACGGAAGCAGATCCGCGAAACGGGGAGTCACGAAGTGCGAGTGGTGTTGTCGACGTACGGGTCGCGCGGGGACGTCGAGCCGATGGCCGCGCTGGCGGTGCGGCTGAGGGAACTCGGCGCCGAGGTGCGGGTCTGCGCGCCGCCGGACGTGGAGTTCTCGGCGCGGCTGGTCGAGGCCGGAGTCGAGCCGGTGCCGGTCGGGCAGTCGGTGCGCGCGCTGGTCAGCGGGCCGCCGCCGAAGCCCGGGGACCTGCCCGCGCGCGCCGCCCGGCTGGTCGAGCAGTTCCACGCGGCGGTGCTCGCGGCGGCCGAGCCGGGCGGCGCGGTGCTGGCCACCGGGCTGTTCCCGGCGGCGGCCGGCGCACAGGCGGCGGCCGAGCAACTGGGCGCCCGCTTCGTGTACGTGGCCCTCCAGCCGACCGTGCTGCCCTCCCCGCACCACCGGCCGTTCGAGTACCCGATGCTGCCCTACCCGCCGGAGGCGACCGACCCCCGGGAGCTGTGGGAGCTCAACATCGGGACGATGAACGCGCTGTTCGGCGACGCGGTCAACTCCCGCCGGGCGGCGGTCGGACTGCCCGAGGCCGACAACGTCCGGGACCACGTCCTCACCGGCCGGCCGTGGCTGGCCACCGACCCGCTGCTCGACCCGTGGCCGCGGCCCGCCGAGGCGGACGCGGCCTGGCCCGAGGCGGTGCAGACCGGCGCGTGGATCCTGCCGGACGAACGCCCGCTGCCCGCCGACCTGTCGGCCTTCCTGGCGGCCGGCGAGGCGCCGGTGTACGTCGGCTTCGGCAGCATGCCGCTGCGCGACCCGGCGGGCGCCGCCCGGGTCGCCGTCGAGGCGGTCCGGGCACAGGGTCGCCGGGTGCTGCTCGGCCGCGGCTGGGCCCGACTGGCGGAGGTGGACGGGGCCGAGGACTGCTTCGCGGTCGGCGAGGTCAACCAGCAGGCGCTGTTCCCGAAGGTGGCCGCCGTCGTCCACCACGGCGGCGCGGGCACCACCACCACGGCCGCCCGGGCCGGGGTGCCCCAGGTGCTGGTCCCGCAGATGGTGGACCAGCCGTACTGGGCCGCGCGGGTGGCGGAGTTGGGCATCGGCGCCGCCCACGACGGCCCGACCCCGACCACCGTGTCCCTCGCCGCCGCCCTGCGCCGGGCCCTCGCGCCCGCCACCCGGGAGCGCGCCGCCGCCCTCTCGGCCCGGGTCCGCACGGACGGTGCGACGGCCGCCGCGAAGCTGCTGCTCGGCTGAGGGGGACAGGGGCGCGGGAAGTCGGCCCGGCCGACGTCCCGCGCCTGCCCCGGGCTCAGGAGGCCGGTTCGGTCAGGTACTTGGCACCGGCGTCCGGGAGCTTGTTGCCGTCCTTGTCGAAGAACTGCCAGGACTTCGCCCGCATCGTCCCCGGGCGGGCCACCACCAGCTCGCGGATCGGGGAGTCGGCCACGGTGACGGGCGTCGGCTCCGTGGTGCTGCCGTCCGCCCAGGTCACCACCACCCGGCCGACGTCCGGTCCGATCGAGAGCAGCACCACGTCCAGCGGGGCCACGGTGTCGCCCTTGCCCCGGTGGCCGACCAGGCCGCCGCCGAAGACGGTCCGGTTGCGCGGGTCGACCTTGCCCGGGGCCGCCTGGGCGCCGTCGGAGTCATGGCTGAGCCGCACCCCGTCCACCGTGAAGTAGACGTTGGTGACGTCGCAGTCCGGCTGCCAGTACCGCTGGACGTACTCCTCCGTCGGCTTGGAGATCTCCGAGTCGTACCTGCTGCGCTCCTCCCACACCGCCGTCGCCTGCTCGAACGCCCGCTCCCGGGGGGCCTCCGGCCACAGCGCCTCCCACAGCTGCCACTGCTTGCCGTCCGGGGTCAGGCCCTGGCCGAGCAGCACCCGGACCGGGGTCAGCGGGTTGCGGAAGGCCGGGGCGGTCCCGTTCGGCGGGAGGGGGGTGCCCAGCCCGGGGGTGTTCGCCACCGTGAGCGTGGGCGTGGGCGCGGCGCCGACGCCGGCCGGACCGATCCCGTGGGCGGGCGCCGGGCCCGGCCGCAGCTGCGCCAGCGCCCCGCCGGTCAGCGCCACCGCGGCGGCCAGCGCCGCCGCGCCGACCACCGTACGGCGGCGGTGCCGCAGCCGGCGGCCCCCCGCCAGGATGTCCGTCACCGGCGCCGGGCCGATCCGCGCGCCGGCCGCCGCCTCGGCGAGGCCGAGCCCCACCCACAGGTCCGTGCCGTCGTCCCCGCCCACCCCGTCCGGTTCCCGGTCCATGCCGCCCCTCATGCCGCTCCTCCGATGTGCGTCGTGTCCTTGAGTCCCACCAGTGCCGTGACCTGCCGCAGCCGCGCGATGCCCTTCGCCGCGTGGCTGCGCACCGCGCCCACCGAGCACCCCATGGCGGCCGCCGTCTGGCTGTCGCTCAGGTCCTCCCAGTGCCGCAGCACCACCGCCTCGCGCTGGCGCGGCGGCAGGGTGGCCAGCGCGGCCAGCAGGGCCCCGCGCTGGTCGGAGCGGGCGTAGCCGTCCTCCACCCCCGCCGCGTCCGGCACCGCGTCCACCAGCAGCTCCGGCGCCCGGCGGCGCCAGCGGCGGGCGTGCTGGTTGACCAGGATCCGCCGCACATAGGCGTACGGATCGTCGGCCCGGCGCACCTTCGACCAGGCCGCGCAGGCCTTCTCGGCGGCCGACTGCACCAGGTCCTCGGCCGCGTACTGCTCGCCGGCCAGCAGGTACGCCGTCCGTACCAGGCGCGGCCAGACCGTGACGATGAACGCCTGGAACCCGTCGTCCCGATCGTCTTTCGCTTCTCCCATGAGCACCTCCGAGCACCTCCTTCACCCGTCCAGAGCCCGGGGGCGGTCGAAAGCGCTTACCTGTGACCGCGGCGGCTTCAAATCGCTTGGGGAACAGCGGCGGGGACACTACGATCCGCCGAATGATCATTTCTCATGACGTAGCGGGCAGTGGGCCCGCCGTGGTGCTGCTGCACTCCTCGGTGTGCGACCGGCGGATGTGGGACGCGCAGTGGCAGCCGCTGGTCGACGCCGGACACCGGGTGGTCCGCTGCGACTTCCGCGGCTTCGGCGACACGCCGCTCGCGGACGCCCCGTACAGCGACGCCGGGGACGTCCTGGCCCTGCTCGACCACCTGGGCATCGGGACCGCCGCCCTGGTCGGCGCCTCCTACGGTGGCCGGATCGCCCTGACGGCGGCCGCGCTGCGCCCCGAGGCGGTCACCAGGCTGGCCCTGCTCGGCGCGGGCATGCCCGGACACCAGCCCAGCGACACCCTGCGCGCCTTCGGCGGGCGCGAGGACGAGCTGATCGAGGCCGGGCGGATCGACGAGGCCGTCGAGCTGAACGTCGAGTCCTGGCTCGGCCCGGAGGCCGACGAGCGGACCCGCGCGCACGTCCGCCGGATGCAGCGCCACGCCTTCGACGTCCAGATGACGGCGACGGTCGGCTCCGACCGCGAGGACGTCGACCTCGGCCGGATCACCGCCCCCACCCTGGCCGTGTCCGGCGCCCACGACTTCCCGGACTTCCGGGACATCGCCGCCGCCCTCCCCGCCCTCCTCCCCGACGCCCGGCACCAGGAGCTCCCCTGGGCCGGCCACCTCCCCAGCCTGGAGCGCCCGGCCGACACCACCGCCCTGCTGCTCGCCTTCCTCCACGAGGACGGCCAGGCCGCGCGGTAGCGGCGAGCCGTGCGGTGGCGACGGCGGTGAGCCCGTCGCGGGGCAGCCCGTCGAGGGAAAGGCCGGACCCGAACGTGTGTCGGGAGCCATGATGACGGGGTGCACTTCACCACGGAATCCAGCGCGGACGGCGTGACGCAGCGCCACTTCACCCTCGACGGCGCGCCCGGAGTGCTCTGGCAGCCGGACGGATCGCCCCTCGGCGGGCGGCCGTTGGTGCTGCTGGGGCACGGCGGTGGCCAGCACAAGCTGGGTCCGGGACTGGTGGACCGGGCCCGGCGGTTCGTGCGGCGGCACGGGTTCGCGGCGGTGGCGCTGGACGCGCCGGGGCACGGGGAGCGCACGCGCAGCGCCCAGGACGAGCGGTTCGCCACCGAGATCGGGGAGTTGATCGCGGCGGGCCGGCCGGTCAGCGCCTGGGTGGCGCGGCACACGGCGGCGCTCGCGGAGCGGGCGGTGCCGGAGTGGGTGGCGGTGCTGGACGCGCTGAGCGGCGAGGCGGAGCGCACCGGTCGGACAGAGGGCCCCGGACAGGCGGAGCGCCCCGGTCGGGTGGAGGACCCCGGACAGGCGGAGGGCCTCGGGCCGGTCGGGTACTGGGGGTTGTCGCTGGGGAGCGCGATCGGCATCCCGCTGGCGGCGGCCGAACCGCGCGTCGCCGTGGCGGTGTTCGGGCTGACGGGGCACGCGTCGCAGGCGGAGGCGGCGGGGCGGGTCGGCGTGCCGGTGGAGTTCCTCCTCCAGTGGGACGACGCGCTGGTCCCGCGCGAGGGGGCGCTGGCGCTGTTCGGCGCGCTGGGCTCGCGGGAGAAGACGCTGCACGCCAACCCCGGGGGCCACCTGGAGGTGCCGGAGCCCGAACTGGAGTCGTCGGAACGGTTCCTGGCGCGGCATCTGATCCGGGCGGGAGTGAGCGCGGCCCCGGCATAGCCGATGCCAACCGTCAGTAAAACTTCGCAAAGGATTTCTCCCTGCAACGAACCCGACGGGCCGTGACTTCAACAGATTGTTGCAGCTCAGCGGCCCGATGGTCACCCTTCGTGGATTTGGCATAACACCCCGTACCCCCTGGACTTCGCAAACCATAGGAGTACGGTTCCGGAGGAATCGCCGGGGCCGACATTCAGGCAGGCCGGCCGTACCGGAAAATTGGTGCGCAGCATGGGTTTGCAACAGGGTGGGGAGAGCGCCTCGGTGGCGACTCGTCCGATATCCGCCAGGGTGGTCGCGGAGGTCCTGCGCGGCGTCGCGCAGGTCGATTTCATGCCGTCCGTCGTCTGCGGACTCTTCTTCGTGGCCGCACTGTTCGCCGCCGACTGGCGGTACGGCCTCTACGGACTGCTCGGCAGCGCCGTCTCCACCGCCGTCGCGTACGGGCTCGGGCTCGACCGGGAGACCGTCGGGGCGGGGCTGCACGGGTACAACGGCTGCCTGGTGGCGCTGAGTTGCGCCGTCTTCCTGGGTGCCGGGCACCCGGCGACGGTCGCGGTGGCGGCCCTCGGGTCCGCCGTCGCCGTGGTGGTCACGGCGGGGCTCGGGGCGCTGCTCGCCACCTGGCGGCTGCCCGCGCTGACCGCGCCGTTCTGCCTGGTCGCGACGGCCGTCACGGCGGCCGCCCCCGGCTTCCGGCGACTGTGGCAGGGCGCGGGCGCACCCGCCGCGCTGCCCGTCCCGGCCGACGGGCCGACCGGGCTGAGCTGGGACCAGCTCTGGCACGGGTTCTTCGCGAACATCGGTCAGATCTTCTTCATGCCGCAGTGGTACGTCGGACTGCTGTTCCTGGCCGGGCTGTTCGCGGCGAGCCGGCTCGCGGGCCTGATGGCCTGCGCGGGGAGCGCCACCGGGCTGCTCACGGCCTGGGTGTTCGGCGCCCCCGGCGAGGCGGTCGGGCAGGGCCTGCTCGGGTACAGCGGCGTCCTGGTCGCCCTCGCGCTGTGCGGGGTGTTCCTGGCGCCCGACGCCTGGAGCGCGGCGTACGCCCTGGTCGGTGCGGCCGGCGCGACCGTGCTCACGCCGGCGCTCGGCGCGGTCTCCGCGCCCTTCGGCGGTCACGCCTTCACCTGGCCGTTCGTCCTGACCACACTGCTGTTCCTGGCGGCGGTGCCGGCCGTCCCGCGCCTGCGCCGGACTTGATTCCGCGTCCGGCGCAGCCGAATTCATCTGATGTCGAGAACCCCGGGCTCACCGAAGCCCCTTGAGCATCTTTCTGCATTCCATCGGATTCTCGGAAAGGAAGAGTGATACCCGTGAATCTCTCGCCGCGTGAGATCGACAAGCTGTACATCTACGTCGTCGCCGATCTGGCCCGCAAACGCCGGGACCGCGGCGTCAAGCTGAACTACAGCGAGGCCTGCGCGCTGATCAGCGAGGCGATCATGGAGGGCGCCCGGGACGGCCGCACCGTCGCCGAGTGCATGGAGATCGGCAAGCAGGTCGTCGGCGGCGAGGACGTCATGCCGGGCGTGCGCGAGATGCTCCCGCTGCTCCAGGTCGAGGCGGCGTTCGTGGACGGGACCAAGCTGGTCTCCTGCCACGACCCGGTGGGTGCCTGAGTGATGACCCGGTCCCATGCCGCCGCCACCGTGGTGCTGGCCGGCGGCCACGAGAGCGACGGCGGCCGGGACCTCGCGGCGCTGGCGGCCCGCGAGTCCACCGTGCACGCCGCGGCCCCCGCGGGCCGTCCGCTCACCGAGGCCGTCCGGTCCGCGCTCGCCGCGGCGGGCGACGGGCCGGTGTGCGTCGTACCGATGACGCTCGGCCGCGACCCGAAGCTCGTCGCCGACACCGCCCGGGCGCTGCGCTGGCTGGCCGCCGCGGAGGGCCGCGGACGGCTCGCCCTGACCGCGCCCTTCGGAGCCGCCGACCACCTGATCGGCTGGCTGCGCGCCGCCGCCGGCCCCGCCCCCGACGGCGCGGTGCTGGTCACCGCCCCGGCGGCCGGCCCCTTCGAGGACGCCGAACTGTTCCGGATCGCCCGCCTCGCCCGCCAGTACGGGCGGCACCGGTGGGTCGAAGTCGCCTTCGACGGCGGCGACCCGGACCCGGCCGAGGGCGCCGAACGCTGCCGGCTGCTCGGCGCCCGCGAGGTGACGGCCGTTCCGGCCTCCTTCGGGCCGGCCCTGCGCACCGCGCTGCCCGGCGTACGGGACGGCGGCCCACTGCTGCGGCCCTCCGCCGTCGCCGGGGTGGTCGCGGCCCGGACGGCGGCGGCGCTGCACCTGCTCGGGCACGGGGAGGACGGCATCCTGGCCGGCCTCGACGCCGAGCACGGGCACGGCTACGCGCACAGCCACGGGCCGGGGGAGCAGGGCCACGGTCACGGCCACGGGCCGGGCGGGCACCAGCACGGCCACGCGCCGGGCGGGCACCAGCACGGCGATGCTCCCCACCCGCACCACCCCAGCCACACCCACGAACCCGCACACACCCCCCACTGACCCGGCAGAGAGGAAGGCCAGCCATGTCTGGTGGCGCCGCGTACCTGTACGGCGACGACCCGGTGGAGATCAACGCCGGCCGCGCCAAGGCCACCGTCACGGTCAGCAACACCGGTGACCGGGCGATCCAGGTCGGATCCCACTACCACTTCTTCGAGGCCAACCGCGCCCTCGACTTCGACCGCAACGCCGCCTTCGGCAAGCACCTGGACATCCCGGCCGGCACCGCCGTCCGGTTCGAGCCGGGCGACACCAAGGACGTCACGCTCGCCGAGTTCGGCGGCCACCGCCGCCTGGTCGGCTTCGCCAACCTCGTGGACGGCGGCATCACCGCCCCCGCCACCCGCGCCCGCGCCGTCGACCGGGCCATCGCCCTCGGCTTCAAGGGCACCAACCTCGACCACAAGGAAGACCGGCCCCGGGACTTCCACACGGAGACCCACCCGGAAGGCGACCGCTGATGGCCATCCTCTCCCGCAGGCAGTACACCGACCTCTTCGGCCCCACCGTCGGCGACCGCTTCCACCTCGCCGACACCAACCTCCTGGTCGAGGTCGAACAGGACTTCAACCAGGGCCACTACGGCGACGAGGCCGTCTACGGCGGCGGCAAGGGCATCCGCGACGGGATGGCCCAGGACCCGGCCGCGACCTCCCTCCAGGGCGCCCTCGACCTGGTCATCACCAACGTGGTCGTCATGGACGCGGTGCTCGGCGTGGTCAAGGGCGACATCGGCGTCAAGGACGGCCTGATCGTCGCGGTCGGCAAGGCGGGCAACCCGCACACCCAGAGCGGCGTGCACCCGCGGCTGGTGATCGGCCCCGGCACCGAGGTGATCTCCGGCGAGCACCTGATCGCCACCGCCGGCGGCATCGACACCCACATCCACTTCATCGCCCCGCAGCAGGTGCAGGAGGCGCTGAGCAACGGCATCACCACCCTGATCGGCGGCGGCACCGGCCCCTCCGACGGCACCAACGGCACCACCTGCACCCCCGGCCCGTGGAACATCCACCGGATGTACCAGGCCGTCGAGGACCTGCCGGTCAACGTCGGCCTGCTGGGCAAGGGCAACGGCTCGCTGCCCGGCGCGCTGCGCGAGCAGGTCGAGGCGGGCGTGTGCGGCCTCAAGGTGCACGAGGACTGGGGCAGCACCCCGGCCGCGATCGACAGCGCGCTGAGCGTCGCCGACGAGTACGACGTGCAGGTGGCCATCCACACCGACACCCTCAACGAGTCCGGCTACTTCGAGGACACCCTGTCCGCGATCGACGGCCGCACCATCCACACCTTCCACACCGAGGGCGCCGGCGGCGGCCACGCCCCCGACATCATGCGGATCGCCGGCGAGCCCAACGTGCTGCCGTCCTCGACCAATCCGACGCTGCCCTACACCGTCAACTCGGTGGACGAGCTGCTGGACATGGTGATGGTCTGCCACCACCTCAGCCACAACATCCCCGAGGACGTCTCCTTCGCCGACTCCCGGGTCCGCGCCGAGACCATCGCCGCCGAGACCGTGCTGCACGACGAGGGCGTCATCTCGATCTTCTCCTCCGACTCGCAGGCGATGGGCCGGATCGGCGAGTCCTTCACCCGGGCCTTCCAGACCGCCCACCACTGCAAGGAGCAGCGCGGCAAGCTGGCCGGCGACAGCGAGCGCAACGACAACGCCCGCGTCCTGCGCTACCTCGCCAAGCTCACCATCAACCCCGCCGTCGCCTCCGGCACCGCCGACCACATCGGCTCGCTGGAGCCCGGCAAGCTCGCCGACATCGTGCTCTGGCCGATCAACTCCTTCGCCGCCAAGCCGAAGATGGTCATCAAGGGCGGCGTGATCAACTGGGCGCTGATGGGCGACCCGAACGCCTCGCTGCCCACCCCCCAACCGGTCTACTACCGCCCGATGTTCGGCCAGTACGGGCGGGCGAAGCAGGCCACCCGGGTGTCCTTCATGTCGCAGGCCGCCGTCGACCTCGGGGTTCCGGCCCAACTCGGCCTGGAGAGCCGGGTGCTGCCGGTGCGGTGCTGCCGTACGGTCGGCAAGCAGCACATGGTGCGCAACGACGCGCTGCCGAAGATCGCGGTCGACCCGGAGACGTACAAGGTCACCCTGGACGGCGAGCCCGCCACCATCGAACCGGCCCGCGAGCTGCCGCTCAACCACCTGTTCTACCTCGCGTGAGCCCCGTCACCGAGACGCGGCCGGGCCTGGATGCCACGGGCGGCCTGGCCGCTGTGGACGGCCTGGGGGATCCGGACGGCCTGGACGGCCTGGACGCCCTGCTGGTCTGCCTCCAGCTGACCGACTCGGCCTTCCCCAGCGGCTTCTACACCCTCTCGCACGGGCTGGAGGGCTACGCCCAGGCCAAGGCCGTCACCCCGGACACCCTGCCCGGGCTGCTCGCCGACCTGCTGCGGCACGGCGTCGGGCCGTCCGACGCCACGGCCCTGGTCCTGGCCCACCGGGCGGCCACGGCGGGCGACTGGGAGCTGCTCGCCGAGACCGACCAGCGGCTGCACGCCACCAGGCTCAACCGCGAGCTGCGCCTGGCCGCCACCCGGACCGGTCGCCAACTCCTGGACATCGCCCGGGAGTCGGTGGGCGGCGAGCCGCTGGAGCGGTACGCCGCGCTGGTCGCGGAGAAGCGGGCCCCCGGCTGCCAGGCGGTGGCGGCCGGGGTGGCGTACGCCTCGGCCGGCGTCCCGGTCCAACAGGCCGTCACCAGCGACCTGTTCGCGTTCTGCACCAGCTTCGTCGGCGCGGCGCTGAGGCTCCGGCTGACCGACCACCGCAAGGCGCAGGTGGTGCTGCGGGCGGCCTCCCCGGTGATCCGGGAGGTCGTATCCGCCGCCCTGGAACGGGACTTGGCGGACCTCGGCGGCTGCGTGCCGGTCGCGGACGCCATGTCCGGGCGGCACGAGCGGGCGGAGGCCCGGCTGTTCATGAGCTGACCGCCCGATGCGAACGTGCGCCACAGAAGAACGACCGACAGAAGGAGGAGAGTTGACCGAGAACGTGCTCCGCGTGGGCATCGGCGGACCGGTGGGCTCCGGCAAGACGGCGCTGATCGAGGCGCTCGTCCCGGTGCTGATCGCCCGCGGCCACCGCCCGGCGGTCATCACCAACGACATCTACACCCAGGAGGATGCCCAGCACGTGCGGCGCACCCTGGCCGGGATGCTGGACCCCGAGCGGGTCGTCGGCGTGGAGACCGGCGCCTGCCCGCACACCGCCGTACGGGACGACCCGACGATGAACCTCGCGGCCGGCGCCGAGATGCTGGAACGCTTCCCGGACGTCGACACCCTGCTGTACGAGTCCGGCGGCGACAACCTCACGCTGACCTTCAGCCCGGTGCTGGTCGACCTCTTCCTCTTCGTCCTCGACACCGCCGAGGGCGAGAAGATGCCCCGCAAGCGCGGCCCGGGCATCACCGAGTCGGACCTGCTGGTCATCAACAAGATCGACATCGCCCAGTACGTCCGCGCCGACCTCGGGGTGATGGAGTCCGACGCCCACCGGGTGCGCGAGGGCGGACCGGTGGTGCTCACCAACTGCCTGACGGGGGAGGGGCTGGAGGAGATCGCGACCTTCCTGGAGACCTTCCGCAAGGTCCCGGCGTGACAGCCTCCCCGGCTGCGGCGGTGCCCCGGCTCGACCCCCGGCACTACGAGCCGGCCCGCGTCCCGTACGAGGTCCGCCGCCACGCCGGGACGCCCGACACCCTCGCGGTCGGGCGTCCCGGCAAGGTCGGGCTGCTGGAGCTGGCCTTCGAGCGGGTCGGCGGACGCACCGAACTCACCGGCCACTACCAGAAGTCGCCGCTGCAGATCATGCGCCCGCTCTACTTCGACCCGGCCCGCCCCGACCTCGCCGTCACCTTCCTGATGTCCACCGGCGGCGGCATCCTCCAGGCCGACCGGCTCCGCACCGACCTGCACTGCGGCGCCGACACGGCGGTCCACCTGACCACCCAGGCCGCCACCAAGGTCTACCGGATGGAGCACGACTACGCGACGCAACTGGTCAACCTGACGGCCGGGCCGCGCGCCTACGTCGAGTACCTGCCCGAGCCGGTGATCCCCTTCGTCGACTCGCGCCTCTACCAGCGGACCGTCCTCACCGTCGACCCGGACGCGACCGTGCTGGCGGGCGAGACCGTCCTGGCCGGCCGCCTCGCCCGGGGCGAGCGCAACGCCTACCGGGTGTTCGCCTCGGACCTCGAAGTGCGGCGCCCAGGTGGTGAATTGGTGGCACTGGACACCGTGCGGCTGGAGCCCTCGCCGGGTGGAGGCGGAGGCGGAGGGGACGGTAGGGGTGCCGGGGTCACCGGGCCGGCGGTGCTGGCCGGGCACGACGTGATGTCCAGCCTGTACGTCCTCAGCCCGCTCGCCCCGGCGGCCCGGATCGCGGACGTCCTGCACGAGGCGGTGGCCGGCTGCGGCCAGGAGTACGGCGAACTGCTCTACGGGGTCAGCGTGCTGCCGCAGGACAGCGGTGCCTGGCTGCGGCTGCTCGGCTCCGACACCCGGGCCTGCGCCGCCGCCCTGCGCGCGGCCTGGGACGCGGTCCGGCGGCTGCTGATCGGGGTGCCGGCGCCGGAGCTGCGGAAGACGTAGGGCCGTCGGCCGGCGCCGCCGGTCGTGATCTTCTTCCGGATCCGGCACAACCCTGGGGCCGGGTGCGCGGTCCTGTCTGGCGTGAACGACGATGCGAGACGGGACGCCGTGCCGGACGAGGCGCGCGAGGCGGTGCCGGACGTGGCGCCCGATGCGGTACCGGAGGACGTACCGGAGGACGTGCGGGAAGCCGCGCCGGACGGTGTGCCGACGCCACCGGCCCGGCGCCTGGTCAACCGCCGGCGGCTGCTGACGGGCGCCGCCGCCCTGGGCGCCCTCGCGGCCGCCGCCGGCGTCAACGAGTGGGCCCGCCGAAAGAGCTCCCACGGCCCGCGACTCTGGCGGACGACCGCCGCGAGCGGGCGGCTCGTGCTGTCCGCCGACCGCCGACAGGGCCTCTACGCCTCCGGCTTCGACGGCTGCGTGCGCGCCCTCGACCCGCGTACCGGTGCGGTCCGCTGGAGCCGTACGGTCGGCACACCCGACGCCGCCGCTGCCCCGGGCGGCTGGCCGTCGGCCGCCGGGGACGGCGTGGTGTGCGTGGCCACCGACACCCGTCTGCGGGTCCTGGACGCGGCGTCGGGAGAGCAGCGCTGGGAGGCCGCCCTGCCGGACTGGTCCGAGGGCGGGTGGCGGCAAGGCCCCGCCGTCGGCGGCGGCAGCGTGTTCGCGGTGTACGGAAGCTCGGTGCGCTGCTACGACCTGGCCACCGGTGCGCCGCGCTGGACCGGCCCGGCGGGCGTCTCGGCCGCTCTGGCCCTCGACGGCGGCACCGTGTACACGGCGGGGAGGCCGAGGGGGCTCCTGGCGCTGGACGCCCGCACCGGTGAGCGCCTCTGGGAGCGCGACCTCGTCGTCAGCGGCCCACTGACCGTCCACCGGGACGCCCTGCTGGTCTCCTCGCCCCCGGAGACGATGGCCTCCACGATCGTCGCCGCGCTGGACCCGGCGACCGGCGCGCAGCTCTGGGCGTCCGTCCAGCACGGGGAGCTGAGCTGCCCTCTGTCGGCTGCCGGTCGGACCGTCTACATGGGCGGCGGGGACCGTCTGTTCGGGTTGGACACGACGACCGGCGACTGGGTCTGGAAGGCCAACACCTTCGCCGGTCGGAAGGGCGGGACCCCTGCCATGGTCGCCACCGAGGACGGCGTCTACGCCTGGTCGGGGGACGGCCGGCTGTGGGCGTTCGACCCGTCGACGGGCGGGATGCGCTGGCAGGACGATTCGGAGGAGGTCGGCCGGATCTCGCTGGCCGCCGCTGGTGGGACCGTCTACCGGGGCGGCCCAGGCGGCGTTCTCGCGCTGGGCGCCCTGCCGGCGCCGCCGTCGGCCTGACCGGGCGGGTTCAGGAGCGGCCCGTCCCGCCCGGCTCGCCCGGTTCCATGGCCGCCAGGCGGGCGACCTGGCGGTGGCTGAGCTCGACGGTGCGGTTCATGTGCCGCAGGAGGAAGGCGAGTTCGGCTTCGCTGTCCTCGGCGAAGACGGCCGCCCAGTCGGTGGACAGCTCGCGCCACACCTCCCCGAAGCGCTCCAGCGCCTCGGGGAGGACCGCGACCAGCACCCGGCGGCGGTCGGCCTGGTCCCGCTGCCGGGCGACCAGCCCGGCCTTCTCCAGGCGGTCGACCAGCCGGGTGGCCGAGCCGCTGGTCAGCCCGGTGAGTTCGGCGATCCGGCCGGTGGTGACCGGCCCGTCCTCCAGGGTGAGCAGGTTGAGGCACTGGACGTCGGTCGGGTGCATGCCCAAATGGTCGGCGACGGCCTGGTTGAACAGCACGTACGAGGCCAGGTAGCGGCGCGAGACCGGCCACAGCCGGGCCATCAGTTCGTCGCGGGTCGTCGTCATGGGGGAAGGGTAACCGGCTGCCCGATAATTATTTGCGCCACGCAGAGATCTTTCCCTATGTTGTCTGCATGACGCAGGTAACTGAGTCCGCAGCCCCCCGTGCCCGCCTCCTCCCCGTCGCCGTCACCGGCGCCACCGGCGCCCAGGGCGGCGCCACCGCCCGCGCCCTGCTCCGCGCCGGCCGCCCCGTCCGCGCCCTCACCCGGAACCCCGGCTCGCCCGCCGCCACCCAGCTCGCAGCACTCGGCGCCGAACCGGCCCGCGCCGACTTCGACGACCCGGCCTCGCTCGCCACCGCCCTCGACGGCACCGGCGCACTGTTCGCGATGTCCACCCCGTTCGGCACCGACCTCGGTGTCGAAGTCCGCCAGGCCACCGCCCTGGTGGACGCCGCCCGGGCAGTCGGAAGCGTCCGGCACGTCGTCTTCACCTCGGCCACGAACGCCGACCGCTCCACCGGCATCCCGCACTTCGACAGCAAGCACCGCATCGAACAGCGCCTGGCCGGCCTCAGCCTGCCCTGGACCGTCCTCGGCCCGGCCGCCTTCATGGAGAACTACGCCAACGACTGGACCCTCCAGTCCCTCCGCGACGGCGTCTTCCACCTTCCCATGCCCCCCGGCGTCCCACTCCCCGTGATCGCCGCCGACACCATCGGCACCTTCGCCGCCCACGTCCTGGCCAGGCCTGACGCCTACGCGGGCCGCCGCATCGACATCGCCTCCCAGTGGCGCACCGGCGAGCAGATCGCCGCCGCGATCAGCGCCGCCAGCGGCCGCCCCATCCGCTTCGAACAGGTGCCGCTCTCGGTCGTGGCGGCCCACTCCGAGGACCTCGCCACGATGTTCCGCCACTTCCAGGCCCCCGGCCTCACCATCGACACCGCCGCCCTGCACGCCGAACACCCCACCATCGACTGGCAGCCCCTGGAGACCTGGGCAGCGGCCCGCACCTGGGACCTGTGAGGGCTTCAGGCGCCCGCAGTGACCTTGGGTGCTGAGACCTTGATCAGGTTGATCGTTCCAGCCTGGTACACGTCGCCGTTGACGGTTCCGCCCGTGACCTGATTGGCGGTCGAGATCCTTGGAACGCTACCCACCCGATCTAGGCCAGCCGCTCCACGAACTTGCGCTGCCACGGTGTTTCGACGGCGTGCCGGCTGTAGTGCTCCCGCACGTACGCCACCGCTTCGGCGGCCGGGACGCCGTCCAGGACGGCGATGCAGGCGAGCGCGGTGCCCGTGCGGCCCCGGCCGCCGGCGCAGGCGAGTTCGACGCGTTGGGTGGCGGAGCGTTCCCAGGCTTCGCGGAAGGCGTCGGTGGCGTCCGTGCGGTCGGTGGGGAGGCGGAAGTCGGGCCAGCGTACCCAGCGGCTGGGCCAGTCGACGTGTGGCGGGCGGCCCAACAGGTAGAGGCCGAAGTCGGGTCGGGGGCCGGGCGGCAGGGGCTTGCTGAGGCCGCGGCCGCGCAGGAGGCGGCCGGAGGGCAGGCGCAGGAGCCCGGGGGTGGTCGGGTCCCAGGTGGTCGGGCCCGGGGTGGTGGGGTCGGTCATGTCGGCTATTCCTCAGGTGGGGGAGGGGTGTTCAGGATGCCGCGTGCAGTCCGACCGGGCCGCGGGGCAGTCCGGCGCGGTGGGCCAGGGCGGCGGCTTCGCCGCGGGAGGAGACGTCGAGTTTGGCGAGGATGTTGGCGACGTGGAACTTCACCGTCGACTCGCTGATGTGGAGCGCCGCCGCGATGTCCCGGTTGCGGCGGCCCCGCGCGAGCTGGTCGAGGACCTCGAGTTCGCGCGGTTGGAGGCCGTCGAGGGGGTCGGTGGCGAGGGCGGGTTCGGGCAGGGCGAGCGGGAGGTCGACGGTCACGGTGGTGCCCCAGCCGGGGATGGCCTCGACGCCGTGGCGTCCACCGAGGGCGGTGATGCGGTCGGCGGTGCGGTGGACGGTGAGGGCGTCGGCGGTGAGCAGGCCGAGGCCGTCGCCGCGTACGACGGCGCGCAGTTGGCCGTCGGCGGTGAGCTGCCAGCTGACGTGCAGCCGGGTCGGCTTCTCCTGTTCCAGCATCAGCAGGACGGCCACCCGGACGGCGTCGCGGGCGGTGTGGGCGGCGTCGGCCGGGACGGAGCGGTCGGCTTCCGGTGGGGGTGCGACGTCGAGGTGGACCCGGGTGTGCCGCAGCAGCGGGCGCAGTTCGCGCACGAGTCGGGCGAAGGCGGCGTCGGCGGGTTCCTCGCTGAGGGCGCGGTCGAGTTCGGCGCCCTGGCGCAGGTCGAGCAGGGCGGTGACGGCCAGTTCGGTGGCGTTGCGGCGGGCGGTGGCGTCGTCCAGGCCGGTCGAGCGCAGTGGGGCCAGGATCGCGGTGAGCGCGGCGCTGTGGGTGCCGGTGAACTCGGCGATGGCGCGGGCGCGGGCGTTGGCGGAGGCGCGGGAGGCGGCGGTCTGGGTGGGGGCGGCGTCGGTGGCGCGGTGGTCGGAGTGGGCGATGACCAGGTCCCACAGCTGTTGCAGGACGGCGAGTGCCCCGGGGGCGACCGGTTCGGTGCCCGCCCGGACGAGGACGAGGACGGCGCCGCTGTCGTTGCCCGGCGTGGTCGTGACGACGACGACCGGCCGGGACTGTCCGGCGAGTTCGGCCTCGCCCTGCCAGGGGCGGCCGGCGGAGGTGGTCGCGGCCGCCTGTTCGGCCAGCCGGGACAGGTCCAGCGTGCTGATGGCGGCGGTGAGTTCGGGCGGGCCGTAGCTGTGGGAGGGGTTGAACGTGCAGACGCCGCTGAGCTGCGCGAGCGCCGTGTGCGGGACGAGGGTGCCGAGCACGTCGGACAGGCGCAGCAGGAGGTCCGGCCGGGGGGCGCGCAGCACCTCGACGGCCCGTGCGAGCGCGTCCTCGGGGCGGCTCCAGCGGTCGCGCCAGGTCCCGTCCGTGTGCGTCCCGTCCGTGTGCGTCACGTCCGCGCGCGGATCGCCCGTGCCCGCCCCGTCCGTGCGCGTGCGCGTGGCGGTTCCGGGCGGCTCAGTGGTGTCCATGCGGTCCAGCCTAGTTCGGGCGCCGCCGGGCCCGCCTGGCCGTTCGGACAGGTCGAACCGTCCGAAGGACTGGCTGGGCCGCCGTTGCCCCGGTCGCAGGATGGAAGAC
Source organism: Kitasatospora sp. SC0581 (assembly GCF_048159585.1). Classification (NCBI taxonomy): domain Bacteria; kingdom Bacillati; phylum Actinomycetota; class Actinomycetes; order Kitasatosporales; family Streptomycetaceae; genus Kitasatospora; species Kitasatospora sp. SC0581. Next base: position 459,431 of record NZ_JBLRWA010000001.1, on the reverse strand, counting down.
GTCGGAGGCAACAACTCCCCTGGAACCGAAGGACCTTCCCATGACCAAGGCGATCGCCTTCCCCGAGTTCGGCGGCGCGGACGTGCTGCGCCCGATCGACATCGAACTGCCCGCCCCGGGCCCCGGCCAGGTGCGGGTCGCGGTCCGCGCGGTGGGCGTCAACCCGCTGGACCACAAGCTGCGCACCGGCGAGCTGGCCGGGTTCTTCCCGGTCTCCTTCCCCTACGTTCCGGGCTTCGAGGTGTCCGGCGTGGTGGAGGCCGTCGGCGCCGAGGTGCGCGGCTTCGCCCCCGGCGACGAGGTGTTCGGAGCCCTGATGGGCGGCGGCTACGCGGAGCGGGCGCTGGTGGACGCGGCGATGCTGGCCCACAAGCCCGCCACCCTGGGCTGGACGGAGGCCGCCGCGATCCCGACGGCGGCCGAGACGTCCGAGCGCGCCCTCGCCGTCCTGGGCGTGCGGCCCGGCGAGACCCTGCTGATGCACGGTGCGGCCGGCGGGGTGGGCACCGTGCTGCTCCAGTTCGCCCGGGCCCGTGGGATCACCGTGGTCGGCACCGCGAGCGAGTCGAACCACGACCACCTGCGCGAGCTCGGCGCGATCCCGGTGACGTACGGGGAGGGCCTGGCCGAGCGGGTGCGGGCCGCCGCCCCGGGCGGGGTGGACCGGGTGCTGGACGCGGCCGGGCGCGGGGTGCTGCCGCTGTCGATCGAGCTGGTGGGTGGCGCGGACCGGGTGCTGACGATCGCCGACATCCAGGGCGCGCAGGAGCACGGCGTCCGGTTCACCGGTGGCGCCGAGGGCGTCGAGCCCTACTACACGAGCGCCTACGCGGCCGCGCTGGCCCTGCACGAGGCGGGCACCCTGCGGCTGCCGCTGCACCGGGTGTTCCCGCTGGCGGAGGCGGCCGAGGCGCAGCGGGTCAGTGAGGGCGGGCACCTGCGCGGCAAGATCGTGCTGACGGTCTGACAGGCACACGGCGCCCGCCCTGTCCCTGTCTGCCCGTTTTGCTTCCGTTTTGCATTGGCTGCGCCATTTCCGTACGGTTTCATCCGTTCGGAGTAATTCGGCAGGCGGACGCGCCGTAAACACGGCGCTACGCCGTCCGGCCGACATGCGGTCCCTCGAACGGTCGACCAGGGTTGGCCGGACGTGGGCGGCACCGGACCGCCTGCCCTGACGGTCAGGAGGACCAGGCGCATGGGTGGAACGGACAGGCGGGCGGTGATCGGCGAGTTCCTCGGGACCCTGCTGCTGGTGCTGCTGGCAGTGGGTGCGGCGGTGCTCGCGGGGGTGGCGATCGGTCCGGTGGGCATCGCGTTCGCGTTCGGCTTCGTGCTGCTGGCGCTCGCGTACGCGCTCGGCCCGATCTCCGGCTGCCACGTCAACCCGGCGGTGACGCTCGGCTTCCTGCTGGCCCGCCGGATCGACGGGCGCACGGCGGTGTCGTACTGGGTGGCGCAGCTGCTCGGTGGCATCGCGGGTGCGGGGCTCGTCCTGCTGCTGGCGAAGCAGATACCGGGGCTCGAGACCCACGGCAAGCTCGGCACCAACGGCTGGGGCGAGCGCTCCCAGATGCACATCAACGCCGGCGGCGCGTTCCTGACCGAGGTCATCCTCACCTTCCTGCTGGTGTACGTCGTCCTGGCGGTCACCCACCGGCTGGCCGCGGTCGGCTTCGACGGGCTGCCGATCGGCCTCGCGCTGGTGGTCGTCCACCTGGTCGGCATCCCGCTCACCGGCACCTCGGTCAACCCGGCGCGCAGCCTCGGCCCGGCGCTGTTCGCGGGCGGCGACGCGCTGTCGCAGCTGTGGCTGTTCCTGCTCGCCCCGCTGGTCGGCGGCGCGCTGGCGGCGGGCGTGCACCTGCTGACCCACCCGCAGCCCAACCTTCCGGTGGCGGAGGCCCTGGCGACGGACGCGCGGGTGTAGTACCCGCCGTCGAGCCGGCGCGGCGGCCGGGACCGTACCGACGGTCCCGGCCGCCGCTGTCGTCGGTGGCCTTCTGCCGGCTCCTGCTTCTCTCCGCTCCGCCCCCCGGTCCCGCTCCGGGCCGCTTTTGAGCCGCCGACCGGCCGGATCCGGCGGACCGGCCGAAGGCGCCCGACGCGTGGCCGCCCGCTGGGTAGAGTCGCGCCATGGTGACTGAGAACGCGGGGAGCCCCGCGGGCGGGCGGCTGGCCGGCCGCTCCTGTGCGGTGACGGGTGCGGCCAGTGGTATCGGACGGGCCGTCGCCGAACGCTTCGTCCGGGAGGGCGCGTCGGTGGTCGCCTTCGACGTGGACGAGGCCGGGCTGGACCGGCTGGCCGAGCGGTTCCCGGACGCCGTCAGCACGGTGGTCGGCGACGTGGCCCGGGACGAGGACGCGCGCCGGCTGGTGGCCGCCGCCGTCGAGCGGCACGGGCGGTTGGACGTGCTGGTGGCCAACGCCGGGATCATCCCGCTGATGGAGATCACCGAGGCCACCGCCGAGGACTGGGACCACGTGATGGCGGTGGACGGCCGCGGCATGTTCCTCACCTGCAAGTACGCGATCGAGGCGATGACCGCGCAGGACCGGCCCGGCGGCTCGATCGTCTGCCTCTCCTCCATCTCCGGCGAGGCAGGCCAGCGCGGCCAGGCGGTGTACGGGCCCGCCAAGTTCGTCGCCTCCGGCCTGACCAAGCACCTCGCCGTCGAATGGGCCGACCGCGGCATCCGGGTCAACGCCGTCGCCCCCGGCACCATCACCACCGAGCGGGTCGCCCGGCTGTACGACGAGCCCGGCGGCACCGAGTACCTCGGGGCGATCGAGAAGCTGCACCCGATGGGGCGGCTCGGCGACCCGGCCGAGGTCGCGGCGGCCGTCCTCTTCCTCGCCTCCGACGACGCGTCCTTCGTCACCGGGGTCGTGCTGCCGGTGGATGGCGGGTACCTGGCGCAGTAGCGGGCCCGGTCGGCGGGGTGTCCGGCTGCCCGGTTCCCGGCTGCTCGGTTGTCCGGTTACCCGGCTGCCCGGTTACCCGGCTGCCCGGCTATCCGGCGAGCAGGTCGACCAGGGCGGACACCCCGTCCGACCCGTGCCCGGCCCCGACCGCCCGCCGGGTGACGGCGAGCGCCGCGTCCAGGACGGAGGTGTCCAGGCCGCGCGCCCGGGCGGTGTGCGCGACGTGCGCCAGCCCGGCCTCGGCGGAGGCGAGGCTGCTGTGGTCGCCCGGATGCCGGCGGTCGTCCGCGCGCTGCGCGAAGCGGTCGATCAGCGGCGGCAGCAGGCGCGGCAACCCCTGGGCGTACGGCGCGAGTTCGGCGCCGCTGATGCCCTCGGCGCGGGCCAGCGCGAGGGCGTGCAGGCAGCCGTGCACGGTGGTCCAGAACAGGTCGAGCAGGGCCGCGTCGAAGGCCGCCGCCCGGCCCGGGTCCGCGCCCACGTGGCGTACGGTGCCCAGCGCCCGCAGCGTCGCCTCGTGGGCGGCGAAGACCTCGGCGTCGCCGCTCAGCAGGACGGTGCCCTCCGGGCGGCCGATGGTCGGGGTGGGGGTGAGGACCGCGGCGTTCAGGAGGCGGTAGCCCCGGGCCTCGGCGTCGGCGGCGTTCGCCCGCGCGTCGCCCGGCGCGGTCGAGGTGGCGTTGACGACGGTCCGGCCGCGCAGTGCCGCCCCGGTGGCCTCCAGTACGGCGCGGGCGGCCGGCTGGTCGCGGACGCAGAGCAGGGCGAGCGGGGCGCCGGCCTCGGCGGGGCCCGTGGCTCCTTCGGTGGAGCCCGTCACCGCCTCGGCGGGGCTCGCGGCCGACCGCGCGCCGAGGGCGAGCGGTTCGGCGTCCCGGCCCGGCGTGCGGTTCCACACGGTGACCGGATGGCCGGCGGCCAGCAGCGCCCCGGCCAGCGCCCGGCCCATCGGACCCAGGCCCAGCATGGCAACGGCGGTGCGGGCAGGGGAGGTTGAGGAAGATCGTTCGTTCGGCATGGCGGTTACGCTAGACCTTCACGCCGACGGCAGAGTCAAGGCGGAGGGGCGCGGCGGAATGTCACGGGGGCTTCGGTGGAGAACCTCGGTGGCGTCCTGCGGTGAACGGTCCGTCGAGGAGGTGTCCGCGATGCGGATCGGAGAGCTCGCCCGGCGCACCGGGGCCACCCCGCGCGCGCTGCGCTACTACGAGGAGCAGGGGCTGCTCACGCCCGAGCGCCGCCCCAGCGGCTACCGAGAGTACGGAGAGCCGGACGTCGACACCGTCCGCGGGATCCGCACCCTGCTCGCGGCCGGCCTCAACAGCGCCGTGATCGCCGAGATCCTCCAGGGCCTGCCGGGCCCGGGGCAGCGCCCTCCCGGCCCGACCTGCCCGGAACTGCTCGACGGTCTGGCCCGGGAACGCGCCCGGATCACCCGGCAGATGGACGAACTCGCCGAAGCGCGCGGCCTGTTGGACGCCATCATGGGCGCGGAGGCGCCGAGCGAGGCGATCCGGTCCGGCCGGCTCCGGGCGGCGGACCGCCGGTCGGCCGGGGAGCGTGAGCAGACCGGTGGCCGTCGCCCGCGGCAGGACGGGGAGCGTGAGCAGGCCGGGGGCCGTCGCCCGCGGCAGGACGGGGAGCGCCGCCCGGAGCCGACCGGGGGGCGCCGCCCGCAGCCGGTGGCGCGGAAACTCGATGGTGCGCGCTCGCGGACCGTGCTGGAGTGAGCGGATGGATCATGACGACATGCTTGCCCTGTTCGACGACCGGATCCGGCGCAACACGCCGCCCGATCCCGGCTGCCGCGTCGAGCGCGACGGTGCGGTGGTCCGGCAGGTGGGCTCGGAGCACAGCTGGAACGGCGTGGTCTGGTCCGGGCTGGACGAGGCCGGGGCGGACGCGGCGATCGCCGCGCAGGTGCGCCACTTCGCCGGACTGGGGCTGGAGTTCGAGTGGAAGGCCTACTCCCACGACCGCCCCGCCGACCTCGGCGCCCGCCTGCTGGCGGCCGGTTTCACCCCGGAGCCGGACGAGGCGCTGATGCTCGCCCGGATCGCGGACCTGCCCGCCGAGGCCGCCCTGCCCGAGGGCGTCCGGCTGCTCCCGGTGACCGACCCGGCCGGGGTGGACCTGCTGATGGACGCCCACACACAGGCCTTCGGCGCCGAGAACCCCCGTCTGCGCGAGCGGCTGCTCGACCACCTGCGGCACGGCGTCGGGACGGTCAGCATGGTCGTCGCGATGGCCGGCGACCGCCCGGTCAGCGGCGCCAGGATGGAGCTGATCCCGGGGACCGGGTTCGCCGGCCTCTGGGGCGGCGGCACCGCACCCGACTGGCGCGGCCGGGGCATCTACCGCGCCCTCATCGCCCACCGCGCCCGCCTCGCGGCCGAGCTCGGCTACGAGTACCTCCAGGTCGACGCGAGCGACCAGAGCCGGCCGATCCTGCAGCGCCTCGGCTTCGCCTGGGTGAGCACGACGACCCCGTACGTCCGCCAGCCGTAGGGCCTGCCGGGGGCCGCGGGTACGGGTACGGGTACGGGTGGGGAGAATTCCTTCCCACCGTGTGGACGCGGCCGGTGTCCCCTGCCGATCGGCAGGGGGACGTGGGGGTGCCGCTGCTCAGGATGTGCCGTTCGGTACATGTGCGGGAGGGGTGGCCGGGGTCATCGTTGGGGCACCACGAGCGGGGCCGTCCGGGCCCCGGGAAGGAGCCCCGGCATGTTCGACCTCCGCCACCCGCGCGCCCTCGCCGCGACGGCTGCCGTGCCCGCCCTCCTCGGCCTGGGCTTCGGCTTCGGCCTCGGCCTCGTACACGCCCGGAGGCGATCAGGCCGGGAGCCGTGCCCGAGGCACCGCGGCCGGCCCGACGAGGGCCGGGAGAAGGCAATCCGACAGGGCTGCCCGCCGTCGTTCCGAGGACGATCGTCACGGGGCGCTCGTCGGCCGCCCTCACGGCAGCCGCTCGACCACGACCATGGCCGCGTCGTCGTTCAGTCGGCCGCCGACGTGGGCGAGCAGGTCGCGGCGCAGGTGGTGGAGCAGGGCGGCGGGGTGTTCGGCACGCCAGGCGGTGACGCGTTCGGTGAGCGGGTAGAAGCGCCGCTGGGCGTCGCGGGCCTCGATCACGCCGTCGGTGTAGATCAGCAGCCGGTCGCCGGGCCGGAACGGGAAGGTCTCCGTCTCGTACCGCGTCGGCGCGAGCTCGCCGAGGCCCAGCGGCGGGGACGGTTGGCGGGCGGCGAGGGCGGTGATGCCGTCGGGGTGCAGCAGCAGCGGGGGAGGGTGGCCGCAGTCGATCAGGCGCACCGGGGAGCCGTCGTCGGGGATGTCGAGCAGCACGGCGGTGATGAACGACTCGCCGGAGTCGCCGCTCTCCTCCGGGGGTTCCTCGGGCGGGGGGAAGGGCAGTGCGGAGAGCGCCTGCCGCTCGCGCCGCTCCCACCGGTCCCGCCGGGACTGTTCGGCGAGCTGGGCGAGGTCCCAGCTGACGCTGCCGTCCAGGTAGGCGGCCAGGTCGGGCAGTTCGGCGTGCAGGTGGGCGGCGGCGCGGAAGGCGCCGAGCAGCAGGGCCGCGTCGCCGAGCGAGGAGAGGCCCTTGCCGCGCACGTCGCCGACCAGCAGCCGGGTGCCGGTGGCGGTGCGGGCGGCCGCGTACAGGTCGCCGCCGACCTGCGCCTCGGCCTCGGCGGCCAGGTAGACGGAGGCCAGGTGGAGTGGTCCGATCCGCTCCGGCAGCGGGCGCAGCAGCACCCGCTGGGCGGCCTCGGACACCGAGCGCACCCGGGCCAGTTCGCGCTCGTGCCGTTCGCGCAGCACCCGCAGGCCGACGATCAGCGCCGAGACGATCAGCTGCGCGCTGAGCTGGGTCTCGATGTTCGCGCTGGTCAGGCCGTCCCGGACGGCGCCGATGACGGTCAGCGCGGCGAACGCGAGCGCGGCGACCCCGGCGGTGGCCCGGGGGCCGGCGAAGGAGGCGGTGAGGGCGGGGGCGACGATCAGCAGCGGGCCGAGGTGGACGTCCGGCGGGGAGACGATGTCGACGACGGTGATCAGCACGATCAGCGCGAGCGTGAGCGCCGTCAGCACCCGGCGGTCGGGCCGCCAGGCGCGGCGGCGGTCGGGGGGATGCGGCGCGGGCGGCGGGTGCGGCGCATCGGGACGCTGCCGGAGGGGCACTCCTCCTCTGTACACCGTGGGGGTGCCGGGGCGCACCCGGAGCGGCCGGGCTCACTCCCCGGCAGCGTTCGGTTCCTGATTCCCGCCAGCGCTCGGCTCACGCCTCCCGGCAGGGCTCCGCCCGCTCCCTGCGGTGCCCGGTCAGCCCTCCTGGCCGTAGCGGGCCAGGTAGTCGGCGAAGCGGGCGACGTCCTCGTCGGACCAGTCGGTGAAGCGCGCGGTGAAGGAGAGCCGACGCTGCTCGTTGGCGTCCCGCAGCAGGGTGAGCCCCGCCTCGGTGGCGCGCAGGATCTGGCCGCGCTGGTCGTCCGGGTCGGTCTCGCGGGCCAGCAGGCCGAGCTTCTCCAGGGCGGTGACCTGGCGGCTGACGGTGGACTTGTCGAGCATGAAGTACGCGGCCACGTCGGCGGCCCGGCAGCCGCCGCGCTCGGTGATCAGGTCGAGGATGCTGTAGGTGACCAGCGAGAGGTCGGGGTGCAGCTGGGAGGCCTTGTGCCGGGCGCGGCGGGCGAAGGCGGTCAGCTCGCGCTGGATGGTCTCGATGGACGACTGGCGGCCGGGCACGGCGTTCCTATCTCCTCGATATTTGTTGCACTATACAACAGATGTGCCCGGGATCGCGCCCCGCTCCGGCGCCCGCCGTTCCGGTGCGGCCTGCCAGGCGCGGGCGGCGGCGATCCGGCTGGTCGCACTCGGGTGAGTGGCGAACAGTAGCTCAAGCACCCTCGGCGGGTCGACATCGGAGACGTTCGCCACGGCCAGTCTGCGCTGCATCGCCACGAACTGCTCGACGTCCCCGGTCAGTTCGAGCGCGTGCCGGTCCGCCCTGGCCTCGATCCGACGGCTCACCGCACACTGCGCCGGCCCCGACAGCGCGCCCAGCAGCGCCGCCAGTGCCGCCAGCAGCGGCAGCGCCCGGGGGTCCGCCGCGTCCGTCGCCCCGGCGGCGTCCAGCAGCGGCCGCCAGGTGGCGAGCAGGCCGAGGACGGCCACCGCGACGGCCGCACCGACCGCGCCCAGCGCGGTACCCACCGGCACGTCCCGGTGCTTGACGTGGCCCAGCTCGTGCGCGACCACCAGCTCCACCTCGCGCGGCTCGGCGGTGGTCAGCAGGGTGTCGTACGCGACGATCCGGCGGGTCGCCCCGAACCCGGAGACGTACGCGTTGAGCGCGGTGGTGCGGCGGGAGGCGTCCGCGACCAGGACGTCCCGCACCCGGACGCCGTCCCGCTCGGCCAGCGCCAGCAGCGCGGTGCGCAGCTCCCCCGGGGGCATCGGGGAGAAGCGGTTGAACACCGGCTCGATCAGCAGCGGATGGAGGAAGGAGAGCGCCACCGTCAGCAGCGCCGCCGCGCCCGCCCCCGGCAGCCACCAGCGCTGCGGCGACCAGGCGGTCAGCGCGAACAGCCCGAGCGCGAGCGGGAGGACGAGGACGAGGGTGAGCGCGAGGCCGCGTACGGCGTCCAACGCCCACCCGGCCCAGCCCTGGGTCACCAGCCCGTACCGGACCCGGACGGTCCGCGCCCCGGCGCCGAACGGCAGCTGCAGCGCCTGGCCGAGCAGCACCAGGGCTGCCGCTCCGGCCAGCACCCCGGCCGTCCGTGAGCCGCCGAACCAGCCGCCGACGGCGGTCACCACGGCGGCGCCGACCGGGGTGAGGCCGAGCAGCAGGGTGAGCGCCAGGCCCGCCAGCCGCCCGCCCAGCGCCCACGGCAGCTGGGCGCGGCGCAGTGCCCGGCCCCGGGCGCGCTCGTCGGGGGTGAAGTCCGGGGCGGCCTCCGGGGTGGGGGCCTCGGAGGCTGGCGTGGTGTCCATGGCGGGGAGCGGCTCTTCCGGTCGGGGCGGGGAGGGGATGATCGGGTCGGGGAGGGACGGGGGTAACGGGGTGCGGCGGTTCAGCGGTGATTCAGCATGGCGTACCCGGCCGCTCGCCGCTCACGCCACGGCCCGGTTCCCACCCCCGGCCGGGTTGTTCACTCCTCCGTGGTCCCGGTGGCGCCGTGGACGCCGGCGCGCAGCAGCTGGTGGCCGAGGTCCACCAGGGCGCGGCCGACCGCGAACTCGTCGCCGACCGCCGGGGCCGGGGCGTCGCGCGGGTTGCGGCGGGAGCGGGTGTCGCTGTGCAGCACGTTGCCGTCGGCGTCCAGCACGGCGTGCACCCGGGTGGTGTCCTCGTCCTCGACCACGTGCAGGCTGAGCTGCCAGTCCTTGGTGCGCACGGCCCCGGGTGCCAGCTGTTCGACCCCGAGGGCGGTGGCCGCGGGGGAGGCCGTCCCGTCGGCGCGGACGATCACCACCGGGCAGACCCCGTGCACCGCGCACCGGGTGGACACCGAGCCGAGCAGGGTCCGGGCGAAGGTGCCCCGGCCGCGACTGCCCAGCACCAGCAGGTCGGCCCCCTCGGCGGCCTCCAGCAGCACCTCGGCGGCGTGGCCCAGCACCAGGCTCTCCCGGACGTCCACCGGGCGGTCCGGGCCGAGGACCTCGTTGATCTCGGCGCTCAGCGTCCGGCGGGCGATCCGTTCGAAGCCGTCGTCCACCATCGGCGCGAACCACCCGTACAGCGAGGGGTACTCCCAGGCCGCCACCGCGTGCACCGTCGCCCCGGTGAGCACGGCCTGGCCGACCGCCCAGCGCAGGGCCGCCTTCGACGGCGGGGAGCCGTCGATCCCGACCACGATCCGGCGCTCCCGGGCGGGGGAGGCGCGGCCGCCGCCCGCGGGGGAGACGTCACCCGCGGAGGAGAGCTGATTGCTGCCCATCACGTCACACCTCCGGGCCTTCGGTGCGGGACTCGCCCCCCTACGCGCGCGCTCCCCTGCACGGGCTCCCCTCGCACGCGCTTCCCCCGTACTCGCCCCCTCCACACCACGCTGCGCGCCCGCCCGCCTCCGCGCCAGGGACGCGGTGGCCCGGTCGGGTGGGCGGTTGGGACGGGTCGGCCAGGTGGGCCGGGCGCGCCGTCCGGGGAGCGGCCGTCGGCGCCCGGTCGGGGCCGCCGCGCCGTGCCCTTTTGTGGCCGGAATGTTGCGAGCTCGGGTCCGAGCGGTGGTGATTCGGTGGCGTACGCTGATCGTTCTCGCATCATCCTCGGGGGGATCCACTCATGCGCCGTGCCGCGGCCGCCGTCGCGCTGTTCGCCGGACTGACCGCCGTCACCGCCTGCGGGCCGGACGACCCCGCCCCGGCCCCGGCCTCCGCCGCCCCCGTCCCGCCGGGCGAGTCCTCGGCGCCGGGCGGCTCGCCCTCCGGCACGGCCCCGGGCAAGAGCGCCCCGCCCCGGCCCGACGGCACCATCACCGTCGCCTTCGCCGGGGACGTCCACTTCGAGGGCCGCACCGAGGCCCGGCTGGCGGTCAAGCCGCCCGAGCCTGCGCTCGGCCCGATCTCCCGCACCCTCGCCGACGCCGACCTGTCGGTCCTCAACCTGGAGACCGCGATCACCGGGCGCGGCGCCCCGGAGCCGAAGACGTACACCTTCCGCACCTCGCCCAAGGCGCTGTCGGTGCTCAAGGACTCGGGCGTCGACGTCGTCTCGATGGCCAACAACCACGCCGTGGACTTCGGCGCCGACGGCCTCACCGACACCCTCGCCGCCAAGGACTCCTCGCCGATCCCGGTGGTCGGCGTCGGGCGCAACGCCAAGGAGGCGTACGCCCCGTACGTCACCACCGTGCGCGGGGTGAAGGTCGCGGTGGTCGCCGCCAGCCAGGTCGAGGACCTCACCAACCAGAAGTGGCGGGCCGGCGCGAGCAAGCCGGGCATCGCCTCGGCGCTGGACGTCCCGGCGCTGGTCAAGGCGGTGGAGACGGCGAAGCAGCAGGCCCCGGTGGTGCTCGTCTACCTGCACTGGGGCGACGAGGGCAAGGCCTGCCCGACCGGTCCGCAGACCACCATCGCGAAGAAGCTCGCCACCGCCGGAGCCACCGCCGTGGTCGGCACCCACGCGCACACCATGGTCGGCTCGGGCATGCTCGGCGACACCTACATCGGGTACGGCTTCGGCAACTTCCTCTGGTACGGCACCTCGAACTACGCCAACTCCAACGAGACCGGTGTCACCACCCTCACCCTCACCGCCGACGGGAAGGTGACCGGCGAGGCCTTCACCCCGGCCACCATCGACGACAAGGGCATCCCGGAGCCGGTCACCGGCGCCACCGCCGAGGCCGCCCTCAAGCGCCGCGACGGCCTGCGCGGCTGCACCGGCCTCTCCCCGGCGCCCGCCGCCCCGGGCGCCCCCGGCACCCCCGGCACCCCCGCGACGGCCCCCACCGCCCCGACGGCCCCCGCCTCCACGGCTCCCGGGAAGTCCTCGACGGCTCCCGCGAAGGCTCCGACGACCCCCGCCGCACCGCGCTAGGGTCCGGTCGACCGGCGCCCGGGATACGTCCTGCGGGCCTTGCCAGAGGACGGGCCCTGTCGGACCAGGGCGCGGCGTCGCGGTGCGGCGGCACGGGACAGCACGAGACGGCGGCGCGACCACCCGGGCCACGCCGCCGCCTACCGCCCGCCGGGGGTGCTACCGCTCGGCCCGCGCCCGTGCCCGGACGGCGCGGCGCAGGGTGTCCAGCTGGTCCACCAGTCCGCGCCGGGTCGCCGCGGTGAGCTCCGGGTCGGCCAGGCAGGCCTCGGCCGCCCGTACCGTCCGTTCGGTGGCGGCGAAGGCGGGGAAGCCCGTGGTGGCGAGCACCCGGGCCAGTGCGGGGCCGCGGCGGGCGGCGGCCGACCCCAGCTCCTCGAAGTAGCGGGCGGTCAGCCCGTCCAGCAGCTCGGCCTGCTCGGGCTGCCACAGGCCCCTGGCGGTGGCGGCGGCCAGGTAGTTGGAGAGCTCGCCGTGGAACAGCGCCTGCCAGGCGGCCTCCTTGGCCTCCGGGTCGGGCAGTGCGGCGCGGCAGCGGGCGGCGCCCTTCTCGCTGGTGTCGCTGGGGTCGGCGGCGAGTTCGGCGGCGATCTCCGGCTCGCCCGCCGCGCCGAGCACGCACAGCCGCAGCAGCAGCTGCCAGCGCAGGTCCGGGTCGAGCACCGGCCCGCCGGGCACGGTGCCGGCCGCCAGCCAGTCGCGCAGCTCGGCGGCCTGCGCCTCGCCGGCGGCGGTGCCGATCACGCCGCGCGCGGCCACCAGGCGCAGCCCGGTGCGGTCCGTTTCGTCCTCGGTGCGGCGCAGCAGGGTGCGGCAGACCTCGTTCAGGACGGCCAGTGCCGCCGGCCGTGCGGTCGGCGGCACGGCGCAGTCCACCACGAAGTCGCGGGCGAAGGAGAGCACCGCGTCGACCAGGTGCACCGAGGTCTCGCCGGGCAGGTGGGCGGCGACCAGCTCCAGGTACTCGCCGGGCGCCAGCTCCCCGTCGCGCACCTCGTCCCGGGCGGCGCTCCAGAGCACGGCCCGGGCCAGCTCCTCGGGCACGGCGCCGAGTGAGGAGCGCACGGTCCGCCAGGAGCCGGGGTCGAGACGGATCTTGACGAAGCTGAGGTCGGTGTCGTTGAGCAGGGTCAGCTCGGCGTCGGCCTTCACCGCCGCGGTGCCGTCGGCCGCCAGGTCGAGCGGCACGCGGTCGGCCAGCTCCAGGGCGCCCTCGGTGGTGCGCCGGTAGTGGCCCACGGTCAGCTGGTGCGGGCGCGGCCCGCCGTCGGCCGAGGTGTGCTCGATCCGGCCGTCGGTCAGCCGCAGGGTGTCCACGCCGGTGGTGCGCAGCCAGCGGTCGGCCCAGCCGTGGACGTCGCGGCCGCTGGTCGCGGCCAGGGCACGGAGCAGGTCGTCGAGGGTGGCGTTGCCGAAGGCGTGCTCGTCGAAGTAGTCGTTGACGCCGGCCAGGAAGGCCTCCTCGCCGAGCCAGGCGACCAGCTGGCGCAGCGCGGCGGCGCCCTTGGCGTAGGAGATGCCGTCGAAGTTCTGCAGCGCCTGGGCGGTGTCGTCCACCGTGCCGGGTGCCACCGGGTGGGTGGAGGGGCGCTGGTCGGCGTCGTAGCCCCAGGTCTTGCGGTTGGCGGCGAAGCCGGTCCAGGCGCTGGTGAAGCGGGTGGAGGAGGCGGTGACGCTGTAGGCCATGTACTCGGCGAAGGACTCGTTCAGCCACAGGTCGTCCCACCAGTTCATGGTGACCAGGTCGCCGAACCACATGTGCGCCATCTCGTGCACCACCACCAGGGCGCGTTCCTCGCGCCTGGTGTCGTCCACGGCGGAGCGGAACACGAACTCGTCGCGCAGTGTGACGCAGCCCGGGTTCTCCATCGCGCCGGCGTTGAACTCCGGCACGAAGCACTGGTCGTAGCTGTCGAAGGGGTAGCGGTGCCGGAAGACCCGGTGGTAGTGGTCGAAGCCCTGCCGGGTGACCTCCAGCAGCTCGGGGGCGTCGGCGTCCAGGTGGGCGGCGAGCGAGCGGCGGCAGTGCAGGCCGAGCGGGATCCCGTCGTGCTCGGCGCGCACCGAGTGCAGCGGGCCGGCCACCACGGAGACCAGGTAGCTGCTGATTGCCGGGGTGGGCGCGAACTCCCAGCGCCCGGGCGTGACCTGGCGGCCCACGCCGTTGCCGACCACGGTCCACTGCCGCGGCGCGGTGACGGACACCGTGTACCGCGCCTTGAGGTCGGGCTGGTCGAAGGACGCGAACACCCGCGGGCCGTCGTCGAGGAAGGACTGGGTGTAGACGTAGTCCTCGCCGTCGGCCGGGTCGGTGAAGCGGTGCATGCCCTCGCCGGTGTGCGAGTAGGCCATGTCGGCCTCGACGGTGAGCTCGTTGTCGGCCGCCAGGCCGGTCAGCGGGAAGCGCCCGGCGCGCAGCGCGGCGACGTCCAGTTCGCGGCCGTTCAGCACCACCCGGCGGAGCGCGGCCGGTTTGACGTCCACGTAGGTCCCGGCGCCCGGGGTGGTGCAGCCGAAGCGGATCACCGTGGTGGAGCCGAAGACCTCCCGACCGCGGGTCAGGTCGAGGTCGAGGCGGACGGTGCGGACGTCGAGCAGGTGGTGGCGCTCGACGGCCTCGGCCCGGGTGAGTACTGAGGTATCAGACATACGGCTCATGCTGCTTCATCCATGGGTGGGCGGCACCCGCTTTTCGGCACCCGTTTTTCGGTGCCGGCTTTTCGGTGCCGGCCTTTTGGCACCCGCTCTTCGATGCCCGCTTCTCGGTGCCGGTTCTTCGGTGCCGGAAGGAGACCGGGGCCGCCGGATCGTCCGGGGCGGACGGCCTCCGTGCGTCCGGAGCGAGTTGACGGCGAAGCAGCGGGATTCGTACAGGCGCTCGGCACAGGCGAACAGCTGTGTTAGGTTAGGCTTGCCTAATCTTGCTGGTCGGAGGGGATGTCCTGTGCAGCAACAGTCCGAATTCGCCGGTGCCGTCGCGATGGTCACCGGGGCCGGGCAGGGCATCGGCGCGGCCGTGGTGCGGGCGCTGGTGGCCGAGGGAGCCGTCGTCGCGGCGGTGGACCGCGATCCCGGCGGGATCGACGCGCTGGCGGCCGAACTGCCGTCCGTGCGTCCCTACGCGCTGGACGTCTCGGACGCCCGGGCGGTCGACAGCACCGTGGAGTCGATCGAGAGCCGGCTCGGACCGATCGGCGTGCTGGTCAACGTCGCGGGAATCCTGCGCACCGCCCCGGTCGTCGAACTCACCGACGGGGACTGGGCGGACACCTTCGCCGTCAACACCACCGGCGTCTTCCACACCAGCCGCGCCGTCGGCCGCCGGATGGCGGATCGCGGACGCGGAGCGGTCGTGACCGTCGGTTCCAACGCCGCCGGGGTGCCGCGCGCCGGGATGGCCGCCTACGCGGCGTCCAAGGCGGCGGCCACCATGTTCACCCGCTGCCTGGGGCTGGAACTCGCCCGGTCCGGGGTGCGGTGCAACGTGGTGTCGCCCGGCTCGACCGACACCGCGATGCAGCGCGCGCTGTGGGGCGAGGACGCCGAGGCGGCCGAACGCCGGGTGATCGAGGGCGACCTGGGCGCCTGGCGGGTCGGCATCCCGCTCGGGCGGATCGCCGCGCCCGCCGACATCGCGGAGGCCGTGGTGTTCCTGGCCTCCGACCGGGCGCGGCACATCACCATGCACGACCTGTACGTCGACGGCGGCGCGACCCTGCGCGCCTGAGCGGAACGCCGCCGGTCCTCCTCCCACCCCCCCCGAAGAACCGTCCCAGACTGGAGAAACCGCCGTGACCACGGTGCACCACGCCCCCGCCGGGCCGATACCCGCCGGGCCCGACGCCCCGGCGACCGCCCTCGCCGAGGGCCAGGACCACGCCGTCATCGGCGCGGCCAGCGGACTGCTCGGCCAGTACCGGGCCGGCTCCGACGAGGCGTTCTTCGCCTCGCCGACCCGCACCCTGCTCGGCTCCGGGGTGCACGCCCGGGTGCCGCAGGACGGGCGGCCGCTGCCGGTGCGGGTCGCCGAGACGCTGGCCGAGGCGGGCCGCTCCGGTGTCGAACGGCCGCTGGTGGTCGGCGCGGTGGCGTTCGACCGGGACAGCCGGGTCGAACTCGCCGTCCCCGCCCGGGTCCGCACCGCCGGGGCGCTGCGCGACGACCCGCTGATCGCCCTGCCCGCGCCGCCGGCCGAGCAGGCCGACTGGCGGATCGACCCGGTGCCCGCGCCCGAGGCGTACGGCGCGGGCGTCGCGGCGGCCGTCGAGCGGCTGCGCGGCGGGGAGTTGAGCAAGGTGGTGCTGGCCAGGACGCTGGAGCTGAGCGCCGAACAGCCGCTCGACCTGCCCGCCATCCTGCAGCGGCTGGCCCGCCGCGACCCGGGCGGCTACACCTTCGCCGTCCCGTCCGGCGGCGGCCGCACCCTGGTCGGCGCCAGCCCCGAACTCCTGCTCTCCCGGCGGGGAACGGCCGTGCTGGCCAACCCGCTGGCCGGCTCCGTACCGCGCAGCGAGGACCTCGGCGAGGACGTCCGGCGCGCCGCCGCGCTGCTGGAGTCGCCCAAGGACCTGCACGAGCACGCCGTCGTGGTGGACGCCATCCGCGAGGCGCTGGCGCCGTACTGCCGCACCCTGGAGGTGCCCGAACGGCCCACCCTGGTACGGACGGCCGCGATGTGGCACCTGGCCACCACGATCCGCGGCGAGCTGGCCGACCCGGCGGTCTCCGCCCTCGAACTGGCCTGCGCGCTGCACCCCACCCCGGCGGTCTGCGGCACGCCGACGGACGTCGCCCGCCGGGTGATCGGCGAGGTCGAGCCCTTCGACCGCGGCCTCTACACCGGCATGGTCGGCTGGGAGGACGCGACCGGCGACGGCGAGTGGGTGGTCACCATCCGCTGCGCCGAGGCGGAGGGGCGGACGCTGCGGGTGTACGCCGGTGCCGGCGTGGTCGAGCAGTCCCGGCCGGAGGCCGAACTCGCCGAGACCAGTGCCAAGTTCCGCACCTTCCTGGACGCCGCGGGGGTGGCCCGGTGACGCCGCTGGAGACGGCCCGGGCGGGCTTCACCCCGTACCCCGCCGAGTTCGCCGAGCGCTACCGGGCCGCCGGGTACTGGCGCGGCGAGACCTTCGGGCGGATGCTGCGCGAGCGCGCCGCCGAGCACGGCGGGCGCACCGCCGTCGTCGACCCGGGCGGCCACGGCGTGGCGGCGACCGAGCGGCGCTGGACGTACGCCGAACTCGACCGCCGGGCCGACCGGATGGCCGCCGGACTGCTCGCCCGGGGCATCCGGGCCGGGGACCGGGTGGTGGTCCAACTGCCCAACGCCGCCGAGTTCTTCGAGGTCGTGTTCGCGCTGTTCCGGATCGGCGCGCTGCCGGTCTTCGCGCTGCCCGCCCACCGGTACGCCGAGATCGGGTACTTCTGCTCCTTCACCGGGGCGGCGGCGTACGTGGTGCCCGCCGTCGAGGGCGGCTTCGACTACCGCGAACTCGCCAGCCGGGTACGGACGGAGAACCCCGCGCTGCGGCTGGTGCTGGTGGCCGGCGAGGACCCGGGGGAGCACGTCCGGCTCGCGGACGTGCCCTGCGACGGGCCCGGCCCGGAGGCCTTCGGCGGGGAGCCCGGTCCCGAGGACGTCGCCTTCCTCCAGCTCTCCGGCGGCAGCACCGGCGTGCCGAAGCTGATCCCGCGCACCCACGACGACTACATCTACTCGCTGCGCGGCTCGGTCGAGCTGTGCGGCCAGGACCCGGACAGCGTGTACCTGTGCGTGCTGCCCGCCGCCCACAACTTCCCGCTCAGTTCGCCGGGTTCGCTCGGCACGCTGTACGCCGGCGGCCGGGTGGTGCTCTGCCCGCAGCCCGCCCCCGAGACGGCCTTCCCGCTGATCGAGCGCGAGGGCGTGACCATCACCGGGCTGGTGCCGCCGCTCGCGCTGCTCTGGCTGGACGCCGCCGAGCGCGGCGCCCGCGGCTACGAGAGCCTGGAGGTGCTGCTGGTCGGCGGCGCCAAGTTCAGCGAGGAGGCGGCCCGGAGGGTGCGCCCGGTGCTGGGCTGCACGCTCCAGCAGGTGTTCGGGATGGCCGAGGGCCTGGTCAACTACACCCGGCTGGACGACCCGGAGGAGCTGGTCACCACCACCCAGGGCCGGCCGATCTCGCCCGACGACGAGGTCCGGGTCGTGGACGACCAGGACCGGGACCTGCCCGACGGCGCCACCGGACACCTGCTCACGCGCGGCCCGTACACCATCCGCGGCTACTGGAACGCGCCCGGGCACAACGCCGACTCCTTCACGGCGGACGGCTTCTACCGCACCGGGGACCTGGTCCGGCGCACCCCCACCGGCCACCTGGTGGTCGAGGGACGGGCCAAGGACCAGATCAACCGGGGCGGGGAGAAGGTCGCCGCCGAGGAGATCGAGAACCACCTGCTCGCGCACCCCGCGGTGCACGACGCGGCGGTGGTGTCGATGCCCGACCCGTACCTGGGCGAGCGCACCTGCGCGTATGTGGTGCTGCGCGCCGAGAGTCGTGAACAGCCCCCGAAGAGCGTTGAGTTGAAGCGGTTCGTGCGACAGCGCGGGCTCGCCGAGTACAAGGTGCCGGACCGGGTCGAGTTCGTCGCCGCCTTCCCGGCCACCGGGATCGGGAAGGTCAGCAAGAAGGAGCTGCGGGCCGCGATCGCGGCCTCGCTGACCACCGGCTGACGCCTCCGTCCTTTGTCGCCACCTCGCCACATCTAGCTAAGGAACACCACCGTGGGCCTGCCCCGCATTCCCCGCTATCCCATGCCCGCCGCCGAGGAACTGCCCGCCAACCGGGTCTCCTGGACGGTCGACCCGGCGCGCGCCGTCCTGCTGGTGCACGACCTGCAGAACCACTTCCTGGACGCCTTCGACGCCGAGGCCGCGCCGGTGACCGAACTCCTCGGCAACGTCGAGGCGTTGGCGGAGGCCGCGCGTGCCGCCGGCGTGCCCGTCGTGTACTCGGCGCAGCTCGGCGGACAGAGCCCGGCCGAGCGCGGGCTGCAGCAGGACTTCTGGGGCCCGGGCATCCCGGCCGACCCGCGGGCCACCGCGATCGCCGACGCCGTCGCCCCGGCGCCGGGCGACACCGTGCTCACCAAGTGGAAGTACAGCGCCTTCGTGCGCACCGAGTTGGAGCAGCTGCTGCGCGAGCAGGGGCGGGACCAGCTGGTGATCACCGGCGTGTACGCGCACATCGGGGTGCAGGCGACCGCCTGCGACGCCTGGATGCGGGACGTGCAGGCCTTCGTGGTGGCCGACGCGGTC
Organism: Kitasatospora sp. SC0581; assembly: GCF_048159585.1. Lineage (NCBI taxonomy): Bacteria > Bacillati > Actinomycetota > Actinomycetes > Kitasatosporales > Streptomycetaceae > Kitasatospora > Kitasatospora sp. SC0581. The sequence goes on along the minus strand of NZ_JBLRWA010000001.1, from coordinate 440,664 downwards.
GCCGACTTCGGCCCGGCGGAGCACCGCGGTGCGCTGGCCTGGGTGGCCGGGCGCTGCGGGATGGTCGCCACGGCGGAGACCGTGCTCGGGGCGATGGCTCCGGCCGCAGCGGCGGCCGGCCTGGATGCCGTGGCCGGCCTGGACGCCACGGCCGGCTTGGACGCCGCAGGCGTCGACGTGCTCGAAGGGGTGGGCGGCAAGTGACGGGTACGGGCTTCACGGTGGAGCGGATCCGGGTCGAGGTCGCCGACCTGCTCGGCGAGGACCCGGCGGAGATCCCGCTGGACGAGAACCTGGTCGACTGGGGGCTGGACTCCATCCGGCTGATGACCCTCGCCGGGCGCTGGCAGGAGGAAGGCGCCGAGGTGGCGTTCGTCCAGCTCGCGGAGCGCCCGGCGATCGAGGCCTGGGCCGAGCTGCTGGGCGCGGCGTGATGGCGGCGGGGGTGGGCGAGGCGCTGCGGGGCCCGGTCCGGGATCCGCTCCGGGATCCGGTTCGGGAGCCGGTTCGGGACGGGGGCCGGGACGCGGCCCGCGGGGCGGTGCTGCCCGAGGTGCCCGAACTGCCTCCGCTGCCGCGCCGGACGGTGCGGTACCCGGCCACCACCGCGGTGGGGCCGGTCGAGGCGCAGGCGGCGCGGACACCGGACGCGCCGGCGCTGGTGCTCGCGGGCGGGGAGACCGTCGGCTACCGGGAGTTGAACGCCTCGGCCAACCGGCTGGCGCGCGCCCTGGCCGCCCGTGGGGCCCGCCCGGGTGCGGTGGTCGGCCTGGCGGCGCTCCGCCGTCCGGCGGAGCTGGTGACGGCGCTGCTGGCGGTGGCGAAGTCGGGTGCGGCGTACCTTCCGCTGGACCCGTCGGACACGCCCGGGCGGCGCGAGCGGCTGCTCGCGGAGAACGCTCCGGTCTGCGTGCTGGGGGAGGGGGTGCCGGGGGCGCTGGCCGGGCTGGAGACGGAGGGCGAGCTGCCCACCGACCCGCCCCGGGCGCTCACCCCGCACCATCTGCTCTGCGTCGGGTACGGCCCGGGCGGGCGCCCGAGCGCCGTCCGGCTCACCCACGCCGAGGCGGACCGCCGGGTGCGCGAGCTCCAGGCGGCCCACCCGCTCGGGCCGGGCGACCGGGTGCTGCAGCTGGGCCTGCCGCTCTGGGAGTACCTGTGGCCGCTGCGGACCGGCGCCGCCGTGGTGCTCGCCGACCCGTGGCAGGAGGGCGAGGTCGGGGCGCTGGTGCGGGAGTTGGGCGTGACGGCGGTGCGGGTGGCGCCCGGGGTGCTGCTCGGCGGGTGAGCGGGACCCGGGTGCCGGGGGGGCGACGGCTGACGGAAGACGGTCGACGGGTAACAGATGACAGATGACAACTTTCAGCGAACAGATTTCGTTATCTGTTCGCTGAAAGTTGTCGGCCGTCATTCGTTCGTCGCTGCCGCCGACTCCGCCGACTCCGCCGACTCCGCCGCAAGATCCGCCGCCAGGTCCGCCGCCGTCCACGCCATCGCCACCGCGCCGTCCAGCACCGCCCGCTCCGCCTCCGCGCCCAGCGCCGCCTCGGCGAACGCCTCCTCGTGCGGGGCGCAGGCGCCGCCGGTGATGTCCAGCACCGGATGGATCGACGGCACCGCGTGCGACACGTTCCCCATGTCCGTACAGGCGAAGGGTCCGCTCTCGACCGGTTCCGGCCGGCCGAGCGCCGCCGCGTTGGCCCGCCACAGCGTCAGCAGCCGGGGGTCGGAGCGCATGTCCAGGTAGTCCGGTTCGGGTCGGGTCAGTTCCACCTCGCAGCCGGTGGCGAGCGCCCCGGCGCGGAAGCAGTCCTCGACCCGGGAGCGCAGTTCGGCGAGGTCCTCGGCCGCCGAGGCCCGGATCTCGTATTCGGCGCTCGCGCTGTCCGGGATCAGGTTCGGCGCCGTGCCGGCCGCCGTGGTGATGCCGTGCACCCGCCACTGCGGCGGGAGGTGCTGGCGCAGCAGCCCGATCGCGACCTGGGCGACGGTGAGCGCGTCGGCGGCGTTGCGCCCCCGGTGCGGGTCGAGGCTCGGGTGGGCGGCGCGCCCGGTGTAGCGGACGGAGAGCGTGCCGAGGGCGAAGGAGCGGAAGTCGGCGACCTCGACGGGGCAGGGGTGGACCATCATCGCCGCGTCCACTCCGTCGAACGCCCCGGCCTCCAGCAGCACGGCCTTGCCCGCCCCGCGCTCCTCGGCCGGCGCGCCGATCACCCGTACGGTGAGCCCGAGTTCGTCCGCGTACGGGGCGAGCCCGAGCGCCGCGCCGATCCCGGCGGCGGCGATCAGGTTGTGCCCGCAGGCGTGGCCGAGTCCGGGCAGGGCGTCGTACTCGCAGACCAGCGCGACGGTGACCGGCCCGCTGCCGAGGCGTGCGTCGAAGGCGGTGGCCAGGCCGTGGGCGGGCGCGGTGACCGAGTAGCCGTGCGCGCGCAGCAGTTCGGAGCACCAGGCAGCCGCCAGGTGCTCCTCGAAGGCGGTCTCGGGGTGGGCGTGGATGCGGTGGCTGAGCGCGAGGAGTTCCGCCCGCAGGGCGAGGACGCGCTCGCGCACGGCCCGCTTGGCGGCGCTGGGTCCGGTGGGCCCGGTTGGTCCGGTTGGTTCGGCGCTCTGCGGCAGCGGTTCGGTCTGGGGCACGGGTGGCGTCTCCGGGGTGTCAGGGGCCCGACCCTGCGGGGCCGTTGACCAGATCATATGAACTTAGATTAGGCTAACCTAAGTAAGGCGTTCCGGATCCCCCGAGGAGCTCTCCACCCCATGCCTGCCGTCGAAACCCAGATCGCCGACAGTCAGACCGTCGACAGCCAGATCGCCGACAGTCGGGCCGCCCACAGCCGGACCGTCGACGGTCAGGCCGCCGACGTCCCCCTGCTCGCCGCCCAGGCCGCCATCTGGTACGCCCAGGCCCTCGACCCCGACAGTCCGGTCTACAACACCGGCGACGCCGTCGAGATCACCGGCCCGCTCGACGACGAGCGGTTCGAACAGGCGCTGCGGCAGGCGGTGGAGGAGGCCCAGGTGCTGAGCGCCGTCGTCGTCACCGACCCGGACGGCACGCCCCGCCAACGGCTGAGCCCCGGCCGCCACTGGCCGCTGCACCGCCTGGACCTGCGCGCCGCCGAAGACCCGGCCGCCGAGGCCGAGGCCTGGATGCGCGCCGACCTCGCCCGCCCGGCCGACCTCGCCGAGGGCCCGCTGTTCACCCACGCGCTCATCCGGCTCACCGGGGACCGCCGGCTCTGGTACCGCCGCATCCACCACCTCGCCGTCGACGCCTACGCGTTGACCCTCCTCGGTGACCGGGTCTCCGCCCTCTACACCGCCCTCGTCACCGGCACCGAACCCGCGCCGAACCCCTTCGCCGGACTCGCCGAGGCCGCCGCCGAGGAGGCCGCCTACCGCGAGAGCGCGCAGTACGGGGCCGACCGCGCCCACTGGTCGGCCCGGATGGCCGACGCCGACACCCCGGCCACCCTCCCGGGCACCCCCGAGCCCGGCGCGTCTCCCGAGGTCGGCGCTTCCCCCGAGCCCGGCGCGTCTCGCGAAGCCGGCGCGTCCGGCGCATCGATCCGCCTCACCGCCGAGCTGCCCGCCGGCACCCGCGACCGCCTGGAGCGCGCCGCCGAGGCCGTCCGCGCCACCTGGGCCGAGCTGCTCCTCGCCGCCGCGGCCGGCTACCTGCACCGCCTGACCGGCACCCAGGACGTCGTCCTCGGCCTGCCGCTCGCCAACCGCCGCGGCCCGGCCGCCCTGCGCACCCCCGTCGCCGCCGCCAACGTGCTTCCGCTGCGCCTCGCCGTCCGCCCCGCCGACAGCGCCGAGGCCCTGCTGCGCACCGTGGTCCGCGAACTGCGCGCCGTCCGCCGCCACCAGCGCTACCCGCTGGAGGAGCTGCGCCGCGACCTCGGCCGCACCGGCGACCGCCGCGCCCTGTTCGGCCCGATGGTCAACATCAAGGCCTTCGAGAGCGACCTCGACCTGGCCGGCCTGCCCGGCACCGTCCGCAACCTCGCCGCCGGCCCGGTCGACGACCTCGCCCTGAACGTCTCGCCCGGCCCGGACGGCGCGCTGCGCCTGGTCATCGACGCCGACCCGGCCCGCTACGGGGCCGCCTCCCTCGCCGCCCACCGCGACGGCCTGCTGCGCTACCTCGACGCCCTCGCCGACCTGCTGCTCGCCGACCCCCGGACGCCCGTCGCCCGGATCGACCTGCTCGACCCGGACGGCCTGCGCCGCGCCACCGAAGGCCGTACCGAGCCGCCGGTCGAGCGGACCGTGCCCGAGCTGTTCGCCGCCCAGGCCGCCCGCACGCCGGAGGCCGTCGCCGTCCGCTCCGGCGCGGCCGCGCTGACCTACCGGCAGCTCGACGCCGCCGCCAACCGGCTCGCCCACCGGCTGACCGCCCTCGGCGTCAAGGACGGCGCACCGGTCGCGATCGCCCTGCCGCGCGGCACCGACACCCTGGTGGCGATGCTCGCCGTCCTCAAGGCGGGCGGCGCCTGCGTCTCCCTCGACCTCGCCCACCCCGAGCGGCGCCTCGCCGCCGTGCTGGCCGACGCCCGCCCGGTCTGCGCGATCGGCACCGCCGAGGCCCTCGCCGGGCTCGGCCTGCCCGCCGGCCTGCCCGTCGTCCGCCCGCAGGACGTGGCCGGCGAGCCCGACACCGCCCCGCCCGCGCCCCGACTCGGCCAGCCCGCCTACGTGTTGCACACCTCGGGCTCCACCGGCCGCCCCAAGGGGGTGGTGGTCACCCACGCCTCGCTGGCCAACCTGCACGCCGGCCTCGGCGAGGACCATGTCGCCCCCGCCCTGCGCCGCGCCGGCCGGGACCGGCTGCGCGTCGCCCACAGCGCCTCGTTCGCCTTCGACGCCTCCTGGGACCCGGTGCTCTGGATGGTCCACGGCCACGAGCTCCACCTGCTGGACGACGCCACCTACCGCGACCCGGCCGCGCTCGCCGCCCACCTCGACCGCGAGCGCGTCGACTACCTCGACCTCACCCCCTCCTACCTCGAAGTCCTGATCGCCGAAGGCATCCTGGACGAGGGCCGGCACCGCCCGTCCGTCCTCGTGGTCGGCGGCGAGGCCACCCCGCCCGCCCTCTGGCAGCGCTTGGCCGCCGTCCCCGGCCTGCACCCGGTCGACCTCTACGGCCCGACCGAGACCACCGTCGACGCCTATGCCTGGACCCCGGGCCCGGACGGCGCCCCGCGCGGCCGGGTGGTGCGCGGCTCCCGTGCCTACGTCCTGGACGGCTCGCTGCGCCCCGCGCCCGACGGCGTCACCGGCGAGCTGTACGTGGCCGGCGCCTGCCTGGCCCGCGGCTACCTCGGCCGCCCCGACCTCACCGCCGAACGCTTCCTCGCCGACCCCTTCGGCCCGCCCGGCAGCCGGATGTACCGCACCGGCGACCTCGCCCGGCGCCGCCCCGACAACACCCTGGAGTTCCTCGGCCGGGCCGACGACCAGGTGAAGATCCGCGGCTTCCGGATCGAGCCCGGCGAGATCGCCGCCGTCCTCGCCGAACTCCCGGGCGTCGCCCAGGCCGTGGTGATCGCCCGCCCCGGCCCGCAGGGCAAGCGCCTGCTCGGCTACGCCGTCCCGGAGAGCGGCAGCGCGCCCGATCCGGACGGGCTGCGCGCCGCGCTCGCCGCCCGGCTGCCCGCGCACATGGTCCCGGCGGCCGTCCTGCTGCTGGACGAACTGCCGCGCACCGCCCACGACAAGCTCGACCACCGGGCCCTGCCCGAGCCCGCCGCGGCCACCGAGGGCACTGCGGCGGCCACGCCCCGGGAGGAACTGGTCTGCGGCCTGTTCGCCGAGGTCCTCGGCCTGCCGCAGGCACCCGGCCGGGAGGCCTCCTTCTTCGACCTCGGCGGCCACTCGCTGCTCGCCGGCCGCCTCGCCGCCCGGCTGCGCGAGACCTTCGCCGCCCCGGTCGGCTTCGCCGACGTGTTCCGGCAGCCGACCCCGGCCGGCCTCGTCGAACTGCTCGACCAGGCCGCCCTGTTCGACCCGGCGGAGCCCGAGCACCGCCCCACCCTGGTGCCCGTGCCGCGCACCGAGCGGATGCCGCTCTCGCCCGCCCAGCGCGGGCTCTGGTTCCTGCACCGCCTCGAAGGCCCCAGCCCCACCTACAACATCCCGCTGGCGCTCACCCTCACCGGCCCGCTCGACCGGCACGCCCTCGGCCTCGCGCTCGGCGATCTCGTCGCCCGGCACGAGGTCCTGCGCACCGTCTACGGGGAGGAGCCGGACGGCACGCCGTACCAGCGCATCCTCTCCGAGTTCCGGCCCGAACTCCACGGGAGCACCGGAGAGCTGGGCGATGAAGTCCGGTACGCCTTCGACCTGACCGCCGAACCGCCGCTGCGCGCGAGCCTGTTCACCGACGGCCCCGAGCGGCACACCCTGCTCCTGCTGCTCCACCACATCGCGGGCGACGGCGCCTCCACCACCCCGCTGCTGCGCGACCTGGCCGTCGCCTACGGCGCCCGGACCGCCGGTCGGGAACCGGAACTGCCGGAACTCGCCGTCCAGTTCGCCGACCACGCGGCCTGGCAGCGGGAGCGGCTCGGCACCGCCGACGCGCCCAGCCCGCTCGCCGTCCGGCAGGTGGAGCACTGGCGCGCCGCGCTCGCCGGACTGCCCGACCAGCTGGAGCTCCCGCTCGACCGCCCCCGTCCGGCCGTCGCCGGCCACCAGGGGGCCACCGTGCCCTTCGCGCTCGGCGCCGAGGCGCACACCGCCCTGGCCGGGCTCGCCCGGGCCGCCGACAGCACCGTCTTCATGGCCGTCCAGGCCGGGCTCGCCGCCCTGCTCACCCGGCACGGCGCCGGCACCGACATCCCGGTCGGCACCCCGGTGGCCGGCCGGGAGGACGAGGAGACCGCCGCACTGGTCGGCTACTTCGTCAACTCGGTGGTGCTGCGCACCGACACGTCCGGCGACCCGACCTTCCGCGAGCTGCTGGCCCGGGTCCGCGGCACCGTGCTCGCCGCGCACGAGCACGCCGAACTGCCCTTCGACCGCCTGGTCGAGGAGCTCAACCCGGCCCGCTCGCTCGCCCGCCACCCGCTGTTCCAGGTGATGCTCGCCTGGCAGAGCCGCCCGGACGAGCGGACCGCCCTGGGCGGCGGCCTCACCGCCGACATCGCCGCGATCCCCAGCGGCACCGCCAAGTTCGACCTCACCCTGAACGCCGGGGAACTGCCCGGCGGCGGCATCGGCGGCTTCCTGGAGTACCGCACCGACCTCTTCGACGACGCCACCGTGGCCGCCCTCGGGGAGCGCCTGACCCGGCTGCTCACCGCCGCCGCGAGCGCCCCCGACACCCCGATCGGCCTGCTGCCGCTGATCAGCGAGGAGGAGCGGCGGCGCGCCCTGGTCGAGTGGAACGGCCCGTCGGTGGACACGTCTTCGGACGCCACCCTGCCCGAGCTGTTCGAGGCGGCCGCCGCCGCCCATCCGCACGCCGTGGCGGTGGGCTACCGGGACGAGCAGCTCGACTACACCGAACTCGCGGCCCGCTCGGACCGGTTGGCCCGGCTGCTGGCCGCCGAGGGCATCGGTCCCGGCACCATCGTCGCGCTCGCTCTGCCGCGCTCGCTCGAACTCGTCGTCGCCCTGCTGGCGGTGGCCAAGTCCGGCGCCGCCTACCTGCCGCTCGACCCCGACTACCCGGCCGACCGGCTCGCCTACATGCTGGCCGACGCCACCCCGGCCGCCCTGCTCACCGACCGCGCCACCGCGCCCCGGCTGCCCGCCCACGAGGTGCGGCAACTCCTGGTCGACGGGCCGGAGTCCGCCGCCTTCCCGGCCGTCCCGCTGGAGCAGCACGAGCGCACCCGCCCGCTGCGCGCCGAGGACACCGCGTACGTCATCTACACCTCCGGCTCCACCGGCCGGCCCAAGGGCGTGCCGGTCACCCACCGCAACGTGGTCCGGCTGTTCGGCGCCACCGACCACTGGTTCGGCTTCGGCGCCGAGGACGTGTGGACGCTGTTCCACTCCTACGCCTTCGACTTCTCGGTCTGGGAGCTGTGGGGCGCCCTGCTGCACGGCGGCCGACTGGTCGTCGTCCCGCACCTGGTCAGCCGCGACCCGGCGGCCTTCCTGGACCTGCTCGCCCGCGAGCGGGTCACCGTGCTCAACCAGACGCCGTCCGCCTTCTACCAGCTCAGCGCCGCCGACCGGGACCGCCCCGGCAGCGAACTCGCCCTGCGCTACGTGGTGTTCGGCGGCGAGGCGCTCGAACTCGCCCGGCTGGACGACTGGTACGACCGGCACGCCGAGGACGCGCCCACGCTGGTCAACATGTACGGCATCACCGAGACCACCGTGCACGTCTCGTACATCGCCCTGGACCGGGCGAGCGCCGCCGCCGGGAGCAGCAGCACCATCGGCGTCAACATCCCCGACCTGCGGGTCTACGTCCTCGACCAGCACCTCCAGCCCGTCCCGCCCGGCGTCACCGGCGAGATGTACGTGGCCGGGGCGGGCCTGGCCCGCGGCTACCTCGGCCGCCCCGAGCTGTCCGCCACCCGCTTCGTCGCCGACCCGTACGCCGCGCTGTTCGGCGAGCGCGGCACCCGGATGTACCGCTCCGGGGACCTCGCCCGGCGCCGCGCCGACGGCGTCCTGGAGTACTTCGGCCGCGCCGACCAGCAGGTCAAGCTGCGCGGCTTCCGGATCGAACTCGGCGAGATCGAGGCCGTGCTGGCCGCCCACCCGGCCGTCGCCGACGCCGCCGTGGTGGTGCGGGAGGACGTGCCGGGGGACAAGCGGCTGGTCGGCTACGCGGTCGCGCCGGTCGGCGCCGTGGGACCGCTCGGCACCGCCACCCCGGACGAGCTGCGCGCCCACGCCGCCGCCGAACTGCCCGCCCACATGGTGCCCTCCGCCGTCGTCCTGCTCGACCGCCTCCCGCTGACCGCCAACGGCAAGCTCGACCGCCGCGCCCTGCCCGCCCCCGAGGCCCCCGCCGCAGGCGCCGGCCGCCCGCCGCGCACCCCGCGCGAGCAGCAGCTGTGCGAACTGTTCGCCGAGGTGCTGGGCGTGGCCTCGGTCGGCGTCGAGGACGACTTCTTCGCACTCGGCGGGCACTCGCTGCTGGTCGTGCGGCTCGCCGGGCGGATCCGCGAGGTGCTCGGACTGGAGGTCGGCATCGGCGCGCTGTTCCAGGCGTCCACCGTGGCCGCCCTGGACGCCGCCCTCGCGGCGGGCGCGCCCGGCGCCGACGCCCTGGACGTGCTGCTGCCGCTGCGGCCCGTCGCCCCCGGCCGGCAGCGCCCGCTGTTCGCCGTCCACCCGGCCGGCGGCCTCAGCTGGTGCTACACCGGCCTGATCCGCAACCTGCCCGGCGAGGTGCCGATCTACGGCCTCCAGGCCCAGGGCGTCGGTGCCGCCACCGCCGAACTCCCGCTCCCGGAAACGCTGGAGGAGCTGGCCGCGCACTACGCCGACCGGCTGCGCGAGGTCCAGCCGGAGGGCCCGTATCGGCTGCTCGGCTGGTCCACCGGCGGGATCATCGCGCACGCGGTGGCCGTCCGGCTCCAGGAGCTGGGCCAGCAGGTCGAGTTGCTCGCCATCCTGGACGCCTACCCCGCCGAGGGCTTCCGCGAGCTGCCCGTCCCCGACCAGGCCGAGGCGCTGGAGGCGCTGCTCACCATGGGCGGCTTCGGGCCCGAGGACCTCGACGGCCTGCCGCTCGAACTCGGCGCCGTCACCGCGCTGTTGCGCCGCGAGGGCAGCCCGCTCGCCGGGCTGGACGAGAGCACCGTGGCCGCGCTGAACCGGATCTACCTCAACACCAACCACCTGGTGCGCGGCTACGACCACCGCCGCTTCGACGGCGACGTGCTGTTCTTCCGCGCCACCGTCGACACCATCGACGACACCCTGGTGCCCGAGCTGTGGACGCCGTACGTGTCCGGCCGGATCGCCAACACCGACGTGGCCTGTTCCCACAAGGACATGACCCTGCCCGAGCCGATCGCGCACATCGCGAGCGTGATCGCCGACCACCTCAAGCAGTCCGACAAGCAGTCCGACAAGACGACCGACGATGGAGAAGACCACCGATGAGTGACGCCCCCGCCAACCCCTTCGACGCCGACGGCGAGTTCCTCGCGCTCGTCAACGCCGAGGGACAGCACTCCCTGTGGCCCGCCTTCGCCGCCGTCCCGGCCGGTTGGACCGTCGCCCACGGCCCCTGCGAGCGGCCGGCCGCCCTGGAGTGGATCACCGCGCACTGGACCACGCTGTGACCCCTCCGGCAACCCCTCCGGCGGTCCAGGCCCCGGCGCGCCCCCTGCTCGCGGGGCGCGCCGCGGTGGTGGTCGTCTACACGGCCGCGATGTGCATGAACGGCCTGGACTCGACCATCGTCAACCCGGCGCTGTTCAGCATCGCCGAGGACTTCGGCCGCCCGGTCTCGGCGGCGAACGCCGTGGAGACCGCCTTCCTGGTCGGCCTCGCCCTCGGGCTGCCGGTGGCCGGCTGGCTCGGCGACCGGTACGGCGTCAAGCGGGTCTTCCTCGGCTCGCTCGCCGCCTTCACCCTCGCCTCCGCGCTCTGCGCGGCGGCGCCCGGCCTGGGCACGCTGTCCGCCGCCCGGGCCGTCCAGGGCGTGGCCGGCGGGCTGCTCACACCGGTCGGGATGACCCTGCTGTTCCGGGCCTTCGCCCCGCACGAGCGGGCAGGCCTGGGCCGCATCCTGATCGTCCCGACCGCGCTGATGCCCGCCCTCGGGCCGCCGCTCGGCGGCTTCCTCACCGAACACCTCTCCTGGCACTGGCTGTTCCTGGTCAACGTGCCGATCGGCGCGGCCGCCGTGCTGATCGGGCTGATCGGCCTGCGCGGCGAACAGGAGCCCCCGGCCGGCCGCTTCGACACCACCGGGTTCCTGCTCGCCACCCCCGGCCTCGGCCTGCTCACCTACGCCCTCGGCTTCGGTCCGGCGCACGGCTGGACCTCCCCGGGCGTGGCCCTCGGCGGACTGCTCGGCCTGGTCCTGCTGGGCGCCGCCGTACGGCACCAACTGCGCACCGCCGAGCCCCTGGTGGATCTGCGGCTGCTCGCCGACCGCACCTTCGGCACGGCGAGCTGGCTGGCCCTGCTGACCTCGGCCGGGCTGATGGGCGCCCTGTTCGTGCTGCCGCTGCTCTACCAGGCGGCGCGCGGCGCCACCGCCCTGGACGCCGGGCTGAGCGTCTTCCCGGAGGCCATCGGCCTGATGGCCGCCTCGCAGGTGGTGGACCGCCTGCTGCCCCGCCTCGGCCCGCGCCGGCTGGCCCTGCCCGGGTTGCTGCTGGCGGCGGCCGTGCTGGCCGCGCTCGGCTTCGCGGAGAACCCGTGGGCCGTACGGGCGTTGATGTTCGCCGTCGGACTGGTGCTGGGCACCGCCGTGCTCACCGTCCAGATCGCCGGCTTCGCCGACGTCCCGCCGCCCGCGATGGGCCGTGCGATGGGCCTGTTCACCATCCTGCGCACCCTCGGCGGCGCCCTCGGCATCGCCGCCACCGCGGCCCTCATCGGCGCGTTCGGCGACGGCGCGGGCGCCGGACCGTACCGGCTCGCCCTCGGGCTCACGGCGGCCCTGGTCGCCGCCGGCGCCCTCCTGGCCGTCCGCCTCCCGGTCGACGCCCCGGGCCCGCCGCCGGAGGACTGAGCCCTCAGGTGGTGGTCGTCCGCCCGGCCGCGTCGTGCGGCCCGGCGGACGACCACCGCGCCGGGCACGGGAGCAACGCCACCGTGCCGGATCGACCCGCCGACCGACCCCGACAACGACTCGAGCGGGAAGCCCATCCGCGACGACCCGCGGATGGGCTTCCCGCTCTACCCGATCGTGGACCCCGGAAGAAGACGGTGACGCCGTTCCCGGATCCCGACCGCGACCGCCGGCGGCGATCAGGGGTGAGGTCCCCGATCGCCGCCGACCGCCCGCGGACCGGCTGGTCCGCAGGTCACCGGCCGCCGAGCAGGTGGGCGAGCCCGTCGGCCAGGCCGCCGCGCCAACAGGCGTAGTCGTGGCCGCCGTTGAACTCGCGGTAGGCGAGGTCGTAGCCGCGGGCGGTGAGGACGTCGCGCAGGTGGCGGTTCTGGGCGAGCAGCATCCACTCCTGGAGCCCGACCTCGATCCAGAAGCGGGCCGGGCGCCGCTGTTCGGCGGCGAGGCGGCGGGTCAGCCACTCGCTGCCGACGTCGAACTCCGTCTCGTCGGGCCACCAGAAGGAGCCGGACTGGGAGAGCGCGTTGCCGAAGCGCTCCGGGCGGCGGTAGGCCGCGTAGGCGGCGGTGAGGCCGCCCGCGCTCTGGCCCGCGACCACGGTGTCGGCGGGGTCGGCGCTCGCGCCGAACTCCGTTGCGGCCCAGGGGAGGAGGCGGTCGGCGAGGAGGTCGACGAAGGCCGGGTTGCAGCTCAGGTCGTCCGGCCGCTGCGGGCCCATGGTGTGCACGAGCAGGGCGACGGTCGGCGGGATCGCGCCGTCCGCCGCCAGGTTGTCGAGGGTGTCGCCGACGGACAGCACCCCGCCCCACATCTCGCCGTCCAGCAGCACCGCGACCGGGTACGGTCCGCCGTCCGCGCGGTGCCCGGCCGGGAGGTGGACGTCCACCCGCCGGCCGGCCGCCGTGTGCGCGACGGTCCGCCCGCGCGGCACGCCCTCGCGCCGCGCCACGTACGGTTGCGCGGGCGCGGCGGGCAGGCTGAGCACCGAGGAGGGGTGCCGGCCGTCGCGGGCGGGCAGCCGGGGTTCGGTGTCGTACGGGTCGGGGCGGGCCCGGTCCAGGACGCGCAGCCAGTCGGCGCGGGTGGTGCCGGGGGCCTCGCCCCGGAAGGGGTACAGCTGGTAGGAGGCGCGGTGGTCCTCGCGCAGCCGGTAGGTGATCGACCAGCTTCCGTCGGCCTGACGCTCCATCAGGTGCGGTGTCAGGTCCCCGGCGTGGCGGTCCTTGTCGGTGACGGTGTGCAGCAGGGCGAGCACGCCGTCGCAGTCGGCCTCCCGGTGGGTGAAGGTGACCAGGCGGTAGGCGGGGTCGTCGGGGTCGAGGGCGACGACGGGCGGGGCTTCCACGGTGGGTTCTCCAGAGGTGGTCACGCGGGGCTGCCCTTGCGGCTGAGCAGCACCCAGAGCAGGAACGGGCCGCCGAGGACGGTGGTGACGATGCCGACGGGGATCTCCACCCCGCCGAGCAGCACCCGTCCCAGGGTGTCCGCGAGGACGACGAGCAGGGCGCCGGTGAGGGCCGAGCCGAGCACCGGCACCCGTGCGGGTCCGGCCAGCCGCCCGGCGACCACCGGCGCGGCCAGTGCCACGAAGCCGACCGGCCCGCAGACGCCGACCGCCAGTCCGGCCAGGGCGACGGCCAGCAGCAGGCAGGCGAGCCGCACCCGGCCCGGGTCGACGCCGAGCGCCGAGGCGACGCTGTCGTCGAAGCGCAGCACCGCCAGGCGCCGGGCCGCCACCAGGGCGAGCGGCACCAGTACGGCCAGCCCGACCAGGACGGGCGTGGCGATCGCGAGATCCCGTCCGTTGAGGCTGCCGGAGGTCCAAACGTACAGCGATCCGGCCGAGTTGAGCGAGCGGCGGGCCAGCGCGACCTGGATCACCGCCGAGGCCAGCGCGGACATCGCGAGGCCGACGACCAGCACCCGGTAGCCGCGCGCGCCGAGCCCGCCGGAGACCAGGGTGACCACCAGGACGGCGGCCAGCGCGCCGAGCGGTCCGGCCCACCAGGCGCCGAAGGTGCCGGAGGCGGTGGCCGAGATCAGCACGGCCGCGGTCGCGCCGTCGTTGACGCCGAGGAGTTCGGGGGTGGCCAGGCGGTTGCGGGCGAGGGTCTGGGTCAGGCAGCCGGCCAGGCCGAGCGCGGCCCCGGCGGCGAGGGCGGCGACGATCCGGCCGAGCCGGAACTTCTGCACCAGCAGCACGTCGAGGCGGTCCCCGTAGCCGAACACGGCCTGGAAGGTGCGGCCGAGGTCGAGTTCGCTCTGCCCGGCGTGGGCGGCGACCACGACGGCGGCGAGCAGGGCGGCGGCCAGGCCGAACGAGGCGGCCAGCGCCCGGCGGGGGAGCAGCAGCGACCAGGCGCCGTACCGCAGTGCCAGGTCAGGCTTCGGGGCGGGCGGTTCGGCCCGCCGTCCGGCCGGCGGGGTGGCCTCGGCCGGGTCGCTGAGGGCGAGCGCGGCGGAGCGCCGGGAGCGGACGATGGCGATCAGGGCCGGGGCGCCGACGAGGGCGACGATCACCGACACCGGCGCCTCGTACGGCCTGGCCACCACCCGGGCCAGCACGTCGGCGCCGGTCAGCACGGCCGCGCCGAACAGTCCGGCGAGCAGGGTCAGTCGGCCGATCCGCGGACCGGCGAGGGACCGGGCGAGGAAGCCGGCCAGCAGGCCGAGGAAGGACACCGGCCCGGCCATGGCGACCGCGGAGGCGGTCAGCAGGGTGACCGCGACGGCGACCGCGGCCCGGGTGGCGCCGGGGCGGTGGCCGAGGCCGCGGGCCAGGTCGTCGCCGAGCGCCAGGGCGGTGAGCGGCCGGGTGGTGAGCGCGGCGAGCAGGAAGCCGGCGCCGAGGACGGGGGTGAGCCGGGCGAGTGTGCTCCAGCCCTCCACCCCGGCCAGTGAGCCGAGCACCCAGACCCGGTAGCGGTCGTAGGCCTCGGGCGAGTTGACGATCAGCACACCGGTGAGCCCGCCGAAGGTGGCGCCGACCGCGGAGCCGCCCAGCACCAGCCTCATCGGCGAGCCGCCGCCCCGGCTGCCCGCGATCAGCAGCACCAGCGCGCTGGCGAGCACGGCGCCGCCGAAGGCGAAGGCGAGGTAGCCGTAGGAGCTCTGGACGCCGAGTACGGCGATGCCGAGCACGACGCCCAGCGAGGCGCCGGCGTTGACGCCGAGCAGGCCGGTCTCGGCCAGCGGGTTGCGGGTGACGGACTGCAGCTGCGCCCCGGCGACGCCGAGCGCCGCGCCGACCAGCAGCGCGGTGAGGGTGCGCGGCAGTCGCAGGTCGCCGACGACCAGGGCCAGTCGGCCGTCGGCGCGGGCGCCGTCGTGGTTCAGCAGGTAGTCCAGCACCCGGCCGGGGCCGACCTCGCCGGCGCCGACCGACAGCGAGAGCGCGGCCAGGGCGAGCAGGAGCACCACCGCCGCCGTGACGGCCGGCCAGGTGGGGCGGGTGCCCTCCGGGCGGCCCCCGGGCCCCTCCGGGCGGCCCCCGGGCCGTCGGGGCTCCGGCGCGGTGGCGGGGGGCGCCTTGGTGACGCCGGCTTGCGACAATGTCATAAGGTAAGGCTAACCTAATGGTCGAGTCCGTCCCACGGGGCCCCTCCGCCCCGCCGAACGACCCGGACGCTGCTCAACTCCCGTACCACCGTTGCCCGGAGGCACCCATGCCGTTCGCCCGTCGCCCGCTCAGCCCCGTCCGCCGCCGTGCGGCCCAGGCGCTGGCCGTCACCGGGGCGGCCGCGCTCCTGCTCACCGGCTGCGGCTCCTCCGGCTCCTCCTCCTCGGGTTCGTCCGCGGCCGCCTCCCCGGCGGCCGACGCGGCGGGCGGCGGCAAGGGCGGCGACACCGGCAAGCGCACCGTCAAGGACGCCACCGGCAAGGCCGTCGAGGTCCCCGCCGAGCCCAAGCGGATCGTCACCCTCACCCAGGAGGACCTGGACGCGGTGCTCGCCCTCGGCGTCAAGCCGGCCGGCATCACCAACGGCCAGGGGCTGGCCGAGCCGCCCGCGTACCTCAAGGACAAGGTGCAGGGCGTCCCGGTGGTCGGGAACCTGCTCCAGCCCGTGATGGACAAGGTGATCGCCGCCAAGCCCGACCTGATCCTGGCCGGCGACATGCAGGACGAGCAGGTGCTCAAGCAGCTGCGCGAGATCACCCCCGCCACGCTGGTCACCATGGCGCCCACCGACGACTGGAAGCTCGCCTTCCGGGGCATCGGCAACGCCGTCAACAAGCTCGACCAGGCCAACAAGGTGATCGGCGACTACGAGGCCAAGGCCGCCAAGGCGGGCGGCGAGCTCGGCAAGAACAAGGGCGCCGCCGTCTCCATCGTCCGCTGGAACCCCACCGGCCCGAGCTGGATGGAGAAGAAGCAGTTCGCCAGCGGCGTCGCCCTGGACATGGGCCTGACCCGCCCGGCCGCGCAGGACAAGGACGGCAACGCCCACAGCCCGGCGCTCAGCCTGGAGAAGCTCAACGAGATCGACGGCGACTGGCTGTTCCTCTCCACCCTGACCGACGACGGCAAGACCGCGCTCAAGGACGTCCAGTCCAAGCCCGCGTACCAGGAGCTGGGCGCGGTGAAGAACAACCACGCCGTCACCGTGGACGGCTCGGTCTGGTCCACCCGGGGCGGCCCGCTCGCCGCTGACGTCGTCATCGGCGACCTCGCCAAGGCGCTCGGCGGCAGCTGAGCGGGCGCCGGTCGAGGGGGAGCTGCCATGGAGTTGACGATCCAGGGACTCAGCGCCGGCTACGGGCCGGGGCGCCCGGTGCTCGGCGGCGTCGACCTCACCGTCCCGGCCGGCCGGGTGGTGGCGGTGGTCGGGCCGAACGGCTGCGGGAAGTCCACCCTGCTGCGCTCCGTCGCGCGGCTGCACCGGCCGGACGGCGGGCGGGTCCTGGTCGGTGGCGAGGACGTGTGGCGGCTGCGCCCGCGCCAGGCCGCCCACCGGGTCGCGCTGCTGCCGCAGAGCCCGCAGGCCCCGGAGGCGGTGACCGTCGCCGGACTCGTCCGCTACGGCCGCCACCCGCACCAGGGGCTCTTCCGGCAGTGGTCGGCGGAGGACGAGCGGCTGACCGCCGAGGCCCTGCGCGCCACCGGCGTGGAGGAGCTGGCCGACCGCCGGCTCGACCGGCTCTCCGGCGGTCAGCGCCAGCGCTGCTGGCTGGCCATGGTGCTCGCCCAGGACACCCCGGTGGTGCTGCTCGACGAGCCGACCAGCGCGCTCGACCTCGGGCACGCGGTGGAGGTGCTGGAGCTGGTCCGCCGGGTCGCGGCGGGCGGGCGGACGGTGGTCATGGTGCTGCACGACCTCGCGGCGGCCGCCCGGTACGCGGACCTGCTGGTCGCGCTGCGGGACGGCGCGGTGGTGGCCTGCGGGCCGCCGCGCGAGGTGGTGGACGCTCCGCTGGTGCGGGCGCTGTACGACATCGACAGCCATGTGCTCGCGGCGCCGGGCGACGGCGCGCCGGTCATCGTGCCCCGGGCGCCGCTGGGCTGACGGGGCGGGGGCCGAGGGGTCGTCGGGTCGCCGGGACGGAGGGGGCCGCCGGGGCCGGGGGACGGGCGGGGCGGCTGCGTGGGGGCAGCCGCCCCGCCTTTTTCGTCTCTTCGATCACCCGTTCGAGTGGTTTGAAGTCTGCATGTCACGGCCGGAGTTCACCCCGCCCGTCGCATTGTCAGTGGGCCTCGCTACGTTCCTCGCATCGCTGGTCAGCAGGCGATCGACAGGTGTTTCCCGGTGGGAGGAGTACGGCCGTGGCATGGGTGGAGACGGACGCGGGAGGGTACCGCGTGGCGCTCGACGGGGAGGGCAGGGTGGCGTGCCGCAACGCGGCGGGCCGAGACCTCAAGTCCCTGCCGTCGAAGCTCGGTGACGACCGCGTGGTCGTCCAGCTCAAGCAGCTCGCCGAGTGGCTGGCCGCGCACGAGCGGGGCTGCCTGGAGGACGTCGAGCGCTGGATGGTCCGCTCGCTGCCGGTGCCCGCCGCGGTGCTCACCGCCGTGTGGCCGGACGAGGCCTGGCAGGGCGTCCTGAAGGACCTCGTGGTCACCGCCGTGGACGGCTCCGTGGCCGGCTTCCTGCGCGGCGCCGACGCCGAGCGCGGCCTCGGCCTGGTCGACCTGGACGGCGACACCGTGCGCCTCACCGACGGCGAGGTGCTGATACCGCACCCCGTCCTGCTCGAAGACCTCGACGAGCTGCGCGAGTTCGCCGTCGAGCTCGGCGTCTCCCAGCGCGTCCAGCAGCTCTACCGCGAGGTCTGGCACCGGCCGGCCGACGGGTCGGCCGGCACCGAGGTCACCACCTACGCCGGCGGCCGCTACCGGGAGCTGCGCGAACTGGTCGGGCGCTGCAACCGGCTCGGCTGCCGGGTCCGCGGCGGCTCCGCCGTCCAGTCGGTCACCGAGGGCGGGCGCACCGTCGAGGCCCGGGTCTGGGTCGGCGACTACTACGAGTACGACGCGTGCGAGACGGGCGCGCTCAGCTGGGCCGGCCCGGACGGCCGGGCCCTGCCGCTCACCGAGGTCGGACCGGTCGCCTGGTCCGAGGGCATGCGGATGGCCGCCGCCCTGTACGCCGGCCGCACGATCCAGGGGGAGGAAGCCGCATGACCGCCACCGGCCTGACCACGACCACCACCACCAACCCGGGCGGCAACGGCGCCGACCGCGCCGCGACGCCCGAGGAACTGCTCGACGCCGGGGCCGTGCTCCCGTCCGGCACCCTGCCCGACGCCGGCCGCCCCGACAGCGCCGCCGACGTGCTCACCGCCCGCACCTACACCCACCCCGCGCTCGACGGCCGCCGGATCGTCCGGCTCGTCCCCGGCGCGCTCGGCCCGGCCGAGGACCTCGCCCTCGACTTCCTCGGCCTGGCGCCGGAGGCCGGGGCCGCCGAGGTCGGCCAGGTCCGCCAGGAGGCGCTCGGCTTCCCCGCCTGGGCACTGGTCCACGACCCGGCCAACGGCCACCACGCGCTCGCCCTGGTCAAGGAGCTGGAGCGGATCGCCCGCCAGGCCGCCTCCAAGCCCGGCGCCGCCAAGGACGGCTTCGACGAGCTCGCCACCCGCCTCGGCCGCGCCGTCCCGCACTTCCTGCCCACCTTCTGCGAGGAGGTCGGCCGGATCTTCCTCGGCCACGGCAACCAGACCTACGCCGCCGCCTGGTTCGGCAAGGCCCGCGAGGCCGAGCGCACCCACGGCCTGACGGTGGACGAGGAGCGGCTGCGCGCCGTCTTCCTGGAGTTCGCCCTGGCCGGCGCGCTCACCGTCAAGTCGCTGCGCCAGTACGTCAAGGAGCTCGCCCAGCGGCTCGACCCGCTGACCGCCTGGCAGCGCTTCCGCCAGCTGTGCACCGAGCGCTCCGCGGCCGGCATGGCCCCGTACGCCGGGATCGCCGAGGACGCCCGCGCCCTGATCAAGGCCGCCGGACTGGACCGCACCGAGCACGAACGGGCGCTGCTCGCCGAGCTGCTGGACTCCCCGGCGGTCAACCGGGCGCCCGCCGCGTTCTGGAAGTCCTGGCACGGCGCGCTGGTCGAGCTCGGCCGCGACGACACGGCGGTCCGCACCCGACTGCTGGAACTGCTGCCCGACCCGGCCTCCGCCGACCCGGCCCCGCACGACACCGCCTGGCTGGCGGTGCTCGCCGAGACCGGCGCCGAGGAACTGCTCACCGGCCCCCGCGCCGAGGGCGCCGAGCCCGCCGCCGCCTGGCTCCAGCGCTGGTGCCACCACCACGGCCGCGGCTGGCGCAACCGCCCCAGCTGCCCGGCCACCCTCGCGCTGGTCGGCCGGATGGTCGAGCGGCTGAAGGCCGACGCCGTCCCGGTGGACCTCCACACCGGCATCCGCGCCAGCCACACCCGGATCGACCTGCTGGACCTGCTGCTGGCCGCGGGCGTGCCGGTGGCCGACCCGCCCGGCGGCCTCGGCTTCGACCTGCGCGACTGGGCGGCGCAGAGCGGCCCCGACAGCTCCGCCCTCACCGCCGTCGGCGCCGACGAGCGCTACCGGCCGCTGCTGCGCCGGGCCACCCCGCCCGCCTGGGAGACGGCCGTCCGGCGCCAGGCCCCCGCCGTGCCGCTGCTGAACGAGCTGTTCGCGGAGTGGGCCGAGGAGCGCGCCGAGGAGCTGACCGCCGCCCGCGGCCTGGCCAGCGCCGCCGACCTGGTCCGGTCGATCGGCCAGTACCACACCGCCATCCGGACGGTCGCCCCGGCCGTCGCCGAGCGGATCGCCGCCCTCGACGTCACCGCGCTGCTCACCGACGCCCTCCGGGCCGGAATCCTGGACGAACTCGGCTGGCCCGCCCTGGAGGAGGCGCTCGGCAAGCTCGCCGACCCGCCCGCCGACGACGCCCCGCAGCACCCCGTCCCCAGCCTGGCCGGCGCCGGCCTGAGCGACCTGCTCATCGAGGACGCCTGGCCGCACCTGATCCTCGCCCGCCTCGACCGGGCCGTCGTGGTCGGCCCGCAGGGCATCGTGCTGGAGCACACCCTGCGGCTGCCCGAGCGGCCGTCGCACGAGCGCAACCGGACCAGGCTGCGCTTCGTCGACGGCGAACTGCTGGTCGTCTGGTCCGAGGAAGGCAAGCAGCTCGCGTACTGGTCCAGCCGCCCGGACGAGCGGTTCGAGCTGGAGGGCGAGACCATCGCCGGCTACTACTACCGCGACCGCGAGCCCGAGGCGCCCTCCCTCCAACTGCCCGGCGGCGGCCGCACCACCGGCGAGCGCCCGCTGCACGCCGGCGACACCCGGATGCCCCACGAGCACCCCGTCCTCGGCGACGGCACCGGCTACTGGACGATGCGCCGCACCACCGAGGGCGAGGCCGTCCTGCGCGAACTCGACCCGGCCACCGGCACCCTGGGGCGCACCGCCGAACCGCCGGTGATCGCCGCCACCGCCCACGCCGGCCGGCTGGTCCAGCGCAGCACCTGGCTGCTGCCGCTCCAGCCCGGCCTGGAGCGGACCCCGCTCGGCACCGACGGCACCGTGCTCGGCAACTGGGTCAGGACGGAGCCCGGCAAGGCCGTCACCACCTTCACGGCCGACGGCCACCGCATCGAGCTGCCGCTGGCCGGTCACCGGACGGACACCGTCCCGGTGGCCCGGCTCGCCCTGCCCGGCGCGGCCGCCCCGGTGGTCAGCCACACCTCCGGCGAGCACTTCTCGCTCAACCTGCCCGACCTCACCGGCCAGGCCGACCGCACCGTCGACCTGCGCCCCGGCCGCTCCGGCGAACTCTCCGCCGCCGGCACCCCGCTCATCCCGCCCTACCCGCACTGGCACGCCCTGCGCCCGCGCGACGAGGCGGGCTCGGAGGCACTGCGCGCCGTCACCGTCGAGCAGGCCGCCCGGCTGGTCGACGCCGCCTGGCCGGTCGACACCGAACCCGTCCCGGACGGCGAGCGGTGCTGGCTCACCGTCCAGGGCGTGCGCCGCCCGCTCGCCCGGCGGACCTCGCGCACCCTGCCCGTCCCGGAGGTCGGCGCGATCCTGCCCGGCATCGCCCACCCGCGGCTGCTGGCCGGCGTCGCCGGGCTCGCCCGTACCGCCGCCGACCTGCTGGACCGGGTCGCCCGGTTCGTCCCGCAGCCGGAGGCCGAGCGCCCCGGCAAGGCGAAGAACGCCGAGTGGCGGCCCGACCACGGACGCGACCACGAACTGCGCGACGCCGTGCGCGCCGTGCTGCCCGAGATCGGCGGCTTCGGCAACAACTGGGGCTCCGAGGAGCGCTGCCGGGTGCTCAACAACCTGCGCGCCGTCACCGCCGTGCTGGCCGCCCCGCCCGCCGCCGAGGGCGAGGGCTGGACCAGCCCCGCCACCGTCACCCTGCACAACGGCAGCGTCAGTTACGGCTGGCTCCAACTGCTCGGCCGGATCCACGCGCTGGCCTACGCGGTGGCCTCGCCGTTCACCGAGTCCGCCCACCGCTCCTCGCTGGTCCTGCTGCTCGGTGAGCTGACCAGGGGCCCGCTGGCCGACCGCGGCGCCACCCTGCGCGAGATCGTCCTCGCCGAGCAGGTGCCGCCGGCCCCGAACGCCACCGGCCCCCGGCCGGTCACGCCCCGCGAGGGCGAGGTGCTGCGGCACGGCGGGCGCACCGTCGTCATCATCGGCCACCAGCGCCAGGTCGCCGACGGCTGGGTGCACTGGCTCGCCGTCGACCACGACCCGAGCGGGGAGTTCGGCCCCGTCGCGCACTTCACCACCCTCGAGGAGCGCGGCACCGAGGAACTGGTCGACGCCGCCTGGGTCGCCAAGTTCTGGAGGGTCGCCGCGCTGCACGGATTCGTCCCCCGGGACGCGGCCAGGGCGGAGGCCTTCAACGAGCTCACCGGCATCGGCACCGCCCGCTCCGCCCTGCTGCTCAGCCCGCCGTCCGGCCTGCTGTACTGGACGGACATCTCCGCGCCCACCGAACTCGGCCTCAAGGCCGCCGAGTTCAAGGCCGCCCGGGCCTGGCTGCGCGGGCACGACCACAACGGCCTCGCCGCCGTCTGGGGCGCCCTGCTGCCCGCCGACCCGAAGACCTTGTGGACCGAGGGCCCCGACATCGCCGCCGGCGCCGAGGAGTGGATCCGGCGCTTCGGACGGCTCGTCACCCTCCCCGAGGAGGCCCTGGCCACCGTCCAGGGCGTGTCCATCGACACCGTCGAGGCGGTGCTCAACCCCGCCCACACCCCGTGGCTGGCCGGCCGCACCGGCTTCCGGTTCACCGAGGTGGACGGGGTCGGCCAGCGGCTGACGCCCGAGGACGAGTCCGCCGTCCCCGAGACCGGCGCGCTCGGCTCCACCATCGCCGCGCTGCGCTGGCTCGCCTACCACCTGCCCGCCGACAGCCCGCTGCGCCCGCTGCTGCCCACCGCCGCCGCCGCGCTGCGCGACCGCCTCGCCGACCCGGAGCTGCTGCTTGACCTCGACCTGGTGCGCACCGTCAAGGGCGCCTCGCTGGCCGCCGTCCTGCGCACCCACTTCGGCCTGCCCGCCGAGGGCGGGGCCGACCGGGACGGCCTGGTCCACTGCGGCCCGGCGCTCGTCCTGACGCCGTACCACGAGGACTACGAGCGGATCTGGCTGCGCCCGGCCGCCCTCACCGGCCCGGACGACCCACTGCTCGAACTGCTCGACGGGCTTTCCAGCAGCTACTGGTTCTCCGCCGAGCGGGGCGCCATCGAAGCCGTGCTGCGCGGCGAGCCGGAGCAACTGGCCGCCTCCGCCGCCTCGGTGCCGGCCCCCGGCGAGGGCCCGGCCTGGCTGCAGAACCCGCTGCTGTCCGTCCCCGAGCTGGTCGCCGAGGTGTCCCGCACCCACGGCCTGGGCGAGGACGCGGCCACGCTCTACCTCCAACTGCTCGCCCTGCCCGACCCGACCGACCGCAACGCCGCCCGCTGGACGGGCTGGAAGCCCGCCCGGCTGAAGAAGGCCCGCGCCGAACTCGCCGCCAGCGGCCTGGTGCTGGAGGCCAAGCGCTCCCGGGCCGGCCGCAGCCTCTTCCTGCCCGGCGGCTGGCAGGAGGCCAAGTCGCCCGCCCTGCCCGCCGAGACATGGAAGGCCGCCCTCTACGAACTGCCCACCCACCGGCCCGCGCTGGTCCCCCTGCCCGTCCCCGAGCTGTTCGCCCGGGCCTGGCAGCGGACCGTCGACGGCGACGCCCCCGGATACGAAGAGCTCCAGACCGGCAAGCGCAGGAAGGCCCGCCGATGACCGCCACCGAGACCACCAAGGGCGCCGCCGCCCCCGCCGCGGCCGACCGGCAGACCGTCCCGCCCGAGGAGAAGTACGCCGCCGAACTGGAGTTCCTGGCCGCCCACGACAGCGGCCCGCGCCCGCCCGGCTGGCTCCTGACCCCGCGCGCCGTGGTCACCTTCGTGATGGGCAGCGGCGGCGAGAAGCTCAAGGCCGGGCGCAAGGGCCTGGTCATCGAGCCGAAGTTCGTCGGCGAGCGCGCCCTGGTCGAACGCTGCGTCGTCACCCTCGCCGGGGAGCGCGGCCTGCTGCTCGTCGGCGAGCCCGGCACCGCCAAGTCCATGCTCTCCGAGCTGCTCGCCGCCGCCGTCTGCGGCAGCAGCGCGCTCACCGTCCAGGGCACCGCCGGCACCACCGAGGACCAGCTCAAGTACGGCTGGAACTACGCCCTGCTGCTCGCCAAGGGGCCCAGCCGGGAGGCCCTCGTGCCCTCGCCGGTGCTCACCGCGATGACCACCGGCGCGGTCGCCCGGGTCGAGGAGGTCACCCGCTGCCTGCCCGAGGTGCAGGACGCGCTGGTCTCGCTGCTCTCGGAGCGGCGCATCGCCGTCCCCGAACTGGCCGGCACCCCGGACGGCCAACTGCACGCCGCGGCCGGCTTCACCCTGATCGCCACCGCCAACCTGCGGGACAAGGGCGTCAGCGAGATGTCCGCGGCGCTCAAGCGGCGGTTCAACTTCGAGACGGTCGGCCCGATCGGCAGCCTCGCCGCCGAGGTCGACCTGGTCCGCCGCCAGTCCACCGCCGCCGTGGCCCGGGCCGGCGCCGCCTACGCGGTGGACGACGCCGTCCTGGAGGCCCTGGTCACGGCCTTCCGGGACTTGCGCAGCGGCCGGTCCACCGAAGGCTGGGACGTCGAACGCCCGTCCACCGTGATGAGCACCGCCGAGGCGGTCTCCGTCGCCACCGCGCTCGGCGTCAGCGCCGCCTACCTGCCCGACGGCGGGGACCTGCTCGGCCGGCTGCCCGGCCAGCTCCTCGGCGTGGTCCGCAAGGACGAGCCGTCCGACGCGGCCCGGCTGCTCGGCTACTGGGACGGCCCGGTCCGCCGTCGCGCCGAGCAGGGCGCCGCCACCTGGCGCACCCTGTGGGACCTCCGCCCGGCACTGGAGGCCTGATCCGATGAGCAGCGCGGAGACCACCCGCCCAGACGACGCGGACCAGGCGGTCCGGGCCGAGGCCGACCGGCTGGCCGCCGCCGGCACCGGTCGCCCCGGCCCCTACCTGATCGGCGTGCGCCACCACGCGCCGTCCCTCAGCGCGGTGGTCCCCGCGCTGCTCGACGCCGCCCGGCCGGACGTCGTCCTGGTCGAGCTGCCCGCCGAGTTCCAGCCCTGGCTCGGCCCGCTCGCCGACGAGGCCACCCGGGCCCCGGTCGCCCTCGCGGCGGCCCCGGCCGGGCCCGAGGAGGCGGCCGGGCCCGCCTTCTACCCGTTCGCCGACTTCTCCCCGGAGCTCGCCGCCCTGCGCTGGGCCCGGCGCAACGGGGTGGAGGCCGTCGCCTGCGACCTCCCGCTCGCCCACCGCGCCGCCCGCACGGCGGAGCGCGGGCGCGCCGATCGGATCCCGGACGCACCCGGCGTCGCCGACGCGCTGCGCCATCGCCTCACCGGCCGGGACTCCGACGAGGACCTGTGGGACCGCCTGGTCGAGACGGCCGCCCCCGGCTCCACCCCCGAGGCCGTCCGGCGCGCCGCCCTGCTGGTCGGCTGGGCGCTGCGCCGGGACGCCGAGACCGGCCCCGGCGTCGACCCGTACGACCTGCGCCGCGAGGCCTGGATGCGGTCCCGCATCCAGGCCGCCT
The DNA here is from genome assembly GCF_048159585.1 of Kitasatospora sp. SC0581. Taxonomy (NCBI): domain Bacteria; kingdom Bacillati; phylum Actinomycetota; class Actinomycetes; order Kitasatosporales; family Streptomycetaceae; genus Kitasatospora; species Kitasatospora sp. SC0581. Next base: position 415,369 of record NZ_JBLRWA010000001.1, on the reverse strand, counting down.
CGGCCGGCGGGCGCCGGGTCGCCGCCGTGATCGGCGCCTTCCACGCCCCCGCCCTGCTCGGCGGTCCCCTCGCCATCGAGGAGCCGCCGCACCCGGACGACCCCGGGCACGTCCTGTCCCTGATCCCGTACACCTACCCGCTGCTCGACGCCCGCTCCGGCTACCCGGCGGGCATCCGCGACCCGGAGTGGCAGCACACCGTCCTCGACGCCGGCGGCGACCCGGAACGCCTCGCCGAGGCGCTCACCACCACCGCCGTCCGGATCTGCGCGGCCCTGCGCGCCCAGGACCACCCCAGCGGCCCGGCCGACGCCCGCGAGATCGTCCGGCTGGCCGGCGACCTCGCCCGGCTGCGCGGCCACGCCGCCCCCGGCCGCGGCGAACTCGTCGAAGCGGTGCAGACCGTCCTCGCCCAGGGCGAACCCCTCGGCCGCGGCCGGGCCGTCGCCCGCGCCCTCGAACAGGTCCTGGTCGGCACCCGCACCGGCCGCCCGACCCCCGCCGCCCCGCGCAGCGGACTCGCCCCCGCCGTCGAGACCCTCCTCGCCGACCTCGGCCTCCCCGGCCCCGGCGACCCCGGCCCGCGCGACCTGCGCCTCGACCCGCTGCGCAGCGGCCTCGACCGCCGCCGCGAGATCCTCCTGCACCGCCTCACCGCCTGCGAGATCCCCTACGGCGAGCCCGTCGCCACCACCGGTGCCGGCGGCACCGAGACCCTCGGCACCCGATGGCGCCTGCACTGGACGCCCGCAAGCGCCGCCATGCTCACCGTCGCCGGCACCCGCGGCGTCACCCCCGCCCAGGCCGCCGAAGGCGCCCTGCGTGCCCGCCTCACCGACCAGCCGACCCCGCGCGAGATCATCGACGGCCTCGCCGGCGCCGCCTCCTGCGCCCTCCCCGCCCTCACCGAGGCCCGTCTCACCCAACTCACCACCCTCCTCCCCGCCTCCGCCACCCTCCCCGACCTCCTCGACGCCCTCGCCCTCCTCGACCGCCTGACCGCGGGCCACTTCCCCGGCCACACCCCGGCGGGAGCGGAGGAAGGCCCCGTCGCCGCAGACGACGGCACGCCCGTGGCCGGCGCCCCCGTGGCCGGCCCGCCCGTGCTCGTCGCGGCCGGGGAGGTGCTCACCGTGGCCGCCGTGCGGCAGTTGGAGGGCCTGGGCGGGTCGGACGATCCGCAGGACGCGCGGGCGCTGGTGGAGCTGGTACGGCGGGCGGACCGGCTCGGCGGGGTGCGGCTGGCGTACGTGCTGGCCGGACTCGCCGAGCAGGGGAGCCCGCTGGTGCGGGGCGCGGCCGGCGCGGTGCGGGTGCTGCTCGGCCAGGAGCCGGCCGAGGTGCTGGGCGGCCGGGCCGCCTCGTGGGTGGACGGCGCGACCGCTCCGGAGGCGCGACAGGCGCTCGGGCGGGCGCTGGTCGGCCTGCTGACGGCCGCGGAGGGGCTGTTCGACTCCGCACCGCAGGCACTGGAACCGCTGCTGGAGCGGGTCACCTCGCTGCCCGACGACGCCTTCCTGGACCGGCTGCCCGCGCTGCGCGGCGGGTTCGACACGCTCAGCCCGGCCGCCCGGGACCGGCTGCTGGCCCTGGTCGAGGAGCGTCTGGGCGCCCGGCTCGCCGCCCTGCCCGAGGAGGCCGGCCCCGCTGTGCTCGCCGGCTGGGTGCGCGCGGACCTCGCGGCGCGTGCGGCGCTCGTCCGTCGCGGCCTCCTGCCCGCAACGCCCGCGCAGCCCGCGGCCGTTGCACCATCGCCCGCGGCCCCGCCGCCTGCCTCCGACCCCGTTCCCGTTCCCGTCCCCGACCCCGCCCGTACCCTCGCCCCCGCCGAGCGTTGGCGGCTGCTCCTCGGCCGCCCCGGCAGCGGCGGCCTGACCGGTCGCGGTGCCCGACTCGCCACCGCCCTGGACGAGTTGTACGGCGGCGGCCACGGCGAGGGCTCCGGCCCGGGCCTGGACAGCCGGGGCGGCAAGGGCGGCCGCGAGGCCCCGTACCCCGGTGTGCGGGAGTGGGCCGAGGAACTGGAGTCGCTGTTCGGCCCCGGCGTGCGCGAGGAGGTGCTGGCCGCGGCCGTCGCCCAGGGCCGTACCGACGTCCTGGAGACGATCGACCCGTCCGCCGTCCGCCCGTCCGTCGAACTGCTGCGCACCGTGCTGGACCACGCGGGCGGTCTGCCCGAGGCCCGGGTGGCCCGGCTGCGCCCGCTGGTGCGGCGCCTGGTGGACGAACTGAGCCGGGAGCTGGCCACCCGGCTGCGCCCGGCCCTGACCGGGATCGTCGTGCCGCGCCCGTCCCGCCGCCCGGGCGGCGGGCTGGACCTCGACCGGACCATCCGGGCCAACCTGGCCACCGCCCGCCCCGCGCCGGACGGCGGCACCCTGATCGTGCCCGAGCGCCCGGTCTTCCGGACCAGGGCGCGGCAGGCCAACGACTGGCGGCTGATCCTGGTCGTGGACGTCTCCGGGTCGATGGAGGCCTCCACGGTGTGGGCCGCGCTGACGGCCTCGATCCTGGCCGGGGTGCCCTCCCTGAGCACCCACTTCGTCGCCTTCTCCACCGAGGTCCTGGACCTCACGGAGCGGGTGGACGATCCGCTGGGCCTGCTGCTGGAGGTGAGCGTCGGCGGCGGCACCAGCATCGCGAGCGGGCTGCGCTACGCGCGGGAGCTGGTGACGGTGCCGTCCCGCACGCTGGTCGCGGTGGTCAGCGACTTCGAGGAGGGCGGGCCGGTCGGCGGGCTGCTGGCCCAGACCCGGGCCCTGGTGGACTCCGGCGTGCACCTGCTCGGCTGCGCGGCGCTGGACGACACCGGGACGGCCCGCTACTCGAAGGCGGTCGCGGGCCAACTGGTCGCGGCCGGAATGCCCGTGGCGGCGTTGAGCCCGCTGGAACTGGCCCGCTGGGTGGGGGAGAAGGTGCGATGAGCGTGACGGCGCGGACGAGCGACTGGCCGGGCGTGCGGCCCGAGGTGGTCGCCGAGGTGGTGGCCGGGCTGAGCGCCCGGTTGCAGAAGCGGCTGGACGGCGCGGCGGCGAAGCTGGCGGAGCGACCGGTGGCCCGGGAGGGCGACGAGTGGCGGGTGGAGGTGGACGAGGAGACGGTGCTCGTGCTGCACGCCCCGGGCGGGGTGGTCGCGGCGGAGGCCGGCGTCCGCTGCGGCTGCCTGCTCGCCCCGGCCTGCGTGCACCGGGCCGCGGCGGTCACCCTCTGCCCGCTCGCCGAGGCCGAGCCGGGGCCGGAGCCCGAGCGGGAGCCCGAGCCCAGGAGTGACACGGACGGCGCGCCAGGGGAGCCGGCCGGCCGGCCGGCCGCCGACCCGATCGTCGGCGACCCGCTCACCGCCGTCGAACTCGCCGCCGTCCGCCACCTCCACCGGGCCGCGGCCGCCGTCCTGGCCGCCGGGGTGAGCGGGGCGGGCGCCGTCTCCCAGGCCGAACTGCTGCGCGCCGCCCACCGGGCGCGCCTCGCGGGCCTGCACCGCCCGGCCGCGGCGGCCGTCACCGTCGCGACCAGGGTCCGGGCGGCGCGCTCCGGCGCGCCCGACCACCGCCTGGTGGACCTGGTCGCGGGCCTGCGCGAACTCCTCGGCCTCACCACCGCCCTGGCCACCGGCACCGCCCCGGTCGCCGAGCTGCGCGGCACCGCGCGCCAGGCCTACCGGGAGGAGGGCGGTCTGAGGCTCTACGGCCTGTTCGCCGAGCCGGTGCTGACGGCCACCCATGCCGGTGCCGTCAGCTGGGCGGTGGACGCCGACGGGCGTCTCAGCACGATCGCCGAGGTGATGCCGCACGACGACGCGGCGGCCGCCGCCCCACAGGCGGTCGGGGCGGGCAACCGGACGGTCCGGTTGGGCGACGCCGCGCTCAGCCACCGCGAGTTCAGCCGCGCCGGGCTGGCCGTCCAGGGTGCGACCAGGTCCGGTGGTGGTCGGCTGGGCGCCGGGGCCTCGGTCCGGGCGGTGCGGGCGACGGGCGCGGCATGGACGGCGGAGCCGGCCGCCCGGCTCTGGTCGGAACCGGCCTCCGCCCAGGTGGCCCGGGCACTCGCGGCGCAGGAACTGCCGTACGAGAGCCGCCCGGCCGGGAGCGACCTGCTCTTCCTGGACGTCACCCTGCTGGGTACGGCCCCCGGCCCGGGCGGTGCACCGCAACTGCTGGCGCGCTGCACGGCGAGCGGTGCGCAGGGCGGTCCGGTGATCGTCCTGCGCCCGGCGCACGAGCACCCCGACCTGCCGTTCCGGGCGAACCTCGCGCTGCTCGCCACCGCCCCCGGCCTGCGACTGCGGGTGATCGGGCGGCTGGAGCGCGCGGACCGTCCGGAGCTGCGCCTGCTCGCGATCGGTACGCCCCCGGCCGCCCCCGACCCGCTCGCCCTGTCCGCGGACCGGGCGGGCCGGGTCAACCTCGGCCTCGAACGCCTCCAGACCGCCGACCTCGCCGCGTCCGCGACGGCCTCCGCCACGGTCGGCGAGTCGGCGGACGGGTCGGCGGAGGAGCCGGCGGACGGATCGACTGCCCCGGCGCTGTACGGCCCGCCCGTCCACGTGCTCGGCCGCCGGGTCGAGCAGACGGTCACCACCGGTCGGCACGCCCTCGCCCCGAGCGAGGCCTCGGCGGCGGCCGACCGCGGTCTGCTGCGCGCCGCCGGGCTGGCCACCGCCGCCGAACTCCTCGACGGCCTGCGGGCCTCCGCCGCCAACCAGAAGCGCGACGTCTTCGGCCGGATCGTCACCGACGACCACGAGGATTTCGGCACCGCCTGGCTGACCGCGGCCTCCTACACCGAGGAACTGGCCACGGCGCTGTGCGCGTCGGTCTGGTCCGGGGAGGGGTGAGGAGCCGGTCGTGTGCGGCCCCGTGGTGTCCTTCGACGCCCCGGGCGGCGGGCGGGCCGGACCCTCGTGCGGGGTCCGGTCGCTCACCGCAGGACGGCCTCCGCCCCGCCGTCGCGGCGGCTGACGGCCCGGAGCGGAGGCCCTCGACGGGGAACCGGCGGGGGTATAAGCCGAACTATTTGCACAGTCCGATATTCCGCGCCAAATGGCATACTTGTCACAGGAAGACACGGGACGAAACCTCGTACGAGACCCCGGACGAGAGACCTCACACGGGGCCGCGTCCGGCACACGGCACGAGCAGCGCGACGGAAGGGTAGGCGTCATGGGAATCCGCGACGATGCGGCCGAGATCCGGGCCCGCGGCTGGCGGACGCTCGCCGCGCTGCACGGCATGATCGACACCGCGCTGGAGAAGGCGCTCCAGGCCGAGTTCAAGCTCTCGGTGGTCGAGTACACGGTGCTGGAGGCGCTCTCCCGCCAGGACGGCTGGCACATGCGGATGCAGCAGCTGGCCCGCGCGGCGGCGCTGAGCAGCAGTGCGACCACCCGGCTGGTGAGCCGCCTGGAGGACCGGGGCCTGCTCGGCCGGTTCCTCTGCGCGGACGACCGGCGCGGCATCTACACCGAGCTGACGCCCGAAGGCCGCGACCTGCTGACGGCGGCTCGCCCGGTGCACGACGCCGCCCTGGAGGCGACGCTGGCCGAGGCCACCGAGGTCCCGGAGCTGGCCCCGCTGGTCGGGTCGCTCGCCGAACTCCACCCGGTCCACGCCAACGCCTGAGCCCCGCACCGACGGCTGAGACCGAGGCGGGCCGCCCACGGAAGCGGTCCGCCCGGCCCGGATCGTCCGGCAGCACCTTGACCACGCACAGCGCCGGGCGGTCGCGGCGCAGGTCGAAGGGGCGTCACCGCCGCTCCTCGGCCTCCCGGACGGTGGGGGAGTCCGCAGAGGCCCGCCGCGGGGCGGAAGGGGCGGAAGGGGCGGAAGGGGCGGACGGTGCGGGGTGTTGCGCCCCGTACACGGGCGTCGCCGGGCCGAGCTGCCCGGCCGGGCCGGCGTCCCGGGCCCGTTGCGGCACGGCCGCTTGGGCGTGCGGCGCACCGTCCGAGCCGTCGTCGGGCAGTGGTGCCGGGCGGCGCTGGTCCACCGCGGGGCCGCCCGACAGGTCGTACATGCGCGGCAGCACGGGCCGGGGCACGACCACGGCGCCGGGCAGTCCGGGGATCTCGGCGCCGACGGCCAGGCCTCCGTTGGCGGGCGCCTCGGCACCGCCGACCCCGGCGGCGCCCGTCCCGGCGCCCGTCCCGGCAGCCGCCCCGGCGCCGTCCGCGCCGTAGGGGACGGCCGGGGCCCCCGGGGCGCCGAACGGTCCCGGGCCCGCCTGGCTCCCGCCCGGCAGCCCACCGTGCCCTGTGGCCGTCGCACCCGGCGGCTCCTGCCCGAGGGCTTCGGACCCGGAGCCGCCCCCGACCCCCGCCCCAGCGTCCGCCCCCGCCCCCGCTTCTGCCCCCACGTCGGTCACAGGAGCCCGGGTGATCCGGGCCCCCGAGGGCAGCCCGGACACCGCGGCCGACTGCGCGGCCTGCTCCAGCAGCGCCGAGGGCACCAGCACCGCGGCCCGGGTGCCGCCGTACGGGGACGGGTGCAGGGTGACCCGGACGTCGTGCCGGGCGGCCAGGTGCGCGACGACGAACAGGCCGAGCCGCAGGTCGTCGCCGAGCGCGGAGACGTCCAGGTCGGGAGGGTCGGCCAGGTACGCGTTGAGGCGCTGGTACTCCGTCTCGGTCATGCCGAGTCCGCGGTCCTCGACCTCGACGGCCAGGCCCTCGGGCACCTCCTTCGCGGAGATCTGCACCTGGGTGTACGGCGGGGAGAAGGTGGTGCCGTTCTCGATCAGTTCGGCGACCAGGTGGATGACGTCGGCGACGGCCTGCCCGCCGAGCGAGACGCGCGGCACGCCCCGGACGACGACCCGGGAGTAGCTCTCGGTCTCCGAGACGGCGCTGCGCAGCACGTTGACCACGGGTACGGCGTTGCGCCAGCGCCGGGCGGGGAGGTCGCCGCCGAGGATGACGAGGTTCTCGGCGTTGCGCCGCATCCGGGTGGCCAGGTGGTCGACCGCGAACAGTTCGCGCAGCAGTTCCGGGTCCTCGTGCTCGCGTTCCAGCGCGTCCAGCATGCTGATCTGCCGGTGGATCAGGATCTGGGTGCGCCGGGCGATGTTGAGGAAGACCTTCTTCGTCCCCTCGCGGCCCTGGGCCTGGTGGACGATGGCGGCGACCGCGGCCTGCCGGACGGCGGCGAGGCCCTCCGAGGCCTGCTGGACGTCGTCGCCGGTCCGTCGGGAGGGTGTCCAGGCGGCCGGGGCGGGCACCTGCTCCCCGGCGCGCAGCCGCCCGACCACCTCGGGGATCTCCTGCTCGGCGAGCGCCATGGTGTCGGCCCGCAGTTCGGACAGCCGCGCGGACAGCGCCCAGGCGGTCCGGATGCCGCGGACCAGGCTGATCAGCACCACCGCGGCGACGACCGCGCTGCCGGCCAGCAGCGCGGTGCGCTGGCCGGAGTCGCGCAGCAGGTAGGCGGCGTAGCTCCAAGCGGCGGCGAGGCCCAGGCTGGGGACCAGCACGGCGGCGAGGAGCGGGCTGCGGAGCGAGCCGGACCGCCCGGCGCGGTGGCCGGTGCGGGGGGCCGGTATGCCTGGCATCTGATTCCTTGCTGCAGGGCCGAGTCGCGGGGCCGGGTCGTGGAACCCGGCCGTCGAACCCGGCCGCGGGGCCGGGTCGTGGAACCCGGTCCTGGAACCGGGTCGTGGGGCCTGGCCGCGGGACCGGCGCGCCGGTTCGGACCGGTGGGTCCGAGCGGCGGGCCGACCCGTACGGCGCGGCCGGGTCGCAGGGAGCCGGGGCCGGGATCCGTCGGAGCCGGTGACGTGGTGTCACCGGTCCGGCGGGGTGCAGCACGGCCGCCGACGGCACGGAACGCTATCAGCCCGTGGTGCGGTCGGCGCAATATCAACTGGCTCTGCGCACAAGGCCGATGGCCTCGCGACGGTGCCCGCGCCGGACGCTCCGCCGGCACGAAGCCGCAGCTCACGGCCCTCGGTCCGGTCGGGCCGACGGTCCTCGGAGGTCGGGGACGGCCACGGCAAGGATGCGACAGGAACAGGTCAAGTCGCGCCGCGGCGGGCGGGATCTCAGCCCGCCAGCGGCATCGGCAGCACCCGTCCGCCCAGGCCTGGCGGCTTCTCCACGTGGGCCTCCCGCTGGGCGGCGAGTTCGCTCCAGGGCCAGCTGGTCAGCTCGGACAGCTCCGCCGACCACTGCTTGCCGTAGGTGCCCGAGGCGAACTGCCCGAGCCGCAGCCGCTGGACGTCCGAGGTGCCGGCCGGCGGGTAGACGTGGGTGGCGTCCCGCAGGTAGCGCTCGATACGGAACTCGGGCTGGAGGCCGCGGGCGGCGTGGATCTCCATGGCGTTGCGCGCGGAGTCCAGCGCGTACTCGGTGTTGATGAGCTTGGCGTTCATCAGCTCGGCGTCGCAGGCGCGGCCGTGGTCGAGCAGGTGGGAGGCGTGGTAGGCGGCGAGCCTGGCGGTCATCAGCCGGGACTGCATCTCACCCAACTTGAGCATGATGTTCGGGAGTTGGTTGATCGGCCGACCGTACAGGACGCGCCCCTCGGCGAACCGGACGGTGTCCTCGACGATCGCGGTGTGGATGCCGAGCGCGACGGCGGCGAGGTTGATCCGGCCGTAGAGGGTGGAGGAGGAGTAGGCGACGTCCAGTCCCCGCCCCTCCCGGCCGAGCCGGTTTCCGGCCGGGATGCGGCAGTCCTCCAGGATGATCTCGCCGAAGCTGAAGCCGTGCAGCCCGCTCTGGGAGCCGGGGGAGCCGGTCCGGAACCCGGGGCGGTCGCTCTCGACCAGGAAGGCGGACAGGCCCCGGCTGCCCTGGCCGGTGCGCAGCACCACGCCGTGCACGTCCCCGATGTGGGAGTTGCCGACGAACCACTTGCGGCCGTTGAGCACGTACTCGTCGCCGTCGCGGACCGCGGTGCCGGTCATCCCGAGCACGTGCCCGCCGGACTCCGGCTCGGTGACGGCGATGGTCGGCAGGCACTCTCCGGAGGCGAACTTCGGCAGCCACGTGCGGCGTTGGGCCTGGGAGCCGTAGTGGAGGACCTTGGCCACGCCCAGCTGGGAGGCCTGCGCGATCGAGCCCGCGGCCCCGCTGACCCGGGCCAGCTCCTCGATGATCACGGTCTTGGCGACGTGCCCCAGCCCGAGGCCGCCGAACTCCCGGGGAATCGTCACGCCGATCCAGCCCTGCCGGGCGATCTCCCTGGCCAGCTCGACCTCGATCGTCCGCTCGGCCTCCATCCTGGCCACCCGCGGACGCACCTCCTTCTCCGCGAAGTCACGGACCTCGGCGCGAAGGCCCTCGTGACGGTCGTCGGTGAAGTAGTCCATCGCCATGCTCCGGTCCTCTCGATACGTGTGGTGCCGTGCCTCCGTCCGTGCCGTCGATGCCGCTCCGGCGACCCCTACGGGGGGCGGTGGGTGTGCGGGGGTGTCGGCCGGTCGCCCCGGTGCGATCGGCGCATGCGTCACCGGGCGGTGTCCCGGTGACGGGAACCGTCCGTGTCTTCGGCAGGGCTCATTGTTGTATGGGGTACCGGGGCATCCCAGAGTCGATCTTGGATTGGCGCGATTCGGCCCGTCCCCGCCGGGAGGGGTTTCGTCCGGGCGCCGGGCGGGAATCGATCTTCGCTTCCGTGACGGTCCGTCGACCGGTCGTCCACATGCGGTTTTGACGAGCCATCGGCAAGGCTCCGGTGCGGCTCCGGCCGGGCGCCGGAAGGACTCCGGAAGGACATCGGCAGGACTGAAGAACGGTCGATCGGACCCGCCCGGGCGTTCTGATGTCTGGTTACATGTGCGCCATGACAGATGTGATGAGCACTCAAGGCCAGTTCCCGGGTGCCTCCGGGGAGTCCGCGCGAACCCGCAGGCTGCGCGGCCTTGGGCTCAACGACCCGTCCGCGGACGAGGCCTTCGACCGCTTCGCCCACCTGGCAGCCAGTATCACGCGCGCTCCCATCGCGATGGTCAACTTCATCAACGACGAACGCCAGATGTTCCGGGGGCTCTACATTCCGCCAAGTTCGGCCGACGCCGCGGCCGAGGACGGATCGTCCTGGGCGGAACGCGGCATCGCCTTCGACCTTCCCACCCGCGAGATGCCGCTGAGCCACGGCTTCTGCCCGCACGTGGTCGCCCAGCGCTCCCCCCTCGCCCTCGACGACATCCTCGCCTACCCCCGGTTCGCGGGGAACCCGGTGGTGGACGAACTCGGCGTCCGCGCCTACCTCGGTGCCCCGCTCGTCGACGACACCAACACCGTCATCGGCACCGTCTGCGTGCTCGACCGGGAACCCCGGCAGTGGGGGCGCGAGCGGCTGCGCGACATCCAGCACCTCGCCGAGGCGCTGCTCTCCGAGATCCGGCTGCGCGACAGCCTGCTCGCCCAGCGCCAGGAGATGTTCGCCGCCTTCGACGGCTCGCCGTACCCCATCCTGCTCACCGAGGGCCCGGGCCAGGAGATCCGCTACGCCAACGCCCAGCACGCCGACACCTTCGGCGCGCCGACGGCGTACGGGACGATCGGCGCCGCGTACCCGCAGCTCGGCGCGGCGGGCCTCGAACAGACCGTCGTGGAGGCGTACCGCACCGGTCGCACCGCCGTCCTCGACAACGTCCGGATGCAGGCCGCCCGCCCGGACGCCCAGCGCGGCCGGCAGGTCTTCAGCTTCACCTGCACCCCGCTGCGGGCCGCGCTCACCGGCCGGATCAACGGCGTCCTCACCGTCGGCATGGACATCACCGCCCAGTCCCGCACCGAGGAGGAACTCGGCACGCTGGCCGCCCTGCTCGTCGACCGGCTCCAGCAGAGCGGCGGCTCCGTGCCCGGACGCTCGGCCATCGCGGGCGAGGCCGGTCCCGTCCTGCCCGGCTGAACCCCGGCCGGTGCGGACCGCCCACCGCCGTGGCGGGGCGCCTCTCACCCCCGTGGAGAGGACCCCGCCACGGTGTCGGTGCGGTGCCGATGGTGTCGGCGCGGTACCGCCCGGGCCCGTCCGGTATCGGGGGTTCGCCGGGATGCCCACAGGATCCCCCCCCCGGGATTCCGCCGGGCCGAGCGGGTGAACCGTCCCCGCTCCGCCGCCCCGACCGGGCCCGCGCCCGGGGTGCCGGGTGGTAGGCATGGGCCGCATGGACTGGTTCGCCGCCCCCGACTACTGGCTGAGCCGGCTGCTCGTCCAACGCCTGCTCGCCGCCCTCTACCTGATCGGATTCCTGGCCGCCGCCGCGCAGTTCCGCGCCCTGATCGGCGCCGACGGCATGCTGCCGGTGCCCCGGTTCACCGCCAGGGTCCCGTTCCGCCGATCCCCCGGCCTGTTCCACCTCCACTACAGCGACCGGTTCTTCGCCGCCGTCGCCTGGAGCGGCGCAGCCCTCGCCGCCGCGGTGGTGGGCGGGCTCGCCGACGCCGTCCCGCTCTGGGCGTCCGTCCTGCTGTGGGCGGTGCTCTGGGTCCTCTACCTCTCCATCGTCAACGTCGGGCAGACCTGGTACTCCTTCGGCTGGGAGTCCCTGCTGCTCGAAGCCGGCTTCCTCGCGGCCTTTCTGGGCAACGCCGACACCGCCCCGCCCACCCTGGTGCTGTGGTTGATGCGTTGGCTGGTCTTCCGGGTCGAGTTCGGCGCCGGACTGATCAAGCTGCGCGGCGACAGCTGCTGGCGGGACCTGACCTGCCTCCGGTTCCATCACGAGACCCAGCCGATGCCCGGACCGCTCAGCTGGTTCTTCCACCACCTGCCCGCCCCGGTCCACCGCGTGGAGGCCGCTGCCAATCATTTCGTCCAACTCGTCGTACCGGTGGGCCTGCTGCTGCCGCAGCCGATCGCGAGCTACGCGGCCTGCGCCGTCCTCGTCACCCAGTTCTGGCTGGTCGCCTCCGGCAACTTCGCCTGGCTCAACTGGCTGACCATCGTCCTCGTCCTCGCCGCCGTGCAGCCGACCCGCCTGGGCCTGCCCGTCCACGCCCGCGCGTACCCCGGCGCGCCGCTCTGGTACGAGGCGCTCGTGATCGCGTTGACCACCACCGTCGTGGTGCTCAGCTACTGGCCGGTGCGCAACATGCTCTCCCGCGCCCAGGCCATGAACCGCTCCTTCAACCGGCTCCACCTCGTCAACACCTACGGCGCCTTCGGCAGCGTCAACCGGCTCCGCCAGGAGGTGGTGGTCGAGGGCACCGACGAGGCCGTGCTCGCCCCGCACACCGTCTGGCGCGAGTACGGCTTCAAGGGCAAGCCGGGCGATGTCCGTCGGCTCCCGCGCCAGTTCGCGCCCTACCACCTGCGGCTCGACTGGCTGATGTGGTTCGCCGGCATCTCGCCCGCCTACGCCCGCCCCTGGTTCCTGCCCTTCGTCACCCGCCTGCTGTCCGGCGACCGGGCCACCCTGCGCCTGCTGCGCCACAACCCGTTCCCGGACGCCCCGCCGACCCACGTCCGGGCGACCCTCTACCTCTACCGGTTCACCGATTGGCGCGAACTGCGGGAAACCGGCGCGTGGTGGCACCGCACCGCGCTCGGCGAGTACCTCGCTCCGGTCGATCTGCACGCCGTCGGCCGGGCCGGGTACCGGCCGCCGCTCGGCCGACGGGGGCCGGCACGGGGACGCGGCGTACGGGAGGTGCCGCTGGAGCGGTTCCGGCGGCCCGGCAGGCGACGGGACAAGCGGCCGGACAGGCGGCCCGGGCCGTCCGGCGGAGAGCGGCGGGAGGACGCGGGATGAGGGCCGGCGGTGTGGAGCGTGAGCAGCGGAGACACCCGTCCGGACCAATGCCGGGCCACTTCCGGACCAGCTCCGGACCAGCTCCGGAGCGGCTCCGGACCACCCGGTCGGACCGCCCGAGTGGCGGCCAGGCGGGCGGTATGGCACACGACACCCGCCCGTCCGGGCGGTGGGTGCGTGCAAGGCTCGAACGGGCACCCGTATTCTGGGCGTCCACACCGGCAGCCCGACCGCGCGCCCCCTAGCCCCGCCCCAGGGGCGACCCCGCGCACCCGGTCCGCCGCCCCCTCGCCGCCAGCCCCGCCGTCGACGCCCAGAACCGGACCTCACATGACAGTGCTTCACTCGCGCAACGCCGACGCAGCCGACCCGGCGGACGTCGCCGACGCCGCAGACGTCAAGGACCCCCAGGACGCCGCCGCGGAGCCCGACCTCCGCGAGGACCTCGGCCGCTACGCCGAGCTCGGGGCCTTCACGCTCACCGCCGAGAGCCACGCCTGGTACGCGGCCGTCGACACCGTCGCCACCCCCGAGGACGCCCGCGCGGCCTCCACGGCCCTCGCCGAACTGCGCGGCAGCGACCTCCAGCAGACCTGGGAGGCCGTCCTCTCCCTCGCCGCCGACACCAAGCTGGACGAGCCCGACACCGTCGCCAAGACCGCGCTGCTGGTCGAGATGCTCCAGCGGGTGCACCGCACCTCCGCGGCCCTCTTCCCCGCCGCGTACGACGCCGACCTCGGCGCCCTCGCCGCCGCCACCGCCGACAGCACCTGGCGCCGCGAGAACGGCGTCAAGCTCTCCTGGCTGCGCGGCCGCTCGCTGCGCAAGCAGGCCGTCGCGCTCGCCACCGACCGCCGCATCCGCCGCGAGGACCTGCACGAGGCCCTCACCTCCGCCGAGATCGAGCGCCGCGCCTGGGCCGCGCTCGCCCCGGCCGGCACCCTCCCGCGCGTGCCCACCGACGGCGCCCTGGTCGACCGCACCGCCCAGGCCTTCGAGACGATCAACACCGGCCTGCGCGGCCTCGCCCGCCTGCTGCCCGACCACGACCTCGACGGGCTGCCCTTCGCCGAGCTGATCGACCTGGTCGAGCGCCTCGCCGCCGACGAGGGCACCCTCTACCGCCTGCCCACCATCCGCGGCCTGCGCGCCGGACTCGAGGAGGCCGGCCTCGCCGACCTGCTCGCCGAACTCGCCACCGCCAAGGCCGACCGCCGCGCCGCCGAGGCCGCGTACACGGCCCGCCAGGCGCTGGCGAGCGGGCAGCGGGACGGGCTGGCGGAGAAGAGCGCCGCTGCTGTCGAGGCGGCGCCGGTCGAGGAGCCGGGTGCCGACGACGCTGCCGGTGCTGTGGTCGAGGCCGAGGCCGAGGCCGAGGCCGATGCCGCTGTCGACATCGACGGTGCGACCGGTACGGAGGAGGCTGCGGTCGAGGAGCCCGGGACCGAGGAGCCGACCGACCGGGCCGACGCCGAGGCGGCTGCCCTGCAGGCGCTGGCCGGCGGACAGCGGGACGGGCTCGTGGAAGAGGCCCCGGCCGCGGTGACGGCTCCGGTGGAGGACGCCGAGGAGACCGCTGCGGCGACTGCGACTGCGGTGGCCGAGGCTGAGGCCGAGACCAAGGAAGAGACCGAGACCGAGACCGAGACCAAGGCCGAGGTCGAGATCGAGGCCGAACCGGCATCGGACGCGGTTGCCGCTGACGACGAGCCGGCGGCGGCGCAGGCCGAGGAGGAGACCCCGGCCGCTGTGGTCTCCCTCCCGGCGCCCTCCCCGGCAGCCGACGACCTGGTGGCCGCCGCGACCGCCGCCCTGGCCGAGGCCGCGGCCGCGGACGAGACGACGGCGGACACGGAGCCGGAGGCTGCCCCGGTCGCCGAGGCCGTCGAGGTCAAGGAGACCGCGGTCGCGGTCGAGGAGCCGGTTGTCGAGGCCGCTGAGATTGCCGTCGAGGCCGAGGTTGTGGCCGAGCCGGTTGTCGAGGCCGAGCCCGAGGCCGTTGCGGTGGAGCCCGCTGTCGAGGCGTCGGCCGTGGAGGCTGATGAGCCTGCGGTTGAGGTCGAGGCGGTCGTCGCTGAGGCTACGGTCGAGGTGGTCGTCGAGGCCGTTGTGGTGGAGCCCGCCGCCGAGGAGTCGGCCACCGCGACTGCCGTTGAGGCGGAGACGGTCGAGGCCGAGGTCGACCCTGTGGTCGAGGCCGAGGCCGAGGCCGAGGCCGTTGTGGCGGAGCCCGCCGTCGAGGAGCCGGCCGCCGTTCCTGCGGTTGAGGCCGAGGCTGTGGTTGAGGCCGAGCCCGAGAGCGTTGTCGAGGAGCCCGTCGCCGAGGCCGAGGCTGTGGCCGAAGAGGTGGCGGAGCCGGTGGCCGAGCCCGAGGCTGCCGTGGAGGCGCCTGCGGTCGCGGTCGAGGAGCCTGCCGTCGAGCCCGAGCCCGTCTCCGCTGCCGAGGAGCCGGTCGTCGAAGCTGAGCCCGAGCCCGTCGCCGCCGTCGAGGCGCCCATCGCCGAGCCCGAGGCCGACGCCCGTCCCGCGAAGCCGGACTTCACGCCCGGCCGCCCCGTGACCGCCTACTCCGCCGACGAGCTGCTCGCCGTCGTGCGGTGGGTGGACGGCGACGGTGCCGAGCGGACCGATGAGGAGCTGCTGCGGGCGGCCATGAAGGAGCTGGGTTTCGCCCGTCTCGGCCCCCGGATCAAGGAGGCGCTGGGCGCCGCCGTGGCCGCCGCGCGCGGCTGACGACGTACGGCCACACAGGCCGAGGGCCCGGGACGCGAGCACGCGTCCCGGGCCCTGTCGTGTTCCGGGGCGCCCTGCGGCGACGTACGCCGGTCCCCAGGTGTCACGGGCGGTCGTCCTACGAGGCGTCCGGACTGCCCGGACCGCCCGGACCGAGGGGGTGGTCGAGGGCGTGCCGCAGTACGGCCGGGGCGGTCACCAGCGACGGTCCGTACCAGGTCAGGTGCCGTCCGCTGACCAGTGCCGCCGGTGTGCCCGGGAACGCCTCCGGGCCGTCCTCGGCGGTGAAGCGGTACGGCTCGTCCGGCAGGACCACCAACTCCGGGCGGCAGGCGAGCAGTTCTGGCAGTGGAACGGCCGGGTAGCGCTCGGGGTGGTCGGCGTGGACGAGCCGCAGGCCCAGGCGGCGCAGCAGGTCCCCGGCGAAGGTGTCGCGGCCGAGGACCATCCACGGGCGGCGCCAGATCGGGACGACGGTCCGGGGGCCGTCGGCCTCCGGGGGCGCGCCGCCGCTCCCGACGGAGGCCCAGGCGGCCTCCGCCTCGTCCAGCCAGGCGGGCCGGGGCAGCCCGCAGGCGGTGGTCAGCAGCCGGTGCAGGGAGCGGAAGGCGTCGTCCAGGGTGCGGATGTCGGTGACCCAGACCGGGACGCCGGCCGCCCGCAGCGCGTCCAGGTCGGGGCGCCGGTTCTCCTCGTCGTTGGCGAGGACGAGGTCGGGCGCGAGCGCGAGGATGCGCGGGACGTCCGGGTTCTTGGTGCCGCCGATCCGGGTGACGGACAGGTCGGCGGGGTGGCTGCACCAGTCGGTGGCGCCGACCAGCAGGCCGGGTGCGGTGGCGGCGACCGCCTCGGTCAGTGACGGCACCAGCGAGACCACCCGGCGGGGCGGGCGCGGTCCGAGCCGGACGGGGAGGTCGAGGTCGTCGCGCGGGGCGGTGGGGTCGGCCATCCGGTCAGCCTACGTCCGGCCCCCGGCGAGGGGGCGTGCGGACGACGACCGGCCGCGCGCGGCACCGGAGACCCACTGCCGGGAACCCGTTGCCGGCCGCGCATCGCCGGAGACCAACCGCCGGGAACCCATCGCCCGGGCCGTCCGACTACCTGGTCCGGGTCCGCAGCACGGGCCCTCAGTACGACCACCCGGTGCCAGGGCCGAGCCCGGTCACCCGGGACCGTCACCGAGCACCATCACCGACCAGGAGAGTTGTCATGCGCCCTCGTGTCGTCTGCGGAATCGCGGCCGCCGTCGCCCTGTTCGCCACGGCCTGCGGAAGCGGGACCGGGGGCGGGTCGAGCGCCTCCGTCACCGTCCGGCCCGACGCCGGCGGTGGCTTCCCCGTCACGGTCGCCGACTGCGCGGGCAAGGAGACCACCATCGCCAAGGCGCCCGGCAGGATCGTCACCAGCAACGCCTCCAGCCTGGAGCTGCTGCTCCGACTCGGTGCGGGGGAAAGGGTGATCGGCACCGGCTTCCCGCCCGGCAAGGGCACCCTGCCCGCGGCGCTCGCCGAGCAGGGCGCCAAGGTGCCGGTGCTCGGGGACAAGAGCATCCCCAAGGAGAAGCTCCTCGGCTCCGGCGCCGACCTCTACGTGGACACCTTCGGCGCGATGCCGATGATGGGCGGCGGCGCCACCGGGCCGAGCGAGGAGGAGTACGCGGCGGCCGGCATCCAGCACGTGTACCTGCTCTCCACCGCCTGCGCCGGGACGCCGAAGGCCGCCAAGGCGCCGCGCACCGACCTGGCCGGGATCGAGGAGGACGTCCGCCGGCTCGGCGCCGTCACCGGCACGGCCGCGCGGGCGGAGGAGCTGGTCGCGGGGATGGAGAAGCAGCTCGGCGAGGTCCGCGCCGCGCTCGCCGCCGTGCCGGAGGGGCAGCGGCCGAGCTACTTCGTCTTCGACTTCGACGCCGGCACCAAGCAGCCGGTGGCGGTCTGCGGCCGGCAGGTCGCCAACGCCGTGATCACCCAGGCCGGGGCGCGCAACGTGTTCGCCGACTGCGACGCCGACTTCAAGCCCGGCTCCTGGGAGGACGTGGTCGCCAAGAACCCGGACTGGATCCAGCTGGCCGTGCGCAACCGGGGCAGCGAGGAGGCCACCCGCAAGGCCTTCGACGAGGCCGAGGCCTTCCTGAAGGGCTTTCCCGCGACCCAGGGCCTGAAGGCCGTCCAGGAGGGGCACTTCGTCCGGCTCGGCTCCGAGGTGACGACCATCGCGGGGGTGCGCAACGCCGACGCCGTCCGGCAGATCGCCGCGACCGTCCACCCTGACCTCGTCAAGGCCCCCGACCTCGCCAAGAACGGGCAGTAGCCGGTGACGTCGGCCACCGCTCGGAAGGAGCGCGGCGAAGTCCGCCCGGCCCGCATCCTGCGGGCCGGGCCGCTGGCCGCCGTCCTCGTCGTCGCCCTGGTGCTCGCGCTGACCGCCGCCGTCTCGCTCGGCTCGGTGGACGTCCCGGCCGCCGAGGTCTGGTCGGTGGTCGCCCGCCGGCTCACCGGTCAGGCCCCGGAGCCAGGCACCCGTGATCTCATCGTCTGGCAACTGCGCGTTCCCCGTGCCCTGTTGGCGGCCGTGGTGGGCGCCGGGCTCGGCCTGGTCGGCACCGCCGTGCAGGCCCTGGTCCGCAACCCGCTCGCCGACCCGTACCTGCTCGGCATCTCCTCCGGGGCCTCGCTCGGTGCGGTCGCCGCGATCGTCCTCGGCACCACCCTCGGGCTCCAGCTCTCCTTCGGCAGCGCGCTCGGCCTCACCGTCTCCCTGGCGGCGTTCGCCGGCGCGCTCGCCGCGTTCTCGCTGGTCTGGCTGATGGCCCGGCGCGGTGGCGGCTTCTCCCCGCTGCGCCTGGTCCTCGCGGGCATCGGCATCGCCCAGTTCCTCGGCGGCATCACCAGCTACCTGGTCCTGCAGACCCGCGACGAGCAGCAGACCAGGGGCGTGCTGTTCTGGCTGATGGGCAGCCTCGGCGGCGCCGTCTGGGCCCAACTCGCCGTCCCGGCCGTCGCGGTGGTGCTCGGACTGGCCCTGCTCCAGGCCCGCGCCCGGGGGCTCAACGCGATGCTGATGGGCGACGAGACGGCCGCCGGGCTCGGTGTGGACGTCGCCCGGCTGCGCCGCGAGGTCTTCGTCGTCACCAGTGTGCTCACCGGGGTGCTGGTCGCCGTCTCCGGGGCGATCGGCTTCGTCGGGCTGATGGTGCCGCACGTGTGCCGGCTGCTGGTCGGCGCCGACCACCGGCGGCTGCTGCCGCTGTCCGCGCTCACCGGGGCGCTGCTGCTGGTCGTCGTCGACACGGTGGCCCGCACCGCCCTGGACGGCCAGGAACTGCCGATCGGCGTGGTCACCGCCGTCCTCGGCGCCCCCACCCTGCTCTACCTGCTGGACCGACGACTGGAGCGCAGTTGAGGATCGCCGTCGAGGACCTGAGTGTCGCCCTGGCCGGCCGGACGGTGCTGGCCGGGGCCAACCTGATCGCCGAGGAGGGGGAGATCGCCGGACTGGTCGGACCCAACGGTAGCGGCAAGTCCAGCCTGCTGCGCACCGTCTACCGGCACCTGCGGCCCAGCGCCGGGCGGGTGCTGCTGGCCGGGCGGGACCTGGCGGAGCTACGGCCCGCCGAGTCCGCCCGGCACATCGGGGCGCTGCCCCAGGAGCGCGGCGGGGACTTCGAGTTGAGCGTCCGCGAGGTGGTCGCGATGGGCCGCACGCCCTACAAGCGGGCCTTCGCGGCCGACGACGCCGAGGACCGCCGGATCACCGCCGAGGCGCTGGCCCGGGTCGGCATGGCCGGGGCCGCCGACCGCCGGTTCGCCCAACTGTCCGGCGGGGAGCGGCAACGGGTGCTGCTGGCCCGGGCGCTCGCCCAGCAGCCGGACGTCCTGGTGCTGGACGAGCCGACCAACCACCTGGACGTCCGGCACCAGGTCGAACTGCTCGCCCTGCTCCGGGAGCAGCGCCGCACCACCCTGGTGGCCCTGCACGACCTCAACGCCGCCGCCTCGGTCTGCGACCGGCTGCACGTCCTGCACCGCGGCGCCCTGGTGGCCTCCGGGACGCCGCGCGAGGTGCTGACCGCCGAGCTGCTGGCCGAGGTCTTCGGGGTGCGGGCCGCGGTGGTCGAACACCCGCTCACCGGCGACCCGTTGATCGCCTTCGACCACCGTGCCCCGGCCCCGGCTGCGGCGGAGGCCGCCGTGCCGGGGCGCTAGGTGTTCCGTCCCTTCCCGTACGGGGCCGCGGCCTAGCGGGACTCGTAGTGGCTCGGCCGGCCGTCCCGCAGGACCAGTCGGCCGAGCCGGGCGGCCTCGTCGCTGCGCAGCAACTCCCGCCGGCCGTCGGCGCGGTGGAGAACGGTGGAGTGCCAGGGGGTGGTCCAGGAGTCGGCCGCCGCCAGCAGCCGGATGCCGAACTTGGACGCCCCGGCCGGCTGCGGGTGGATGGAGAGCCGGACGGCGCGCGGGTGGTGTTCGGCGATCAACTCGCCCCAGGCGCGGCTGCGCTGGATCACGCCGTAGGCGCGGCGGCGGCACTCCCGCTGGAGGGCGGAGCGGGTGCCGGTGAAGCCGACGGTGTCCTCGGTGAGGAAGCGGGTGATGCCCCGGTAGAGCCGCAGGGTCTCCTCCTCGGTCAGCACCTGTTCGCGCAGCTCCTCGACGCTCGGCGCGTACCGGGCGTGCACCCGGGCGCGCTTCTCGTCGTACGGGAGGTCGCCGAGGACGGCCCGCAGGTCGAAGGTGTCGAGGTGGGCTAGGCCCTCGCGGGCGATCATGGCGGTCAGGGCGTCCGAGTAGGCGTCTATGTGGTCGTCCGGGACGTTGATCAGGTCGCCGAAGATGTGCCCGTCCGAGCAGATCAGGATGCGCGCACCGGGCGCGTGCAGGCGGCCGATCTCGGCGCACAGGCCGTCGAGGAAGGTCAGCGACAGCCGTTCGCCCTCGTCGGGCAGGTGGCCGAGCACCTTCGCGGGGTTCGGCGACTTGCAGGGGAAGCCGGGCAGGGTCAGGACGATCGGTTCGCCGGCGGCGATGAAGTCCGCCAACTGCGCCAGCTGGAGCGGGAAGTGCTCCGGGCGGGCGTCGAACTCCGGGTCCGCGGCGCGGCGGTGCGGCAGCAGCAGGCCGAGGACGCGGGCGGCGAGGGCGGCGGCGGTGGTGCCGGTGTCGGGGGCGGTGGTGGCAGTGGTGAGGGCGTCGGGGGTGATGACGGCAGGGGCGGTGCCGACGGGCGGCATGGTGGGTCCTCCACGAAAGGCGGTGCGGTACGGGTTTCGGGCTCCGGGCGGTCGGAGCCGGACGGTCGGAGTCGGGGCGCGGTGCGCCCGGGGGTCAGCGGCGGTGGTCGTAGGCGACCGGCAGCCGGTTCACCCCGCGGGCCAGGACGGCGGGGACCCAGGCCAGGTCCGCCAGGCCGTCGCCGGGCGCCTCGGCCGGACGCAGCCCGGGCAGCCGGGTGAGCAGGGTGGCGAGGGCGACCTGGAGTTCGGCCCGGGCCAGCGCGGCGCCGGGGCAGTAGTGGATGCCGTGGCCGAAGGCCAGGTGGGCGTTGGGCGTGCGGTCGAGGTCGAGCCGGTCGGGCTCGGGGAACTGCGCGTCGTCGCGGTTGGCGGCGCAGAGCGAGACGATCACCGAGTCGCCGGCCGGGACGGTGGTGCCGAACAGGTCGCTGTCCTCGGCGAAGAACCGCCAGGTGGTGAGCTCGAACGCGGCGTCGTGGCGCAGCAGTTCCTCCACCGCCCGGGCGAGCCGGCCGGGCTCGTCGACGCCCTCGCGCAGCCGGGCGAGCTGCTCGGGGCGGCGCAGCAGGGTGACCAGCATGGTGGTGATCTGGTTGGTGACCGGCTCCTGCCCGGCGACCAGCAGCTGGAACACCATCGAGTCCAGCTCCGCGCGGCTCAACTCGCCCGCGTCATGGGCGGCGACGAGCCGGCCCAGCAGGTCCTCCTGCGCCGCCCAACCGGGTTCCCGGCAGTCGGCGCGCTTACGGGCGACGACGTCGGCGATGTACGTCTGGAGGCCGCGCAGCCGGGCCTCGTACGCCGGGCGGCCGGGGTCCTGCGGGCCGACCGGCTGGACCACCTTGCCCCAGTCCCGGTCGAAGCGGTCCGCCAACTCGGGCGGAAGGCCGATGACTTCGGCGAGCACCCGGAAGGGGTAGTGGGCCGCGAAGCCGGCCACCAGGTCCGCGCCGCCGGACTCCGGCAGCTCGTCCACCAGGGCGTCGGCTAGCTCCTGGAACCGGGGGCGCAGCGACTCCACCCGGCGCGGGGCGAAGGCGTCGAGCACGAGCCGGCGCATCGAGGTGTGCTTGGGCGGGTCCTGGTGGAGCAGGTGGACCTGGAGCTGCGAGTGCTGGGGCTCGGGCATGATCGACGCGAGCCGGCGCCAGTTGTCGTTGCCGAGGCTGTGGTTCTTCCCGAGGCGGGGGTCGTTGAGGGCCGCGTGGGCGGCCCGGTAGCCGGTGACCAGCCAGGCGTGGATGCCGCTGGGGAACTCCACCCGGTGCACCGGCCCGGCCTCGCGCATCCGCTGGTAGAGCGGGTACGGGTCGCGCTTGTACTCCGGACCGTACAGCGGGACGGGGGAGGGCAGCCGGTCGTACCCGTACGGGCAGCGCGGGGCGTCGTCGGTGGCGGCCGGGTCGGGGATCGTGTCGGTCATCTGAGGAGGTCCTTCGGTGGGGAGGGGGTGGTGGGGTGCGCTCGGGCGGGTGCGGTGCGGTGCGGTGCAGTGCGGGGTGGGGCGGTCAGGGCCTGGGGCGGCGGTGCAGGGCGAGCAGCGCGACGGCGGTGGCCGCGACGAGGGCGGCCAGGGCGATTCCGGCCCGGGTCCCGGTGGTGTCGCGGGCCCCGGCCAGGGCGGTGGCGGTCGCGAGGGCCGGGCCGAGCGCGAAGCCGAGGCTGCGGGCGAGTTGGACGGCGGAGCCGGCGGTGGCGAGCTTCCCGGGTGGGGAGGCGGACATCACCAGGGCCTGGGTGGGGCCGCCGTTGAGGCCCATCCCGGCACCGGCGAGGGCGAGCCGCGCGGCGATCTCGGGGGCGGACCAGCCGGTGTCCAGCGGGACGAGCAGGGCCAGGCCGAGGGTGGTGACGGCGGCGCCGGTGAGCGCGGTCGGGCGGGCGCCCCAGCGGTCGGCCAGCCGGCCGCCGACCCGGCCGGCCAGCACCATGCCGAGCGGGAACGCCAGCATGGTGAGCGCGGTGGCCGTGGCGCTCTCGCCCCGAGGGCCGCGCAGGTGCTGGGCGAGCAGGTAGTGGCAGGCCGCGAAGCCGGCGGCGAGCGCCAGCACGGAGGCGTTGACCCCGGCGGTCCCGGCGGCCCGCAGCACCTCGGCCACCGGTCGGCCGCCCGGGCGGCGCAGCCAGAGCAGCACCAGCGGAACGGCGGGCAGGACGAGCAGCAGCCACAGCGCGGACTTCGGGGCCAGGGTGAGCCCGAGCAGGACGGCGGCCACGGCGGCGCCGATCAGCGCGGCGTCGCCGAGCGAGGACCGGTCGGGCGGCCGCAGTCCGCCGCGGCGCGGGGCGTGGCGCCGCACGATCAGCACGGCGGCCAGGCAGACCGGCAGCTTCACCAGGAAGATCGCCCGCCAGCCCAGGTGGTCCAGCAGCAGACCGCCGATCACCGGCCCGGTGACGGCGCCGAGCGGACCGAGCGTCGCGGGCACGCTCATCGCCCGGCCGCGCAGCTCGGGCCGGACGGAGGTCGCGGCGAGCACCGGCATCAGGACGAAGAGCACGGCCCCGAAGGCGCCCTGGAACAGCCGGGCCGCGATCAGCCAACCGGCCCAGGGGGCGCAGGCGGCCAGCACGCTGCACAGGGCGAAGCAGCCGACCGCGAGCAGCAGGGCCGAGCGGGTGCCGACCTGGTCCAGCCAGCGCCCGGCGGGCAACAGCAGGGCGACGAGCGGGAGTTGGTACCCGAGGACAGCCCACTGGGCGACCCCGGGGGAGACGTGCAGGCCGGCCGAGATGTCGGTGAGTGCGAGGTTGACCACGTTCATGTCGAGCATCGCGACGAAGGACAGCAGTCCGGCGGCGACGACCAGGCTCCAGCGGTCCGCCGGTTGTTGCTGACGCTCCGCCAGAGATGAGGCGGTCGGGTTTGGTTGCGCCGTCATGAAGTCCCTCCGTCTCCCGTGCTGCTGGATCGGACGCCGCCTCGGCGGCGGGGTCCGGTACAGCAGTCGGTGGCGAGGGGGCTCCGGTTCCGAACACTTGGGGGATTTCTTCTCGATAGCCGGAAGCTGACGGCTGGCAGCGGACAACGGACAGCTGACAGACGACAGCTTTCAGCGAACAGATAACAGATTTCGAAATCTGTTATCTGTTCGCTGTCGGTTGTCCGCCGCTGCCCGCTGCCCGCCGCCCGCCCACCGCTCAGCAGGCGGTCGCGAGCTCCCCGGCCTCGGCGGCGCGCAGGCGTGCCACCAGCTCCTCCCGCGCCCGGGCGACCCGGGAGCGGACGGTCCCGACGGGGCAACCGGCGACCTCGGCCGCCTCGGCGTAGCTCAGGCCGACCACCTGCGTCAGCACGAAGGCCTCGCGCCGCTGGGCGGGCACCCGGTCGAGCAGGTCGCCGAGCGCGACGCCGTCCTCGAACCCGGCCGTCGGTGCGCCGCCCTGCCGCTCCGCCGCCTCCTGCCAGTCCGGCAGGGCCGCGCAGCGCGGTCGGGCGGCGGCCATTCGGTACCGGTCGATCACCGTCCGCCGGGCGATCGACAGCAGCCAGGTGCGGGCGGAGGAGCGCCCCGCGAACGCGGGCAGGCCGCGCAGTGCGCGCAGGAAGGTCTCCTGTGCGAGGTCGTCGGCGGACTGCACGTCGGTCAGGTGGGCGACGAAGCGCCAGACGTCCCGCTGGGTCGCCCGGACGAAGGCCTCGACGTCGGCCGCCCGTCCGGAGCGGGCGGTCAGCGCCAGTGCGGTGAGCTGCTCGTCATCCACGGCGGCCCCCTGCCCGGCCGGTCCCGGCGACACGGCCATGCGGGACGATGGTCGTATGAGATGCGCGCAGTTCCGTACCGCTCTGTCCGCCCGGCTCGACGGCGAACCGAGCGGTCTGCCGGAGGTACGGCTGGACAAGCACGTCGCGCGCTGCGCCGGCTGCCAGGAGTGGCTGGCCAGGGCCGAGCAGCTGCACGGCCGGGTGCGGGCGGGCGCCACCGACGGGCCCTCGCCCGAGTGGTCGGCCCGGCTGCTGGCCCGGCTGGGCGAGGGCGGCCCCGAAGGCCGTGCTCCGGACGGACTGCGGTCCGTCGAGCGCTAGGCGCGGTGGGCGTGCCCGGCGGGGCGGGCGCGTCCGGGGGAGCGGGAACGGCGGGACGGTGGCGCCGGCCGGAGCCGGTGCGCCGTCGAAGTCAGGCATGGGAAGGTCCCGAGGGGAAGGCGGGGAGCGGCACCGCGCAGGGCGGCACCGTCGGCGTCCATGGGCAGCCGCGCGGCACGCCGGCCCTGGGGAGGCGCGGCGGCGGACGCGGGCCCGCACCCTGACGGCACGACGGCGCGGGGCGCGGCCGTACGGCAGGGCGACCTGCCCGTCGCGGGGTCCCGGTGGCCGGAGGTGGCCGGGCGGGGAGGAGCAGCGGCGGGCGCGTCAGCAGGCGAGGGCGAACGCCGGCGGCCCGCGCCGGACCACGGCATGCGTCAGCAGCACCGACCGGGGCGGCCGGGCCCGGTCGTCGGCCGGGCGGGGCGGTGCCGGGGCCCGGTAGCCGAAGGGGCGCGCGAACAGCGCCAGCAGCGGGAGCAGGAGCGCGCCCGCGACCACCGCGCCGAGCGCACCGAGCAGCTCGAAGAGCCGGACCAGCGCCGCGTCGCCGCGCCAGAGCAGGAGCGCGCACGCCAGCGCGGCGAGCACGTGGGCGGCGGCCATTCCCGGTGACATGCCGTGGGACATCCCGTGCGCCATGTCGTGCGCCGGTCCTTGCGCCGGTGCGCTCACCAGGTCCTGCGCCGTGCCGTACGACCCGCCGCCGTACGACCCGCCGCCGTGCAACGCGCCGTCGGGCATCATGTGCGGTCCGTCGGGCATCCCGGTCATCCCGGGCAGGCCCGCGTCCACGGCGGTCGCGCCCGAGCCCCCGTGGTGCGTCCCGGCCGCCGGCCGCAGACTGCCGGTGGCCGGCGGGACGTCCGGGTCGATGCCCGCCATCCGCGCCAGTTCGACCGGGGAGAGCCCGCCGGGCGCCCGGTCGGGGTTGCAGAGCAGGAGGGCGGCCCAGTCCGTGGTGGCGAGCCGGCCGAGGCCGCCGCCCCCTCGGGAGAACGCCGCGGCCTGTTCGAACAACTGGTGCAGCGCGGTCTGCGCCACGACCATCCAGAGGCTGATCACCCCGAGTCCGCGCCGCTTCCCGGCGAGCAGCCAGGTCAGCCCGAGGACCGCCCCGAACCCGCCGGCCAGCACCGTCGGAGAGACTCCGGATCCGGCCATGGCGACGTGCGCGGTGGCGGCCATCGCCACGCACAGCGCGGCGAAGACCACGGCGCGCAGCAGGCGGATCCGGTCGGTCATCACGATGGCACTCATCGTCGCACCCGCCCTGCCCGGCCCGTAGCGCACCCTCCGGTCATGGCCGGTTCTGTGCCGTGAGACCATGCCCGGCCGCCGGCCCCCGGAGCCCGCCGGATCACCACCCGGTTCGGTCCGCCGACCCGACGCGACGAACCGAACAACGGCTCGTAGGACCATCGGGGCGGTTTGACAGCACGTACCCCATTGCTCACTTAATGTGCACCACCCCGTACGGTGCGTATCGGGACGACGCTGTTCAGAAGCAGGGAGGTCCGGCCTTGGAGACCCCGACGGATACCTCGGCGCCCATTGCCGACAATGCCAAGTCCGCTGCCCCCACGGAGCCGACCGTCCCGCAGCAGGCGACAGGCCGGAAACAGGCGACGGCCGTGGTTGAAGTCGAAGCCGAGGAACTCGGCGAGCAGGCCGAAGCCGCCGCCCCGGCCGAAGCCGCCGCCCCGGCCGGAGCTGTCGAGCAGGCCGGAGCTGTCGAACCGGCCGAAGCCGTCGAGCCGGATGAAGCAGAGGAGTCGGCCAAGGCTGAGGAAGCTGCCGGACCGGCCGAAGCCGCCGAGTCGGCCGACGTCGCCGGACCAGCCGAAGCCGCGGAGCGGGCCGAAGCCGAAGAGCCGACCGAAGCCGCGGAGGCGGCCGGAACCGCTGAACCGGCCGAGGCCGCAGAGCAGGCCGACCCACCCGGATCCACCGAGCCCGCCGACGAGGCTGACCCCGCCACCCCGGCTGAAGCAGCGGAGTCGGCCGAGGCCGCCACCCCGGCCGAGCCCGCGAAGCCGACCGAGCCCGCCGCCCTGCCCGCGTCCGTCGACCTCGCGGACCCCGGCTTCTGGCAGCTGCCCGCCCCCGACCGCGCCGCCGCCTTCGCCGAGCTGCGCCGCCGCCCCGGTCCGGTGTTCTTCGGCGACCGCGCCACCGGTCGCGGCTTCCACGCCCTGGTCCGTCACGCCGACGTGGTCGAGGCCAGCCGCACCCCCGCCGTCTTCCTCAGCGGCCCCGGTGTGACCACCCCCGTCCCGGCCCGCTGGGTCCGGCTGCTGTTCGGCGACTCGATGGTCAACCTGGACGACCCCCGCCACGCCCAGCTGCGCCGGATCGTCTCGCGGGCGTTCACCCCGCGGCTGCTCGACCGGGTCGAGGAGGACGTCCGGCGGATCAGCACCGAGCTGGTCGACCGGATCGAGCGGGAGCGGCCGGAGGACTTCGTGACCGCGGTCGCCGCCGAGCTCCCGTTCCAGGTGATCTGCACCATGATGGGCATCCCGGAGCGGCCGCGCCGCACCATCCTCGACCTGGTCAACCGCACCTCCGAGGACATCGGTGTGGCCCGGCCGCTGCGCCGCCGGCTGCGGGTGCCGGGGCGCGGGCTGCGGGCGCTCGCCCGGATGCAGGGCATCGTCGCCGGGATCGGCCGCCGTCGCCGTCGCCGGCCGGAGGAGGACCTGATCTCCGCGCTGGTCACCGCCGACGTGGACGGCCGCCGGCTCACCGGACGCGAGCTGGGCGCCTTCTTCAGCCTGCTGCTGGTCGCCGGGGTCGAGACCACCCGCAACGCGCTGGCCCACGGCCTGCACCTGCTGACCGTCCACCCCGAGCAGCGCGCCCTGCTGCTCGAGGACCTCGACGGACGGCTCGGCGGCGCGGTGGACGAGATGGTCCGCCACGCCACGCCGATCATCCAGTTCAACCGGACCCTCGCCGTCGACCACGAGCTGGGCGGCTCCGGCGGCCCGCTGCTGCGCGCGGGGGAGAAGGTCGCGCTGTTCTACGGCTCGGCCAACCGCGACGAGGAGGTCTTCCCCGACCCCGACGTCTTCGACATCACCCGCACGCCCAACGCCCACCTCGGCTTCGGCGGCGGCGGTCCGCACTACTGCCTCGGCGCGCACCTGGCCCGGCAGGAGATGACGACGCTGTTCCGCGAGCTGTTCACCCGCCTTCCCGAGGCGCGGTCGGTCGGCGAGCCGCAGCTCGTCCCGTCCAGCTTCGACCACCGGGTCCGCTCGCTGCGCTTCACCTTCTGAGCCTCCTGAGCGCCCCGGCCGCCCTAGGTGTCCAGGCCGCCCCGGACGCCCCGGACCTCCTGAGCGACCGGTCCCCTCCGGACAGCCGGGGCTCCGGCGGCTACTCGGCCGGCTCCCAGACCGCGTTGTCGTGCGCGAACAGCACCCGGTGCGGCCCGTGCTCGGCCACCCGGTCGAGCCAGGCCCGGTACCCGGGCAGCGGCGGGGCCACGCCCTCGCGCACCGCCCGCCGGGCGAGCACCGCCTGCCCGTACTCGGAGGCGAAGTCGTAGGCCTGCCCGGCCAGCAGGACCGGCCCGCCGCCCGGGCGGTCCACCAGCAGCGACTGGTGGCCCCCGGTGTGGCCGGGGGTGGGCAGCACCCGGACGCCCGGCCAGACCTCGGCCTCGCCGTCGAGTTCGCGGTACTCGGCGCCGGGGAAGTCGACCAGCGCGTCGATGGTGTACCCGCCGCGCCGGGCGGTGGCCAGCTCCTCCGTCTGGACCAGGACGGGCGTGCCGGCGAACAGCGGGTTGCCGCCGCAGTGGTCGAAGTGGAGGTGGCAGTTGACCACCAGGTCGATGTCGGCGACGGCGACCCCGGCCGCCGCGAGCGCCTCCGGCAGCGGGCGGCGGACCGGG
This sequence comes from Kitasatospora sp. SC0581, assembly GCF_048159585.1. Lineage (NCBI taxonomy): Bacteria > Bacillati > Actinomycetota > Actinomycetes > Kitasatosporales > Streptomycetaceae > Kitasatospora > Kitasatospora sp. SC0581. The sequence continues at coordinate 386,782 of NZ_JBLRWA010000001.1, read as the reverse complement.
CGGTAGTGCGCCTCGGTCTCCGGTTCGCCGCCACCGATCCCGGTGTCGAACAGCAGCAGCCCCTCCGGACGCCGGACCAGGTACGCGAGCACCGGTTCCACGCGCGGCTCCGGGCCGCCCACTTCGGTGGCCGGTCGGACGAAGTACCCCAGGTCGAGACGGCGGATCACGTGCAATTCAGCCCCCATGTCGCAGTGCGTCGCTCTGCCCCCGTACGGGCGGCCGCGCGGGCCCCCCGTTCGCACCCTACCCGCCGACCGGCAACCCCCGGTCGGCCTTCACCTGCTTCATTGTCAGGTGCGAGTTGACCTGCGCGATGCCCGGCAGGCCGGAGAGCACGTCGGTGATGAAGCGTTCGTACGCGGCGATGTCGGCCACCGCGATCCGCAGCAGGTAGTCGGGTTCGCCGAACAGCCGGTGGGCCTCCACCACCTCCGGCAGCTCGGCCACCCGGCGCTCGAACTCGGCGACCGTCACCTGGTCCTCGTGACGCATGGTGATCGTCACGAAGGGCTGGAACCCGCGCCCGACCGCCGCTCCGTCCAGCACCGCCCGGTAGCCGCGGATCACACCGTCCTGCTCCAGTTGACGCACCCGGCGCAGGCAGGGGGACGGGGTGAGGTCCACCCGGGAGGCCAGCTCGGCATTGGTCAGGCGCCCGTCCTGCTGGAGCTCGCGGAGGATTCTGCGGTCGATTCGGTCCATGGCGCAACATTCTGCCAAAACGCGGCTCCGACCTGCACGAAGTCGCCATCGCGTGCCAGCCCGATCCGGCTACCTTCAGTGACCGAACCCGCTGCCGGGTCACTCCGGCAGATCCCCGGGGCACCCCGGCAGGCCGCTGGAACAACCTCCGGCCGACCCGCTGGAACAACCTCCGGCCGACCCGCCGGAACGACCCCCGGCCGATCCGCCGGGCCCACACCGCGACGAGCACGACAGGCCACGCCCACGCCCATGGACACCCACGCCCTCCTCCTCTTCCTCGGAGTCGACCTCCTGCTGGTCTGCACCCCGGGCCCCGACTGGCTCTACATCGCCGCCCGCGGCCTCGGCCAGGGACGCCGTGCCGCGCTGATCGCGGTCGGCGGGGTCTGCGCCGGGTACGCCGTCCACACGCTGCTCTCCAGCGCCGGACTGGCCGCCGCGCTGCGCGCCGTCCCGGCCGCCCTGCCCGTGCTGCGCCTCACCGGCGCCGCGTACCTGCTGGTGCTGGCCGTCATGATGCTGCTGGCGCTGCGCAAGAGCGGGGGCGCCGCCGCCCTCGCCGCGCCCAAGCCGCAGCCCACCGCGACGGTGCTGCGCCAGAGCATGCTGACCGCGCTGCTCAACCCCAAGGGGCTGCTGCTCTACCTGTCCCTGGTGCCGCAGTTCGTCGACCCGGACGCCGCCCTGCCGGTCGGCGGCCAGGTGCTCGCGCTCGGCTCGCTCAACGTGCTGGCCTGCGCGGTGGTGTACGGGCTGGTCGCGTACGCCAGTGGGCGGCTCGGCGGCCGGTTCGGCGGCACCCCGCAGGCGGCCCGCCGGATGACCATGGTCTCGGCGGTGCTGTTGATGCTGGTGGCGGGCGTCACAGCGAGCGCCTGAGAACGGGAGCACAATGCCGGGCATGACCGAGCGCCCGTTGCCAGAAGGAACCACCGCGGCCACTGGAACCACCGGAACGGCGGCAGCCGCCGGAGCCGTCGACCGCCCGACCGCCCACGCCTGGGCCGCTCTCGGCGGACCGCCCGAGCTGCTGGAGCGGGTGACCTTCCACGGCCCGGAGGACGTCCTGCCCTCCGGGCTGCCGGTGCGCCGGCTCGCCCGGGCCACCGTGGCGGTCTGTTCACTGGCCGCCGCCGAGCTCGCGTCCCACCGCGCCGGAGGCTCGGCTCCCCTGGCCGCGTTCGTCCCCGCCGTCCGGGTGGACCAGGGGGCCGTCGCCACCGCCTTCGTCAGTGAGCGGTACCTGACGGTCGACGGCCGCGCGCCCGTCAACTTCGCCCCGCACTCCGGCTTCTGGCGCACCGCCGACGGCTGGGTGCGCACCCACGCCAACTACCCGCACCACCGGACCCGGCTGCTCTCCGCCCTCGGCCTCGCCGCGGACGCCGGGCCCGAGCAGCTCGCCGAGGTGCTCGGCAGGCTGCCGGCCGAGCGGATCCAGGAGCGTGCGTACGCGGCGGGAGCGCTCGCGGTGGCCGTCGTGCCGGTGAGCAGCGCCGTGCACCCCCTCGTGGAGCACCTGGAGGTCGGCGCCGCCGCCGGAACCGCGCCGGTCCGCCCGCTCGGCCAGGCCCCGGTGGACCGGCCCGCCGCCGGGATCCGGGTCCTCGACCTGAGCCGGGTGATCGCCGGACCGGTGGCCACCCGTACCCTCGCCCTGCTCGGCGCCGACGTCCTGCGGGTCGACTCGCCCCGGCTGCCCGAGGCCGACGACGCCCACGCCGACACCGGCTTCGGCAAGCGCTCCACCCGCCTCGACCTCGCCGAGCCCGCCGACCGCGCCGTCTTCGACGGCCTGCTCGCCACCGCCGACGTCGTCGTCTCCGCGTACCGCCCCGGCTCCCTCGACGCCCACGGCCTCGGCCCCGACGCGCTGTTCGCCCGTCGCCCGGACCTGATCCTCGCCCAGCTCTGCGCCTGGGGCTGGACCGGCCCCTGGGCCGGGCGGCGCGGCTTCGACAGCCTGGTCCAGGCGGGTGTCGGCATCGCCGCCCACGAGGCCGCCCCCGAGACCGGATCCGCCACCGGCGGCCGCCCCGGCGTGCTGCCCGCCCAGGCCCTCGACCACGGCACCGGCTACCTCATCGCCGCCGCCGTGCTGCGCTCCCTCACCGACCAGCGCACCCGCCGGCCCGGCGGCCGCCACCTGCGCTTCTCCCTCGCCGGCACGGCCTCCTGGCTGCTGCACGGCATCGAACCGGAGACGCCGCGGGGAGGCCCGTCCGAGCCCTACGACCCCGCCCGCCGGCTGGCCGAGGTCGACTCCCCGTACGGGCGGCTGCGCCACGCCCTGCCGCCGATCGGGTACGAGGGGGCGCCCGCCGACTGGTCGCGCCCGCCGGGGCGTTGGGGAACGGACGAGCCGGTCTGGCTCTGACGGCCTCGGGCGGGCGCTGTCCGAGGCGTCTGGCAGCATCGCCGTCATGACCGCACACGCCACGGACTACACCTGGTTCACCCGGCGCTACCCCGTCCTGGGTGAGGCCTGCTGCCTCACCCAGGTGCAGGGGCTCGAGGCCGGTGAACTGCTGCGCCGCTTCAACGCCCTGCCGGGGACGGGTGCCGTCGGGCTGGAGGAGGTGGTGGCCCGCTGGAGCTCCTACACGAACGGGGCCGACGCCGAGGCCAGGGAGCTGTTCGACCCCGCCGAGGACCGGCTGCTCGTCGCCGTCACCGAACTCGACGGCTGGGCGCTCGCGGTGGAGCCCTTCGGCTACCTCGGCATCCTGGACGCGGAGATCCTCCGGCTCGCCGAGGGCACCCGGCTGGTCTCGCACTACCGCAACGCCCTGGGGGCCGACCACTTCCACTGGTGGGAGCACGGCATCCAGCGGCTGCACTTCGAGCCGCTCTTCCCCGACCAGCGGGACGGTACGGACGCCGAGGCGCCCGGCATCCCCGAGCTGCTGACCGCCTGCGGCTTCGAGCTGGAGACGGAGGCGTACGACCTGTGCGGCGAAGCCGCGTTCGCGCTCGCCGAGCGGCTGACCGACGTCCGGCTCGACCCGGAACGGCTGGAGGCCGCGACCTTCCGGATCGGCTACGCCCCGCGTCCGTGAGCCGCTCCGCGTCCGTGAGCCGTTCCGCCCAGCGCTGAGGCCGCGCCCCGGCGGGACGCGGCCTCGGTGCACCGGACGGCTGTTGTCAGACCCCGGACGGGATCTGCTTGGCCCGGCTGCGGACCTGGAGCGCCGTCACGATCTCGACCAGGCCCAGGATCACCAGCCAGCACCCGGACAGTACGGCCAGCGCGGTGATCGACCCGACCGGCCACACCATCAGCAGCACACCGGCCAGGGTGTTGGCCACGCCCGCGAAGGCCTGCCAGCCCCGGGCGGGCATCATCGGGTCGGAGATCGCGGCGGCGAGCTGGGTGATGCCGCGGAACAGCCAGCCGATCCCGATCCAGAGCGCGAGCAGCAGCAGCGACTGCACCGCACTGCGGAAGCAGAGCAGTCCCAGCAGCACGCAGATCGCGCCGCTGATGAAGGCCAGCACCCGCAGCGCGGTGGTGGAGTGGGTGCCGAACGCGGCGATCAGCTGCACGATGCCGATCACCAGCAGGTAGAGGCCGAACAGCACGCCCACCACCAGGAGCGTCTCCCGGGGCCAGGCGAAGACCACGATCCCGAGGGCGAGCGAGGCGAGTCCGGCGACCAGCAGGACCTGCCAGGCGGCCTTGGCGAGCAGTCCGAGCGGACCCTGGACCGGGGCGCCGTCGGGGGTGATGATCGGAGGGGCCACGGTGGCGTACTCCTCGGGGCTGACGCCGGGGCGGCCGGCTGACGGGCAGGGAACGAACCCCAGCCTCTCCGCGCCACGGCCGGACCGCGCGTCGGATACGGCCGTTCGAGGGATTCGCCGCGGTCGCCGGAACGTCACCTTCCGGACACTTGCCGTCGATACCATCCGTCGGTATGACTTCTGAAGGGTGGGGGACCCCTCCGGTCGAGCCGATCAGCCAGCACTACATCGTCTGCGGGGGCAACGCGCTGGCACACCGACTGGTCCTGGAACTCGTCGAGCACTACGAGGTGCCGGTCGTCGTCCTGGTCGCCGACCGGACCCGCGACCACGCGCCGCAGATCGAGCAACTCTCCGGCGTGGCGGCGGTCGTGGAGTACACCAGCGTCACCGAGGAGGCGCTGCGCGCGGTGTCCATCGGCACCGCGCGCGGCCTCGCCCTGGTCGAGGGGAGCGACCAGGAGAACATCCACGCCGCGCTCAGCGCGCAGAACCACAACCCGGACATCCGCATCGTGTTCCGGATGTTCAACCAGCGGCTCGGCGAGAACATCGAACGGCTGCTCAGGAACGGTGCCGCGCTCTCCGGCTCCGCCACCGCCGCCCCGGCCTTCGCCTCCGCGGCGCTCGGGCGGCCCAACTCGGTGGAGATCGAGGGGCGTTACCTGCACATCGCGTTCGACGACGACATCACCTCCGACCGGATCTGCGTGGTCGCCGACCAGATCGACCGGCAGGACCTCGGCAGGATCCGGCTGCTGCCCGAGCAGCAGGGCGACTCGGCCGAATTCGTCCGGCTCGCCGCCGAGTTCGGCGACCAGGGGCCGATCCGCCCCGGTGGCGTACGGCCCGAACCGGCGCCGTCGGCCGAACCAACGCCGGCGGCCGACCGGGAGCCTTCGGCCGGGCCGACGCCGCCGGCCGGTGAGGAGCCTTCGCCCGGCCCCGCCCCGGAGGGGGAGCCGGGCGGCCGGGCGGCGCTCCAGGTGCTGCGGATCGAGCCCCGGGAACCGATCGACTGGATGAGACGGCTGCGCTGGCGGCTGCTCGACACCATGCGCTTCTTCACCAGCGCCCGGATGCGCCTGGTGCTGCTCACCGCCCTCGCGGCGGTGCTGCTGGCCTTCGGCGTGCTCTGGTACCTCAACCGGAACTTCGGCTGGACCGTCTACATCGCGCTGCTCGACCTGGCCGGCGCCGCCCAGCCGGACCAGCTCTCCGACGTCGCCGCCGGGACGGGGGCGGGCACCGGCGGGTTCTGGCAGCGGGTCGCGCAGGTGGTGATCACCATCTGCGGGATCACCTTCGCGCCGGTCGCCACCGCGATCGCGGTCGAGGTGCTGGGCTCCGGGCGGCGCGGGCAGCCGCGCAACCCCGGGGCGGGCACCCGGGACCACGTGATCGTCGTCGGCCTCGGCAACGTCGGCACCCGGGTCGCGACCCAGCTGCACACCATGGGCGTGCCGGTGGTCTGCATGGAGCGGGACCCGCAGGCGCGCGGCATCGCCGCCGTACGGGCACTGGGGATCCCGGTGGTGATGGGCGACGGCCCGTTCGAACAGCAGCTGCGCCGGGCCCGGCTGAAGCACAGCAGGGCGCTGGTCGCGGTCAGCGGGGACGACGCCACCAACCTGGAGGCGGCCCTGGAGGCGCGCCACGGGAATCCCGAGGTCCGGGTGGTGGTGCGGCTGTTCGAGGACGACTTCGCGAGTCACTTCTACAAGACGCTGGACAACGCGGCCTCCCGGTCGGTGTCCTACCTGGCCGCGCCCGCCTTCGCGGCGGCGCTGATGGGGCGCGAGGTGCGCGGGACGCTGTCGGTGCTCCGGCACGTGCTGCTGATCGCCGAGCTGACGGTGGAGGACGGCAGCGGGCTGATCGGGCTGAACCGGCACGACCTGGAGGACCCGGGCGGCGTCCGGGTGATCGCGGTGCGCTTCGCCCACGGCGGGCAGCTGCAGTGGAACTTCCCCGACCGCACCCGGCGGCTGGCCCCGGGCGACCAGATCGTGGTCGCCGCCACCCGCAGCGGGCTCGCCCGGCTGAACACGGTGGCGGTGGAGGAGCAGGGCTGAGCGGGGCTGTCCTCGGACAGGGTTCAGCTGACAGATTTCAGATTTCAACATCTGAAATCTGAAATCTGTCAGCTGTTATCCGTCGGCCGTCAGTTGTCAGCCGTCCTCGGCCGTCAGCGGTTCTGGAACTCCGGCGGGCGCTTCTCGGCGAAGGCCGTCATGCCCTCCTTCTGGTCCGCCGTGGCGAAGGCCGCGTGGAAGAGCCGGCGCTCGAAGCGGACGCCCTCGGCGAGCGTCGTCTCGAAGGCGCGGTTGACGCTCTCCTTCATCATGATCGCGGCCGGGGCGGACATCGCCGCGATCGTCTCGGCGGTGGCCAGCGCCTCGGACAGCAGCTGGTCGGCGGGGACGATCCGGGAGACCAGTCCGGCCCGCTCGGCCTCCTCGGCGCCCATCATCCGACCGGTCAGGCACAGCTCCATGGCCTTCGCCTTGCCGACCGCCCGGGTCAGCCGCTGCGAGCCGCCGATGCCCGGGATGACGCCGAGCTTGATCTCCGGCTGCCCGAACTTCGCGGTGTCCGCCGCCAGCAGGACGTCGCACAGCATGGCCAGCTCGCAGCCGCCGCCCAGCGCGAACCCGGCCACGGCCGCGATCACCGGCTTGCGCAGGGCGCCGAGCCGGTCCCACGGGCCCAGCCAGTCGTCCAGGTAGACGTCCGGGAACCGGTTGCCCTGCATCTCCTTGATGTCGGCGCCGGCCGCGAAGGCCTTCTCCGAGCCGGTGATCACCAGACAGCCGATCTCCGGGTCCCGGTCGAAGGCGGTCGCGGCGGCGACCACCTCGTTCATCAGCTGGGTGTTCAGCGCGTTGAGCGCCTTGGGCCGGTTGAGCGTGATCAGCCCCACCCGGCCCTTGCGCTCGACCAGGATCGTCTCGTAGGTCTCGGTCTCGGTCATCGCCGTCGACTCCCATTTCCGCTGCTCGGCGCCCGTGGGCGCGCCCTGACCACCCAACGATCTACGACGCGCCCCGCCTCGCGCCAGTCTTGGTATGCGAGACGCCGGTCACCAGGGGACGGAGGCGGCGGCACGGGCGACGGGACGGAGGCGGCGCCGGGACGGAGTGCCGGCCGGACGGACGCCGGGCCGGTCAGAAACGGACGCCGTAGCGCTCCGCCGCCTGCCGTACGGTCTCCGCCTTCACCTCGCCGCGGCGGGCCAGCGCGGCCAGCGCCGCGACCGTCACCGACTCGGCGTCCACCCCGAAGTGCCGCCGCGCCGCCGCCCGGCTGTCCGAGAGGCCGAAGCCGTCGGTGCCCAGCGAGGTCCAGTCCTGCTCCACCCACGGGCGGATCTGGTCCGGCACCGCGCGCATCCAGTCGCTGACCGCCAGCACCGGCCCGGGTGCCCCGGCCAGCGCCCTGGTCACGTACGGGACGCGGGCCGCCGCGCTGGTACCGGCCGCGGCCTGCGCCAGGTTGGCCGCGTCGCAGTCCAGCGCCTCGCGGCGCAGCTCCGTCCAGGAGGGTGCGGACCAGACGTCGGCCGCCACGCCCCACTCCTCGCCGAGCAGCCGCTGCGCCGTCAGGGCCCACTGCACGGCGGTGCCGGAGGCGAGCAGTTGGAGCCGCGGCGGGTCGGCGGGCAGGTCGACGGCCGGGGTGGCGGACGACGCGGCGGCGTCCGCCGTGCGGTAGCGGTAGAGGCCGCGCAGGATGCCGTCCACGACCTCCTCGCCGTCCGGGAGCGCGGGCTGCACCAGCGGCTCGTTGTAGACGGTGAGGTAGTAGAACACGTCTTCGCCGTGCGGGTGTTGCTCGCTGCCGCCGTACATCCGGCGCAGGCCCTCGCGGACGATCACGGCCACCTCGTAGCCGAACGCCGGGTCGTAGGAGAGCGCGGCCGGGTTGGTGGAGGCGATCAACTGGGAGTGGCCGTCGGCGTGTTGGAGGCCCTCGCCGGTCATGGTGGTGCGGCCGGCGGTGGCGCCGACCAGGAAGCCGCGGCCCAACTGGTCGGCCATCGCCCACATCTGGTCGGCGGTGCGCTGCCAGCCGAACATCGAGTAGAAGATGTAGAACGGGACGACCGGCTCGCCGTGGGTCGCGTACGAGGTCGCGGCGGCGGTCAGCGAGGCCATCGAACCGGCTTCGGTGATGCCCTCGTTGAGGATCTGGCCGGTCGTCGACTCCTTGTAGTGGAGCAGCTGGTCGCGGTCGACCGGGTCGTAGGTCTGCCCGAGCGGGGAGTAGATCCCGGCGGTCGGGAAGAGCGACTCCATGCCGAAGGTGCGCGCCTCGTCCGGGACGATCGGCACCCAGCGGTGGCCGGTCGCCTTGTCCCGCAGCAGGTCCTTGACCAGCCGGACGAAGGCCATGGTGGTGGCGATCTCCTGGCTGCCGGAGCCCTTGAACAGCGTCTCGAAGGGCTTCGCCGGCGGGGTGGGCAGCGGTGTGAAGCGCACCCTGCGGGCGGGCGCCGGCCCGCCCAGTGCGGCGCGGCGCTCGCGCAGGTAGCGGGCCTCCGGCGAGTCCGGGCCGGGGTGCGCGTACGGGGGCAGCGGGTCGTTCAACGCGGCGTCCGGAATGGGGAGTTCGAGCAGGTCGCGCATGGCCCGGAACTCGGCTCCGGAGAGCTTCTTCATCTGGTGGTTGGCATTGCGGGACTCGAAGCCGGGGCCGAGCGTCCAGCCCTTGACGGTCTGCACCAGCACCACGGTGGGCGCGCCCCGGTGTTCCAGCGCCGCGCGGTAGGCCGCGTACACCTTGCGCGGCTCGTGGCCGCCCCGGGAGGTGGCGACCGTCTCGATCAGCCGCCGGTCGTCCACGGTGTCGGCGAGCGCCCGCAGTTCGGGCGAGCTGTGGAAGAGGTGCTCGCGGACGTACCCGGCGTCCGAGGCGGCGTAGGTCTGGAACTGTCCGTCCGGCACCTCGCCGAGCCGGCGGACCAGTGCGCCCGTGGTGTCGCGGGCCAGCAGCTCGTCCCAGGCCTCGCCCCACAGCGACTTGACCACGTTCCAGCCGGCCGCGCGGAAGCGGCGTTCCAGCTCCTGCACGATCTTGCCGTTGCCGCGCACCGGCCCGTCCAGGCGCTGCAGGTTGCAGTTGACGACGAAGGTGAGGTTGTCCAGGCCCTCCCGGGCGGCCAGCGCGAGCGCGGCGGTGGACTCGGGCTCGTCCATCTCGCCGTCGCCGAGGAAGGCCCACACGTGCGAGCCGGAGGTGTCCTTGATCCCGCGCGCGGTCAGGTAGCGGTTGAACCGGGCCTGGTGGATCGCGGAGAGCGGCCCGAGGCCCATCGAGACGGTCGGGAACTCCCAGAACCAGGGCAGCCGGCGCGGGTGCGGGTAGGAGGGCAGGCCGTCGCCGCCGGCCTCCTGGCGGAAGCGGTCCAGCTGGGCCTCGGAGACCCGGCCCTCCAGGAACGCGCGGGCGTAGACGCCGGGGGCGGCGTGGCCCTGCACATACAGCTGGTCGCCGGAGCCGTCGGCCTCCTTGCCGCGGAAGAAGTGCTGGAAGCCGACCTCGTACAGCCAGGCGGCGGAGGCGTAGGTGGCCATGTGCCCGCCCAGGCCGCCGCGGTGGTTGCCCCTGGTCACCATGGCGGCGGCGTTCCAGCGGTTCCAGGCGGTGATCCGGCGCTCCGTCTCCTCGTCGCCGGGGAACTCCGGTTCGGCGGCGGTGGGGATGGTGTTGACGTACGGGGTGTCCAGCAGCGGAGGGACGTCGAGCCGCTGCAGCTCGGCGTGCTCGACGAGGCGGCGCAGCAGGTGGGCGGCGCGGTTCGGTCCGCCGAAGTCGCGGGCGGCGTCGAGGGACGCGCGCCACTCCGCGATCTCCTCGGGGTCGTGGTCGGGAAGCTGGTCGAGCTGGGACACGGGTGGTTCCCCTTTACCGGTGCGCTTCAGGGTGCTTATTCCAGGATGCGGAATAGCATTTCTCTCCATGGAACTATTTGGACGGTAGAGAGTGATCGGGTGGCCCGTCAACCGCTACTGGCGGGTAGTTTGAGCGATGATCGATCATCTCTATGCGAACTTTATGGGGAAGGGCAACCCCGGCCCGAGCGGCTCAGTCGGAGTGCCGGGCGTACTCCAGGACGTGCTCGGCCAGCAGCCGGCCGACCGCCGGGTCCTGCCGCCGGAAGGCCTCGATCAGCGGCCGGTGGTCGGCGGCGTTCTCGTGCAGCTCCGGCCGGACCCGGTGCAGCGACAGCACCGTCCACACCTCGACCCCGAGGCCCTCCCAGGCCCGCAGCAGCGTCCCGTTGCCGGAGGCGGCGACGATCTCGCGGTGGAAGGCCACCCCGTGCCGGGCCTGGCCGAGGGCGTCGCCCGCCGCCGCGGCCGCCGCCATCCGCTCGGCGTGCCGCTCCAGCGCTGTGGTGTCCCCGGCCAGCCGGACCACCGCCGACTCGGCGGCCAGCCGCTCCAGCGCGGCCCGCACCTGGTAGACCTCGCGCAGCTCGGCCGGGCCGATCTCGCGCACCCGCACGCCCCGGTTGGGTTCGGCGTCGAGCAGCCCGAGGGTCTGGAGCGCGCGCAGCGCCTCGCGGACCGGCGCCTGGCTGACGTTCAACTCGGCGGCCAGGCGCCGCTCGACGATCCGGTCCCCGGGCTGCCAGCGGCCGTTCAGCAGGCCCTCCAGCAGCAGCCCGCGCACCTGCTCGCCCAGCGGCACCCGGGACAGCGGGTCGGTGCCCCCGGCCGGGGTCGGCGGCGGGACCGGGTGGTTCATGGCGGGCTCCAGGTGTGCCGTGAAAGTGGGGAAGGGGGTGGGGCTCAGGCCAGGCCCAGTTCGTCGCCCTCGCGCGGGGCGAGGAAGCGGGCGACGTCCGCCTCCGTCACCTCGGCGAGCGTGCCGGGCTTCCAGCGGGGGTTGCGGTCCTTGTCGATCACCTGCGCGCGGACGCCCTCGACCATGTCGTGGCCCTCCAGCGCGGCGCAGGAGATCCGGTACTCCTGGTCGAGCACGGCCTCCAGCGAGGGGAGCGTACGGGCGCGGCGCAGCGCGGCCAGGGTGGTCTTCACGGCGGTGGGGGAGTTCGCCAGGACGGCCTCGGCGGCCTCCTTCGCCTCCGGGACACCGGAGTTCAGCAGCCGGTCGACGATCTCCTCGACCGTGTCGGCCGCGTAGCAGGCGTCGATCCAGGGGCGCTGGGCGGCCAGTGCGGCGGGCGGCGCGGGCTCGGCGTGCGCGGCGACGACGGCCGCGACGGCGGAGGCGACGGCGGTGGTGGTGTCGGGCGCCGTGGCGGTGCTCCGGCCCAGGGCGTCGAGCAGGTCCGGGATGCGCCGCGAGGGCACGAAGTGGTCCGCGAACCCGCACAGCAGGGCGTCGCCCGGGCCCATCGAGGCCGCGCTGAGCCCGAGGTGGGTGCCCAACTCGCCCGGGGCGTGGGCGAGCAGCCGACTGCCGCCGACGTCCGGGGCGATCCCGATCCGGGTCTCGGGCATCGCGACGGTGGACCGCTCGGTGACGATCCGCACCGCGCCGTGGGCGGACACGCCGACGCCGCCGCCCATGGTGATGCCGTCCATGACCGCGACGTACGGCTTCGGGTAGCGGGCGATCAGCGCGTTCAGCCGGTACTCGTCGCGGAAGAACGCCCGGGTGCCGGCCCCGCCCGCCTTGGCGTCGTCGTGCATCGCGCGGATGTCGCCGCCCGCGCACAGGCCGCGCTCGCCCGCGCCGGTCAGCACGACGGCGCGTATCCGGTCGTCCGCGGCCCAGCCGTCCAGGGTGGCGCGCAGGGCGGTGACCATGACGTGGGTCAGCGAGTTGAGCGCCCGCGGGCGGTTCAGCACGAGCCGTCCGACGCCGCCGTCCAGGAACGCCTGGACCTCCGCCACCTCTGCGTTCATCGGGCCCGCTCCCGTTCCTCGGTGCTGTCGTCGGCGATGGTGATTCCCACCGTCCACCGTACCGGGGCGGGCGCCCGTTGTGATCACTCGCCCGGCGATCATGTTTCCGACGGGCGCTCCAGGGGCGCTCCGCGGGTGCGCGGGAGGCGCTACGGCCAGGCGCGCAGGGCGAGTTCGGCGGTGCGGGCCAGGTCGGCGGGGGTGGCGCCGTCGCGGGCCTGCTGGGACATGCCCTGGAGTACCGCACCGAAGTAGCCGGCCAGCCCCTTCGGGTCGGCCTCCGGCGGCAGTTCGCCGTCCTGCTGTGCCCGGCGCAGCCGCTCCTCGAAGGTGCGCAGGTTCCCGTTGCGTCGCTCGCGCAGCTGGTCCTGGATGACGGCGTCCTGCGGGGTCACATTGGTGGCGGCGGAGATCACCAGGCAGCCGGCCGGATGCGACGGGTCGGCGTAGACGGCGGCGGCCTCGCGCAGGATGCGGGCGAAGGCGCCGTACGCGGTGGGCTCCTCCGCCAACGCGACGGCCGCGAACTCGCCGGCGGGGGAGTGGCCGTACTGGCGGACCACCTCCTCGAACAGCGACCGCTTGTCACCGAAGGCCGCGTACAGGCTGCCGGGGCGGATGCCCATGGCGGTGGTGAGGTCGGTGACGGAGGTGGCCTCGTAGCCGTGCTGCCAGAACAGCCGGGTGGCTGCGGCCAGGGCCTCGGCGCGGTCGAAGGCCGGCGGGCGTCCGCGACGGGGAGTGCGCGGCGGGCCGGTGGGCCCGTCCGGGGATGCCGTTGTCGCCGCGTGCGCCTCTGTCATGCGCTGAATTTTAGAGCACTCACTCAAGAAGTGTGTGCTAGCGTATTTCTTGAGCGATCGCTCAAGAAATACGCTGAGTGCAAGCAGGAGGGGGCTCGGACATGGGCGCGGACAGGCTTCAGGGCAAGACGGCACTGGTCACGGGGGGCAGCAGGGGGATCGGCCGGGCCATCGCCCGCCGGCTCGGGCGGGACGGCGCCACCGTCGCCGTCGGCTACGCCCGCGATGCGGTGGCGGCGGAGGAGGTGGTGGCGGGCATTCGGGCGGACGGCGGGCGGGCCTTCGCGCTGCCCGCCGCGCTCGGGCGGCACGGCGACGCCGTCGCGCTGTGGGAGGCCTTCGACGCGCGGATAGGCGAGTACGCGCCGGCCGGGGGTGTCGACATCATCGTGAACAACGCCGGGATCGGGCGCAGCTCCGACCTCGCCGGCCTGACCGAGGAGGAGTTCGACGAGGTCTTCGCGGTCAACGTCCGCGCACCGTTCTTCATCGTCAAGCACGGGCTGGAGCGACTGCGTGACGGCGGCCGGATCATCAACATCTCCAGCGGCCTGGCCCGGCTCGCCATGCCGGAGATCATGGCCTACGGCGCCACCAAGGGCGCGCTGGACACCTTCTCGCTCAACCTCGCCCAGCAGCTCGGGCCGCGCGGGATCACCGTCAACTCCGTGGCGCCCGGGATCATCGACACCGACCTCAATGCGGAGTTCCTGGGTGATCCGGAGGCGCGGGCCTGGGCGGCCTCGGTCGCCGCGCTCGGCCGGGTCGGGGCGCCGGAGGACATCGCGGACGTCGTCGCCTTCATCGCCTCGGACGACGCGCGGTGGATGACGGGGCGCGTGGTCGACGCCACCGGCGGCTCGCGGCTGTAGGCGGGAGCCGCCGGCGGTGGGCTGGCAGATAACAGCTAACAGATGATGAAATCTGTCAGCTGTTATCTGTTATCCGTCGGTCGTGGGCCCTCAGCCCCGCACGCGCCCGGTGACCTCGCCGAACCCGATCACGGCGCCGTCCGGCCCGGGCGCCGTGGCGGTGATGGTCACCTCGTCGCCGTCCTCGAGGAACGTCCGGGTCGTCCCGTCCGGAAGCTTCAGCGGCTCCTCGCCGTTCCAGGTCAGCTCGATCAGCGCGCCCCGGGTGTCCCGCTCCGGCCCGCTGACCGTCCCCGAGGCGAACAGGTCGCCGGTGCGCAGCGAGGCGCCGTTGACCGTCATGTGGGTCAGCTGCTGCTGTGCCGTCCAGTACATGGTGGCGAACGGCGGCCGGGAGACCTGGTGCCCGTTCAGCCGGACCTCCATCGCCAGGTCCAGGCCCCACGGCTCGCCGCCCCGGTCGTCCAGGTACGCCAGCGGCTCGACGTCGCGCTCCGGCGGCGTGACCCGGGCGTGCTCCAGGGCGTCCAGCGGCACGATCCACGGCGAGATGGAGGTCGCGAAGGACTTGCCGAGGAACGGGCCGAGCGGCACGTACTCCCAGGCCTGGATGTCGCGCGCCGACCAGTCGTTGAGCAGGCAGACGCCGAACACGTGCTCGCGGAAGTCGTCCAGCGCGACCGGCCGGCCCAGCTCCGACGGCGTGCCGACGACGAAGCCGACCTCGGCCTCGATGTCGAGCCGGCGGGACGGCCCGAAGGTCGGCGCGGCGTCGGCGGGCGCCTTGCGCTGCCCGGACGGCCGCACCACCGGCGTGCCGGAGACCACGACCGTGCCCGCCCGCCCGTGGTAACCGATCGGCAGGTGCTTCCAGTTGGGGGTGAGCGGCTCTGAGCCCGGGCGGAAGATCCGGCCCAGGTTGGTGGCGTGGTGCTCGGAGGCGTAGAAGTCGACGTAGTCGGCGACCTCGAACGGCAGGTGCAGCTCCACCTCGTCGGCCGGCAGCAGCGCCGGCGACAGGGCCTCGCGGAAGGACTCGTCGGTGAGCCAGGTGGTGAGGTCCGCCCGCACCCGGCTCCAGACCGGGCGCCCCGCCGCCATCAGCGGGTTGAGCGAGTCCGCGTCCAGCAGCACCGACGGCGCTCCGGCCGCGCGGGCGGCTGCCCCGGCGTCCAGCACGAAGTCCCCGACGCGCACGCCGATCCGGCGCCGCCCGGGCTGGTCGGCGGCGGTGAAGACGCCGTACGGCAGGTTGTGCACGCCGAACGGCGAGTCCTGGGCGCTGGCGAGCCAGCTGCTGGGGGTGGTGCTCAACGGTCCTCCTGGTGCAGTGGACTGGGCGACGACAGCAGGCCGAGCGCGGCCAGGTCACCCAGGGGCTCGGCGATGCTACAGGTGCCGAACGCGGTGAACGAGTTGCGGATCACCACGATCTGACGGTCCGTCAGTGCGCGTGCCGCCTTGGCCAGCACCTCGCCGTCGCGTTCCGCCAGCACCGCCGCCGCGGCGGCCCGGTCGGTCTCCTGCGCGGCCAGCAGCACGTTCAGGAAGCCGTGGTGCTCGAAGCCGGTCTCCGGGTCGGTGTGCCGGACGGCGTTGTGCAGCCCGGCCGTGCACTTGTACGGCAGTCCGCGCTGCGCGCAGCCGGTGAGGAAGGCGGCCAGTTCATCCTCGTCCGGGAAGGCCTCGGCGACCAGCCCGCCGGTGCGGAACTTCGCCCGGTACGGGCTGTCCACCAGCACGTCCAGGACGGCGTCCAGCCCGTCCCCGCGCAGCAGTTCGCGCGGGAGTTCGACGGCGGCGGGGACGTCCGGGGGCAGCAGCCGGTCCAGCGCGGCCACCGCCTCGGCGGCGTCCCGGGTGGCCAGCTCGACGCCGGCCAGCTCGAACGGCGCGGCGGCGGCGAGCGCCGGGGCGAGCTCGGTGCTGCCCCCCGGCAGCACCAGCCCGACCTTGAGCGGCCGGTCGCCCGCCACCACCGAGTCGTCCGCCTCCGCGGCGCCCGGAACCGCGCCGGCCGAGACCGCCGCGGCCAGCTCGCCCAGTCGGCCGGCCCCGCAGAGGAAGGGCCCGACCGCCTCGGCGTACCAGGCCGCGCGGTGCGCCCGGTGCGCGGGCACCGCCTCGGCGACCGGCAGGTTCCCGGGCGGGAACACCGCCGCGTCGTCGAACAGTCCGCGGAACAGCTCGGGGATCACACCCCCCGAAGGCAGCGCGTTCATCGCCCGGGCCCCCGACCGGCCCAGGTCCAGGCGTAGTTGGCGTCCTCAGTGGCCCGGCCGCCCTCGCCGAGCTCCAGCGGGCGGAAGGTGTCCACCATGACGGCCAGCTCGTCGAAGAACTCCGCGCCGATGCTGCGCTCGTACGCCCCCGGCTGCGGCCCGTGGGTGTGCCCGCCCGGGTGCAGCGAGATCGAGCCCTGGCCGATGCCGGAGCCCTTGCGGGCCGCGTAGTCGCCGCCGCAGTAGAACATGACCTCGTCGCTGTCCACGTTGGCGTGGTAGTACGGCACCGGGATCGCCAGCGGGTGGTAGTCCACCTTGCGCGGGACGAAGTTGCAGATCACGAAGCCGTTGCCCTCGAAGACCTGGTGGGCCGGCGGCGGCTGGTGGATCCGGCCGGTGATCGGCTCGAAGTCCTTGATGTTGAACGCGTACGGGTACAGGCAGCCGTCCCAGCCGACCACGTCGAACGGGTGGTGCGGCACGGTGTAGCGGGTGCCCGCGATCCCGTTCGGGCCGCGGTGCTTGACCAGTACGTCGACGTCCCCGGGGGCGTCCACGACCAGCGGGCCGACCGGTCCGCGGAAGTCCCGCTCGCAGTACGGCGCGTGCTCCAGCAGCTGCCCGTACTTGGACAGGTAGCGCTTGACCGGGGTGATGTGGCTGTTCGCCTCGATGCAGTACGCGCGCAGCGGCTCGTCCCCGGCCGGCACCCAACGGTGGGTGGTGGCACGCGGGATGACCACGTAGTCGCCCTGCCCGACCTCGATCGAGCCGAACACCGTCTCGACCGTGCCGGAGCCGGACTCCACGTACACGCACTCGTCGCCGAGCCCGTTGCGGTAGAGCTCGCTCGGGGCCCCGGCGGCGACGTACGAGATCCGTACGTCGCCGTTGCCGAGGACGAGCCGGCGGCTGCCGACGACGTCCGCGGACTTCCAGTCCTGGTCCGCGAACAGCTCGTGCAGCTTGAGGTGGCGGGGGAGGAGGGGGTGGTTGGGCACCGTGGACTGGTCCGGCAGCTCCCACGGCACCGCGTTGACCACCGCCGAGGGGATGCCCCGGTGGTAGAGCAGTGAGGAGTCCGAGGAGAACCCCTCCTCGCCCATCAACTCCTCGTAGTACAGCCCGCCTTCGGGGGTGCGGTGCTGGGTGTGCCGCTTGGGCGGGATGCTTCCCAGCTGCCGGTAGTACGCCATCTCCGTGGTCCTCCTCGACCGTTCGGCAGAGATCCGTTCGTCAGAGCCTGCCAGAGTCTGTCAGGGCCCGGACAGGCCCTTGTCAGGGTCCGTCCGGGCTTCTACAGAGCTCGTCAGGGTCCGTCAGAGCCCTCGGACGCTCACAGGTTGCCGCGTCGGTCCTGCTCGCGCTCGATGGACTCGAAGAGCGCCTTGAAGTTGCCCTTGCCGAAGCCGAGCGAACCGTGCCGCTCGATGAACTCGTAGAAGACGGTGGGGCGGTCGCCGATCGGCTTGGTGAAGATCTGCAGCAGGTAGCCGTCCTCGTCGCGGTCGACCAGGATGCCGCGCTTCTTCAGCTCCTCGACCGGCACCCGGACCTTGCCGATCCGCGCGCGCAGCTCCGGGTCGTCGTAGTAGGAGTCCGGGGTGGAGAGGAACTCCACGCCGCGCGCCCGCAGCACGTCCACGGTGGTGAGGATGTCGTTGGTGGCGAGCGCCATGTGCTGGCAGCCGGGGCCGGTGTAGAACTCCAGGTACTCGTCGATCTGGGACTTCTTCTTGGCGATGGCCGGCTCGTTGAGCGGGAACTTCACCCGGTGGTTGCCGCTGGCGACGACCTTGGACATCAGCGCGGAGTAGTCGGTGGCGATGTCGTCGCCGACGAACTCGGCCATGTTCACGAAGCCCATGACGCGGTTGTAGAACGCCACCCACTCGTCCATCCGGCCCAGTTCGACGTTGCCGACGGCGTGGTCGAGGGCCTGGAAGAGGCGCTTGGGCGAGCCCTCCGGATGGGTGACCCGGCTCTCCGCGACGACGTAGCCCGGCAGGTACGGGCCGTGGTAGCGGGAGCGGTCGATCAGGGTGTGGCGGGTCTCGCCGTAGGTGGCGATGGCCGCGCGGCGCACGGTGCCGTTCTCGTCCGAGACGTCGTTCGGCTCCTCCAGCACGGTGGCGCCGGTCGCGCGGGCGTGCTCGATGCACTTGTCGACGTCCGGGACCTCCAGGGCGAGGTCGACGACGCCGTCGCCGTGGCGGCGGTGGTGGTCCAGCAGCGGGCTGTCCGGCTGGACGCCGCCCTTGATCACGAAGCGGCAGGAGCCGGAGCGGAGCACGTACGCCTTGCGGTCGCGGCGGCCGGTCTCCGGGCCGGAGTAGGCGACCAGCTCCATGCCGAAGACGACCTGGTAGAACTGCGCCGTCTGGGTGGCGTTGCCGACCACGAAGACGACCGCGTCCTGGGCCGTCACCGGGAAGGGGTCGGCGGCGGCGTCGTGCTCGACGAGGCCGACGAGGCGGCGCAGCTGGTCGGCGTCAAGACCGGCCTCGCGCTCCTCGGGGGTCAACTCAAGGGCGTGGGACTGCGGGGTCATCGCTCGTTCCTCCACTTCGGGCCTCGCCGTCGAGGCTTCCGCTGGATCGCGACCGCACCGAACGGGTGGGCGGTGTGGTTGCGGAGAGCTTGCTCCTGTCGGGGTGGTTGGGCAACAGGTCGGATTTTGACTGCTCAATGTGTACAAGCTGATCAGAAATTCCCGCTGTCAGCTGCGCAAAATGCGCTGCTCACCGGGGGTGAAGCACGAAGTCTGCGCAATGGGACGGTCACGCGCTCCCGGGGCCGACGGGGCGCGGGAGGTGGCGGAGGAACCAGTCCGCGGCCAGCTCGGCGACCCGGTCCAGGGTCCCCGGCTCCTCGAACAGGTGGCTCGCGTGCGGCACCACCGCGAGCCCGGTCTCGCAGCGCAGTCGGCTCCGGGCCCGCCGGTTGAGGTCGAGCACGGTGGGGTCCAGCGACCCGACGACGAGCAGCGTCGGGGTGCGGACCCGGGCCAGGGTGTCGGGCGCGGCGAGGTCCGGGCGGCCGCCCCGGGAGACCACGGCACGCACCGCCGGGCCCAGTTCGGCGGCGGTGTGCAGCGCGGCCGCGGCGCCGGTGCTGGCACCGAACAGGCCGAGCGGCAGGCCCCGGGTCTCGGGCACGGTGGCGTCCGGGCCGCCCTCCGCCGGGCCCAGCCGCCGGGCGACGGCCGTCAGCCGGCCGCCCAGCAATGCCACGTCGAACACGTTCCGCCGGTCGGGCTCCTCGGCCTCGGTGAGCAGGTCGAACAGCAGCGTGGCCAGCCCGGTGCGGTTCAGGTACTCGGCGACGTGCCGGTTGCGCGGGCTGTGCCGGCCGCTGCCGCTGCCGTGCGCGAAGACGACGACCCCGCGCGCGCCGACCGGGACGGTCAGCCGGCCCGCGAGGCGGACCCCGGCGACGGGCAGCGGCAGCTCCCGGTCGACCCCGGTGGAGGCCCCGGGTTGGTCGCCGGCGGCGGCCTCGGCCAGCAGCCGCAGCACCTCCTCGTCCTCGGTCTGCGAGAAGTCGGCGTAGAACTCGCCGATCGCGTAGAACGGGGACGGCGTGTCGACGCAGACCAGTTCGTCGGCGACCTCGTCGAGACGCTCGGCCCAGTCCGCGGGCGCGACCGGCACCGCGAGCACCACCCGCGCCGCGCCGCGCTCCCGGACGATCCGGCAGGCCGCCCGGGCGGTGGACCCGGTGGCGATGCCGTCGTCCACCACGACCACCGTCCGTCCGCGCAGGTCGGCGGGCGGCCGGTCACCCCGGTATCGGCGGGCCCGGCGCGCCAGCTCGGTGCGCTCGCGCCGTTCCACCTCGGCCAGTTGGCCGTCCGTGACCGAGGAGAACCGGATCACCTGCTCGTTCAGCACCCGGACGCCGTCCTCGCCGATCGCCCCCATGCCCAGCTCGGGCTGGTACGGCACGCCGAGCTTGCGGATCACGCAGATGTCCAGCGGTGCGCCGAGCGCCGCGGCGACCTCGGCGGCCACCGGCACGCCGCCCCTCGGCAGCGCCACGATCACGGTGTCGGGGCCGGCCAGGTGGCCGAGCCGGGCGGCCAGCCGACGGCCCGCCTCGGTGCGGTCGGCGAAGCGGGTGAAGTGGGTTCCGGTGACGTGCATGACACGGCCTCCGGTTCCACCGTACGTCGTTCCGGGCGGCTCGGGGCGGTCGCGGACGGGGCTCCCGGGGTGCGCGCGGACGGGGTTCCCGGGGTGCGTGCGGAGGGCGGTGCGCGGGATCAGGAGCCGCGGCCGGACCGGGGGCGCGACCAGGGTGCGACCAGGGCGGGAGCAGGGCAGGACCCTGGCGCGACCGGGGCGGGACCGGAGCGGGATCCGGCCGGGACGGGGCCGGGATCCCGGATGGGAGCGGGCTGGGAGCCGGACGGGACGACACCCCCGTGTGGCCGGGACAACGGGCGGCGCACGGTGGATCACAGAGGCGGACCGCAGCGCCCGCCCGCGACCGGAAGGAGCGCCCGTCATGTCGGGCACCGTGATCACCGACCTGCGCCGCCGAGGCGCCGTCGACCCCGGCCGCCTGCTCGCCGGGCCGCTGCGCGGCGTCGGCCTGCGACGGCTCGACCCGGGCCGGCGCACCGAGGTGGCCGCCGACGGCGTCGAGCACGCGCTCTACGTCACCGCCGGCTCCGGTCTCGCCGAACTGCCCGATGGCGCCGTGCACCCGAACCAGCCGGACCACCAGGACCGCCAGGACCGCCAGGACCATCCGGAGCGTGCCGAGGTCGGCCTGCCGCTGGTCGAGGGCACCGCGATCGTGCTGCCGCTCGGCTCGCGGACCGTGCTGACCGCCGGCACGGCCGGACTGGAGTACTTCCACGCCGTCCTCGCCGTCCCGCCCTCCTCCGAAGAAGGTGACCCCAGGTGATCGTCACCACCGACACCGGCGCGGCCATGGTCGTCATCGGCCCGAACGGCGAGCGGGTACGGATCCGCTCCCTCGCCCGGCGCCCGATGCTCGCCAGCGCCTGCGAGACCTTCGACCACCTGCGGCTGAGCCCCGGAGCCCACCACGTGCTCGCGGGCCGGCCCGACACCGAGACCGTCCTGCACGTGCTGCGCGGAGCCGCCGTCGTCGGGCAACTCTCCGACGAGACCGACCACTTGGCATCCGTTGGGGACCTGCTGATGGCCCACCGCGGCCGCACGCTGCACCTCGAAGCCGGACCGCTCGGCGCGGAACTGCTCTGCCTGACCCTCGCCGTCCCCCGGCACACCGCCGGCGCCCGGGCCGCCCCGGCCCGCCGCCGAGCCACCCGCCGCGACCGGCCCTGACCGGCCCCGACGGGTCCTGCCAGTCCTCGATCCGAGGAGACCCCTCGTGATACTCGTCCCCGCTGCCGTCCCCCGCACCGCACCCGCGTTCCAGCGGCTGATCGACCCCGAGCAGCGGCCGGCCGTCCGCGCCGGACTCACCGTCGAGGCGCTGCCGCCGGGCGTCCGGGTCGAGCAACTCCCTTACGAATCCGTCGAATCGGTGACCGTGGTGCTCTCCGGTCGGCTGCTCGCGGCCGGCCGGATCCTCTCCCCGGGCGAGGCGCTGCACCACCGGCCCGGCACCTCCTACCGGCTCACCGCCGTCCGCGGCGCGCCGACCGCAGTGCTCACCGTCCGTCCCACCCCGCCCCGGGCCGTCATCCCGGCCCAGCGGTCGGGCTCCGCGCCCGCCCCGAGCTGGCGGCAGGTGGAGGTGGGCGCCGTACGGCTCGACCCGGTCGGTGTCTGCGGACCGTACGCGGACCGGGCCGCCGACGCCTTCCTGGTGGTCCTCTCCGGAGCCTCCTCCTTCCTCGGCGAGCTCGGTGAAGTGCCGCTGCTCCCCGGCGACTTGGTCTACGTCCGGGCGGGGGAGCGGTACGGCCTCCGGGCCGGCCGCCGCGGACCGGTCACCGCCGTCCTGGGCCGCGTCGGGACCCCCGGCGCCGCCCTGGGGCCGGAGTGGGACAGCAGGCCCATGCGCTCGGGGCAGGCCGATCCGCAGGGGTGAGGGCGCGAGGCCGCGAGGCCGCGGTGAGATGACAGTCGACAGCTGACAGAGTTCAAAATCTGTCAGCTGTCGACTGTCATCTGTTATCCGCCCGCCCGCCCGCCGCCCGCCCGCCCGCCGCCCGCCCGCCCGCCGCCCGTCCGTCGCCGTCGGGTGCGGCGGGCGGCGGGCCGACACGCGGAGGGCTTCACGCGCACGTCACGGAAAGTCACGCGATCGCCGCTGATAGTGTCGGCCGGGTGGATGAAGAACAGCCGGTGGAACCCGCGGACCCGGCCGGAGACCCGCCCGTCCGTGTGCTGATCGTCGACGACCACCCCCTGTTCCGGGAGGGGCTCAAGGCGGCACTGGAGAGCGCCGAGGGCGTCCTCGTGGTCGCCGAGGCCGAGCGGGTCGCCGACGTTCCGGGGGCGGTCGCCCGGCACCACCCCGACGTGGTGATCATGGACCTCTCGCTGCCCGACGGCTCCGGACTGGAGGCCGTCCGGCAGCTCGCCACCCGGGAGGCGCCGCCGCCGGTGCTGATGCTGACCATGTCGGACGACGACGGGAACCTGCTCGCCGCCCTCCAGGCGGGCGCGCGCGGCTACCTGGTCAAGGGGGCCGGGCGGGAGGAGGTGCTGCACGCCGTGCGGACGGTCGCGACGGGCGGCGCGGTGTTCGGCGGCGAGGTGGCTGGGAGGATCACCGCCCTGCTGGCCGGGGCGAGGATGCGGGAGGCGGGGCAGCTCTTCCCCGAACTCACCGCCCGCGAGGCCGAGGTGCTGGGCCTGGTCGCGCGCGGGCTGGACAACCGGCGGATCGCCCGGGAGCTGGTGGTCGCGGAGAAGACCGTCCGCAACCACATCACCCACATCTTCGAGAAGCTGCACGTCGCCACGCGCGCCGAGGCGGTCGCCCGGGCCCGCGACATGGGCCTCGGCGACGGCCGGACTTCCCCGGAGCGGTGAACCGGAGCGGTGAACCGAGGAGCGGACGGGGAAGGTGAACGCGGGCGGTGGGCCGGAGAAGTGAACCGGGGGTGCCGGCCCGCCGACCGGCACCCCCGGAGTCCTGCCGCTCCGCCCTACGGCCGCATCTCGTACGCGCCGGAGAGCGCCTCGACCCGCTCCCACACCCGCGCGTCCCGCGCCGGGTCCGCGACCGGGCGGCGCACGTTCGTCAGCGCCCAGGCGGCCTGCTCCTCGGTGGCCGAGGCCTTGCCGTGCAGCTCGGTGGCGTGCGCGGAGAAGTCGCGGACCAGCGCGTCGAAGATCCGGTCCAGCACGTCGCCGCCGTCCTCGGAGGCGGTCAGACCGGTCAACTCGGCCTGCTCCAGCACCAGCTGGCCGTAGACGATCAGCGCGAACAGCTGGCCGATCTCCAGCAGGAAGTCCAGGTCGGCCTGCTGCTCCTTGCTCGGCGCGTTCTCGAGCAGCAGCGCGCAGAAGCCGTCGGCCTGCTCGCGGAAGCGGGCGACGTTGGGCAGCGCGGCGTGGCGGTCGTAGGCGGCGCGCCAGTCGTGGAAGCGGATCGCGCCGAGGCCGCGGGCCGGGCCCTGCCGGAACAGGAAGTCGTCGTCGGCGGCGTCCAGGCGGCTCGGCACCGGGGCGTAGTCGGCCGGGGCGAACAGGTAGTTGCCCATGAACTTGAGGATCAGCGCCAGGTTGACGTGGACGGTGCCCTCCAGCTTCGGCAGGCCGCGGATGTCCTTCGCGGCCTTGTCGAAGTAGGTGTCCGCCTCGAAGCCCTTGGCGGCGATGACGTCCCACATCAGGTCGATGACCTTCTCGCCCTCGGTGGTGACCTTCATCTTGGTCATCGGGTTGAACAGCAGGTAGCGGCGGTCCTCGGGGGAGGCGGTGCGGAAGTAGTCCACGGCCCGCGCGCTGAACAGCTTCATCGCCACCAGGCGGACGTAGGCGTCGGTCAACTCCCGCTTGACGTGCGGGAAGTCGGTGACCCGCTTGCCGTACAGCACCCGGTTGTGGGCGTGCGTGACGGCCTCGTACATCGCGTGCTCGCAGATGCCGATCGAGGCGGTGCAGAGGTTGAACTTGCCGACGTTGACGGTGTTGAGCGCGGCGTCGAAGGCGGCCTGGCCGGTGTGCAGCACGTCCTCGGCGCGCACCGGGTAGTCCTCCAGGCGGAACTCGCTGACGTACATCTGCGCGTTCACCACGTTCTTGACCAGGTGGTACGTGTCGTGGCGGCTGTCGGCGGCGAAGAAGACGTAGCCCTCCGGGCCCTCGACGTCCGAGCGGCGGCCGAACACCGAGACCAGGCCGGCCACGTTGCCGTTGCCGATGTAGTACTTGGAGCCGGTCGCGGTGAAGCCGCCCTCGCCGTCCGGGGTGAGGATCATGTCGGTGGAGTAGATGTCCGCGCCGTGGGTGCGCTCGGAGAGGCCGAAGGCCATCACGTGGCCCTCGGCCAGCAGCTTGGCGGCGCGGGCGCGGACGGCCTCGTTCCCGCTCTGCCAGACCGGGCCCAGGCCCAGGATGGTGACCTGCCAGGTGTACCAGTAGCCGAGGCCGTAGAAGCCGAGGATCTCGTTCAGCTCGGCGATGCGGGCGGTGTCCCAGCGCTTGTCGGGGTCGGCCGAGGCGGGGGTCAGGAACTCCGCGAACAGGCCCTCCTGCGCGGCGAAGTCCAGGAAGTCGGCGTACCAGCTGCGGTCGATGTAGGTGTCGATCAGCGCCTTCTTGCCGCGGGACTCGAACCAGTCCACCGTCGCGCGCAGCAGCCGGCGGGTCGGCTCGTCGAACTGTGCGGGGTCGTAGTTGCGCGGGTTGAAGAGCATCGAGGGGCTCCCGGGGGTCGAGGGTGTGAGGAGGGGCGGGCGGCAGGGACCGGGCGTCGCCCGCCGTCCGCCGGTCGTCGGCGGTCCGCCGTCAGCCGGCGGAGGAGAGGCGGCGCAGGGTGGCGAGCACGTCGTCGAGCCAGGCGAGGGTCATCCGCTCGTACTCGATGCCGCCGCGCAGCACCACGTGCTGCAGCTGCTGCCCCGCGTCGAGCGCGGTGGCGTCGGGGAAGTCCCGCTGCTCGCCGTGCAGGTAGCGGGCGAGCAGGGCGGCATGGCCCTCGCGGTGCCGTTCGACCTCGGAGATCAGTGCGGCCGGGTCGTCGAAGGCGGCGGCCCGGATCTTGACCGCGAGCTCGTGCCGGACGGTCTCCGGTTCGACCGGTTCGCGCAGCCAGCCGGCCAGCGCGGCCCGTCCGGCCTCGGCCGCCGAGTAGACCTTCTTGTCCGGGCGTCCGTCCTGGCTGACCTCCTGCGCGGCCACCCAGCCGTCCGTCTCCATCCGCCGCAGCACCCGGTAGATCTGCTGGTGGGTGGCGGTCCAGAAGCGCCCGATCGAGCGGTCGAAGCGCCGGGCCAGCTCGTAGCCGGAGCCGGGCTGCTCCAGCAGTGAGACGAGGATCGCGTGCTCCAGTGCCATGGCCCGCATCCTGCTATGCAACGAGTTGCATAGGCAATGGCGACCCGGACGTTGAGACGCA
This sequence comes from Kitasatospora sp. SC0581, assembly GCF_048159585.1. Taxonomy (NCBI): domain Bacteria; kingdom Bacillati; phylum Actinomycetota; class Actinomycetes; order Kitasatosporales; family Streptomycetaceae; genus Kitasatospora; species Kitasatospora sp. SC0581. Next base: position 361,034 of record NZ_JBLRWA010000001.1, on the reverse strand, counting down.
GGTCACCGGCGTGATCCGATGGTTATCGGTTATTCCGGACTATTGGGTGCAAATCGTTGGATAAGAGCCAGAATGGGTACGGGGCAAGCGCCTTACCGGTTCCGACCACAGGAGGTGGTATCGGTGGCAACCCATATCCCGACGACGGGCATGGAGCACCATCCGGACATCGTCGAACTGCGCGAACGCTACGAGCGGGTCACCTCGACCCCCCGCGCTCAGGGCATCGAGGCCCTGGCCGTCCTGGCCGGCCTCTTCCTGGCGGCATCGCCGTGGATCGTCGGCTTCACCGCGTACAACACCCTGACCGTGACCTGCCTGATCGTCGGGCTGGCCTACACGGCTCTGATGGCCGGCTACGGGTCGGCCTACGAACGCACCCACGCGCGGGCCTGGGCGGCCGCCGCGCTCGGTGCCTGGACGATCATCTCCCCGTGGGTCGTCTCCGGGTCCGTCGCGCACGGCAAGAACATCGTGACCTGCGTCATCGTGGGCGCCGTGATGTTCCTGCTCGGCCTCGCGGCGATCTCGATGGCGACCATGACGTCGAACGGAGCATCGATGCGGCGCGGCCGGGCCGGTCGCGCCAAGGGCTGATCTTCCCCGCAGCCCGTGACCGGGGCGCGTAGGGCGCAACCGCCCGCCGCGCCCCGGCGCGCGTCCTCCGGCGAAGGCGAGGCCGGCGACCGGGACCAAGCCGTGTCACAGCCGCCGGCCGGCCCGGCCCGCTAGGGGTGCGTCATCCGCAGCACGTCCAGCGCCTCGTCCAGCTGCTCCACGGTGAGCCTGCCCTGTTCGACGTAGCCGCGCTCCAGCACCACCTGACGGATCGTCTTGCGTTCGGCCAGCGCCTGCTTGGCGACCTTCGCGGCCTCCTCGTACCCGATGTAGCGGTTCAGCGGGGTCACCACCGAGGGTGAGGACTCCGCGTACTCCCGGGCTCGTTCGACGTTGGCGGTGATGCCGTCCACCGTCCGGTCGGCCAGCAGCCGGGCGCTGTTGGCGAGCAGCCGCACCGACTCCAGGACGTTGCGGGCGAGCACCGGGAGCATCACGTTCAGCTCGAAGTTGCCGCTCGCGCCCGCCAGGGTGACCGTCGCGTCGTTGCCCACCACCTGGGCGGCGACCATCAGCACGACCTCGGGCAGCACCGGGTTCACCTTGCCCGGCATGATCGACGAACCCGGCTGGAGGTCCGGCAGGTTGATCTCGCCGAGCCCGGTGCGCGGACCGGAGCCCATCCACCGCAGGTCGTTCGCGATCTTCGTGAACCCGACCGCCACCGTGCGCAGTTGACCGCTCAGTTCGACCAGGGCGTCCCGCGCGCCCTGCGCCTCGAAGTGGTTCCTGGCCTCCGTCAGCGGCAGGTCGGTGGCGCGGGCGACCTCCGCGATGACGGCCTCCGGGAAGCCGGGCGGGGTGTTGATCCCGGTGCCCACCGCCGTGCCGCCGAGCGGGAGTTCGGCCACCCGGGGGAGGGTGGCCAGCAGCCGCTCCCGCCCGTGCCGTACCTGCGCCGCGTAGCCGCCGAACTCCTGGCCGAGCGTGACGGGCGTGGCGTCCATCAGGTGGGTGCGGCCCGACTTGACCACCCGGGCGAACTCGGCGGCCTTGCGCTCCAACGCCTCCGCGAGGTGCTCCAGAGCCGGGACCAGGTCGTGGGTGACGGCGCCGGTGGCGGCGATGTGGATCGAGGACGGGAAGACGTCGTTGGACGACTGGCTGGCGTTGACGTGGTCGTTCGGGTGGACCGGCCGGCCCAGCCGCTCCCCGGCCAGGGTCGCGATCACCTCGTTGGTGTTCATGTTGGACGAGGTGCCCGAGCCGGTCTGGAACACGTCCACCGGGAACTGGTCGTCCCAGCGCCCCTCCGCGACCTCCTCGGCCGCCGCCGCGATCGCCTCCGCCGTCTCCTCGTCCAGCACCCCGAGCCGGGCGTTCACCCGGGCGGCTGCCGCCTTGATCCGGGCCAGCGCGGCGATGTGCGCCCGCTCCAGCCGCTGACCGGACACCGGGAAGTTCTCCACCGCCCGCTGCGTCTGCGCCTGCCACTTCGCGTCGGCCGGTACCCGGACCTCGCCCATCGAGTCGTGCTCGATCCGGTACTCCTGCGGCTTCTCCTGCTGGCCACCCATCGCGCGCTGCACCTCCTGTACGGGCCCGACCGGGCCCGGAACGGATCTCCGATCACCACAGCCGCGAGCGGGGCCCGGGTATTTCCGGTGGGGGTGACCCGGTTCCGGTTCTGGTCCCGGTTCGGGCCCGGCGCCTACTGCCGAGGCAGGCCGGTACGGGCCACCTCGGCGCGGACCAGCTCGCCCGGGGCGGTACCGGCCTGGGCGACGAGGCCGCCGCCCGGGGCCCAGACGCCGGAGCCGCCCGAGCTGTCCGGGTACTCGCCGGTGGCCCCGGCGCAGGTCGCGAGCACGCACCACACCCCGTGGGCGGCGGCCCGGTCGCGGACGTGGCCGTCCCGGCGCTCGGCCTGGGCGGCGCCGGGCCCGTAGAGGGTGGAGGCGACGTAGGCGTCGATGCCGAGCGCGGCGGTCTCCTCGGCGTGCGTCGGGTCGGCGGCGTCCGCGCAGACGGCGAGGCCGAGCCGCAGACCGTCCAGCTCCAGGACGACGGGCTTCCCGCCCGGGGTGAAGCGCTCGACCTCGGCGCCGTGCAGGCGCATCTTCCGGTAGACGACCTCGGCGCCCTCCCCGGTGACCGCCAGCGTGGCGATGGACTCGCGCCCGTCGGCCTCGACCACCGGCGCCCCGACCAGGGCGACGGCGCCGGCCGCGGCGCAGGCCGCCACCAGCGGTGCGAGCCGGGCGTCCGCCGGGTCGACGGCCGGTGCGGCCAGGTCGTAGCCGGTCAGCGACAGCTCGGGGAACACCACCAGCCGGGTGCCCGCCTCCCGTACCGCCTCGGCGTGCAGGGCCACGTTCTCGGACACGGTGTCCGGACGGCCGGCGGCGGCGCAGACGGGCTGGGCGACGGCGACCGTCAGCGGCCCGGGCACGGGACGCGCGGGCACGGGCGGGTTCGCGGACGAGGGTATGGCGGGGCCTCCGGCGGGCGGGGTGGGGTGATCGCGATCAACCTATGCGCCCGCCGAGGAGCCGGGCAACAGAGTCCGGACGAGGAGCTGTGCAGGTGGACGGGGTTCCCGGGGCGGATCGGACCGATCTCACTCGAAGGAGTGAGATCCCCGGCGGGTGCTTCAAACGGCCGTACGCCCCTCCATACGCTCCAGACCGGGCCGGGCGGATTCCGGCCGGACCCGGATCGCCGCAGCTCGGCCCGGGGGGACCAGCGCGAAGGGGCGGACGGACGGATGACCACAGGACACGGCCCGAGGGGCGGAACGGGTGACGGGGCGACACCGGAGGGGATGACCCCCATGAATACCCGCATGAACGCCCAGGTGGACGCCGCTGCGGACGCCCCGACGGAGGCCTCCGCGGGCGCCCGGGCGCAGGCCCCGGTGAGAGCCTCGTCGACGGCCCCGGCGGCCCCGGCGGGCCCGCGGAGGAGCACCACCGACGGCCTCACCCGCCGACAGCTGCTGGGCGCGTCGGCGGTGCTCGGCGGCGCGGCCTGGCTGCTGCGCGGCACCGTCGGCCCGGACAGCGCCGAGGCCGCCGGGCCCGTACCGCCCGGGCTGCCCGCCGGCACCGAGCTCTACCAGCGGGTCTTCCAGAACTGGTCCGGCGAGATCCGCACCGACCAGCTGTGGACCTGCGCGCCGCGCACCCCCGAGGAGGTCCCGGCCCTCGCGGACTGGGCGCACGCCAACGGCTGGCGGCTGCGCGCCTCCGGCTACCGGCACACCTGGGCGCCGCTCACCGTCGCCGCCGGGACCCCGGAGAGCGCCCGGGTCCTGCTCGTGGACACCAGCCGGTACCTCACCGCCATCAGCGCCGACTCGCCCGGCACCGTCCGGGTGCAGACCGGCGCCACCATGGAGGCCCTGCTCGCGCACCTGGCCCAGCGCGGCCTGGGCCTGACCGCCTGCCCGGCCCCCGGCGAGCTCACTGTCGGCGGCGTGCTCGCCATCGGCGGCCACGGCACCGCCACCACGGCGGTCGGGGAGGCGCGGCCGGAGGGGCACGGCTACGGCTCGGTCAGCAACCAGGTCGTCCGGCTCACCGCCGTCGTCCTCGACCCGGCCACCGGCCGCTACACGCTGCGCACCTTCGACCGCTCCGAGGCCGACAGCGCCGCCTTCCTGGTGCACCTGGGCCGCGCCTTCCTCACCGAGGTGGTGCTGCGGGCCGGTGCCGACCGCCCGTTGCGCTGCGTCAGCCGGCTCGACATCCCGGCGAGCGAGCTCTTCGCCCGCCCGGGCAGCGGCAGCGGCACCGGGACCGGCGGCGGGCTCGGCGGAGTGCTCGGGGGAGTGCTGGGCGGCGTCCTCGGCGGCGGGAGCGGCCCGCGCACGCTCGCCGAGTTCGTGGACCGCGACGGCCGGGTCGAGGCGATCTGGTTCGCCTACACCGAGTACCCCTGGCTCAAGACCTGGAGCGTCACCCCGAACAAGCCGCTCGGCTCCCTCTCCGTCGACCGCCCCTACAACTACCCCTTCTCGGACAGCATTCCGGAGCCGGTCGCCCGGCTCGCCGGGGAGATCGTCGCCGGCGCCTGGGCATCGGCCCCGCTGTTCGGCCAACTCCAGTACCTGGTCGCGAAGGTGGGGCTCACCGGCGACATCACGGACATCCTGCTCTCCGGCGACCTGCTGCGCCGGCTGCTCAGCGGCGAGGTGCTCACCCACCTGCTCGCCGGCGGACTGCACTCCGACCTCTGGGGCCCTTCCCGCGCCCTGCTCCAGTACGTCCGCCCGACCACCCTGCGGGTCACCGCCAACGGCTACGCGATCCTCACCAAGCGCGCCGACCTCCAGTGGGTGGTGAGCGAATTCGCTGCCTACTACCGGGAGTTGCTCGCCGCCTACCAGGCCCGGGGAGAGTTCCCGGTGAACGGCGCGGTGGAGATCCGGGTCACCGGCCTGGACGACCCGGCCGCCTCCGGCGTCCCCGGCGCCCGGCCCCCGCTGCTGTCCGCACTGCGCCCGCGCGCCGACCGTCCCGAGTGGGACACGGCGGTCTGGCTGGACGTCCTGGCCTTCCCCGGCACCCCCGGACTGGAGCGCTTCGCCCGGGAGTTGGAGCAGTGGCTGCTGCGCACCTTCGACGGCACCCGGGCGGGCCTGCGGGTCGAGTGGTCCAAGGGCTGGGCCTACACCGACGCCGCCGCCTGGTCCGACCCGGACATGATCGGCCGGGCCATCCCCGACAGTCTGCGGGCCGGCGGCGGACCCGGCTGGGACGAGGCGGTCGCCGTCCTGGACCGCCACGACCCGCACCGGGTGTTCGGAAACCCCTTCCTGGACGGGCTGTTGAAGTAGTCCGTGCCCGTAAGGGGGAATGCTGACTGGTCGTCAGATGTGTTCCATGACGATCACCGCGAGGGTGTCCGGGGCCAGGGCGCGGAACACGTGCGGAGCGTCGCCCGGGTAGCTCACGTAGTCGCCCGGGCCCAGTTCCACCGGCGCCTCCGTCGGCCCGACCAGCGCCCGCCCGGCACCGATCAGCACGTGCTCGACGGTGCCGGGCATGTGCGGGTCGGAGGCCCTGGTCTCGCCCGGCTGCGCCTCGATCCGGTAGATGTCGCGCCGGGCGTTGGGCGGGCAGGAGGAGAGCACGGTGGCGGCGTAGTCGGCACGCTCGGAGTGGGTCACCGGGCCCTCGCCGGCCCGGATCACCTTGACCACCGGGCGCGGCGGGTCGACCAGCCGGCTGAACGGCACGTTCAGCGCGACCCCGAGTGCCCAGAGCGTCTCCACGCTGGGGTTGCCCGCACCCGACTCCAGCTGGGACAGGGTGGACTTGGCGATGCCCGCACGCCGGGCCAGCTCGGCCATCGACAGGCCGCTGCGCTCGCGCTCGCGCCGGATCGAGGCGGCGATCTGGCCGATCAGCTCGGTGCCGTTCCCGTTGCCGCTGCCGCCGCCGGGGCGGTTGCCGGTGCCGCCGTCGGGGCCCGTGGCCGGGGTGGTCTGGTCACTCATGCTCGCCACTCACGCTTCCTCCTGGCCCCTTCCACGTCCACGGCTCCCGGTGCGGCCGATGCCGCCGTTCATGCTGCCACGGTCGGTCGCGCCGACCGTACCGACCGCGTCGGCCATCGTTCGCCAGATCGGTCCGCCTGTTCGCCTTGACGAACGAGGCTGGAGCGGTTCACTCTAATGGACATGCGTTCGCTACTCCGAACACTGGAGCGCGCCACCCTCCGGGACGTCGCTCTGGTCTGCCTGGCCGATGCCCTCGTCGGCGCCTCCTTCGGCGCGATCAGCGTCTCCGCCGGTCTGCCGCTCTGGGTGCCGGTCGCCCTCTCCGTCCTGGTGTTCGCGGGCGGCTCCCAGTTCGCGGCGGTCGGCGTGGTGCTCTCCGGCGGCGGTGCCCTCGCCGCGGTCGCCACCGGGCTGGTGCTCAACGCCCGGCTGCTGCCCTTCGGCTTCACCGTGGCCGACGTGCTCGACGGCCCCTGGTGGCGGCGCTTGCTGGGCGCGCAGCTGCTCACCGACGAGACCGCCGCCTTCGCCCTGCAGCAGAACGAGCCGCGCCGGCGCCGCGCCGTGTACTGGCTCTGCGGGATCGCGCTGTTCGTGGTCTGGAACGTCTCGGTGCTGCTCGGCGCGCTCGCGGGCGGGCTGATCGGCGACACGGACGCGCTCGGCCTGGACGCCGCCTTCCCGGCGGTGCTGCTCGCCCTCGTCCTGCCCTCGCTCGTGGACCGCCGCATCCGTGCGGCGGCGCTGGTGGGAGCGGTGGTCGCGGTCGCCGCCACGCCGTTCGTCCCGGCCGGGCTGCCGGTGCTGCTGGCCCTCGTCGGGCTGCTGTTCGCCGGACGGCCGGCGGCGGGGGAGGCGGCCCGGAGTGCTGCGGACGAGCAGAACGTGGAGAACGCGGTGGGCGGGGAGAGTGCCGTGAAGAGCGAGAAGGAGACGGTTCGATGATGCCGCTGTACGCCGTTCTGCTGCTCGCGGCCGGAACGTACGCCTACCGGCTCGCCGGGCCGCTGCTCGCCGGCCGGCTTGCCCTCTCGGAGCGACTGCGGCACCTGCTGGCCGTCGCGGCGACAGTGCTGCTCGTGGCCCTGGTCGCGACCGGCGCGCTGACCCAGGGGCACGGCTTCGCGGGGTGGGCCCGCCCGGCGGGCGTGCTGGCCGCAGGGGTGCTCGCGCTGCGCCGGGCACCGTTCCCGGTGGTGGTGGTCGCCGGTGCGGCGACGACGGCGGTGCTGCGGCTCTGCGGGGTGGGGTGACGACTGACAGCTGACAGAGTTTGAAATCTGTTATCTGTTATCTGTCGGCTGTCATCTGTTCGCTGTCACCCGCCCTCCGTCACCCGTCCTCCGCGTCCCCCTCGGCTAGGCGCTCCGCCTGGACCTCCGGCCGCTCGCTGTCCCACAGCAGCTCCCACACCTTGAACACGCAGTGGTAGTCGCGCATGCTCCCCTGCGAGACCAGCAGGTAGGTGTCCCCGTCGCGGAGCAGCGTCCGCCGCCGGCTGTTGAACGGGTGCTGCGGGGTGTAGGAGGGGACGAGTCGCTTCAGCTCCTCGACGGCCTCCTCGCGGCTGCCCTCGACCTCGGCGAGCACCTTGCTGCCCCAGGTCCGGTCGTGCCCGGTGCCCACCGTCTCCTCCACGATCAGCGCCCAACGTGCCATGCCCTGCTCCCGTTCCGTTCCGATCCGTCGTGTTCCCCCGGCCCGCCCGGCCCGCCCGGCCCGCTTCGCCCGCTCGGGCCGTCGACCCGTCAGCGCGTCGGCGACTTGAAGAAGATGGTGGTCGGCCGGAGCACGCCCGCCGGGTCGGCCGCGAAGTCCGGCACCGAGCCGACCCGGGTCCAGCCCGCCCCCTCGTAGAGCCGCTCCGCCGGGCTCCCGGTCTCGGTGTCCAGTACCAGCAGCCGGATGCCCAGCTCCACCGCCCGTTCTTCCAGGGCCGTCAGCAGCCGTCCCGCCAGCCGGTGCCCGCGATCGGCGGGGTGCACCATCAGCTTGGCCACCTCGCCCCGGTGGCGGCCGTTCGCGGTGGTGGCGGGCCGCAGCTGCACCGTGCCGGCCAGCCGTCCGTCGGCCCGGTTCCGGGCGGTCCACAGCACCAGCCGGCCGGCCGCGAGGTCCGGGCCGAGCGCCCGCCACCACGTCCTGGCCTCGGCGGGCGCCAGCGGGGCGAGGAACCCGATCGAGGCGCCGCCGTGCACGGTCTCCACCAGGAGCCCGGCGAACTCCTCCGCCGAGTCGTCCAGCTCCTGGGCCGTCACCTCGCCGATCATGTACGCACCGTCGGACATGTCGCCATCCTCACTCGTTCGCGCCCGCCCACCGCTCGGCCGGGTGCGCGATACTCGCCGGTATTCCGCTGGTATTCCGCCGAGAGTACAAGGAGCTTCGATGACGAAGCCGACCCGGATCGACCCGTCCGACCTGCTCGCCGTCGGCGACCTGCTCTCGGACGAGGAGCGGCTGATCCGCGACACCGTCCGCCGGTTCACCGAGGAGCACATCCGCCCGCACATCGGCGACTGGTTCGAGCGCGGGGTCTTCCCGGTCCGCGAGCTGGCCCCCGAGCTCGGCGCCCTGGGCGTGCTCGGCATGCACCTCGACGGCTACGGCTGCGCGGGCGCCGACGCGGTGGCGTACGGGGTGGCCTGCATGGAGCTGGAGGCGGCCGACTCCGGGCTGCGCAGCTTCGTCTCCGTCCAGGGCTCGCTCGCCATGCGCTCGATCCACGCCTTCGGCTCCGAGGAGCAGAAGCAGCGCTGGCTGCCCGGCATGGCCGCCGGTGAACTGATCGGCTGCTTCGGCCTCACCGAGCCGGACTTCGGCTCCGACCCCGCCAACATGCGGACCCGGGCGGTGCGCAAGGGCGGTGAGGGCGGTGACTGGGTGCTGTCCGGCAGCAAGATGTGGATCACCAACGGCAGCATCGCCGACGTCGCCGTGGTCTGGGCGCAGACCGAGGAGGGCGTGCGCGGCTTCCTGGTCGAGCGCGGCACCCGCGGCCTGACCGCCACCGACGTGCACGGCAAGCTCTCACTGCGGGCCTCCGTCACCAGCGAGCTGGCCTTCGACGAGGTGGTGCTGCCCGCCGACGCCGTGCTGCCCGGGGTGGTCGGCCTGCGCGGCCCGCTCTCCTCCCTCAACGAGGCCCGCTACGGCATCCTCTGGGGCACCGTCGGAGCCGCCCGCGACTGCTACACCGCCGCCCTGGACTACGCCAAGAGCCGGATCCAGTTCGACCGCCCGATCGCGGGCTTCCAGCTGACCCAGCAGAAGCTGGTCGAGATGATGCTGGAGGTCGAGAAGGCCTACCTGGTCGCGCTGCGGATCGGCCGGCTCAAGGAGCAGGGCGCGGCCCGCCCGCCGCACATCAGCTTCGGCAAGCTCAACAACGTCCGCACCGCGCTGGAGATCGCCCGCAGCGCCCGGACCGTCCTCGGCGCCAATGGCATCACCACCGAGTACCCGGTGCTGCGGCACGCCAACAACCTGGAGTCGGTGCTCACCTACGAGGGCACCAGTGAGATCCACACCCTGGTCCTCGGCGAGGCCATCACCGGCGAGTCCGCCTACCGCTGACGGGCCGCCGCCCGCCCTTCCCGGCCCGGGAAAACCGGTGGCCGGGCCCGTCGCGGCCCGGCTACCGTCCCTGCCATGACCAGCCAGTACGTCCCGACGCGGCCCCCGACCACCACCCTCTGGCGCCCCACCGGCCCGGAGGAGCTGGCCCTGGTCGAGGCCGCCGACCGGCGCGCCTGGCCGCCCCGCCTGCCCGAGCAGCCGATCTTCTACCCCGTCCTCAACGAGGACTACGCGATCCGGATCGCCCGGGACTGGAACGTGCCCGCCTCCGGCGTCGGCTACGTCACCCGCTTCGAGGTCGACACCGCCTTCCTCGCCCGCTACCCCGTCCAGCGGGCGGGCGGCCGGACGATCCTCGAACTCTGGGTGCCCGCCGAGGAGTTGGCCGAGTTCAACCGGCACATCGTCGGCCGCATCGAGGTGGTCCACGAGTTCCGCCCGCAGTCGTGACCCGCCCCGCCGCCGGCAGCCCCGACCTGCCCCGCCGTCCGTAGCGCCGATCTGTCGCCTCCCCGCCTGCCGCCCAGTCGCCCGGAGCCCGCCGCCCGGAGCCCGCGGCGTCGGCACGGTCGGCGGGGCGGCCCGTTCCGTACGGTCCCCGTCGGCCGCGGACCGCCCCGGCGGCTTCCCGGCGCTCTTCCGACACCTCGTGGACACCCGGCGTTCGATGAGGTGACGCCGACCGGTACGGCGGTCGGTGGAGCATGGCGCGGTCGGCGGCGCCCTCGGCGGGCGCGGCCGGGTGCGCACGACCGAAAGGAACGCCCCATGTCCGCTGCCCAGTGGCCCCGCCCCCGCGTGCTCGTCGTCGGGATCGACGGTGTCCGCCACGACTACCTGGCGCAGGTGCCGATGCCGCGCCTGGAGGAGGTCGCCGCGGCCGGGTTCCTGGTGCCGGTCACCGTCGCGGACGGCACGCCCACCATGTCCGGGCCGTGCTGGACCACCATCGTGACCGGGGTCGAGCCCGCCAAGCACGGGGTCTGGGGCAACCACCTGGGCGGCAACCGGCTCGACGTGTTCCCCGACTTTGCCACCCGCCTCGCCCGGGGCGACCGGCGCCGCACCTTCGTCGCGGCCGGCTGGGACCCGCTGATGATCAACGAGTCCGGCGGCCCGCTGTTCCGCGCCCCCGGCCGGCTCTCCTACGTGGCCCCCGCCGAGGACACCCCCGAGGCCTGGGAGGCGGTGGACGAGGAGGTCGTCCAGGAGGCCGTCCACGTCCTCGGCGCCGCCGACCCCGAGGCCTCCTTCGTCTACCTCGGCGCCGTCGACGAGACCGCCCACTTCCTGGGCTGCGGCGACGAGTACCGGGCGTCCATGCGCACCGCCGACGAGCGCCTCGGCCGCCTCCTCGACGCGGTCCGCGGCCGGGCGACCTACGCCGAGGAGCAGTGGACGGTCATCGTCGTCACCGACCACGGGCACGTGGACGCCGGCGGCCACGGCGGCCGTACGGTCGAGGAGCGGACAGCCTGGGTCGCCTGCGCCGGGCACGGCATCCCGGCCGGCCCGCCCACCGGCGAGATCCGCCACCCGGACGTCGCCGCGCAGGTGTACGCCTCCCTGCTGCGCCCGATCGACCCGCACTGGACCCTCGACGGCCGCCCGTTCCCGCTGGCCAGGCCGGTACCGGCGGCGGTCTGAGCGACGGGCGGTCCGCGATCCGGGGGTACCGGTGCCCCCGGGTGCAGCAGGCCGGGCTGCGGCGGCGCCGGGCTTGAGCGAGGCTCGACCGGGGCTCGGGCCGCGCTCGACCCGGGCGTGCCGGCCTGGGCGCCGGAGCGGCATGCCTCCGAGTCCGCGGGGCCCCGGACCTGCGGGCCTCAGGGTCCCTGCCGAAGGACATACGCCTGAAGGTGGAGAAGGTACCCCGTGGGTTGGAGACAAGATCGCGACCTGGTGGTGACGATCCGACGGGTCGGGACGGGCCACGATGGTTGCACCGGACGGTGGAGCACGCCGACCGGGCCGGCGACGCGGACCTGAGCGGCCGCCGGCGGCGGAGACGAGCGGTCGGCGACGGCCGCACCGGTCACGACACGGAGAGGACAGCCGGGCATGAAGGGCATCGTGAGCAAGGTCGCGCTGGGAGTCGCTGGTACCGGCATGGCCGTCGCCGTGGCGGCCGTGGCAATCGGCCCGCGGGTGTCCGACTGGTACGACGAGCACCACCAGCAACAGGGCTCGTACGAGACCGGCACCCAGGCCAAGGCCGACCGCCGGTCGATGCCGACCTGGCTGCCCGACAACGCCTCCGGGGTGAAGTACCTGATGTCCACCAGGGGCGACGACCGCCTGCTGCGCGCCACCCTCCCGGAGGAGCGGCTGCCCGTCGGCTGCACCGCCGGGCAGCCGGGCAAGAGCGCGCACCCGGTGCCGGAGTCGCTCAAGGCCGGCTGGTTCCCCGAGGGCGTCGCGACCAAGGTCATCGGCACCTGCGGGTACTACAACGTGGCGCTGACCGGCAACCAGCTCTACGCGTGGCAGGACGGCGCGGCGGTGCAGGCGGCGCTGCGCGCCGAGCACGTCGCCAAGCGTTGAGTCCGGCGGGCACCCGAGTACTCCTGACCATTCCCGGGAATCCCTGAACACCCCTGAACACCTCTGAGCACTCCTGGTCGCCGCGACCGGGGAACGGAACGGCCCGCCGGGCACCGGAAGGTGCGGGCGGGCCGTCGCCGTGTGCGGGCCGGAAACGGGCGCCCGGCGATCCGCCCGGCGCACCCCCGCAGCCGGACAGCACGTACCCCCGCTGTCGGAACCGGACCGTGCTGCGGTAGGACGGAGCGCGAACGAACCCCACGTCGCCCGTCCGTAAGGAGAACCATGCCCGGCCCGACCGTCGGCCCCACCGACGACACGTCGACCGCTGCCGCCACCACCGCCGCCCCCGCATCCGTCGCCGCACCCGCCACCGGCCAGACCCGTCCCGGCTGGGCCGTGATCGCCGCCCTCGGCGGCCTCACCGCGCTCGGTCCGCTCACCACCGACCTCTACCTGCCGGGCCTGCCCGCGATCGCCGACGACCTGGTCGCCCAGCCGGCCGCCGTCCAGCTCACCCTGACCTTCTCGATGTTCGGGGTCGCCGCCGGGCAGCTGCTCTTCGGGCCGCTCAGCGACCGCTACGGGCGCCGGGTGCCGCTGCTCGCCGGGCTCGTCCTCTACACCCTGTCCAGCGTGGTGTGCGTGTTCGCGCCGAACCTGGCCGTGCTGATCGCGGCCCGCTTCGTCCAGGGCGCGGCCGGGTCCGCCGGGCTGGTGATCGGACGCGCCGTCTCCCGGGACCGCTTCCAAGGCGTCGCGCTGCTGCGCTTCCTCGCCTCGATCGCCCTGATATCCGGGCTGGCGCCGATCCTCGCGCCGATCATCGGCGCGCAGCTGATGCGGTTCACCTCGTGGCGCGGCACCTTCGGTGTGCTGACGGCGCTCGGGCTGCTGCTCACCCTGGTCTCGTTCGGGGTGCTGCGCGAGACGCTGCCGCCGGAGACCCGGGACCGCGGCGGGGTGGGCGCGACCCTGCGGACGATGGGACGGCTGCTGGGCAACCTGCCGTTCCTCGGGCTGGCGCTGACCAGCTCCCTCGCCTTCGGGGCGCTGTTCGGCTACATCAGCGGGTCGTCGACGGTGCTCCAGCACGTGTACCAGGTCTCGCCGCAGACCTACAGCCTGCTGTTCGGGCTGAACTCGTTCGCGATCGTGGTGATGACCCAGGTGAACGGGCGCGTGCTGGCGCCGCGCTTCACGCAGCGGGTGCTGATGCTGGGCAGCCTCGCGGCGGCGGTCGCCGCCGGGGTGGCGCTGGTGCTGCTGACCACGGTGTGGGACTTCGGGCTGGCCGGGTTCTGCCCGCCGCTGTTCGTGATGATGGGCAGCCTGGGCGTGCTGCTGCCGAACACCGCCGCCCAGGCGCTCGGCCTGGTCGAGCCGCAGGTGGCGGGTACGGCGTCGGCGCTGCTCGGGACGGGCAACTTCCTGTGCGCCGCGGTGGTCGCGCCGCTGAGCAGCCTCGGCGGTCAGCCGTCGGCGGTGCTGCTGGCGCTGGTGGTCCTGGTCTGCGGGGTGCTCGCGACGGTGGTCTACCTGGCGCTGTGCCGACCGGAGCGGATGCGGGCGGCGGTGGAGGGCTGACGGGAACGGGCGGCAGGTCGCGGCCGGACGACTGACGGCGGACGGATGACAGCGAACGGGTAACAGCGAACAGAAGACAGATGACAGCTGACAGATGTTGAAATCTGTCAGCTGTCATCCGTTATCCGTTACTCGTCAATCGTCATTCACCACCCAGGGCGGCCTCAGGCGATGGAGAAGTCATCCCCGTACACGTTGCCCTGGCCGTACCAGCCGTGCAGGTACACGGAGACGGTGCCGTTGGCGCCGGTGGTGAAGGGGACGGACACCTTGGTCCAGCCGGAGGAGTTGGCCCACGCGCTGGCGGTGGCGCCGCCGTTGACACCGATGTAGGCGTAGTTGCCCTGCACCCAACCGCTCAGGGTGTAGCTGGTGTTGGGCTTCAGCGTGACGGTCTGCGCGCACTCGCCGGTCTGGGCGGCGGTGGCCGCGGCCTGGAGGGCCTTGGTGCCGGAGTGGACCGGGGTGGAGACCACGGCGCCGCCGCTCTGGCAGGTCCACGGGGCCAGGCTGCCGCTCTCCAGGTCGCCGTTGACCAGGCCGGTGGTCGGCGTGGTCCCGGTGACGGTCAGCGTGTAGGACGCGATGTGGTTGCCGGAGGCCCCGGTGGCGCTGATGCCCAGCGGGTAGGTGCCCGGAGTCACGGCCGAGCTGGTGGAGATGTTCAGGGTGGCGCTGTTGCCGGCGGTGACGCTGCCGGGGGTGATGGTGGCGGTGATGCCGGGGACGGGCTGGCTGACGACCGCGAGGTTGAGGTTCTGCGCCGAGCCGGCGGTGACCGCCGTCGAGATGGTCGCCGAGACGGACGAACCAGCAGCGACCGTACCGGAGTTCGGGTTCACGGCGACCGAGAAGTCATTGCCGGGCTGGGTGCCGGTGACGGTCAGGGTGAAGGTGCCGGTGTGGCTGCCGGAGGCCGCCGAGCCGGTGACCGTGATCGGGTAACTCCCGGGCGTCACCGAGGAGGTGGTGGAGATGTTCAGCGTGGCGCTGTTGCCGGCGGTGACGCTGCCGGGGGTGACGGTGGCGGTGACGCCGGCCGGGGCGCCGCTGACCGTGAGGTTGACGCTCTGCGCGGAGCCCGCCGTCACGGCCGTCGCGATGGTGGCCGAGGTGGATGAACCGGCCGCGACCGTGGCGGAGTTCGGGCTGGCCGACACCGAGAAGTCGTTGCTCACCGTCGAGCCGCTGGTGAACGGCGCGAAGACGTGGGTGAAGTCCCAGGTGTTCTGGGCGATCCCGGAGCAGTTGTCGTTGCCGGCCGTGCCCGGGCAGCCGCCGTTGTCGCGCTGGAGAGCCCAGAAGGACAGCGTGTTGATGCCCTTGGAGACCGCCCAGTTGTACACGGTGGTGGCGTTGGCCAGGGTGAAGGTCTCGGCCGGACCGAAGTCGTCGACACCGATCATCTCGGTGATCCCGATCGAACCCCACAGCTGGGCGGGGGTCTTGGACGGGTAGAGCTTGGCGAGCTGGTTGTAGAGGCCTTGCGCGGAGGTCTGGGTGTCGGCCGCCATGTCGTGGGCGGCGTTGTCGTAGTAGTCGAAGGTCATCATGTTGACGACATCGATCCGCGCGTTGTTGCTGACCGCGTTCTTCAGCACCGCGAGACCGCTGCTGGCCAGCCCGGAGGTGGTGGTGGGCAGCGTGTAGGAGAACTGGATGTTCCGCCCGTTGGCGGCGGCCCAGTCCTGCACGAGCTTGATGGCCTTGTTGCGGCGGTCGATCCCGGCGGTGTTGGTCAGCGAGTTGTCCTCGATGTCGAGGTCGATCCGGCTGACGTCGTAGGTGGTGATCACGTTCTGGAAGGCGGCCGCGATCTGGTTGACGTCGGTGCAGCTGTCGGCGATCTCGGTGCCGGTGTTGTCGGCGGTGTAGCCGCCGAAGGACGGGATCACGTCCCCGCCGTTGGCGCGGATGGTCGCGATGTCCGCACCGAACGTGGAGGAGGACACCGGCTTGGAGGTGTCGCCGTTCCAGTACGGCGTGCAGGAGCCCTTGGTGGCGGCCTGGAGGAACGCCATGGTCAGGTGCTTGGCACCGGACTGCGCGGCCAGCTGGGCCGGGCTCTGGCCGGTCCAGGACTCGAAGTAGGGGGCGAAGACCCGGCTGGGGAGCGGGGTGGCGGCCTGGGCGGAGCTCGTCCCGGCGGCGACCAGGCCGGCCGAGGCGGCCAGCGTGGCGCAGGCCGTCAACACGGCCTGGACTGTTCGGCGGAGGCGCATGGATTCTCCAACAGACTTGGTGGGGCAGGACGTTGGGGAGGTGCGGTCGGTCCGGGTGGGGCGGCCGTGTGGGGTCGGCGGCGGCCCCGGGACCGGGTCGGAACCGGGAGTACGGGGAAGTGCGGGGGAGTGCGGGCGTGCGAAGGCCCACCGACTCGCGTGGACGCGGGCGGCGTGCGGAAGCGCGCGCCGTACGGAGCGGGGGTGGAGCGGAGCATGGCAGGGCATGGCAGTGCCTCAGCCGCCGGTGGTCACACCCCCACAGTGCATCCCGGTCGGATCGACATGCTTATGTTTGGACTAGACCACTGGTCTGTCAAGAGTCCTAACAGTTCGTCAGCACACGGCCCGCGCGACGGAAGGGTGGCGGACCGGCGTCGGGACGGGTGGGCCGCCGGTGGGGCCCGCCGGGGGGAGGGCGTCGGACGCTCCGGGCGGCGGTGAGGGGGCGACGCCGGGCGGCGGTGGGGGCACCGGAAACGAGAAGACCGTGGCCGCGCACCCGGAAAGGGGCGCGGCCACGGCAGCCCGGCGCTCAGGACACCGGGCGGATCATGGTGCTGCGGACCAGCGGACCAGCGGATCGGCAGGTCAGCGGGACGGCGGGCAGAGCGTGGCGAGCAGCGCGTCGTTGATCTTCGTGGCGGTGTCCGGCCCGAAGCCCTGCGGGTGGTCGGCGGAGGTGAAGCGCTGGTTGGCCAGGTCCGCCAGCTTCTGCTTGTCCTTGGGGAACTGGTACATCGACTGGCACTGGTTGCGCGCCCGGTCCATGGCCTGGTCCGGCTTGCCGCCGACGATCGCTGGGTCGATCGCGTCCAGCGCGGAGACGAGCTTGGCCGTCACGTCGGTGCCCGGCTTGGCGGGCAGTCCGGCGTCGGCGGGCGGCGCGGGCTTGGACGGTGCGGGGGCTCCCGAGGCGCCGGCGTCAGGGGCGGGCGCGCCGGTGCCGCCGCCGGCCGTGGGGGCGGCCGGGTCGGACCCGGGGGCCGCGGGCGTCGTCGCCGCGGGCGTGGCGGCGTCGGAGGGCGCGGTGGCCGAGGCGGCGGGGGCGGTGGGGGAGCCGGCCGCGGAGGTGGCCTTGCCCGAGTCCGATCCGGAGCTGGAGCAGGCAGCGAGGCTCACCGCGGCGAGTGCCGTGAGGGTGGCGGCGAGGAGACGAGTGCGCATGGCGCCCAGACTGTCATGTTCGCGCCGCAGAAGGGAAGGTCCCTTCAGTGGCCGGAAAGCACCTGGAGAGCACCTGGAACGCACCTGTGAGCGCACACGCGAGCGCACCCGGAAAGCCCCGGGACGGTGCCTCCGGAACGGCGGACGGCGGCCCGGAGGAGCTTCCTCCGGGCCGCCGCGTTCACGCTCCACGGCCGCCGGGCCGAATCGCCGTCAGCCGAGGCCGTTGGACTTCAGCCAGTCCTTGGCGACCGCCGACGGGTCCTCCTTGTCCACCGACACTCGCTTCATCAGCGCCACCAGCCCGGCCGTGTCGAGCTTGGCCGACACCGCGTTGAGCGCCGCCGTCGCGGTCGCGTCCACGCCCGCCTTGTTGACCAGCGGGGTGACGTTCTGGGAGCCGAAGATGTTCTTCGGGTCGGCCAGCGGGACCAGCTTGTACTGGACGATCTTCGGGTCGGTGGTGAACACGTTGCCGACCTGGATGCTGCCGTCCTTGAGCGCGTTCGCGGTGGCGTCGCCGGTGGGCTTCCACTCCTTGAAGGTCAGCCCGTAGACGTCCTTGAGCTGCTGCTCGCGGCGGCTCTTGAACTCCGGCGGCCCGCCGATGGTGTACTCGCCGGCCTTGGCGGCGAGGTCGGCGATGGTCTTGAGGTTGTCCTTGTCGGCCGTCTCCTGGGTGACGCTGAGCGAGTCCTTGTCCTCGGCCGGGGAGGACTCGAGGATGCCCAGCGTGGCGGGCAGCGTCTTGGCGAGCTCCGCGTTCACGTCCTGGGTGGTGACGGCGGTGGACTTGGCGTCCAGGTAGGCGAGCAGCGAGCCGTTGTACTCCGGCAGGACGGTGAGGTTGCCGCTCTGCAACTGCCCGTAGAGCACCTCGCGGCTGCCGATGTTGAACTTCTCCTGGACCTTCACGCCCTTGGCCTTGAGCGCCTGCGAGTAGATCGACCCGAGCAGGACGTTCTCCGGGAAGTTGGCCGAGCCGACCACCACGGTCGAGCCGGACCCGCCCGCGCCTCCCGTGGTGGCCGAGGCGCTCGAACCCCCGTCGAGCGGGTTGCCGCCGGAGGAACCGCAGGCGGTGGCGCCGAGGGTGAGCGCGGCGAGGGTGCCGAGGGTGCCGAGGGCGGCGACGCGGCGGCTTCGGTTGATTGTCGACATGGTGACAGATGTCCTTCCGGAACGGGAGGGGAGGGGGAACGGAGTCAGCGGGGCCGCTGCTGGGCGCGCACCCCGGGCGGGAGCGCGAACCGGGCGAGCAGGGCGAAGAACAGCTGGGCGACGACCGCGAGCAGGACCACCAGCAGCGCGCCACCCACGGTCACGGCGTACTTGCGGGTCGCCAGCCCGTCGATGACGTAGCGGCCGAGGCCGCCCAGCCCGACGTAGGCGGCCACCGTGGCGGTCGCGATCACCTGCACGGTCGCGGTGCGGAAGCCCGCCAGCAGGGTCGGGGCGGCCGAGGGCAGGCAGACCTGCCACAGCACCTGGGGGTGGGTCAGCCCGATGCCGCGCGCCGCGTCCCGGACGTCCGGGTCGGTGCCGCGCACCCCCTCGACGGCGGCCACCAGCAGCGGCGGCGCGGCGAGCGCGACCAGCGGGACCAGTACGGCGGTGTCGCCGACCCCGGCGAGCAGCACCGCCAGCGTCACCAGGCCGAGGGTGGGCAGGGCGCGGGCGGCGCCCGCGAGCGCGGTCACCACGGTGACGCCGCGCCCGGTGTAGCCGATCAGCAGCCCGAGCGGGACGGCGAGCAGCGCCGCGAACAGCAAGGCCGCGCCGGAGAGCAGCAGGTGCTCGGAGACCCGGTGCACGATCGAGTCCGGCCCGCTGAGGTGGTCCGGGTCGGTGAAGAAGTCGCTCAGCCAGTTCAGCCAGTTCACGAGCCCGCTCCCTTCTCCCGGACGGCCCAGGGCGCGAGCAGCCGCCGGGCGGCCACCAGCACCAGGTCGACGGCCAGCGCGAGGACGGCGATCAGCACGATGCCGGCCAGGATCGGGGTCGGGAAGGTGCGCTGGAAGCCGTCGACGAACAGGTAGCCGAGCCCGCCGCGACCGACCAGCGCGCCGACGCTGGCCAGCGAGATGCTGGACACCGCCGCGACCCGCAGTCCGGCGATCAGGTACGGCACGGCGGCGGGCAGCTCGACCGAGGTCAGCCGGTGCCACGGCCCGTACCCCATCGCGGTGGCGGCCTGCCGGACGGAGTCCGGGACGGCGCGCAGCCCGTCCACGGTGGTCGGCAGCAGCACGGCGAGGGCGTAGAAGGTGAGCGGGATCATCACCGTCGCCTGGGTGGCGAGGCCGGTGTACGGGATCAGCACCACGAACACGGCCAGCGAGGGCAGCGCGTAGACGATGTTGAACACGGCGGAGAGCGGCTGGTACAGCCGGGGGTAGCGGGCGCAGGCCAGGCCGAGCGGGACGGCCAGCAGCAGGCCGATGAGCACGGGGACGAGGGCGATCACGGCATGGTCGGCGAGCAGGTGGCCCAGGTAGCCGAGGTGGTCGCCGATCCAGTACCAGCGGACGATCGGTTCATCGTCCACCGTCGGCTCCGTCCGTGCTGCCCGTGCCGCCCGTTCCGTCCGGGTCGGATGCCCCGCCCGGGTGGCCGCCGGCGGCCGGGGGCTTGTCGGTGCGGACGGGCGCATCAGCGGCCGGCGAACCGGTGGCAGACGGACCAGTGGCAGGCGGACCGGCGGCCAGCGGGCCGGAGGCGTCGGGCCGCAGGGCGGCGAGGACGGCCTCGCGGCTCGCGGTGCCGGTGACCCGGCCCTCGGCGTCCAGCGCGACCGCGACCCCGGCGGGGGAGAGGACGGCGGCGTCCAGCGCCGTGCGCAGGGTGTCGGCGTCCGGGCGGAAGGCGGCCGCCGGGTGCAGCTCGGCGGTGACGGCGTCGCGGTCGATCCAGCCGATCGGGCGGCGCCCGTCGTCCAGGGCCAACTCCCAGCCGCCGTACCGGAGTCCGTCGCCCACCGGGCGGATCCGGACGCCGCTCGCGGGGCGCAGGGCGAGGCCGCGCAGGCCCCGGTCGCGCCCGAGGAAGGCGGCCACGCCCTCGTCGGCGGGGGTGGTGAGCAGGGTGTGCGGGTCGGCCAGTTGGGCGATCCGGCCGTGTTCGCGCAGCACCACCACCTGGTCGCCGAGCCGGACGGCCTCCTCGATGTCGTGGGTGACGAACAGCACCGTCTTGTGCAGCTCGGACTGGAGCCGCAGCAGCTCCTCCTGGAGCCCGGCCCGCACCACCGGGTCGACCGCGCTGAACGGCTCGTCCATCAGCAGCACCGGCGGGTCGGCGGCCAGCGCGCGCGCCACGCCGACCCGCTGCTGCTGGCCGCCGGACAGCTGGAACGGGTACCGCTTGGCGGTCTCGGGCGCGAGCCCGACCAGTTCGAGCAGTTCGGCGGCGCGGGCGCGGGCCTTCTTCCGGTCCCAGCCGAGCAGGTAGGGGACGGTGGCGATGTTGTCGATCACCTTGCGGTGCGGGAAGAGCCCGGCCTGCTGGATCACGTACCCGATGCCGCGGCGCAGCTTGGCGGGTTCCAGCTTCGCGACGTCCGTGTCGTCCAGCAGGACCCGGCCCGAAGTGGGCTCGACCATCCGGTTGACCATGCGCAGCAGGGTGGTCTTCCCGCAGCCGGACGGTCCGACCAGGACGGTTATCCGACCGGTCGGGACCTCCAGGTCCAGTCCCTCGACGGCGATGGTGCCGTCGGGGTGGCGCATTCCCGCGCCCTCGAATCTGATCACGTGGAGTTTCCTCGTCAGGGCGCCCCGGAAAGGCGGCGCCTGGGTCGTTCGGTCGTTCGGTCAGGGTCGTTCGGTGGCGGCGGTTTCAAGCGCCCGGGCGTACTTCCGCCCGCGTGGTTGCCCGGCTTTGGACCAGCGGAAACTCTGATCACACTATGACCTGCATCATCTCCTGTCCCTGATTTACCGCCCCGGCACGCGGTGCGACCGCAGGCTCAGCCGCCCTGACGGGTCGGCAGGCCGGCGGCCGCCCAGCCGACGAAACCGCCGTCCAGGTCGGTCGCCCGGTGCAGTCCCAGCTCGCGCAGGGAGGCCGCGGCCAGGCTGGAGGCGTAGCCCTCGGAGCAGACCACGACCACCTCGACGTCGTAGCCCGAGGCCTCGGGAATCCGGTGACTGCCCGTCGGATCGAGCCGCCACTCCAGCACGTTGCGCTCGATGATCAGCGAGCCGGGGATCTCCCCCTCGGCCGCCCGCTGCGCCGCCGGACGGATGTCCACCAGCAGCGCGCCGTCCAGCTGGGCCTGGTACGCCTCGCGGGCGCGCGGTCGGTGGACGCCCTCCCGGGCCCGCTCCACCAGGTCGTCGATCGTGGTCACCACTGTTCAGGTCCTTCCTCGGAGGTGCGGACGAGCCCGCCGGCCCGCAGGTCGTAGTGCGCCATCGAACTCAGCGGCGGCGAGTAGGCGTGCAGGGTGACGGCGGGGCCGACGGCGGTGTTGCGCACGTCGTGCACGTACTCGGGGCCGAAGGCGCGGGCGGTGCCGGCCGGGATCCGGCGGATCAGCAGGCCCTGTTCGGGCCCGCCGAGGGACAGCTCCTCCAACTCGCCGAGGGCGACGGCGAAGGCGCCGCGCGAGCCGCCGTGGTCGTGGAAGCCGGTGGACTGGCCGGGCAGCCAGCTGATCAGCCACACCTCGTGGTCGTCGTCCGCGGCCAGCCGCCGGTACCAGCGCTCCTCGGTGGAGAGGCGGACGTGGTGGATCCACTCCTCGGGCCGCTCGGCCAGTTCGCGGACGATGGTCCGCAGGGTGCTGGGGGTGAGCGGCGCGGGGGTGCCCCCGGCGGGCGGCGTCGGTGGTGGCTCGGGGGTGCTCGTGGGGCTTGCGGCGGCGGGGCGGGTGTTGTCGGGGTTTACGGTCGGCTGGGTTTCGGGGCTGATGCTCGGGCTCGGGCTCAGAGTCATGAGGGCGTCCTCGGGTGCGGCGGGAACGTCGGTGGAAAGCGCCCGGTGTCCGGCGGTGGAGGGCGCGGGCCGACGGGGCGGCCCGGCACGCAAGGGTGCGCCGGGGCTGGGCGGGGTCAGGACTGCGGGTGCGGGTGCGCGGCGCGGGCCCTGGCAGACGTCACAGAGCGGGACCGGCGGGGGAGAACAAGGTCAACAGGCACAGATGGAACTCGCCTGGCGTCGCAGATCGACGTGCAGGCGGCATACCAGAGTGGCGCCGGAGTCCATGCGCCGGATCTTTCCCGAGCGAAGCGGAGGAAGTCAAGCCGGGCCGACCGTCCGCCGCCGTCCGTTCCCGGCGACCGACGGACCGGTCGGCTACCCGTCGCCCGCTCGCCGAGCACCCTGCGAGCATCCGTCGGTCGCCTCCCGGCTACTCCTCGGCCGGGCGGCGCGGTGGCGGGGGAGCCGTGGCGGACGGTGCCGGGTCGGTGTCGCGCGTCGGCTGTGCGGGCACCGACCCGGTGGGGCCCGGGGCCGGTCCGGCCGGTGTCTGGTCGGCCCTCGCCTGGTCGGCCAGTGCCTGCTCGATCAGCGGCGCGGCCTGTTCTCCCAGGTGGCGGCCGAGCGTCTGGTAGGCGTCGAACTGCTGGTGGTCGAACCACTGGTCGCTGGTGCGGTCGTTCGGGAAGGCCCGGTTCGCCATCGCGTAGGCGTGCAGCTCGTACGGCATCCCGGGGGTCAGTACCGCCTGGAGGAGGATCAGCCGGCCGTGCCGGACGGCCCCGGGCCCCTCGTCCAGGTCCGGGTAGCGGATGTCCCCGGTGACCACCGCCCGGGCCGAGAGCCGGGCGGAGAGCTGCGCCGCGAGCCCGCGCAGCGGCGGCCGGCGGCCCGCGCGGCCCTGCACGCCGTCGTCCGTGCGGCCGTCCGCGTCGTCACCCTCGGCGGGCCGGTCGGCGGCGGTGCCCGGGATCAGCAGCTCGGGCTCGTGCAGGGTGATGGCGACGCCCAGCTCCTCGCGGGCCAGGGTGATCGCGGCGGCCAGGTTGGTGGCGTACCCCGCGTCGCCGCTGGCGTCGATGCAGACCACCGTCCGCACCCGGTGCCGCAGCAGCTCGACCAGCCCGAGGTTCTCGTAGTGGCCGCCGTCGGTGGTGAGCAGGAAGCGGTCGTCGGGCGGGAACCGCCCGATCAGCTCCCGCAGTTGGTACGGGAGGCGGCGGACGGCGGGCTGCGCGGGGCGGCGCCAGTCCGGCGGACCGGACCAGTCGGGGCCGAGCACCGCCGGGTTGGGCAGCCACGTCCCGAGGCGGGCGTTGGTCACCGCGAACAGCCGCTGGTAGACGCGGGATTCCCGCCCCATCGCGGAGGAGAAGGCCGCGCCGGAGACGGCCATCGCCGACTGCACGGTGAGGTCCCGGGCGATGTGCGCACTGGTGCGCCGCTCCAGCAGGTCGGTGCGCGCGTACCCGATGTCCGGGCCGCCCACGTAGTCGTAGGAGAGCGAGAAGGAGGCCGCCGGACGGCCCGGTGGAGTACGGGAGTTGCCCGACAGGTTGGCCGCCGCCGAGAAGATCACCTGAGGGAAGTCGGGGTGCCGGGCGCCGTAGTGGCTCAGCCACGTCTGCTCCCGGAAGAAGTGGTACGGGCGGGCCACCGACCGGCCGCCCTCGGTGGCCCGCCGGACCGCGAATGCCGAGGCCAGCCGCAGCCGGTAGAACGGGTGCAGGCTCACCCAGGTCTGGTCGAGGTTCAGCCCGACCGCGCCGAGCACCAGGGGCAGCAGCACCTGGACGGCCGTCGGCCAGGCGTAGCCGGTGGCGACCGCCCAGCCGAGGGCCAGCAGCGCACCCGCCGTCAGCGCCAGGAGGGCGGAGCAGACCACGAGGGTCTGCGGGAGGCTGGCGCCGCTGACACGGGGCCGGCCCGCCGCGCCCGGTGTGGTGGCACCCCGACCGGGTGTCCGGCGGTCGCGCCAGAGTATGCCGAGCAGCAGCGCCAGGTAGCTGAGTGCCACGGTCAGGCCGAGCCCCGCGCCGGTGAGCTGCGGCCCCGCCGCCAGCGCCTGCTGGAGCCGCACCGCGCCCCAGGCCAGCCCCGGTACCACCAGCACCCCGACGGCCAGCAGGGCGGCCAGGGCGAGCAGGCCGAGATTGGCCCTGCGCAGCGCCCGTGGCAGCAGCGCCTGCCAGCCGAGCGAGGGGAAGGCCAGCAGCCAGAGCAGCCAGCACCCGGTGGCCGAGGCCAGCAGGAGGCCGAAGGCGGCGAGCGCCGGTGCCCGGAGCTCCAACGGCCCCGGTACGGCGCCGGCGTGGCGCAGCCCGGCCGCCGCCAGGCGGCTCAGGTCGGTGAGCGGCACGGCCCGGTAGAAGCGGCTGAGCCCGAGGCCGAGCGTCAGGACGGCGGCCAGCAGCAGGGTGAGGGCGGACAGCACCCCGCGCAGCAGCGTCCCGAGGGCGACCAGCCATTCGCCCGCGCCGTCGGCGATGTACTTGCCGTGCCGGCGGAGGTGGTCCTCCTCGGGGGACCCGGGCTCCATCACGGTGTCGGCCGTCAGACCCGAGACGGCGCGCACCGGGCTGCCGGGCGCGGAGTCGCTGAGCGCGAGCTGGAGCGCGCCGACGGTGTAGCCGCCGCCCGAGACGGAGACCAGGTAGCGGGCCCGTTTCAGCCACGGCCGCAGCGACTGGAGCGCGCCGAGGGTGACGCAGGCGGAGCGGATGCCGCCGCCGGAGGCGCAGAAGCCGAGTTCGGCGGGTTCGCGGCCGGGCGGCACCCGGGCGGCGTCGCGCCAGTGGGCGTGCCGGACGGGCGTGTTCGGGGCGTCCGGCGCTTCGGCGGCGGGTGCCGTGGCGCCGCGCCGGGCGGCGATCGGCCAGGGCGGGATCAGCGCCGGACGGTCGGGGGAGTCGGTGCCGCGGGCCTTCGCGCCCGCCCGCGACGGCCGGAGCCCGCGCACCGCGCGGGTGGCGGTCACCAGCAGGATGCCCGCCGCGAGCACCCCGGCGGGCAGGAGCAGCAGCCACTTGACGGTGGCGAGCGCGGTGGCGACGGCGAAGGGGGTGTCGGAACCGCCCGCACCTGGGTGGAGGCCGTCCAGCCCGGCGCGCAGCAGCGCGTCCTCGCCCAGGTCGCAGCAGGCCGCGAGCAGCCCGGCGCCGCCGACCGCGACGGCCGACAGCCGCCGTCGGGCCGGCCCGAGCACGTACCCGCCGAGCAGCGCGGCGGCGAGCAAC
The DNA here is from genome assembly GCF_048159585.1 of Kitasatospora sp. SC0581. Classification (NCBI taxonomy): domain Bacteria; kingdom Bacillati; phylum Actinomycetota; class Actinomycetes; order Kitasatosporales; family Streptomycetaceae; genus Kitasatospora; species Kitasatospora sp. SC0581. The sequence goes on along the minus strand of NZ_JBLRWA010000001.1, from coordinate 335,712 downwards.
GTCAGCCCGTAGCCGCCGATCAGCCAGCCGTCGGCGCGCAGCGCGGCCAGGTGGTCCGCGGCACGGCCGCCGACCACGGCCTCGGCGGCCGCACGGGAACCGGCGAGCTGGAGGGCGACGTCCCGTACGCGCGGCGCCTGATGACGGAACAGCAGCCCGCCGAGGAGGACCGGCAGCAGGGCGCCGAGGGCGAGCAGCAGGCCGGCCCAGGCGGGCAGGGCGGGCGGCCGCGCCGCCGGGCCTCCGCCCGCCGCGCTATCTGCCGTACCCGTCGCCTCCGCCGCTTCCTTCGCCGCCGCCGTCTCCGTCGCGGAATCCGCCACCACCATCGTCACCCCCCGCTTGGCCGCCCCGATCCCCCGTGACCGGGACGCTGAACTCGTAGGAAACCACCGATGACTGACGATCCGTAGTGATCCACCGCGATGTCCACGCGGGTCTTACCCCACCATCGCCGATTGCGCACCCAGGGTGTCCGGTTTCACTCGAACGAGTAAGAAGGCGACGCGTGGGGTAGATCAGCTTTTCATCCCACCCGGGACCATCCGCGTGTCCGCGCAACAAGATCACCCCAGACGCGTTTCCACCGACGTATTGTCAGGCCACCGAGGCCGGGCCTACCGTCTACAGATCGCTTTCTACGCACGTAGACCCTGCGGTTTCCCGAGCGGACCCGCAGGCGAGACCCGCCCCGTCAACCCTCAGACCGCGGGCCCGACCGCACGGCCGGGCCGCGGAGTTGCGGAGGTAACCATGTCGCAGATCGTCCGGGCCGCGCTCGTCCAGACCCGCTGGACGGGTGACCAGGAGAGCATGATCGCGCTCCACGAGCGGTACGCCCGCGAGGCCGCCGCCCAGGGAGCGAAGATCATCGGCTTCCAGGAGGTCTTCAACTCCCCGTACTTCTGTCAGGTCCAGGAAGCCGAGCACTACCGCTGGGCCGAGGCCGTCCCCGACGGCCCGACCGTGCGCCGGATGCGGGAGCTCGCCCGCGAGCTCGGGCTGGTGATGGTCGTCCCGGTCTACGAGGAGGAACAGGCCGGCGTCTACTACAACACCGCCGCCGTCATCGACGCCGACGGCAGCTACCTCGGCAAGTACCGCAAGCACCACATCCCGCAGGTCAAGGGCTTCTGGGAGAAGTACTACTTCAAGCCCGGCAACCTCGGCTGGCCCGTGTTCGACACCGCCGTCGGCAAGGTCGGCGTGTACATCTGCTACGACCGCCACTTCCCCGAGGGCTGGCGCGCCCTGGGCCTGGCCGGCGCGCAGATCGTCTACAACCCCTCCGCCACCAGCCGCGGCCTGTCCGCCTACCTCTGGCAGCTCGAACAGCCCGCCGCCGCCGTCGCCAACGAGTACTTCGTCGCCGCGATCAACCGCGTCGGCACCGAGGAGTACGGCGACAACGACTTCTACGGCACCTCCTACTTCGTCGACCCGCGCGGGCAGTTCGTCGGCGACGTCGCCTCCGACAAGGAGGAGGAACTCGTCGTCCGCGACCTCGACCTCGGCCTGATCGAACAGGTCCGCCAGCAGTGGGCGTTCTACCGGGACCGCCGGCCCGACGCCTACGGGCCGCTCGCCGAGGCCTGAGGAGCAGCGCGATGACCACCAACGACGTGAGGGCCACCCGCGACCCGCACCAGCGCACCGTCGTCCGCGGCGGCCTCGTCATCACCGCCACCGAGGAACTCCACGCCGACGTCCTGATCGAGGGCGAGCGCGTCGCCGCCCTGGCCACCACCGGCGGCTCCGCCGCCGAGGCCTGGACCGCCGACACCGTCATCGACGCCACCGGCCACTACGTCATCCCGGGCGGGGTCGACGCCCACACCCACATGGAGCTGCCGTTCGGCGGCACCGCGGCCTCCGACACCTTCGAGACCGGCACCCGCGCCGCGGCCTGGGGCGGCACCACCACCATCGTGGACTTCGCCGTCCAGTCGGTCGGCGGCTCGCTGCGCGAGGGCCTGGACACCTGGCACGCCAAGGCCGAGGGCAACTGCGCGATCGACTACGCCTTCCACACCATCGTCTCCGACGTCAACGACGCCGTGCTCAAGGAGATGGACACCCTCGTGGACTCCGGCGAGTCCACCTCCTTCAAGCTCTTCATGGCCTACCCCGGCGTTTTCTACAGCGACGACGGCCGCATCCTGCGGGCCATGCAGCGCGGCGCCGCCAACGGCGGGCTGATCATGATGCACGCGGAGAACGGCATCGCCATCGACATCCTGGTCGAACAGGCGCTCGCCGCCGGGAGGACCGCACCCCGCTACCACGGCGAGGTCCGGCGCGAACTGCTGGAGGCCGAGGCCACCCACCGGGCGATCAAGCTCGCCCAGGTGGCCGGCAGCCCGCTCTACGTGGTGCACGTCTCCGCAGCCGCCGCGCTCGCCGAACTCGTCGGGGCCCGGGACGCCGGCCTCAACGTCTTCGGCGAGACCTGCCCGCAGTACCTCTTCCTCTCCACCGACAACCTCGCCGAGGAGGGCGCCGACGGCTTCGAGGGCGCCAAGTACGTGTGCAGCACGCCGCTCAGACCGCGCGAGCACCAGGAGGCGCTCTGGCGCGGGCTGCGCACCAACGACCTCCAGGTGGTCTCCACCGACCACTGCCCGTTCTGCTTCGTCGGCCAGAAGGAGCTGGGCCGGGGCGACTTCTCGAAGATCCCCAACGGCCTGCCGGGCGTCGAGAACCGGATGGACCTGCTCCACCAGGCCGTGGTGGACGGGCACATCAGCCGGCGCCGCTGGGTCGAGATCGCCTGCACCACCCCGGCCCGGATGTTCGGCCTGCACCCGCGCAAGGGCACCATCGCCCCGGGTGCCGACGCTGACCTGGTGGTCTACGACCCCACCGCGGTGCAGACCGTCTCCGCCGCGACCCACCACATGAACGTGGACTACTCGGCCTACGAGGGCCGTCGACTCACCGGCCGGGTGCGGACGGTGGTGTCGCGCGGCACCGTCGTGCTGGACGACGGCGACTGGCGCGGCCGGGCCGGCCACGGCACCTTCCTGCGCCGGGACACCTGCCAGTACCTGGTCTGATCCCTCTCCCGATTCCCGCCCCTCCCGTTCCTCCCGTTCCTCGACGTCCACCCGCCGCCGCCCGGTCTGCCGGCCGTCCGGTCGCCCGCCCGCCCGCCCGCCCGCCCGGCTGCCGGCCCGGCCCTTCGACCGGGGCGACCGATCCGGTCGACGGCCGGGTGGCGGCGGTCAAAACCCTTACCTGGAGCCCCTCATGGACATCGGCCTCGTCCTCCAGACCGACCCGCCCGCCCGGCTGCTCATCGACCGGATGATCCGCGCCGAGCGGGCCGGGTTCAGCCACGGCTGGACCTTCGACTCCTGCGTGCTGTGGCAGGAGCCCTTCGTCATCTACAGCCGGATCCTCGCCGAGACGGAGCGGATGACCGTCGGCCCGATGGTCACCAACCCCTCCACCCGCACCTGGGAGGTGACCGCCTCCACGTTCGCCACCCTCAACGACATGTACGGCAACCGGACCGTCTGCGGCATCGGCCGCGGCGACTCCGCCATGCGGGTCGCCGGGCGGAGCCCCGCCACCCTCGCCCGGCTCTCCGAAGCCATGCGCGCCATCAAGGAGTTGGCCGAGGGGCGCACCGCCGAGGTGGACGGCAGTGAGATGCACCTGCCGTGGGTCCGCGCCGGCGCCTCCCTGCCGATCTGGATGGGGGCGTACGGGCCGAAGGCGTTGAACCTGACCGGGCGTCAGGCCGACGGCTTCATCCTGCAGTTGGCAGACCCCTACCTCACCGAGTTCATGGTCAAGGCGGTGCGGGCCGCCGCCGTCGAGGCCGGCCGGGATCCGGAGTCGATCACCATCTGCGTCGCTGCCCCGGCCTACGTCACCGCCGACGACTCGCCCGAGGCGCTCGCCCACGCCCGGGAGCAGTGCCGCTGGTTCGGCGGGATGGTCGGCAACCACGTCGCCGACCTGGTCAGCCACTACGGCGAGCACTCCGACCTGGTACCGGAGGCGCTCACCGACTACATCAAGGACCGGCAGGGCTACGACTACAGCCACCACGGGCGGGCCGGGAACCCGGACACGGCCTTCGTCCCGGACGGGATCATCGACCGCTTCTGCCTGATCGGCCCGGTGGAGGCGCAGCGGGCCCGACTGGCGGAGCTCCGCTCGCTCGGCGTCGACCAGTTCGCCGTCTACGCCATGCACGACGCCATCGAGACCACCATCGACGCGTACGGGACGGACGTCATCCCGCACCTGTGACCCCGCCCGGCGCCCCCACCCGAGCTCAGCCGCGGATCCGCCCGCGGCGGACGGGAGTTGCCCATGCCCGGAACCGCGACCAGTGACGGCAGACAGTGGCACCACCCCGACGGCCGGGTTGAACTCGACCCGGCCGCCGGGGACTTGCCTCCCAACGGCTTCACCAGCGACGACCTGCGGCCGGTCCCGGTGGCACGGCGTACCTGGACCACGTACAACTTCCTCGCACTCTGGGTCGGCATGGCCCACAACATCCCGTCCTGGACCCTGGCTTCGGGCCTGGTCACGCTCGGCATGGACTGGAAGCAGGCGGTGCTGACGATCGCGCTCGCCAACCTCCTCGTGCTGGTCCCGATGCTGCTCACCGGGCACGCCGGCACCAAGTACGGCATCCCGTTCCCGGTCTTCGCCCGGGCCGCCTTCGGGCTGCGCGGCGCCAACCTGCCCGCCCTGCTGCGGGCGGCGGTGGCCTGCGCCTGGTTCGGGATCCAGACCTGGATCGGCGGCGAGGGCATCTTCCTGCTGGCGGGCAAGCTGTTCGGCGAATCCTGGCGCACGGCCGGTGAGTTCGGCGGCTACCCGTGGACGCAGTGGCTCTCGTTCCTGCTGTTCTGGCTGATCGAGATGGCCATCATCGCGCGGGGGATGGAGGCGCTGCGGCGGTTCGAGAACTGGGCGGCGCCGTTCGTCATCGTCGGCGCGCTCGCGCTGCTGGTGTGGATCACCGTCAAGGCGGGCGGGCTCGGGCCGCTGCTCGACCAGCCGTCCAGACTGGGGTGGGGCGGCGGCTTCTGGAAGGTCTTCTTCCCCGCGCTGATGGGCATGATCGGGTTCTGGTCCACCCTCTCGCTGAACATCCCCGACTTCACCCGCTTCGGCGGCAGCCAGCGGGCCCAGATACGCGGGCAGGCGCTCGGCCTGCCGACCACGATGACGCTCTTCGCATTCCTGTCCGTGCTGGTCACCTCGGGCTCCGAGGCGGTCTACGGGGCCCCGGTGTGGGACCCGATCCAGCTGGCCGCCAAGATGGAGAACCCGGTCGGCATCCTGTTCGCGCTGCTGACCGTGCTGGTCGCGACGCTGTCGGTGAACATCGCCGCCAATGTGGTGTCGCCCGCGTACGACCTCGCCAACCTGCTGCCCCGCTTCGTCACCTTCCGGACCGGGGCGCTGATCACGGGGGTGGTCGGGATCGTGATCCTCCCGTGGCGGCTGATCTCCGACCCGCACGTGTACATCTTCACCTGGCTCGGTGTGGTCGGCGGGCTGCTCGGCACGGTCGGCGGAGTGCTGATCGCCGACTACTGGGCCCTGCGCCGCACCCGCCTCCGGCTCGCCGAGCTGTACCGCCCGGGCGGGGCGTACTGGTATGCGGCCGGCTGGAACTGGCGGGCCGTGACGGCGCTGCTGGTGGGCGGCGTGCTGGCCGTCGGCGGCTCGTACTCCACCGTCGACGCCGACGGTGCGAAGCAGGGCCCCTTCCCGGCGGACGGCCTGATCCCCGTCCTCAAGCCGCTCGCCGACTACGGCTGGGCCGTCGGGCTGACGGCGGCGGCCGTGGTGTACCTGGGGCTGAGCGGGGTGTTCGGGAGGGGGAGCGGGGAGGAGAGGGAGGGCTGACGGGAGAGGGCGAACGACTGACGGGCGACAGCGAACAGCTGACAGATTTCGAAAGTTGTCAGCTGTCAGCTGTTCGCTGAAACCCGTTCGACGGCGGCGAGGACCTTGGCCGCGCCGTCCTCGGCGGCCAGGGCGGTGGCGACGGCTCGGGCGCGGGTGCGGTAGCGGGGGTCGTCGAGCGTCAGGCGGAGGGAGGTGGCGAGGCGGGCGGGGGTGAGGCCGCGCAGGGGGACGGGGCCGGGGGAGACGCCGAGCCGGGCCAGTCGGGCGGACCAGAACGGTGCGTCGAGCTGGGCGGGCACGGGGACGGCGGGGGTCCCGGAGCGGAGGGCGGCGGCCGTGGTGCCGGCACCCGCGTGGTGGACCACGGCGGCGGTGCGGGGGAAGAGCCATTCGTGCGGGGTGTCGCCGACGGTCAGGACGGAGTCCGAGTCCTCGGCGGCCAGTCTGCTCCACCCCGACTGGAGCAGGAGGCGCACCCGGGCGGCGCGGGCGGCGGCGAGGACGGTCGCGGTCAGCCGCTCGGCGTCGGGGACGACCAGGCTGCCGAAGCCGACGAAGACCGGCGGCGGCCCGGCGGCCAGGAAGTCGAGCAGCCGGGCCGGGGGCTGCCAGTCCGGCCGGTCGGCCGGCCACCAGTAGCCCGCCACCTCCAGTCGGGGGCGCCAGTCGGCGGGTCGGGGCACCACCAGTGGCGAGAAGCCGTGCAGGACGGGGTGGTTGCGGCGGGCCCGGGCGATGCCGAGCGGCGGCAGGCCGAGCCGACGGCGCAGCCCGCGGACGGCCGGGACGAACAGCTGGTCGGTCGCGGCCTGGACGGCGTGTCCCGCCAGCAGGTTGCCGGACCGGCCGAGCGATCGGGTGCCGGTGACGGCGGGCGCGAACTCCCGGGTGGGGGCGAGGGGTTGGAGGTACAGCCCGATGCTGGGGATGCCGGCCGCCTCGGCGGCTACCTGGCCGAGTGCGCTGGTGGTGCTGGTGGTCAGCAGCAGGTCGGTCCCGAGCGCCGTGGCGTCGGCGATGCCGTCGCCGAGTGCGGGCATGAACCTCCGGCCGAGCCGCAGGAGTTGCAGGACGGCGCCCGGTCCGCTGCCGGCCCGCAGCAGGCGCCGGCCCTCGGCGGAGGCGAGTTCGGTGCGCGGGTCGACCGGCAGTGGGCGGAACTCCAGCCCGGCGGCCCGTACCGACTCGGCGAAGGTGTCGTGGGTGGCGACGGCCACCTGATGCCCGGCCGCCCGCAGCCGGACGCCGAGCCCGGTGAAGGGGGCCACGTCGCCCCGGGAGCCGGCGGTGGCGATCAGGATGCGCATGGCCGCAGTATTTCGGCGCGGGCGGCGCGCGGGAAGGGCGCCACGCGCGGGCGGTCCGGCCTGGGCGGCCGGTGTCGTCGGCCGGTCCCGTCCGCTGGGTTCGTCCGCCGGGTTCGGACGGTGCTGCGCGGGTGGCCGACCGGGGCGGCCGACGCGGGTGGCGGAACCGGGCGGCGGGCGGTGGCGTCCTTGCGGGCAGAGCGGACGGGACGGGGCCGTCGCGCCTTGGACGGGAAGGGATGCCGGATGAGCATCGTCGCGTGGATCGTGCTGGGCCTGCTGGCCGGTGCGCTGGCCAAGCTGCTGCTGCCGGGGAAGGACCCGGGCGGCCTGATCGTGACCACCCTGATCGGCATCGCCGGCTCCTTCGTCGGCGGCTGGATCGCATCGCACTTCATGCACCGCTCGATCTCCGCGCACTTCTTCGACGCGGCGACCTGGGTGTCGGCGATCGGCGGCGCCCTGGTGCTGCTGATCGCCTACCGGCTGCTGTTCGGCAACTCGCGCCGCTGACGGAATGGTTCGGTGCGGCCCCGGCGTCCGGGAGACGGCGGGGCGTGCCGGGGGAGGGGAGTTCCGCCGACCGGTACGACGGCGCCCGGATGGCCGGTTCGAACCGGTCCTTGCCGGTGCTGGAACGGTGCGAGGCCCTCGTACGTCCTTCCGAACGGGACCCGGGGGCTCGACGGGGTCGCCACACCGATGACGCAAGGGGCGGCGGATGAGCTGGATGGCGTGGATCGTGCTGGGCCTGGTGTCGGGGACACTGGCCAGGATGGCGATGTCGAGGGGGGAGCGCGGCCTGATCGGCAGCACCCTGATCGGCATCACCGGCTCCTACATCGGCACCTGGATCGTCTCGCACTGGATGCACGGGACGGTGAAGGTGAGCTTCCTCGACGTCACGACCTGGGTGTCGGCGATCGGCGGCGCCATGGTCCTGCTCTTCGGCTACAAGGTGCTCCGCTTCCTCGCCCGGCGCTGACCATCTGGTGCTGACGGCTCGATGCTGATGGCTCGGCGCTGATGGTTCGGTGCTGACCGCCGGGCTTTGAAGCCGGGCGGTCAGCACCCGGCACCGCCCGGTTACCGGTCGGCGGTCCGGGACGCCTCGGCGACCCAGCCCGGAAGCGGCTCGCGCGCGGCGAGCCAACCGGGCGGCACGTCCGCGAGCCCGGTCCGGGCGGCGGTCACACCGGCGGCGATGGCGCAGGCGGTGTCCTTGTCGCCCCAGCCCTCCAGGGTGTTCCAGACGGTCTCCGGCAGCGAGTCCAGGTGCCCGGCCGCGGACCAGAGGGCGAACGGCACTGTGTCCGCGGCGGAGATCAGCGCTCCCGAGCCGAGCACGGTGGCGGCGTGCCGGACGCTGGTGTGCTCGGGCATCCGGGCGGCGATCCGGAGCCCGGAGCGGACCTCGCTGTCCGGCAGCCGTCCGGCGATCTCGGTCAGCAACTCGGCCCGGCCGGGCGGGTTTCCGCCCCGGCTGCGGACCGCCAGCGCAGCCGCGAGCGCGACCGCCACCGCACCGGCGACAGCCTCCGGGTGGAAGTGGGTGGTGAGCGCCTGCAGTTCGGCCTGCCGGACCACCGCGTCGAGGTCCTCGGCGAACCAGGCGCCCAGCGGCGCGACCCGCATCGCGGCGCCGTTCCCGTGCGAGCCCTGGCCTTCGAACTGGGCCGAGGTGATGGCGCGCCAGTCCCCGCCGGCGCCGATCCCGCGCAGGACCCGGTGCATCGACGGGCCGTACTTGCGCCCGTACTCGCGGGCGTACTCGGCGGCGAACTCCCGGGCGAGCGCGTCCGGTCGGACCTCGCCCGCGTCGAGCAGGTGGCGGACCAGCACGAGCGCCATGGCGGTGTCGTCGGTCCAGTGCCAGGGCGCGGGCCGGACCAGCCGGGCGGCGAGCGCGGCGGGCGCCTCGTCCAGCGGGACCGAGAACCACCGGTCGCCGAAGGCGTCGCCGAGGGCGAGTCCTTCCAGGCTGTCCAGGACCGGGCGGGCCGCACGCATGTCATCCTCCGTGTGAGATCAACTGTGTGCGGCAGTCTGCCGGACGGGCGGGGCGCCGGCGAGCGGTTATTCCTCCGCTCGCCGGCGCCACATTTGCTGACGGTTCGTCACTTCGCCTTCAGGCCACCGAGGACGAGCTTCCAGACGGCGTCGAACCGGTCGTCGACGTCGGGGGTGGACCAGGTGGACGCGTAGGCCGGGTCGTGGAAGGGGCCGGTCGCGTCGAAGACGGCGCGGGCGGTGTTGCGGATGTGGGCGAGCTTGAATTCCTTGGTCTCGATGCCCTCCGCCACCATCCGCGAGATCTGGTCGACCAGGGTGTCGACGTGGGTGTCCACCAGGCCGCTGTTCTCCTCGACCAGCACCATGTAGGTGGCGAACAGCTCCGGGTCGTCCAGCGCCTTCTTCCGCTTGGCCGTGAACAGCGCCGTCAGCCACCGCTGCAGCCGCTCGGAGGCGGGGCCGCCCTCGTTGGAGACGGTCGACAGCTCGTGGTGCGCCTGGTCGAGCCAGCGCTGGGTGACCGCTTCGCGCAGCGCGGCCTTGCTGGGGAAGTGGCGGTAGACGCTGCTGTGGCTGACGCCGAGGATGCGGGCGACGTCCACGACGGTGGCCTTGGCCGGGCCGAACCGCCGGAGGACATCCTCCGCCGCGCTCAGGATCTGCTCGGCGGTGAGTGTGGTGTCCGTGGTCACGGGGAGGTCCGTCCTTAGGTCGTGCGGTCGGGTCGTGCGGCGATGGCGCCGGTGGTGCGGTCAGCGCTCGCTGTCCAGGTGGGCCATCTGTGCGGCAGCGTACCGGTCACCGGCGGCGGAGCCGGCGGGTACGGCGGCCTCGACGGCGGCGAGGTCGGCCTCGGTCAGCGCGACGTCGAGGGCGCCGAGGGCCTCGGTCAGGCGGTCCCGGCGGCGGGCCCCGACCAGCGGGACGACGTCCTGACCGCGGGAGGCCACCCAGGCGATGGCGACCTGGGCGACGGTGGCGCCCCGTGCGACGGCGATCTCGCGCAGGGCCTCGACCAGTGCCAGGTTGTGGGCCAGGTTCTCGCCCTGGAAGCGCGGGCTGTGGCTGCGGAAGTCGGTCCCGGCGAGGGCCCGTTCCCGGTCCCAGTGGCCGCCGAGCAGGCCGCGGGAGAGCACGCCGTACGCGGTGATGCCGATGCCGAGCTCGCGGGCGGCGGGCAGGACGGCGGCCTCGATCGAGCGGGAGAGCAGCGAGTACTCGATCTGGAGGTCGCTGATCGGGTGGACGGCGGCGGCCCGGCGCAGGGTGTCGGCGCCGACCTCGGAGAGCCCGATGTGGCGGACGTAGCCGGCCTGCACCAGGTCGGCGATGGCGCCGACGGTCTCCTCGACCGGGACGCCCGGGTCCAGGCGGGCCGGGCGGTAGACGTCGACGTGGTCGGTGCGGAGGCGGCGCAGGGTGTAGGCGAGCGCCGTCTTGGTGGCGGCGGGGCTCGCGTCGTAGCCGAGCCACTGGCCGTCGGGGCCGCGCTGGGCGCCGAACTTCACGCTGATCTGCACGCTCTCGCGGTCGCGGCCGCGCAGCGCCTCGTGGATCAGCAGCTCGTTGTGGCCCATGCCGTAGAAGTCGCCGGTGTCGAGGAGGGTGACCCCGGCGTCGAGGGCGGCGTGGATGGTGGCGATGCTCTCGGCCTCGTCGGCCGGGCCGTACAGGTCGGACATGCCCATGCAGCCGAGGCCGAGGGCCGAGGTGACCGGTCCGGTGGTGCCGAGGGTGCGCCGGGCGGGGCGGGTGTGGGAGGACACGGGTGACTCCAAGGGGGCGGGTGCGGTGCCGGAAGGGGCAGGAGCAGGGTGACCCGGGTCTCACTGTGACACGACGGCGAACAGATTTCAAAATCTGTTCGCTGTCGTCTGTTATCTGAAAGTTGAAATCTGTCGACTGTCATTTGTTCGGCGGACGGGCGGACGGGCGGGCGGACATGCGGTCGGTCGGACGGGCGGGCGACTGCGGCATGGAGACAGACGCCCGCACCGAAGCCGACATCAGTCGGCGACCCGGCTCCGGTTCTCGTACGCGAGGTCGGTGTACTCGGGGTGGCGGAGCATCCAGCCCTTGATGAAGGGGCAGGTGGCCAGCACGGACAGGCCGCGGGCGCGGGCGTCGTCCAGGGCGGCGCGGGCCAGCGCGCTGCCGATGCCCCGGCCCTCGAAGGCGGGCTCGACCACGGTGTGCGGATAGACCACCAGCTGGTCGCTGCGCAGGTACTCGGCGAAGCCCGCCGGCTTGCCGTCCTCCCAGGCCTCGAAGCGGTTCCGGGCTTCCACGTCACGTACCGAGATGGTCATCGCGGCTCCTCACTGCGGGAGAGTCGGAGCCGGGCCCGGCCCCGGTCCATCATCGGGGGACCGGGGCCGCCCCGCCCGCCGATCCGGTTGCCGTGTCCGTCGTGGTCGTCGTGCTCGGGGGCGCCGGTTCGACCGCGGGCTCGACGGCGGGGCTCCCGGCCGGTGCCCAGGTCTCGCGGCCGCCCGGCGACCGCAGCAGGCAGGCGCGGGCGGGCGGCACATTGCGCCACACCGTGCGCTCGCCCAGCCCGTACGCCTGCTCGAACCGCCGCAGCAGCCGGACCACCGCCCGGTGGCGGGCGCCCCGGCGGGGGCCGGAGGTGAGGCTGCGCGCCGTCGTCGTGCCGAGGTACCCGAAGTACGTCAGCTCGCCGCCGGGCGCCAGCAGCCGCAGGTAGAGGTCGAGGATGTCGCGCACCTGTGCGGGCTCGAAGTTGGTGAACGGCAGCCCGGACACGATCACGTCGTACCGCTGCCCGCGGTCCTCCGCCCGGGCCCCTTCCAGCGCCGGTCGACGGCACTCCGGCAGCTCCTCGACCCGGCAGGCGGACAGTCGCAGGCCGACCCCGGGGTGGCGTGCGGCGAGGACCGGGTCCTCCCGCAGCCGTTCGGCGAACCGCGGGTTGGCCTCGACGACGTGCAACCGGTCGCCCGGGCGCAGCACTTGGGCCAGTCGGCGGGTGACCACGCCGGTGCCGGCGCCGACCTCCAGCACCGAGATCGGACGGTTCGGGCGGCTGGTGACCGGTACCACCAGCGCGTTCACCAGCTCCGGGCCGCTCGGGGCCAGCGCGCCGGTGTCGTGGAAGGTGCGCAGGGCCTCGGCGAGGAACAGCAGGTGGTCGCCACCGGCGGGTGAACTGTACAGGGGAGAAGGGGAGTCCGGACGGTGGTGGAGCCGTTCGTTGGTCATGCCGTCGACGCTAGGCAGGGCGGAGCCGCCGCGAATCGGCCGGTCAGCGGCGCCGACCCCCGACGAAAGTCGAGGGTGCGGTTACCCGGAAGACAGAGGCGCTCCGCGGCCGAGCGCCCCTAGCATCGAGCCCGAGGTGCCCAAGGGTGGACGTACGGAAGGCTTTCGGGCCGAGGAGAGCGGAAAGGAGGAGCACCATGCGCCGGAGTGTGCTCGGCTGGTACGGGCCGGACCACCGGGCCGGGACGGACACGTTGCTGCTGCTCGGCCTGCTCGGCCTGACCATCGAGGAGGCCTTCGCCCAGTGGACGCAGACCGACGGTCCGCTGCGCCTGCCGCGCACGGTCGTCGCCGCGCTCGCCGCGGTCTCGCTCTTCTTCGCCCGCCGCCACCCGGTGGCCTCGGCCGTGCTGCCGGTGCTCACGGGCGGGCTGTTCAACCGGGCCGTCCCCGGCCTGTTCAGCGTCTTCCACCTCGCCTACCTCGGCCGGCCGGGCCTGGCGATGGCGGGCGGCTCGGTCATCGCGGTGGCCAGTGCGGTGGGTGTGGACTCACTGGTCGGCCGGGCGGGTACCGCCGGGTCCCAACTCCTGGTCCAGGCCGCCACGATGGCGGTCGGCCTGTGGCTGCGGGGCAGACGGGTGCTGATCCGCACCCTGCACGAGCAGGTCGACGCGCTGCGCCGCGAGCGCGAGCTGCGCGCCGAGCAGGCCCGGTCCGCCGAACGGGCCCGGATCGCCCGGGAGATGCACGACGTGCTGGCCCATCGGCTCAGCCTCCTGGTCCTGCACGCCGGGGTGTTGCGCGACCAGGCCAGGGCCGGCACCGTCGCCGACGACCCCGACCGGCTCACCCACCGCCTCGAACTGCTGCGCACCACCGCCGCCCGGTCGCTCGACGACCTGCGCGACGTCCTGGGCGCGCTGCGGGCCGACCCGTCGGCCCCGCCCGCCACGGGAGGCGAGCCGTCCGTGCCCGTCGAGGCCGGGCGCGTCCCGGCGCCCGCGCTGCGCGACCTCACCGAGCTCGTCGGCGAGGCGACCCAGGCCGGCCAACGGGTCGAACTCACCCTCTCCGGGGAGCCGGAGACCATCCCGACCACCCACCGGCTGGCCGTGCACCGGCTGGTGCAGGAGGCGCTGACCAACGCCCGCAAGCACGCGCACGCTGCGCCCGTCACCGTCCGGGTCGGCTACGGGGCGCCGGCGACGACGGTCGAGGTCCGCAACGGCCCGGGCGAGGCGCCGTTGGGCGGGCCGGGCACCGGTGGTGGGTACGGGCTGGTGGGGCTGGCCGAACGGGTCGGCGCCCTCGGCGGCCACTTCGACGCCGGTCCGGACGGTGGCGGCGGCTTCCGGCTCTCCGCCCGGTTACCCGCGCCGGACCGCCCGCCGCAGGCGGTGCCGGACGAGGCTTCCGCCCGGCTCCGTGGCGACGGTCCGGATCCACAGTCGGCGCGTGCGGTGGCGCACCCCGGGCGGGCGTCGCCGCGGCCGGAGCGGGGGAAGGGGACGCCAGGGGCGCGGCAATCGCAGGAAGGGGCGCAGGGGGCGCGAGGAGTGAAGCAGTCGGAGCCACCGAAGCAACCGGAGGAACCGGAGGAACCGACGCAGCCGAACCAATCGACGCAAGCGACGCAACCGACGCGGGCGAAGCACGTTGAGCAGGAACCGAAGCCGCAGCCGAAGGACGCCGCATGATCCGAACAATGGTGGTCGACGACGACGCGCTGGTCCGTCTCGGCCTGGTCGACCTCCTGGCCCAGGACCCGGAGCTCACCGTGGTCGCCGAGGCCGCCGATGGGCTGCAGGCCGTCGAGCTCGCCGCCGGTCGGCGGATCGACGTCGCGCTGATGGACATCCGGATGCCCCGGCTCGACGGGATCGCCGCCACCCGGCGGCTGCGCGAACTCCCCGACGGTCCGCGGGTCATCGCCCTCACCACCTTCGACCTGGACGAGTACGTGTACCAGGCGCTCGCGGCCGGGGCGGACGGCTTCCTGCTGAAGGACACCCCGCCCGCGGAGATCGCCCGGGCCGTCCATGTCGTCGCCGGCGGCCAGGGGATGCTGCACCCGGCGGCCGCTCGGCGGCTGATCGACCGCTACCACCGGGTCGGGGCGCCCCGGTCGGTGGCCGCCCGCAGCCGGGCCGCCGGACTCACCCCGCGGGAGACGGACGTACTGCGCGAACTCGCCGACGGGCTCTCCAATGCCGAGATCGCCGGTGTGCTCGGGATGCGCGAGAGCACGGTCAAGGCACACGTCAGTCGGATCCTGACCGGGCTCGGAGTCGCCAACCGGGTCCAGGCGGCGCTGCTCGCACGCGACGCCGGGCTGATGGGCGACGGCGGCTGAGGACGGACGGCTGGGATCGGCCGGGCCCGGGTTCGGGTGCCGGGGTGCCCGGGTGCCGATCGGTCGTGCACCCGCGGGTACGGTCGCGAACGTTCGCGCACGCGCATATCCGGGCGCTGTCCCGCTGTTCCGGGGTGCCGCCCCGTCGTGCCACGGGTTGCAGCCGAAGCACGTCGGGGCTCGGCGGGGCTCGGCGGGGCTCGGTGGGGCACATCGGGGCACGGCATCGGCCGGTGTTCACCCGGGCGTTCCCGGGACGTTCCTCCGGAGTCGGGGCGGACGTCGAAGCGGGCTTCCATGAGCCGCCGCGTGCTCCCGGTTCGTATCGCGTGCTGAGCCGCTGTCACCCATCCGGCGTGGAAATGCCGTGCCTTGGCCGTTTGCGCTGCCGAACTCGGGCGGCGGGTCCATGGTGGAGATGGGCGCGATCCGGCGACCGCGTCCGCGCGCCGATCCAGGCCCGCGCGCCGAGCGCCCGCGCCGAAAGCGGACGGGTGTTGTCCGAAGCGGGGCCCGGTACCGGCACGCTGGGAACAGGGCCACCTCGCAGGAAACCGAACGGTTCTTCTAGGCTCACATCTCGGCTTCCCTGCGGCGGTCCGGCCACTGCGCCCACCGCCACGAAGCCGCCGTCCACGGGGCTCCGGGCGGACCGGGGCCACCGGATCGAGCGAGGAGGACGCACATGCCAAGCACGCCGCCCAACCGTTCCACCGTACTTGGGCCAGACAGGCCGATTCGGTGGGCCGCTCATCATCCCGGTCGGCCGGTGCGGTCCGGCCGGGCCTGGTACCCGGGCGGGAGCGGTCGGCCGGCACGGCCGCTGTATACCGGCGGCGGCCGCGGAGGCGAGCGTTGAGTCCCCAGATCGTCGGGTCGCCCGCCGCACCGGGCGCCGCCGCGGAACCCGCCCCGACGTCGGTCGCCGTCCCGGCCGCCACCGACGGTGAGGCCCTTGCCGCCGCCACGGCCACTGCGACCGCCGCCGCCGCTACCGCCGCAGCCACCGCTACCACCACCAACGGCACCGCCGCCGGCACCGCAACTGCCGCTGCGGATCCGGGCACTACGGTCTCGGCCCCTGCGCTTCCCGCCGCTTCGGTCCAGGCCACTGCGGCCGCGTCCGGTGCCGCGAAGACCGTCGTGGCCAAGGTGGCCGTCACCACGACCGCAGCCGCCAAGTCAGCCCTCACGAAATCAGCCCTCACCAAACCGGTCGTCGCGAAGACCGCGGCGGCGAAGAGCCCCGTGACGAAGAGCCCCGTGACGAAGAGCCCCGTGACGAAGAACGTCGTGGCGAATAACGTCGTCGCGAAGCCCGCGACGGGCCCGGCCGCCACCGCCTCCCACGGGGCCGCCGCCGTCACCACGGCGCTGCCCGGTGTGCCGCAGGCGCTCAGCACCCGGGCCCGCACCCTCGCCGGGGCCGTCCGGCGTCGCTGCGTCGACCTGGCGCGGATCGAGTCGCCCAGTGGGGACGCCCCCAGACTCGACGCGCTCGCCGAGGAGTTGGCGGCCGGCTTCTGTGCCACCGGTGCCACCGCCCGGCGTGAACCCGGACCGGCCGGCGACCACCTCGTACTGGAGTGGGAGGGTCGGGACGAGTCCCTGCCGCACCTGCTGATCGTCGGGCACCACGACACCGTGTGGCCGGTCGGCACCCTCGCGGACTGGCCGGTGACTGAGGAGGACGGTCGGCTCACCGGGCCCGGCGTGGTCGACATGAAGGGCGGACTCGCCATCCTGGAGGGGGCGTTGTCGCTGCTCGCGGACCTGGGTGAGCGCCCGCACCGGACCGTCCGCCTGGTCGTGGTCTCCGACGAGGAGGTGGGCAGCCCCGACGGACGCCGCCTGGTCGAGCGCCAGCTGCGCGGAGCCGCCGCGGTCCTGGGCCTCGAACCGCCGCACCCCGACGGTCGGTTGAAGACCGCGCGGCGCGGCAGCACCCGGGTGCGGCTCACCGTGACCGGCCGCGAGGCGCACGCGGGCAACGACGCCCACGACGGGGTGTCCGCGGTCGACGAGCTGGTGGACCAACTCGTGCTGGTGCGCGACCTCGCCGGTCAGCCCGGCACCGAGCTCAACGCCGGTCGGATCAGCGGTGGTTCGCGCGCCAACGTGGTCGCCGGCCGGGCCGAGGCCGAGCTGGGGCTGCGCTTCGCCACGGTCGAGGCGCAGCGCCGTACGCTGGACAACCTCGCCCGGCTCACCGCGCTGCGTCCGGGCGCCCGGGTCCGTACGGAGGTGCTGTCCAGCCGTCCGGCCTGGCCCGAGCGGACCGGCAACCCGCTGTTGCGGCACGTGCGTTCGCTCGCCGCGGTGCTCGGGCAGCAGTTGGATGGCGCTCCGGCGGGCGGGGCGGGGGACACCAACCTGCCGGGCTCGCGCGGGCTTCCGACCCTGGACGGCTTCGGCGCGGTGGGCGCCGGGGCCCACGCCCGGCACGAGCACATCCGGGTCGACCAGATCGCTCCCCGGATCGCCCTGCTGGCGGCGCTGCTCGCGGTGCCGCTGCCGCGACTGCGCGACCGCGCGGAGGGCTGAGCCGGTGGTGAGCCGCTGACGGCCGGGAGCCGGTCGCCGGTCGCCGGCCCCCGGCAGTCGGTGGCGGCGAACGTAGAACGGCGGACAGCGGACAGCGGCCGGCGGACGGCGGACGTAGAGCAGCGAACATAGAGCAGCGAACAGAGAACAGAAGACAGCCGACGGATAACAGCTGACAGATTTCAGAATCTGTCAGCTGTTATCTGTTGCGCACCTTGCCATCCCTCAGCCCCTCCGCGCAGAATGGTACCGACCGAACGGTCAGTCGGTTGGCCGATGCTCCAGGCGGCCTCCGGGCAGGAGACGAGAGGGGACTGTGGTGACAGCAGAGGTGGCCGAGACGGTCCCCGCGCAGACGCTGGAGGACCGGTTCGAGGCGGTCGTCGCCGCCGAGCAGCGGATCGAGCCCAGGGACTGGATGCCCGACGCCTACCGGGCCACCCTGATCCGCCAGATCGCCCAGCACGCCCACTCCGAGATCATCGGCATGCAGCCCGAGGGCAACTGGCTGACCCGGGCCCCGTCCCTGCGCCGCAAGGCCATCCTGCTCGCCAAGGCCCAGGACGAGGCCGGCCACGGCCTCTACCTCTACGCCGCCGCCGAGACCCTGGGCGTCGACCGCGCCGAGCTCACCGAGAAGCTGATCTCCGGCCGCCAGAAGTACTCCTCGATCTTCAACTACCCGACTCTCACCTTCGCCGACGTCGGCGTGATCGGCTGGCTGGTGGACGGCGCCGCGATCTGCAACCAGGTCCCGCTCTGCCGCTGCAGCTACGGTCCGTACGCCCGCGCGATGGTGCGGATCTGCAAGGAGGAGTCCTTCCACCAGCGCCAGGGCTACGAGCTCCTGATGACGCTGATGCGCGGCACCGAGGCCCAGCGCCGGATGGTCCAGGACGCGGTGGACCGCTGGTGGTGGCCGTCGCTGATGATGTTCGGCCCCTCGGACGCCGACTCGCCGAACACCGCCCGCTCGATGGCCTGGCGGATCAAGCGGCACAGCAACGACGAGCTGCGCCGGCGCTTCGTCGACATGACCGTCCCGCAGGCCGAGCACCTGGGCGTCACCCTCCCGGACCCCGAGCTGCGCTGGAACGAGGAGCGCGGTGGCTGGGACTTCGGCGAGCCGGACTGGTCCGAGCTGACCAGGGTCATCCACGGCCAGGGCCCCTGCAACGCCCAGCGGGTCGAACGCCGCCGCACCGCCCACGAGGACGGTGCCTGGGTGCGCGAGGCGGCCGTCGCCTACGCGGCCAAGCGCGCGGCCGAGGCCGCCGGGCCCACGGAAGCCACCGAAGCCACCGAAGCCACCGATGTGACCGAACAGGAGAACGGAAAGTGACCGACCCCCAGCTTGGCTCCCCGTCCGGGTCCGAGGCCGGGCCCGAGGCCGGTTCCAAAGCCGGCTCCAAGGCCGGCTGGCCGCTGTACGAGGTGTTCGTGCGTCCCCGGCGCGGGCTGAACCACGTCCACGTCGGCTCGCTGCACGCCGCCGACGACCGGATGGCCCTGCTCGCCGCCCGCGACCTCTACACCCGCCGCAACGAGGGCGTGAGCCTCTGGGTGGTCCGCTCGGACGCGATCACCGCCTCCACCCCGGACGAGCGCGACCCGTTCTTCGAGCCCAGCGGCGACAAGGTCTACCGCCACCCGACCTTCTACGACATCCCCGAGGATGTCCCGCACATCTGACGGGGGAGCCACCGTGCACGACCACACCACCTCCACCACCTCCACCGCCGGCACCGGCCAGGACGACCACGTCTACCTCAGCCTCGCCGACGCCGCCCCCGGCCCCGAGGGCGAGGGCCGCTGGGCGTACGGGACGGGCTTCGCCGATCCCCTGCTCGGCGTGGACACCGCGCTGCCCCCCGGTCTGGACGGCGCCGACCTCGCCGCCTACTGCCAGATGCTGGGCGACGATGCCCTGGTCCTCGCGCAGCGGCTGATCGAGTGGTGCACCCGGGCGCCCGAGCTGGAGGAGGAGGTCGCGCTGGCCAACCTGGGCCTCGACCTGCTCGGCCAGGCCCGCCTGCTGCTCACCCGGGCCGGTCAGGCGGACGGCACCGGCCGCACCGAGGACGACCTGGCGTACTGGCGGGAGGAGCACGAGTTCCGCAACGTCCGCCTGGTGGAGGCCCCGAACGGCGACTTCGCCTACTCGATCGCCCGGCTGCTGCTGTTCGCCACCGCGCGCGGCGCCCTCTACGAGGCGCTGAGCGCGCACCCCGACCCGGTGCTGGCCGCGGTCGCCGCCCGGGGCGTCAAGGAGCTGGCCTACCACCGGGAGTACGCCACCGCCTGGACCCTGCGCCTGGGCGACGGCACGCCGTACTCCGCCGGGCGGATGCAGGCCGGGGTGGACGCGGTCTGGCCGCTGCTGGAGGAGCTGTTCACGGCGCACCCGGTGGAGCTGCGGGCGGGCGTCGACCCGGCGGCCCTGCGCGAACCGGTGCTGCGCTCGCTCGGCGCCGTTCTCGCCGAGGCCGGGCTGACCGTGCCGGACGTACCGCCGCTGGCCACCGTCCTCGGCCTGGCCGGCCGGGACGGTGTGCACACCGAGGCGCTCGGCCCGCTGCTCGCCGAGTTCCAGGTGCTGGCCCGCGCCCACCCGGGGGCGACGTGGTGACCGGCGACGTCGTGACGGGCCCGGGGCCGACGGGCACCGCGGAGCCGACGGGCGGGATGGTCGGGACGGGCACCGCGGACCCGACGGCCCGCGAGCTGGCCTGGGCGGTCGCCGCGGCTGTGCCGGACCCGGAGCTGCCCATGCTCACCCTGGCCGACCTGGGCGTCCTCGCCGAGGTCGGGGTGGACGGCGGCAGCGGCACGGTGACCGCCTGGCTGACCCCGACCTACTCGGGCTGCCCCGCCGTCGCCGAGATGGCCGCCGACGTGGACCGTCGGCTGCGCGCGGCCGGGTACCCGGACGTCCGGGTGCGGCTGCGGTTGGACCCGCCGTGGTCCACCGACCTGATCACCGCCGAGGGCCGTCGCAAGCTCGCCGAGGCGGGCATCGCCCCGCCGCGCCCGACCGCCGCCGTCGCCGCGGCCGGACCGGTGGCGCTCACCCTCGGCCCCACCCGCACCGGAACCGCGACCGCGCCCACCACTCTGGCAGCGCCGAGGACCGCCGCCGCGCCCCCCGTGCCGTGCCCGCGCTGCGGCGACGCCGACACGGAGGAGCTGTCCCGCTTCGGTTCCACCGCCTGCAAGGCGCTCTGGCGCTGCCGGGCCTGCCGCGAGCCGTTCGAACGCGTCAAGGAGATCTGAATGCCCGCCGCTTCCTCCGCCGCTCCCGCGTCCTCCGCCGCCGGGTCCGCCCCCGACGCCGAGGGGACCGGCATCCGCCCCGCTCGCCGCCCGACGTTCCACCGGCTGCGGATCGACCGGGTCGAGCGGCTCTGCGAGGACGCCGTCGCGGTGACCTTCGCGGTGCCGGTCGGGCTGGCGGAGGAGTACGCCTTCCGCCCCGGGCAGACCCTGACCCTGCGCAAGCTGGTGGACGGCACCGACGAGCGCCGCTCGTACTCGATCTGCGCCCCGGTCGGCGGGCCGCTGCGGATCGCCGTCCGGGAGGTGCCCGGCGGGCTGTTCTCACGCTGGCTGGTGCGCGAGGCGAAGCCGGGCGAGGAGGTGGAGGTGCTGACGCCGTCCGGCCTGTTCACCCCCGAGCTCGGCGTCCCGGCCGACCACGTGCTGCTCGCGGCCGGCTCCGGGATCACACCGATGCTGTCGATCGCCGGCTCCGTGCTCGCGGCCGACCACAGCTCCACCGTCACCCTGCTCTACGGCAACCGGCGCAGTGACAGCGTGATGTTCGCGGACGAGCTGGCCGACCTGAAGGACCGCTACCTCGACCGCTTCCAGCTGGTCCACGTGCTCTCCCGGGAGACCAGGGACGCCGAACTGCTCAGCGGCCGGCTGGACCCGGAGCGGGTACGCGCGCTGCTGGCGGCGCTGGTGGACGTAGGAAGCGTCGGGCACTGGTGGCTGTGCGGCCCGTTCGGCATGGTCGTGGGGGCGAAGGACCTGCTCGCCGAGCTGGACGTGCCGGGCGAGCGGGTGCACCAGGAGCTGTTCCACGCCGAGGACGAGCCGCTCCCGGAGCGCGACGAGGACTGGGACCGGACGGACGGCTCGTCCGACGGCTCCGCCGACGGCGTGTCGGGCCCGCGGAGCGAGGTCACCGTCGTCCTCGACGGCCGCGGCAGCACGCTCTGCCTCCCGCGCGACCGCTCGATCCTGGACGGCGCCCAGCGCTCCCGCCCCGACCTGCCGTTCGCCTGCAAGGGCGGAGTGTGCGGCACCTGCCGCGCCCTGGTCACCGAGGGCGAGGTGGAGATGCGCCGCAACTTCGCGCTGGAGGAGAAGGAGCTGGCCGCCGGCTACGTCCTCACCTGCCAGGCCCGCCCGGTCACCGACCGGGTGACCGTGGACTACGACCGCTGAGCGGGCCACCACCGCCGACCGGACCACGATCGCGGAGCCTCAGACGGTGGCGGGCTCCATGACCGGGTCACCGGGCTCCGGGCTCCCTACCCTCGGGCCGGAGATCGTCGGGCTCGCGACCGTCGGGCCGGTGATCGTCGGCCGCCCGGGCGCCGGGTCCCCGAGCAGCTTGACGAGGTCGTTGACGGCCGCCCGCCCGGCCCGGTTGGCGCCGACGGTGCTGGCGGACGGGCCGTAGCCGACCAGGTGGACGCGGGGGTCGGCGGTGGCCCGGGTGCCGGTGAGCGCGATGCCGCCGCCGGGGGAGCGCAGCCCGAGCGGAGCGAGGTGCCCGACCTCGGGCCGGAAGCCGGTCGCCCAGACGATCGCGTCCACGGTCAGCTCCTCGTCGCCCCAGGCGACCCCGTGCTCGGTCAGGCGGTCGAACATCGGTCGGCGGTGCAGCGCGCCCAGTTCCTCGGCGCGCCGGTAGGCGACGGACGGGCCGAGCCCGGTCACGCTCACCACGCTGCGTGGCGGCAGCCCCTGCCGGACCCGCTCCTCGACCTTGGCGACCACCGCGCGCCCGTACTCGGGGGTGAACGGCCCGTCGTGGTAGACGGGCTCGGAGCGGGTGACCCACACCGTCTCGCCGACCGCGGCGACCTCCGACAGCACCTGGACCGCCGAGGCGCCGCCGCCCACCACCAGCACCCGCTTGCCCGTGAACTCCTCGGGGCCGCGGTACTCGGCGTAGTGCAGCTGGCGGCCCGCGAAGCGGCCCGGGTAGTGCGGGAGGAACGGGCGGGTCCAGGTGCCGGTGGCGTTGATCAGCGCGCGGGTGGACCAGGTGCCGCGGTCGGTCTCGACCAGCAGCCGGGAGTCCGGGCGCTCGGACTCGGCGCGTACGGCGCGCACCGCGACCGGGCGTACGACCGGGAGCGCGTGCTGCGCCTCGTACGCCGTGAAGTACTCCGGCACCACCTCGCGCGCGGGGGCGTCAGGGTCCGGCGGCGGGAGTTCGGCGTCCGGGAGGTCGTGGACGCCGTGCACGGTGGCCATCCGCAGGGACGGCGAGCGGTACGCCCAGGCACCGCCGGGGACGGCGTTGGCGTCGAGGACGACGAAGCCGCCGTCGAGGCCCGTCCGGTGACGGGCGAAGCCGCGGCGGTGCAGGTGGTAGGCGGCGGACAGACCTGCCTGTCCGGCGCCCACCACCAGGACGTCCACCCGTTCCGGAACGCTGTTCGTTGCACCGTAAACAGTCACGCCCGGGAAACATCGGGGGGTCGGCGGGTGTTCCCCGGTCAGGAGGGGAATGTCACAGGAGGAACGTCAGGAGACCGGGGAGATGACCGCGGCGGTGCCGTAGGCGCAGACCTCGGTACCCACGGCGGCCGCCTCCGTGACGTCGAAGCGCATCATCAGGACGGCGTTGCCGCCGCGCGCCTTGGTCTGCTCGATCAGCCGCTGCATCGCCTCGTTGCGGCTCTCGACCAGGGTCTTCGTCAGACCGCGCAGCTCGCCGCCGACCAGTGACTTCAGACCGGCACCGATCTGGCTGCCGACGTGGCGGCTGCGGACGGTCAGCCCGAAGACCTCGCCGATCACGTGGTCGACCCGGTAACCGGGGATGTCGTTGGTGGTCACGACCAGGACGTCGGCGTTCGGGCCCTGCCCGCCGCCGTACTCGTTGATGTCAGCCATGCGGCTCATCCTGCCAAACTCCTGCGTCCGAGTGACAGCGGCGGGGCCGGGCGGTGGCCGAGAAGGCTCCCGGAAGCTGGTCCGGACCGGTGATCGGGCGACCGAAAGGCCGTACCGTTAGCCCCATGGGCGAGCGAAGTGATCATCCACAGGGGCCGGGCGCGGCGGAGGACTCCGGCGCGCAGGAGATCGAGGCGACGGTAGTGCTGGGCCTGCGGATCACCGACTGGCCGGCCCTGCGCGCGGCCGCGATCAGGGCCGTCGAGGAGCTGGACTTCGGGGGCGTCGACCCGGCCGGGCAGCGCCGCGAACTGCTGCGCGAGGTCGCCGAGGACGCCAACGCGGCGCTCGGCGCGCTGCTGCATCCGGACCGGCTGGTGGCCGCCATCCCCGGGGTGGAGGCGATCGGCGGCACGCTGGAGATCAGCGTCACGGAGGACTTCACACCGGACTTCGCCGACCTGTTCCCGCTGGAGGGCGACGAGGAGGAGGGCGGCGCGGGCGCGGACTGGACGCTCACCCCGCGCACGGCCTGCCTGCTCCACGCCCAGCTGATCGGCCTGGCCGACGCCGCGTACGACGACCTCGACGAGCACGGGGACGAGGCGGTCGCCGACAGCGATGACGTGGACTGGACGGTCTTCGCCCGGCTTCCCGAACGCACCTGGCGGATGCACCGGGGCTGGCGCCGCGCGATGGCCCGGGCCTTCGACGACCTCGCCGACGACCTCGCGCTCGGCGAGTGGCCGCTGCCGCGCTGCCTGGCCGAGGACATCGCGCTGCGGATGGCCCTGGTGGACGCCCGGGCGCTGCTCGGTGCGCAACCCGAGTCGGTGGCGGACATGATGGGCGACCTCCCGGCCGACCTGTACGACTACGACTGGGACGGCTGCCAGGACGAGCTGTTCGGGGTCTACGGGCCGGACGAGGGCGATCCGGAGCTTGCGGCGGAGCAGCGCACCGAGATGCTGCTCGCGGCCACCCACCCGGAGGGCTGGTTCCTGATGTACGAGGACGCGGAGGAGCGGGACCCGCAGCGCGGCTACCGGCGCTGACGGCGCGAGTGCCGGAGTGACCACCGGGGCGGACGGGGCGGGCCGAGTCGGTCGGGGCGGGGCTGGCATCCTGGACGGGTGACTTCTCCTTCCGACGCCCCGACTCCCCTTACCCCGGCCCCCGCTCCGGTGGCCGACCCCGGCGACGCCCCGTCGCGCGAGGACCGCGACGAGCGGCCGCAGTACGTGCTGCCGCTGGTCGTCCGGCTGGAGCGGGCCACTCCGCCGGGCCGGACGGACGCGCTGGAGACCTCGGCGCGGGCGGTGCTCACCCTGCTCGCCGACCCTCGGGTGACCGAGGCGGGCGGCGAGTGGGCGGAGCGGGTCGAGGCCTGGGAGGACGCCCGGATCCGCAAGGTGGTCCGGCGGGCCCGGGGCGGGGAGTGGCGCCGGGCCGGTGAGCTGCCGGGCGTCACGGTGCACGGGCGGGAGGCCGAGGTGCGGGTGTTCCCGCCGGTCCCGCTGGACGGCTGGCCGAAGGAACTCGCCAAGCTCCAGGTGTCCGGGACGGACCTCGAGGAGACGGCCGAGGTCGGCGCGCCCGAGCCGGGGCTGCCGGTGCTGTGGCTCAACCCCGAGCTGGAGATGAGCGCGGGCAAGACGATGGCGCAGACCGGGCACGCCGCCCAGCTCGCGTGGTGGCGGCTGGACGAGGCGCAGCGCAAGGAGTGGGCCGAGGCCGGCTTCGCGCTCGCGGTCCGGACCGCCTCGCCGGAGGCGTGGGAGGAGCTCGTCCGCAGCGGGCTGCCGGTGGTCCAGGACGCGGGCTTCACCGAGATCGCGCCCGGGAGCTGCACGGTGATCGCGGAGCACCCGGCGCTGCGGTGACGGGCTGACAGACGACAGCGGACAGCCGACGGCGAACAGCTAACAGACGACAGCGAACAGATGACAGATTTCGAAATCTGTCATCTGTCATCTGTCATCTGTTCGCAGTTTGCTGTCGGCTGTCGTCCGTCAGCTGTGCTGGTACCGCCGCATCGCCCGGAGTCCGCCGTAGGCCGCCAGGGCCGTCCAGAGCGCCATGATCAGCAGCCCGGTCCAGTGGCCGTAGTGGATGCCCGGTTCGGTCTGGGTGCGCGTCGCGTAGAGGCCGGCCCGGTCGGGCAGGAACTGGCCGAGTTCCCGGACACCGGGGATGGCGGCCAGCCAGGTGGTGCCCAGGAACACCATCGGGGTCAGCAGGCCGAGCGCGGCGCTGAAGTTGCCCAGCATCGCGGTCAGTCCGAGGCAGAGCAGCACCATCATCGGGTGGTACAGCACGCCGGCCAGGAAGCTGCGGGCCAGGCCCGGGGTGGAGAGGTCCAGGCCGACGGTGGTGCCGACGGCCAGGAACGAGCCCGCCGTCGAGGCCAGGCCGAGCAGCAGGCCCAGCCCGGCGCCGAGCGCGAGCTTGGCGCCGTACAGCCGCCCGCGCCGGGGGACGGCGGTGAGCGAGGTGCCGATCATGCGGGTGTTGAACTCCTGCCCGATCAGCAGGATGCCGAGGCAGGCCACCGCGACGTGGCCGAAGAGCAGCCCGTAGAAGATCCCGTTGGCCGGGTCCGGGGCGGGCGTGTGGTCCTTCGCCCCGTAGGCGGCGCTGACGGCGGCCGTGACGCCGACGGTCAGTGCCAGGGCGACCAGCGGGGCCGCCCACTGCGAGGGCAGGGTGGTGAACTTGACGCGTTCGGCGCGCAGGGCGCCGGCGAGCGTGCTCATGGTTTTCTCTCGTTTCCCGTTCGTCCGAGGTCACTTGGCGCCGATGCGGCGCAGCGCGCGCAGGCCGCCGTACGCCGCCAGCGCCGTCCAGAGCGCCATGATTAGCAGCCCGGTCCAGTGCCCGTACGCGACCTGCGGGTCGTCGGCGTACCGCAGGGCGTACTGGCCGGCCCGGTCGGGCAGGAACTGGACGACCCGGCGGATCCCGGGCACTCCGCCGAGCAGTGGCGAGAGCAGGAAAACGGTCGGCACCAGCAGTCCCATGGCGGCGGTGAGGTTGCCCAGCAGCGCGGTCGCTCCGAGGCAGAGCACCACCAGCAGCGTCTGGTAGAGCACGCCGGCGACGGCGCTGCGCAGGAGGGCCGGCCCGTCCCAGGCGCCCGGGGCGGTGGCCGCGTAGCCGGCGAAGGCACCCGCCGTGCCGACGGCGCCGACGGCGAGGCCGACGAGCGCGCCGAGCGCCAACTTGGCGCCGTACAGCCGGTTGCGGCGCGGGACGGCGGTGAGCGACACGTTGATCATGCGGGTGTTGAACTCCTGCCCGATCAGCAGGATGCCGAAGCAGGCAAGGGCCGCCTGGCCGAAGTTGAGCCCGTAGAAGACCCCGACGCTCGGGTCGTCGGTGATGCTGTGGTCCTTGCCGCCGATGGCCGCGCCGATGGCCGTGGTGACCCCGGCGGTCAGCAGCAGGGCGAGCAGCGGGGTGATCCAGAGCGAGCGGAGGGTGGTGAGCTTGATCCGCTCGGCGCGCAGGACGTGCAGGACGTGCGCGGAGCCGGCAACCGGTGTGGTCATGCGGAGGCCTCCGCGCGGTACTCGACGCTGTCGGCGGTCATCCGCATGAACGCCTCTTCCAGCGAGTCTTGTTGGATGGCGATCTCGTACAGCACCACCCCGTTGGCGGCGGCGAGCGCGGCGATCCGCTCGGGTTCGGCGCCGCTCACCTCCCAGGCGCCGCCGTCGACTTCGGTGGCGTCGAGTCCGTGGTCGTGGCCGGGGCCGCCGAGCAGGGCGGCGAGCTTGGGGGGGGCGACGGCGCGGACCCTGATCCGGGTCCGGCCGTGGCGGTCGATGAACTCGGAGGTGGCGGCGTCGGCGAGCAGTCTCCCGCGCCCGATCACCACCAAGTGGTCGGCGGTGAGCGCCATTTCGGTCATCAGGTGGGAGGAGACCAGCACCGCCCGGCCTTCGGCGGCCAGGTCGCGCAGCAGGGTGCGGATCCAGCGGATGCCCTCCGGGTCCAGGCCGTTGACGGGTTCGTCCAGCAGCAGCACCGGCGGGTCGCCGAGCAGGGCGGCGGCCACCCCGAGGCGCTGGCGCATGCCGAGCGAGAAGCCCCGGATCCGCCGTCCGGCCGCGTCCGCCAGGCCGACCTGGCCGAGCACCTCGTCGACCCGGCGGGCCGGCAGCCCGTTGCTTGCGGCGAGCCAGCGCAGGTGGCCGTGCGCGGTCCGGCCGCCGTGCATCGCCTGGGCGTCCAGCAGTGCGCCCACCGTCCGCAGCGGGGCGGGGAGTTCGGCGTACGGGCGGCCGTCGACCAGGGCGTGTCCGGCGGTCGGCCGGTCGAGGCCGAGGACCAGGCGCATGGTGGTGCTCTTGCCGGCGCCGTTCGGGCCGAGGAAGCCGGTCACCACGCCGGGTCGGACCTCGAAGGTCAGGTCGTCGACGACGCGCCGGCCGTCGTACTCCTTGGTCAGGCCCTGGATCTCGATCACGGCCCGCTCCCCTCGTCTCGTCGTCGGTGGTCTCCGCCGGTGCCCGCTGTCGCTGCCCCGGTCGGTGGCTCCATTCGACCGGAGCGGGCCGGTGCGGCGGATCCCGCCGGGGCGGGGAGCCGCCTCCCTCCCAGGAGGGAGGACGCGGGCGACCGGCGCGGGATCCGGGGGCCGGGGGCGACCTGGCAGGATGGCGCAATGTCCAAGATCGCAGCGCTGAGGAGCGCGAGCGCGGTGTCCGGAGGCTCCGTGCCGGGAAGTGCGGTGTCCAGGCTCGTCGCGCCGCTGGCGGCCGGTGTCACGTACGCGCGGCTGCTGCACCTGCTGGTGGGGTGGATCTTCGCGGGCGTGGTGCTGATGATCTATCCGGGGACGTACCGGAAGGGCCTCGGCGAGATCCTCACGGCGAGCGTACTGGTGGACTGCGTGCTGCTCGCGGCGCTCGCGCTCATCCCGGCGGCTCGGCGGGCGGAGGGGGTGCAGGCGCGGCTGCTGCTGGTGCCCGACCGTGAGGAGGACATCGCCGCCGAGCCCTCCCGCACCTGGGCCGACCGGCGGCGGACGGCGGGCTGGCTGATCGGCCGGGTCGCGCTCGGCTCGGTGGCCGGGTTCGTGCTCTCCTTCGGCTCCGTCGCGTGCTACGACCGGCTGACCGGTCCGGACGCGCTCTGGTACCTCCCGTTCGCCCCGCTGCTGGTACTCGGTTTCGGCTGGTTCCTGGTCCTCGCCGGGCGCCTCCAACTCGCCATGGCCGTACGGCTGTTGGGCCCGTCTCCGACCGAGCGGCTGGCGGAGGTGGAGCTGCGGGCCGAACGCCTGCTGGAACGCAACCGGTTGGCCCGGGAGTTGCACGATTCGATCGGCCACGCACTGACGGTGACGGTCCTTCAGGCGGGCGCGGCGCGCGAGGTCGGGGACCCGGCCTTCGTCGCCAAGGCGCTCGAAGTCATCGAGGAGACCGGCCGACAGGCCATGGAGGACCTCGAACGCACCCTCGTGCTGCTGCGCGAGACCCCGGCCGGGGCGAACGGCGTGGCCACCGAACAGCCCGGGATCGACCAGCTGCCCGCGCTGTTCGACACCGCCCGGGCGGCCGGCAGCCCGGTGGAGGCGCGGATGGAGGTGCCCCCCGGCACGCTGCCCGGGGTGCTCTCCCGCGAGTCGTACCGGATCGTCCAGGAGGGTGTCACCAACGCGCTCAAGTACGCGCCAGGCGAACCGGTCGACATCCGGATCGCCGTACGGGAAGGGCAGTTGGAGCTGCGCTGTGCCAACCGGCTGCCCGGCGCCGGGCGTTCGGCGGTCGGCGCGGCCGGGCCTGCCGGTCCGGCCGGTTCGGCACGGCCTCCGGCGGGCGGTGCGGGCCGGGGCGCGACGCACAAGGGCGGCAAGGGGCTGCGCGGCATCCGCGAGCGCGCCACGTTGCTCGGCGGGGAGGCGGCGGCGGGGGTGTCGCAGGAGGGCGGAGGGGAGTGGGTGCTGACCGTCCGGCTGCCCCTACGCTTGGGCTCGTGACGAACGATCCTGTGACGCGAGGCCCGGCCGGAGGAGCCGCGGGGATGACGGAGATCCTGCTCGCCGACGACGAGGAACTGGTCCGGGCCGGCCTGCGGGCCGTCCTGGAGGCGCAGGGGGACCTGCGGGTGGTCGGCGAGGCGGCCGACGGCGCGGAAGCGGTTGCGCTGGCCCGCACGCTGCGCCCGCACGTGGTGCTGATGGACGTCCGGATGCCCGTGCTGGACGGCTTGGCGGCCACCCGCGAGCTGCTGCGCCCCGGTGCACCGGGGGAGCGTCCGCCGAGGATCCTGGTCGTGACCACCTTCGAGAACGACGACTACGTCTACCAGGCGTTGCGCGCGGGCGCCGACGGCTTCCTGCTCAAGCGCACCCGCCCGGCCGAGATCGCCCACGCGGTACGGCTGGTGGCGGCGGGCGAGTCGCTGCTGTTCCCGGCCGCGATCCGCCGGCTGGCGGCCGGGCACGGCAACCCGACCGCCCGGGCCGCCATGGAGCGGGCGGCGCTGACCGGGCGCGAGGCGGAGGTGCTGCGGCTGGTCGCGCGGGGCCTGAGCAACGGGGAGATCGCCGAGCGGCTGTTCCTCGGCGTGCAGACGGTGAAGACGCACGTCAGCAGCGTGCTGGCGAAGCTGGGGGCGCGGGACCGCACCCAGGCGGTGATCGCGGCGTACGAGTCGGGGTTCGTCGAGCCCTCGGAGTGACGCGGTCTGACGATGCGTCAGAAAGGGCCACTCAGGCCGGGTAGGCGTGGGTCTGGGCGGCCTTGACCGAGGCCCAGACCGCGACGCCGGGCGCCAGCTCCAGCTCCGCGACGGCGGCCGGGGTCAGGTCGGCGGCCATCGGCAGGTCGCCGGCGAGTTCGACGCGGACCTGGTCGCCGTGCAGGTCGAGCCCGGTGACCTCGGCCTGCCAGAGGTTGCGCGCGCTGGTCCGCGGACGCTCCCGGTACAGCGTCACGGCGGAGGGCGGGAAGGCGACGAAGGCCGGACCGTCCAGCTCCTCGGTGGTGGCCAGCACCGTGCCGTCCGGGAGCGTGACCCGGGAGCCCTCGGCCCGGCCCTGGTACAGGTTCAGTCCGACCAGCCTGGCGATGTAGTCGGTGCGCGGGCGCCGGGCGACCTCCGCCGGGCTGCCGGACTGCACCTCGTGCCCGTCCTCGATCACCACCAGTCGGTCGGCCAGCACCATGGCGTCCAGCGGGTCGTGCGTCACCAGCACCGCCACTGCCTCGAACTCCGCCAGATGGCGCCGAAGTTGGGCGCGTACGTCGAGCCGGGTGCGGGCGTCCAGGGCGGCCAGCGGCTCGTCCAGCAGGAGCAGCCGGGGGCGTACGGCGAGGGCTCGGGCGAGCGCCACCCGCTGGGCCTGGCCGCCGGAGAGCCGGCCGGGGCGGACTGTGGCGTGGTCGGCCAGGCCCATCCGCTCCAGCCAGTCGGCCGCCTCGGCCCGTGCCTCCCGCTTGGGGCGGCCCTGGCAGCGCGGGCCGAAGGCGACGTTGTCGAGCGCGCTCAGGTGCGGGAACAGCAGGTAGTCCTGGAACACCACGCCGACCGGCCGCTCCTCGGCCGGGGTGTGCACGCGCTGCGCCGGGTCCTCCAGGAGGCGGCCGTCCAGGCGCAGGTGGCCGCCGGTGAGCGGGAGCAGCCCGGCGAGGGCGCGCAGGGCGGTGGACTTCCCGGCGCCGTTGGGGCCGAGCAGCGCCACCACCTCGCCGGGGGCGGCGGTCAGCGCGAGGTCGAGGGCGAACGCGGCGCGCTCGACCCGCAGGCGGGCGTCCAGGGCGGGGCCGGGGCGGCTTTCGGTGCTCATCGGGGCGGCGTCCAGGTGTCCAGTGCGTCTGCTGCGTTCAGCGTGTCCGGGATGGCAGGTGGGGAGGGGAGGGTGCGTGCGCTCGGGATGGTGCGGGTGGTCGGGACGGCGCGGGCGGGCGGGGTCACGGCGTCGACAGCCAGCGGTCGCGCAGGCCGACCAGGACGGCGACGGAGACCACCAGCAGCACCAGCGACAGCGCGATCGCCGCCTGTGGGTCCGACTCCATGGCCAGGTAGACGGCCAGCGGCATGGTCTGGGTGCGGCCCGGGAAGTTGCCCGCGAAGGTGATCGTCGCACCGAACTCGCCGAGCGCCCGGGCCCAGGCCAGGACGGCCCCGGCGGCGATCCCCGGCGCGATCAGCGGCAGGGTGACCCGCCGGAACGCGGTCAGTCGCGAGGCGCCCAGGGTCGCGGCGGCCTCCTCGTAGCGGGGGTCGGCGGCCCGCAGCGCGCCCTCGACGCTGATCACCAGGAACGGCATCGCCACGAACGCCTCGGCGATCACGACCCCGGTGGTGGTGAACGGCAGCGTGATGCCGAAGGCCGAGTCCAGCCAGGAGCCGACGATGCCGCGCCGCCCGAGCACCAGCAGCAGCGCCACACCGCCGACCACCGGCGGCAGCACCAGCGGCAGGGTGACCAGCGCCCGGATCACCCGCCGGCCCGGCAGCTCGGTGCGGGCGAGCAGCCAGGCCAGCGGGACGCCCAGGACCAGCGACACGGCGGTGGCCGCGGTCGCGCTGATCAGCGACAGGCGCAGCGCGTCCCAGACGGCGGTGCTGGTGAGCTGCTCGGACAGGTCGCTCCAGGGCGCCCGGATCAGCAGGCCGACCAGCGGCAGGACCAGGAACGCCAACCCGAGCAGCGCCGGGAGCAGCAGGGCGACCGGGGCGCGGTGCGTCCGCGGGCGTCGGTTTCGCGGGGCGCGACTTCGTGGGTCGCGGTTTCGTGGGTCGCGGCGCGGCAGGGCCTTCTCGGCTTCCGCCGCGCCGCCGCCGACGGTGCGGTTCCGACCGGAGTCGCGTCCGGAGCCGTCCCCGGGGCCGGTGGTGCGCTCGCTCACGGTGCCTGGAAGCCCGCCGCGGTCAGCACCTGCTTGGCCTCGGGCGACTGGACGTACGCGACGAAGGCGGCGGCGCCGTCCTTGTTCGGTGCCTTGGCGAGCGCGGCGATCGGGTAGTCGTTCACGGCCTTGTCGGCCTCGGGGAAGTCCACGCCGTCGATCTTCGCAGCATCGGCCTGCACATCGGTCCGGTACACCAGGGACGCGTCGACCTCGCCGAGTTCGACCTTGGTGAGCGCGCCCTTGACGTCCTGCTCCAGGGTGACCGGGGTGAGGTCGACGCCCGCCGCCTTGAGCGCGGTCTGGGCGGCGGCGCCGCACGGCACCTCCTTCGCGCACAGCGCGACCTTCACGCCGGAGGCGGTGAGGTCCTTGAGGCCCGCGATGTGCTTGGGGTTGCCCTTGGGGACGGCGATGGTGAGCGTGTTCCGGACGAAGGTCGTCGGCTGCCCGTTGGCGCCGCCCGCGTCCGTCACGGTCTTCATGGTGGCCGGGCTGGCGGCGGCGAACACGTCCGCCGGGGCACCGGAGTTGATGCTGGTGGCGAGGCTGGAGCTGCCGCCGAAGTTGAAGGTGACCTTGGCGCCCGGGTTGGCGGCCTCGAACTTCTTGCCGAGCTCGGTGAAGGTCTCCTTGAGCGAGGCGGCGGCGAAGACGGTGATGGTGCCGGAGGCCTTCGGGACGCTGCTGCCCGCGGCGGAGGCGTTCGCGGAGGTGCTCGAAGAGGCCGAGGAACCGGAGGACTTGCCGCCGTCGCTGCCGCAGGCGCTGACTCCGAGCCCGAGGACGAGGACCGCGGCGGTGGCGACGGCGAGCCTGCGGGCGGTGGGCGTACGGGTGCTCATCGGTGCTTCCCCTCCAGGGTGCGCGCCGGGAGGGGCGCGAGGGACGAGCCGCAGGTGCGGCCATTACGGCGATCATAGTGCCGCATATGCGAGCGATAAATCCCCTGTCGGTTCGCACAGCTGGGGGCCGGGCGGGTCTCGGGGCTGCTGTGGGATGGCTCAACCGGGACTCGCGGGGCGCGGTGAGGACGGTGAGGCGGTCAGGCCGGTGGGGACGGTGGGCCGGTGGGGGCGCTGGCGAGCGGCGTGTGGTAATTGCGTCGCGCCGTGGGTGGTCGAACGGCCAGAGTGGTCGCCGTCCGTACGCACGGCCGGGCCGGTTGGACACACGGCCGGGGCCGAACCAAGGGGAGGAGTCCGTCCATGTCCACGCTGCGCGTCACCGCCGAGAAGCTGGTCATCCTGGAGCACCCGAACGCCGATGCCCTGGAGCTCGCCCAGGTCGGCCTCTACCGGGCGGTGGTCGCGAAAGGCGCGTACCGGACCGGGGACCACGCCGTCTACATCCCCGAACAGTCCGTCCTCCCGGATGAGTTGATCGCAGAGCTGGGCCTGACCGGCAAGCTGGCCGGCGCCCGGGCGAACCGGGTGAAGGCGGTGCGGCTGCGCGGCGAGCTGTCCCAGGGCGTCGTCTGCTGGCCCGCCGCGCTCGCCGGCACCGACCTGGCCGCCGCGGCCGAGCGCGGCGAGGACTTCGCCGAGCTGCTCGGGGTCGTCAAGTGGCAGCCGCCGGTGCCGACGTCGATGAGCGGTGACGTGGTCAGCGCGCCGGACCTGCTGCCCTGGGTGGACATCGAGAACCTCAAGCGCTACCCCGAGGCCTTCGCGCCGGGCGAGCCGGTCGTGCTGACCGAGAAGCTGCACGGCAGCTGCTGCCTGGTCACGTACACCGCCGTCACCGGCGAGGTGCGGGTGTCGTCCAAGGGCATCGGTGCGCAGGGGCTGGCGCTGGCCGAGGACGCGCGCAACCTCTACTGGCGGGCGGTGCGCGCGTACGACATCCCGGCGGTGGCGGCCCGGTTGGCGGAGCGCCTCGGGGCCGAGCGGGTCGGCATCTTCGGCGAGGTCTTCGGTGAGGGCGTGCAGGACCTGGGCTACGGCGCCTCGGCGCGCACCGAGCGGCCCGGATACGCCGCGTTCGACGTGTCGGCCCTCGTGGACGGGCAGCTGAACTGGCTTTCGGCAGCCGAACTGCTGGACGGGGAACTGCCGTTGGTGCCCGAGCTATGGCGCGGACCGTTCGATCCGGAGACCGTGCTGGGGTTCGCCCGGGGCCGGGAGACCGTCTCCGGGCGTGAACTGCACCTGCGCGAGGGCGTGGTGATGCGGCCGGTCACCGAGCGCTGGAGCCCGGTGCTCGGCGGGCGGGCGATCGCCAAGGTGGTCAGCGAGGCTTACCTGACCCGCAAGGGGGGCACCGAGTACGAGTGAGACGGGCCCGGATCCGGTGGCCGGGCAGGTCGGCCCGGCCGACCGGTCCGGGTGCGGCTCCTCTCGGTGCTGACCGCCCGTCGGTAGAGGCGGCGGGCGAGTCCCCGTACAGAAGGAGTGCCGATGGCCACCGAAGTCCTCCCCGTTCCCGACCCCGGCCTCGTGCCCGCCCCCACCTCCGCGATACCCGTGCCGGCCGGGAACCCGCTGGTCGGATCGCTGTTCGACCTCACCCGCCGCCCGCTGCGCAGCTACCTCGCGGCCCGCCGCGACCACGGCGACGTGGTGCGCTTCCAGGCCGGGCCGCCCGGGCTGCGGGCCGACTTCTACGGGGTGTTCTCGCCGGAGGGCGTCCGCCAGGTGCTGGCGGGCGAGGCGGCCAACTTCCGCAAGGAGGACCCGTTCTACGACGAGCTCCGGAGCAGCGTCGGCAACGGGCTGCTGACCAGCCAGGACGCCGAGTACCAGCGCCAACGCCGAATGGTGCAGCCGCTGTTCACCCGGCGCCGGGTGGACGGCTACGCGGACGCGCTCGCGCAGGAGGCGCAGTCGCTCGCCGAGCGGTGGCGGGCGGTGCCCGGCGGGGTGGTGGACGCGGCGGACGAGACGTCCCGGTTCGCGCTGCGGGCGGTCGCGCGCATCCTCTTCGGCGCCGACGTGGAGGAGGCGATAGCGGTGGTCCACCGCAGCTTCCCGGTGCTCGGCGAGTACGTGAAGGAGCGCGGCTACGCCCCGGTCCGCCTCCCGCGCACCTGGCCGACGCCGGCCAACCGGCGCGGTGCCGAGGCCCAGCGGGCGCTGTACGGGGTCTGCGACCGGATCATCGCCGAACGGGCCGCGCGGGGCGGCGGAGACGAGGGCGCGGACGACCTGCTCACCCTGCTCGGCCGGGCCCGCGACGACCACGGCGAGCGGCTGGACCCGGCCGAACTCCGGGACCAGGTCCTGGTGTTCCTGCTCGCCGGGCACGAGACCACGGCCACCGCGCTGGCCTTCGCGCTGCACCTGCTGGCCAAGCACCCCGAGCAGCGGCGGCTCGCCCGCCAGGAGGCGCGGACCGTCCTGGCCGGGCGCGCGCCGACGGCGGCGGACCTGGACGCGCTCCCGTACATCACCCGGGTGCTGAAGGAGGCGATGCGGCTCTATCCGTCGGCGGCCCTGGGCGGGCGGCGGGCGGTCGAGGAGACCGTCATCGACGGGTACGTGATCCCGGCGGGGGCACAGGTCGTCGTCGCGCCGCTGGTCACCCACCGGCACCCGGACCACTGGGAGGATCCGGAGCGCTTCGACCCGGACCGGTTCCTGCCGGAGGCGGAGCGGGCCCGGCACCGCTACGCCTGGTTCCCGTTCGGGGGCGGGCCGCGGGCCTGCATCGGGCAGCACTTCTCGATGCTGGAGGCGGTGCTGGCGCTGGGGGTGCTGCTGCGGGACTTCGAGGTGGAGGCGGTGGACCGGAGGGTGGCGCTCGCCCAGGGGATCACGCTGCGGGCGGCGAGCCCGATGCGGATCCGGGTGACGGCTGACGGCTGACGGCTGACGGGGTTCAGCGAACAACGAACAGCGAACAACGAACAACAGACAGCGGACAGCGGACAGATGACAGATTTCAAACTCTGTTATCTGTCTGTTGTCATCTGTGCGCCGTCCGCTGGGCAGACGACCGGAGCATTCGAACACATCACCCGGGCCTCGCGGGCAGCTTTTCAGATCTTTGTCTGACCGATTCCGGCCCCTCGATAGCGTCCCACGCACCCCAGGCCGGAAGCGCACATGCGGTTGGCATATGCCTTCGTATGCAGTCCGCCCGGCCCGGGGAGCCCGGGCGCACCGCGTACCGCCTCCGGGCCCGACCGGTCGACCGGAGGTCCCATGGGCACCATCAACCACCTCAGCTTCGGCTGGCTGACCCCCGCCCTCTCGTACCTGATGGCCTGTGCCGGCGCGGCCCTCGGGCTGCGCTGCACGCTGCGCGGGCTGGCCGCGAGCGGCCCGGCCCGGCGGAACTGGCTGGTCACGGCCGCCGCCGCGATCGGCTCCGGGATCTGGACCATGCACTTCGTCGCCATGTTCGGCTTCACCGTCGACGGCACCGAGCTGCGCTACAACGTGCCGCTGACCGTCCTCAGCCTCGTGGTCGCGGTGCTGGTCACCGGTCTCGGCCTGACCGTGGTCTGCTACGGCCGGCACCGCGGCCTCTCCCTGCTGTCCGGCGGCGTCACCACCGGTCTCGGCGTCGCCGCGATGCACTACCTGGGCATGGCCGCCCTCCGGATGCACGGCGGGCTGCACTACGACGCCGGGACGGTCGCGCTGTCCGTGCTGGTCGCGGTCGGCGCCGCCACCGCCGCGCTCTGGGCCGCCGTCACCATCCGCAACGTGTACGCGGCCGCGGCCGCCGCGATGGCCATGGGCCTCGCCGTCAGCTGCATGCACTACACCGGCATGGCCGCCGTCCACGTCCGGTTGGAACCGACCCGGACCGGCCTCGGCGGGGTCAGCCCGATGGAGTTCGTCTTCCCGCTCGCCGTCGGCCTCGGCTCGTTCCTCTTCCTCGCCTCGGCCTTCGTCGCGCTCTCGCCGACCGCCCAGGAACGGGCCGGCTACCGGGAGGCCGGCGAGTTGGCCACCGAGGAGCTGCCTGCCGGGCCCCCGTACCCCGAGTCCCCGTACCCCGAGCCCGCCCGGCAGGAGCTCGCCCCGGCCGAGGCCGGGCGGCGCGGCGGCGAGGGGCGCGACGGCGAACGGCACGGCCGCGCCGCCTGAGCCGCGCCCCCTCCAGCCCCCGCCCGCCTGCCCCCGGCCACCTGCCTCCGTCCTCCAGCCTCTCCCTGCCCGAAAGGCTCCTCACCCATGCGAGAAGACCGCGGTACCGCCCCCGGTGCCCGTCGGGGTGCCCATGCCGGGCCGCCCGCCCGTCCACCGCGGCCCGGCCCGTGGCTGCGCGGCCTGCGCCCCCGGACCGTCCGCGCCCGGATCATCGCCCTGCTGATGGTTCCGGTCGTCTCCGTCATTGCCCTGTGGGGGTTCGCCACCGTCACCACCGCCCAGGGCGTCTGGGGCCTGATGCGCCAGCGCGACGCCCAGCGCACGCTGCTCACGCCGGTCGCGGAGACGGTCGCCGGGCTGCAAGCCGAACGCACGGCCGTCGGTCAGCTGCTGGCCGCCCCGGTGGCCGCCCCCAGCGCCGTCCGGGAGAGCGCCCTGCGCGAGGCGGCGGCGGCCACCGACCGGGCGCTCACTCCGCTGTTCCCGGACCCCCGCCGCCCCGACCGGGGCTACAACCGTGCCGACGCCCAGGGCCTGGGTGGGGACGCGGCCGCCCGGCTGGACGCGCTCGGCGGCTCCCTCGCTGCCCTGCCCGTCCTGCGCGACCGGGTCCTGGCCAGGAGCGTCGGCTGGCCCGAGGCGTACGCCGCGTACGGCGAGGCGGTGGACCGGGCGCTCGCCGCCGCCGGTGCCGTCGCGCCGCTCCAGGACCGCCAGGTGGCCGCCGACGCGCGGGTGCTGCTGGAGCTGGCCCGGTCCCGGGAACTGCTCGCCCGGGAGGACGCCCTGCTGCGCGCCGCCCAGCTGTCCGGCGGGCTCGGCGACGACCAGCTGCGGGAGTTCGCCGGCGCGGCCTTCGCCCGGCGCGAGTTCGAGCGGGGCGCCGCCGCCGAGCTGCGCCCCGCCGACCGGGCGGCGCTGCTCGCCGTCACCGGTGGCCAGGACCACCGCGAGCTGGCCGGGTACGAGGACAGGGTGCGGACGGCCGCCGACGGCCGGACGGCGGTCGCGGCGGTGCCGGCCGACCGGTGGGCGATGGTCGCGGGCAATGTGGCCGGCGGCCTGCGGACCGTCGAGGACCAGGCCGGACGGCTCGCCGCCGAGCGCCAGGACCCGTACGCCCTGGGCCTGTTCACCCCGGCGGGGATGGCGGTGCTGCTCGGACTGGTCGGCGTGGTGGCCTCGTTGGTGATCTCGGTGCAGATCGGGCGCGGGCTGGTCACCGATCTGATCGGCCTGCGCAACTCGGCACTTGAGCTGGCCGGGCGCAAACTTCCGGCGACCATACGGAAGTTGCGTGCGGGGGAGGAGGTGGACATCGAGGCCGAGGCGCCCCGGCCGGTGGGGCGGGGCGACGAGATCGGCCAGGTGCAGCGGGCGCTGGGCACCGTCCAGCGGGCGGCCGTGACGGCGGCGGTCGAGCGGGCCGAGGTGCTCTCCGGGGTCTCCGGTGTGTTCGTCAACCTCGCGCGCCGCAGCCAGGTCCTGGTGCACCGCCAACTCACCCTGCTGGACGCGATGGAGCGCCGCACCGACGACCCGTCCGAGCTGGCCGACCTGTTCCGCTTGGACCACCTCACCACCCGGATGCGCCGCCACGCCGAGGGCCTGATCATCCTCTCCGGGGCCGCTCCCGGGCGGGGCTGGCGTCGGCCCGTCCCGCTGGTGGACGTGGTGCGCGCGGCCGTCTCGGAGGTCGAGGAGTACGCCCGGGTCGAGGTCCACCCGCTGCCACGGGCCGCGGTGGTCGGCCACGCCGTCGCCGACCTCACCCACCTGGTGGCCGAACTCGTCGAGAACGCCACCGGGTTCTCCCCGCCGCACACCCGGGTGCACATCCGGGGCGAACGGGTCGGCAACGGCTTCGCGTTGGAGATCGAGGACCGCGGCCTCGGCATGGGGCCGGAGGTGCTGGCCTCGGCCAACCGCCGGATCGCCGCCGCCGAGCAGAGCGACCTCTTCGACAGCGACCGGCTCGGCCTGTTCGTGGTCAGCCGGCTCGCCCGGCGGCAGGACGTCAAGGTCTCGCTGGTGACCTCCGCGTACGGCGGCACCACGGCGGTGGTCCTGCTGCCGACCACGCTGCTGGCCGACGAGACGGCCGACGATACGGCCGAAGTGGAGGCGGAGGTGGGGGCGGAGGAGGCGCGGTACGGCTTCGAGCCAGTGCCGCCCCTGCCGCGCGCGGCGGCGCCGGGCGGCGTGGCGGTTGGGGCGGGGCCGACGGAGCCGGTGTTCGCCGAGCGGGCACAGCACGGTGGCCCGGAGCGGGAGTTCACGCCGGTGCACGGTCACGCGGGGGAGCCGACGGGCGGTCCCAGCGGTGTCCCGGGCGGCGCCCTGAGCGGCGATCCGAGGCGCCGGGAGCACCCGCGGGACAGGGCAAGTGACGGGCTTCCGGCGGCGGGTGGGCCGCCGCCGGAGGGTGGGGCGCTGCTGCCGTTCGGTGCCCGGGGCAGTGACCCCGGGCCGGTGCGCCGTACCCCCTACCGGGCCTCCGGTGCCCGGGTGGCCGGTCCGGCTGCGGACGGGGGCGCGGGTGCGGCCGCCCGTCCGCAGTCCGGGCCGTCGCAGCCGTACGGCGCGGAGCCGTACCGTACGGAACGCCGTTCGGAGCCGGTGCCCGGACCAGGCTCGCGCGGTCCCCGTCCGGACAGTCAACGTCCGGACAGTCAACGACCGGACGGTCCCCAAGTCGATTCGGGCCCCGAGGAGTTGCCGCGCCGGACCCGCCAGGCGAGCCTCGCACCGCAGCTGCGCGAGGGCCCGGCCCGTCCGACCGCGCACAGTCGTCGTACGGCCGCCGCCACTGCAGCCGTGGCCTCGGCCGGCCCCGGGTCCGGCGACGGCTTCGGCGCTGCGGGCCGCAGCCCGGAGGAGGCGCGGGCGACGATGTCGGCCTTCCAGAACGGATGGGCGCGCGGTCTGCACCCGGAGGGTCGGCGGGACGGGCAGCCCGCCGACGCTCCGCGGCCGCCGCGGGCGCGCCACCCCCAACCCCCGTCCCGACCCGAAGGAGAGCGTCCGTGATCGCCACCACCCACCGCGCGGGGGAGCTGAACTGGCTCCTCGACGAGCTGGTCCAGCGCGC
The DNA here is from genome assembly GCF_048159585.1 of Kitasatospora sp. SC0581. Lineage (NCBI taxonomy): Bacteria > Bacillati > Actinomycetota > Actinomycetes > Kitasatosporales > Streptomycetaceae > Kitasatospora > Kitasatospora sp. SC0581. The sequence goes on along the minus strand of NZ_JBLRWA010000001.1, from coordinate 295,249 downwards.
CCCCGAGCTCCGCTTCGCCGTGATGCTCTCCGCCGACGGCCTGGCCATGGGCACCTCGGCCGGTCTGGCGCGGGAGGACGGGGAGCATCTGGCGGCCGTCGCCTCCGGCTTCCACAGCCTGGCCAAGGGCGCCGGCCGGCACTTCGGCGCGGGTGAAGTCCGCCAGACCATGGTCGAGTTGGAGGGCGGCTACCTGCTGGTCGCGGCGGCCGGGGAGGGCACCTGCCTCGCCGTGTTCACCACGGCCCGGGCCGACCTCGGCCTGGTCGCCTACGAGATGGCCAGGCTGGTCCGCCGGGTCGGGGAGCACCTGAGCACCCCGCCGCGGACGGTGGGCGGCCGGTGACTCCGGTGCCCCACCCGTCCCGGGGGCGACATCCCGAGCACCCGAGGGCCGAACCCGACGGTCACCCCCGCAATCCGCTCGCGGCCGCCCACCGGGCCCGCTGGTACGACGACGACGCCGGGCCGCTGGTCCGCCCGTACGCGATGACCAGGGGGCGCACCGGGGCCGGGGAGCAGCGCTTCGACCTGATCGCCGTGGTGGTCGCCGAACTCCCCGACCCGGCGCTCGTACCGGACGCGCCCGAGCCGCCGGTCGGCCCGGAACAGGCGCGCATCCTCGCGCTGTGCCGGGGCACCCCGCTGTCCGTGGCCGAGCTGGCCGCCGAGCTCGACCTGCCGGTGGGCGTCGTGCGGGTGCTGCTCGGCGACCTGCTGGCGGCCGGGCTCATCCGGGTCCGCCGTCCCGTCCCGCCCGCCCTGCTCCCCGACGAGCGCATCCTCCAGGAGGTCATCCGTGGACTCCGTGCACTCTGACCACCCGTCCGACCTGCCTGATCCGTCGGTATCGTCCGCCCCGTCCGATCCGTACGGCCGGTCCGGTCCGTACGGCGGGTCGGACCCGTTCGATGCCGATGATCCCGACGACGCCGTGCTGGCGCTCAAGATCCTGGTGGCGGGCGGCTTCGGGGTCGGCAAGACGACGCTGGTCGGTGCGGTCAGCGAGATCCGGCCGCTGCGCACCGAGGAGCGACTGACCGAGGCCGGGCGGGAGGTGGACGACCTCGACGGCGTGGAGCGGAAGTCGACGACCACGGTGGCGATGGACTTCGGTCGGATCACCATCCGCGACGGGCTGGCGGTCTACCTGTTCGGCACCCCGGGGCAGGACCGGTTCTGGTTCCTCTGGGACGAGCTGGCCCAGGGGGCGCTCGGTGCGGTGGTGCTCGCCGACACCCGCCGGCTGACCGACTGCTTCCCGGCCGTCGACTTCTTCGAGCACCGGGGCATCCCCTTCGTGGTCGCGGTGAACCGTTTCGCCGGGACACGGGAGTTCAGGCCGGAGGAGGTCGCCCGCGCGCTGGACCTGGACGCGGGTACGCCGGTGCTGTTGTGCGATGCGCGCCACCGGGCCTCGGGCAAGGAGGTGCTGATCAACCTGGTCGAGCACGCGGGCCGGGTGCACGCCGCCCGGCTGCTCGCGGACGTCTCTCCGGTGGGCTGAGGCGGCGGCGGGAGGTGTCGGCGGGCGGACGGCGTGCGGATGACAGCTGACAACTCACAACTAACAGATGACAGCTGACAGATTTCGAAATCTGTCAGCTGTCATCTGTCACCCGTCGACTCTCAGCGGTTCCGGGTCCGGCGGTTCAGCTGTGCCACTGGAACACGATCCGGGTCCAGCTGGACCCGGGGCAGTTGCCCCAGACCGCCCAGGCCTGCGGCCGCGCGCCGATCCACAGGCCGGTGCTCGACGAGCCGTCGGCACAGTAGGTGATGGTGCGCAGTCGTCCGGAGTAGACGTTGCAGGTCCCCTCCCAGCGCCAGCCGTAGTCGGCGGTGATGACGCAGCGGTAGGTCGCGGTCTCGACGGTGTTCCAGTCCGTGTCGGTCTCGGGGGTGATGGCCTGGGTCCGGACCGTCGCCGCGGCGGCCGGCAGGGCGGTGGTCCCGAGCACGCCGAGGGCGGCCGTGGCGGCCAGCCCGAACGTGGCGATCTTCCTGGCGATGCAACCTCGCACGGTGGTTCTCCTTGCTCAGGGGTTCTCGTCGGGCGGAGCCGTCCCCGGTCGCCGGGGTGTCCGCGCGGAGGTGAAGTCCCGCTTCCTGTGCGGTTGGTGACATGGTGCACACGAATGACTGCGCACAGTGAGACGACGAACTATGATGTGACCTGTGTCACAAGTCATTCGGTCGGCTCAAGACCCCTGTGGCCAGGGCGGACCGGGTGCTCGGGGTGCCGATTTCCGGGGAGAGCGGCATGGTGGATTGCAGCGGTCGAAATGCGGGCGGCGGACGGGAAGAGGGCTTCGGTCCGAGTGGGAGTAGCGGTCAATCGGCCGAATTCAACCGGGTGTTCACGGATCTCCTGCCCAGACTCCAGCTTGCGGCGGCCTCCCTCGCCGGCGGTCCGGTCGGCGCCGGGGACGTCGTCCACGAGGCGTACCTGCGGATCGCCCGCCGGCCGGAGCGCTTCCTCGGTCATCCGCAGCCGTACGCCTACGCGTTCACCACGATGGTGAACATCCTGCGCGACCAGTGGCGCCGGGAGCGCCGGCGGGTGTCGATGCCCGAGGTGCCGGAGGTGGGCGACGCCGTCGAGCGGGATCGGGGGGAGTCCGACCCCCGGTCCGGCGGGATGGCCGAGTTGCAGGCGCGCTGGGAGGTGGTCCGCCTGCTGGGCTTCCTGACCGTCAAGCAGGCCCGCGCGGTGGCGCTGGTGGACCTCGACGGCTACAGCGTCGACGAGGCCGCCGAATTGCTCGGGCTGCACCGCAGCACACTGGCCGTCACCCGGCGCCGCGCCCACGGCCGACTGCGCGCCGTCCTCCAGCGGGAACGCGAACGCGAGCGGGAGGCGGGGGGCGAACGCGAGCAGGAGCGGGGGTGCGAACAGGAGCGCGAGCGGGAGCACGAGCGGAGCTGAGGGTGTGGCGGTGCGCGGGGCGGCGGGCGTACGAGCGCCGCCCCGACGCACCGAGCTGACGGCAAGTCAGCTGATGCGCCGCCCCGGCCCGTACCCTGCGAATCGTGATCATCCACCAGCACGGCCGCCTGCGCGCACTGGCCGAGGACGGCCGCTGGCCCGAGCTGCTCGCCGCCTACCGGCAGGGCCGCGCGGCCGCCGTGGCGGAGGCGGGCGAGGAGGCCGCGGCCGTGCTGACGGCGCCGCTCGGCCACCTGATCGCCTACGCGGCGCCGCCCGAGCTGGCCGTCCGGCTGTTCGACCGGGACGGCGGCGCGGGGACGTCCGCCGGAGTGGCCGACCACGACGCCGGCCCGCTCTGGGAGGTGCTGGCGACCCGGCACTCCTGGCTGCGGCTGGCCCCGCTGCTCGGTCCGGTCCCGGTGCGACGGCTGGTCGCGCACACCCGGGCGCTGCTCGGCGAGGACCTCTCGTACGGGGCCGAGCCCGACCTGGAGGGCGTGCCGCTGCGCCTGGAGCCGTGGGAGGCGGCGGGCTGGGACGAGGCGGCCCGGGTACGCGAGTACCTGCCCGGCGGGGGCGCGCGCAGTGCGCTGCTGACCCTGCCGGCCAGCCGGGAGGGCCTGGGCGAGGTGGAGCTGCCGCCGGTGGCGCGGTCGGCCGGACGGCCGGACGGGCCGCCGGTCACCCGGGCCCTGGAGGGGCTGGGCGCGCTCGCGCCGTGGGCGGAGACGGCCTGCGTCCGCGGCCAGGCCCCGGCGGCGGCCGCCCTGCTGGCCCGCGACCGGCGGGTGGTCGGCGGGTACCTGCCGTTCGCGCTCGTCTACCCGGCGCTGGTGCGGTCCGCCGCCCTGGAGCGGGCGCAGGGCTGCGCGCACGGGAGGCTGGGGCTGTGGCGGGCGCTGGCCGCGATGGCCGGGGCGGACGGCCTGGACGGCCTGGACGGTCCGGACGGGGCAGGCGGGGTGGACCGGGGCGAGGTGAACGCGCTGGTGGACCGGATGCGCTGTTTCACCTGGCAGGAGCCGTCGGCCGGGCTGCACCATCTGCACGTCGTGCTGGAGGACCCGGCCGGCGGGGTGTCCTGGGTGGTCAGCGGCTCGCAGGACCTGTGACGAGCGGGCCGGGTACCTGTCCGGGCCCGACCGGGACCGTCGGCCGGACGGGAAAACGAGGACCCCCGGTCCGGCGCCGTTTCCGGGGGTTGGTGGGGGCGCCGGACCGGGGGAGTGCGGGGGTCGCTGCCGGGGTCAGACCCCGGCGGTGGCCGCGCCCTGGGTGGCGGTGCCCCGGGTGGGGACAGCCTCGGGGGCGGTCTCGGGAGCGGCCTCGGAGGCGTCGGCCGTGGAGCCGTCCGACGCGGCGGGACCGGAGGTCGCACCGTGGGAGTCGACCAGCGTCAGCTCGTCGAACGGCAGCTCACCGGCCAGCACCCGCCGGGCGCGCTCGGCGTCGATCTCGCCGGTCCAGTGCCCGATCAGCACGGTCGCGACGGCGTTGCCCGCGAAGTTGGTGAGCGCGCGGGCCTCCGACATGAAGCGGTCGATGCCGACGATCAGGCCGACCCCGTCCACCAGCGCGGGCTTGTGCGACTGGAGCCCGCCCGCGAGGGTGGCCAGGCCGGCGCCGGTGACCCCGGCCGCGCCCTTGCTCGCGATCACCATGAAGACCAGCAGCGAGAGCTGTTCGCCGAGCGACATCGGCTTGTCCATCGCCTCGGAGATGAAGATCGACGACATGGTCAGGTAGATGGCGGTGCCGTCGAGGTTGAAGCTGTAGCCGGTCGGCACGGTGATGCCGACGACCGGGCGGCTGACGCCCAGGTGCTCCATCTTGGCGATCAGGCGGGGCAGCGCGCTCTCGGAGGAGGAGGTGGAGAGGATCAGCAGGAACTCGCGGCCGAGGTACTTCAGCAGCGCGAACACGTTGACCCCGGCGACCAGGCGCAGCAGCGTGCCCAGCACCACGACGACGAAGAGCACGCAGGTGACGTAGAAGCCGATCATGATGACGGCCAGGCTCTTCAGTGCGGCGGTGCCGGTGGCGCCGACCACGGCGGCCATCGCACCGAAGGCGCCGACCGGCGCGACCCACATGATCATCGACATGACCCGGAAGACCAGCCGCTGCACGTGCTCGATGCCGCGCAGCACCGGCGCGCCGGCCGGGCCCATCGCCTGGAGGGCGAAGCCGGTGAGCAGGGCGACCAGCAGGGTCTGGAGCACCTTGCCCTGGGTCAGGGCGGAGAACAGCGTCTCGGGGATCATCCCGAGCAGGAAGTCGGCGGTCGACTGGGCGCCGCCGGCGGCCGCCTGGGCGTGGCCGGACTTGGCGAGCGCGGCGGTCAGGTGCAGGCCGCCGCCGGGCTCCAGCAGGTTGCCGACGACCATGCCGATGGCCAGCGCGACGGTCGACATGGCGAGGAAGTAGCCGAGGGCGAGGCCGCCGACCTTGCCGACCTTCGCGGCCTTGGTCACCGAGCCGATGCCCAGGACGATGGTGCAGAAGATCACCGGGCTGATCATCATCTTGATCAGGTTGACGAAGCCCGTGCCGATCGGCTTCAGCTCCACGGCGAAACCGGGGGCGGCCAGGCCGACCACCACACCCGCGACCACCGCGGCGATCACGGCGATGTAGAGGTAGTGGGTCCGGTCCTTGCGTCTGGGTCCCGCCGCCGCGGCGGCTCCAGTGATCGACATCTGCGGCTCCCTTGCCGTGCAGTCCTGGTGGCCCCCGGGGGGATGGGCCGCTCTGACTATGGGCTCCGAGGTGACGGAGGTCACGTTTGCGTTCATAGAGTTCATGAACGGCGCGGGCGGCCCGGATGTCCGACCCGGCTGTCCGGCCCGGAGGCCTGGCCCGCGAACGGTGCGGGCCGGACGGCCCTCGGGGGCGCCCGGGGGCGTGGTGCACACTGGCAGGCATGTCCGAGCGCACCGCCCCCACCGCCCCGCGCCGCCGTTCGCACCGGCCGACGGGCCGCGGTCCCCGGCGGCTGGTCCGCAGCCTGGCCGGGCAGCTGTTCGTCGTCCAGGTGGTGATCGTCGCCGCCGTGGTGGCCGGTGGCGCGGTGCTCGCGTACCTCTTCACCGCCGACCGCGCCGAGGACGCCGCCCGTCGCCAGGTCACCGCGGTCGCGCACGCCGTCGCCGACTCGCCGTCCGTCCGGGCCGCCGTCGGCGCCCCCGACCCGACCGCGGCGCTCCAGCCGTACGTCGAGCAGGTGCGGGCCGACACCGGGGTCTCCTTCATCACCGTCATGGACACCGACGGCGTGCGCTGGACCCACCCGCTGCCCGAGCAGATCGGCCGGACCTACCTGGGGCACATCGACTGGGCGCTCGCCGGGCAGACCCGCAGCGAGACGTACACCGGCACGCTCGGCCCGTCCGTGCGGGTGGTCGCCCCGGTGTGGGACGAGCGGCACCGGGTGGTCGCGCTGGTCAGCGCGGGCCTCACGGTGGAGTCGATCTCCGCGCAGCTGAGCGGTCCGCTGCTCGCCCTGGTCGGGGTGGCGGTCGCCGCGCTCGCGGTCGGCGGCGTCGGCACCTACCTCGCCAACTCCCGGCTGCGGCGGCACACCCACGGGATGGGGCCGGACCAGCTGAGCCACCTCTACGAGTACCACCAGGCGACCCTGCACGCGGTGCGCGAGGGACTGGTCCTGCTGGACCGCTCGCACCGGGTGGTGCTGTGCAACGACGCCGCCCGTGAACTGCTCGGTCTGACCGGCGACCTGGATGGTCGACCGGTGGTGGAACTGGGCCTGCCGGAGGCGCTGGTGGCGGCCGTGCTGGGGGAGGAGCCCGTCCGGGACGAGGTGCACCTGACCGCCGAGCGCGTCGTGGTGCTGAACACCTCCACCATCGGCACCGGCCCCGGCCTCGGCCGGGTGGTGACCCTTCGGGACCACACCGAACTCCAGGCGCTCAGCTGGGAGTTGGACTCGGTGCGGTGCTTCACCGAGGCGCTCGGCGCGCAGGCTCACGAAGCCGCCAACCGGTTGCACGCGGTGGTCTCGCTGATCGAACTCGGCCGCCACGAACAGGCGGTGGAGTTCGCCACCGCAGAGCTCGAACTCGCCCAGCAGCTCACCGACCGGGTGGTCGCGGCGGTGGGCGAGCCGGTGCTGGCCGCGCTGCTGCTCGGCAAGGCCGCCCAAGCCGCCGAACGGGGCGTGGAGTTGACGCTCACCGAGGACAGCCGGATCGACGACGGGGTGCTGCCGCCCGGCCTCTCCGCGCGGGACCTGATCACCGTCCTCGGCAACCTGATCGACAACGCCGTGGACGCCGCCATCGCCGGCGCGGCCGAGAGCCCCGTCCCGCCGGAGGTCACCGTCACGGCGCGGATCGCCGGCGGTCGGGACTGCGGCGGTCGGGACTGCACCGGCGGCGACGGCGAAGGTCGCGACGGCGGCGATGACGGCGATGGCGGTGACGGCGCAGGGGTGCCCGGCGACTGCCTGCTGCTGCGGGTCGCCGACACCGGCGCGGGGATCGACCCGGGCGCGGTCGAGGACGTCTTCCGGCGGGGCTGGAGCACCAAGCAGGACGGGCACGGGCACGGGCACGGGCTCGGGCTGGCGCTGGTCGCCCAGACCGCCCGGCGCAACGGCGGCACCGTCGAGGTCGGACGGGAGCGCGGCGCGGTGCTCACGGTGCGGCTGCCGCTGGCCGGACGGCCGGGCGGTCGGGAGCGGGAAGGGGCCCTGGCGTGAACGGCACCGCCCACACAGCCGCCGCCGGGGCGGGGATCTCCGTCCTGGTGGTCGAGGACGACCCGGTGGCCGCCGCCGCGCACACCCTCTACGTCCGGCGGGAGCCCGGCTTCCACGCCGCCGGGACGGTCCACAGCTGCGCCGACGCGCTGCGCTTCCTGGACCGGGCCCGCGCCGCCGGGACGCCCGTCGACCTCACCCTGCTCGACCTCTACCTGCCGGACGGCCACGGGCTCCAGCTCTGCCGTACGCTGCGCGCGGCCGGCCACAGCACCGACGTCATCGCGGTGACCTCGGCCCGCGACCTCGCGATGGTCCGGCAGGCGGTCTCCGCGGGCGTCGTGCAGTACCTGCTGAAGCCGTTCAGCGCGGCCGCCCTGCACGACCGGCTGGAGCGCTACGCCCGCTACCGCGACAGCCTCGGGCGCAGCGGGGAGGCGACCGGGCAGGAGGAGGTCGACCAGGCGTTCGCCCTGCTCCGTACGCCGGAGCGCAGCACCCTGCCCAAGGGGCTGAGCGCGCCCACCCTGGACACCGTCGCCTCGGTCCTGCGCGAGGCGGCCACCGGGTTGTCGGCGGCGGCCGCGGGCGCGGCGGCCGGGGTCTCCCGGATCACCGCGCGGCGCTACCTGGAGCACCTGGTGGAGACCGGGTGCGCGATGCGGGAGCCGCAGTACGGGAGCGTCGGGCGGCCGGAGCTCTGCTACCGGTGGCGGCACCGGGCCTGAGGGGCGGGGCCCGAGGAGCCGGGTCTGAGGCACCGGACCTGCGGGGCGGGGCCCGACCGTCGGGTTCGGCCGGTGCGGGCCGGGCCGTGACCTTTCCGCGCGGGGCTCGTTGGAGGAACCGGGGGAGGTTCACTCACTCGGGTGGTTCTGGGACCCCGAGGGCATTCAGCCAGGTCAAGGGCAGTAAAGTTAGGCTTACCTAACTTCCCCTGGGGGTTTCTCGTGTCGCTCGCTGCCGTACCCGTCCAGGCCGCCTCCGGAGCCCCGGCCGCCGGTGAAGCCATCCTGCGCCGTCAGCGCGTCCGCGAGTCCGCAGCCAGAACATACGCCCGCTCCTTCCCGATCGTCCCGGTCCGCGCCCACGGCATGACCGTCGAGGGCGCCGACGGGCGGCGCTACCTGGACTGCCTCTCCGGCGCCGGCACGCTCGCCCTCGGCCACAACCACCCGGTGGTGCTGGAGGCGATCCGCCGCACCCTCGACAGCGGCGCCCCGCTGCACCTGCTCGACCTCGCCACCGCCGAGAAGGACGACTTCACCAGCGCGCTCTTCGAGAGCCTGCCCGCCGAGTTCGCCGCCCGCGCCCGGGTGCACTTCTGCGGACCGGCCGGGACGGACGCCGTCGAGGCCGCGCTCAAGCTGATGCAGACCGCCACCGGCCGCTCCGGCGCGCTCGCCTTCACCGGCGCCTACCACGGCATGACCGCCGGCGCCCTCGCGCTCACCGGCAACGTCGCGGTCAAGGAGCCGCTGCCGAGCGGCGGCGAGGTCGCCCGGCTGCCCTACCCGTACGGCTACCGCTGCCCGTTCGGGGTCGGCGGCGAGGCGGGCGCGGACCTCGCCGCGACCTACGTGGAGCGGCTGCTGGACGACCCCTCGGGCGGTGTGGTCGCGCCCGCCGCGATGATCCTGGAAGCCGTCCAGGGCGAGGGCGGGGTCGTCCCCGCGCCCGACGGCTGGCTGCGCGCGATGCGCCGGATCACCGCCGAGCGCGGCATCCCGCTGATCGTCGACGAGGTGCAGACCGGAGTCGGCCGCACCGGCGCGATGTGGGCGATCGAGCACAGCGGCATCGTCCCGGACGCGATGGTCCTCTCCAAGGCCATCGGCGGCAGCCTGCCGCTCGCCGTCGTCGTCTACCGCGAGGACTACGACGGCTGGCGGCCCGGCGCCCACACCGGCACCTTCCGCGGCAACACCCTCGCCATGGCCGCCGGGGCCGCGACGCTGCGCCACGTCGCGGCGAACGGGCTGGTCGAGCGGGCCGCCGTCGTCGGCGAGCGGATGGCGGCCCGGCTGCGCGAACTCGCGGCCGAACTGCCGGTGATCGGCGACGTGCGCGGCCGGGGGCTGATGCTCGGGGTCGAACTGGTCGACCCGGCGGCCGAGCCCGACGCGTGCGGCGCCCGGCCGGCCGACCCGGCGCTCGCGGTGCGGGTCCGGGAGGCGTGCCTGGCGCGGGGGCTGATCGTCGAGCTCGGCGGGCGCCACGACGCGGTGCTGCGACTGCTCCCGCCGCTCACCATCACCGACGAGCAGGTGGCGGCGGTGCTGGAGCGGCTGGCGGAGGCGATCGCGGCGGCGTCCACGGGCGGGCTGACGGGCGGTTCGGCGAATGGTTCGGCGGGCGCGCCGACGGTGCGGGGCAACCGGTGAGCGGGCCCGGATCCGGCCCCGTCGGGCTCCCCCGGGACGGCGCCGCCACCGACGCCCTGGCGGGCGGCGCGGCCGGTCCTGGCGCGCTCGGACCGCTGCTGGCCACCGTCCTCGACTCCCTGGAGACGGGCGCCGCCATGCGCTCCGGACCGGTGCCGGCGGGCAGCCCGGCCGAGATCGCCGCACTCGTCGACGAGGCCCTGGCCACCGACGACGGACCCGGCGCGCTCGCCCGGCTCACCCAACTGCTCGCCTACGGCGCCGCCGACCCCGCGGACCCGGCCTGCGCCGCGCACCTGCACTGCCCGCCGCTGGCCGTCGCCGCCGCGGCGGACCTCGCGGTCAGCGCCCTCAACCCCTCCCAGGACTCCTGGGACCAGGCCCCCGCCGCCACCGCCCTGGAGAGCACGCTGCTCGCCGAGATCGCCGGGCTCGTCGGCTACGACCCGCAGCGCGCCGCCGGCGTCCTCACCTCCGGCGGCACCGAGTCCAACCTCATGGGGCTCATGCTGGCGCGGGACCAGAAGCTCGACGGCATCGTGGAGCTCGACGGCATCCCGGCCGGCGTCCGGCCCTGCATCCTCGCCTCCGAGGCCGCGCACTTCTCCGTCCAGCGCGCCGCCGCCCTGCTCGGCCTCGGCGAGCGGGCCGTCATCCCCGTCGCGGTCGACCGCGGGCTGCGGATGCGGGAGGACGAACTGGAACGGGCGATGGCCGAGGCCAGCTGGGCCGGACGGACCCCGATCGCCGTGGTCGCCACCGCGGGCACCACCGACACCGGAGCCGTCGACCCGCTCTCCGCCGCCGCCGACCTCGCCGGACGCTACGGCGCCTGGCTGCACGTGGACGCCGCGTACGGCGGTGGGGCGCTGCTCTCCGACCGGCTCGCCCCGCTGCTCGACGGCATCGCCCGCGCCGACTCGGTCTCCCTCGACTGGCACAAACTCGGCTGGCAGCCGGCCGCGGCCGGGGTCTTCCTGGTGCGCCGCGCCGAGACCTACGTCTCGCTCGCCCGCCGCGCCGAGTACCTCAACCCGGTCGACGACGAGCAGGCCGGCTACCCCAGCCTGCTCGGCCGCTCGCTGCGCACCACCCGCCGGGCCGACGCCTTCAAGCTCGCCGTCACCCTGCGCACCCTCGGCCGCGATGGACTCGGCCGGCTGGTCGACTCCTGCCACGACCTCGCGCTCGCCGCGGCCGACGCCGTGCGCGCGGACCCGGCGCTCGAGCTCTACGCCGAGCCGGTGCTCACCGCCGTCCTCTTTCGCTACCGGCCGCCCGGTGTGACGGACGAGGCCGCGCTGGACGAGGTGAACGGCCGGCTGCGGCGCCTGCTGCTGCGCACCGGCCGGGCGGTGGTCGGCCGCACCGAACTCCCGGGCGACGGTCCGGGCCGGGTCCGGTTGAAGCTCACGCTGCTGAACCCCCACACCACGGTGGGGGAGGTCGGCGCGCTGGTGCGGGAGGTGGTGGGCGCCGGCCGCAAGGTCGCGGGCGAGCGGGCGGGGTAGGGCCGACGGGGGTTCCGCGGGGGCTCCGGGCGGGCGGGCCCCGGCGTCAGCCGGCGAGGAGGATCGACCGGGTGAGCTCCCAGGTCTCGGGGTCGGCGGCGACCAGGAGGCCGTCCTCGCACCCGGGGGCCTCCGGGCGGTACGGGGTGCCGTCCGGGCGGGCGGAGACACCGCCGGCCTCGGTGACCAGGAGGGAGCCCGGGGCGTGGTCCCAGGGGAGGGTGCGCCAGTAGAGGAGGAAGTCGAAGCGGCCGTCGACGACGTCCGGGTACTCGATCCCGGCGGCGTGCCGACCGGGGGAGATCTCGCCGAAGGCCGCGATGTTGTCCTGGAGCCGGCGGCGGTGCGCGGCGTCGAGGTAGCGGCTCTTCACCGAGCCGCGCAGCTTCGCGACGTCCTTCGGTGCCGGGGGGCGGGTCAGGCGCACGCCGTCGCGCCAGGCGCCGGAGCCCAGCTCGGCGCAGTAGGCGGTGGCGGTGGCGGGCTGCCAGATCCAGGAGGCGACGGTCCGGCCGGAGCGGACCAGGGAGCACATCACGGCGTACTCGGGTCTGCCGGCGACGAAGTTGGCGGTGCCGTCCACCGGGTCGACCAGCCAGGCGGCCGGCTCGTCGTGGAGGGCCAGGGCGAGCGACGGGTCGGCGGAGACCGCCTCCTCGCCGACCACGGGGACGGGCAGCAGTTCGTGCAGTCGACGGGCGATGATCGCCTCGGCCTCGCGGTCGGCGACCGTGACGATCTCGCCGGGGGCCTTCTCCATCACCTCGCCGGCGGCCAGCGCCCGGAAGCGCGGCTCCACCACCTCGGCCGACGCCTCGGCGAGTATCTCCGCCACCTTGTCCATCAGCACGTTCGCGCTCCCTTCGCTGCCTACCACTCTCCCACGAGCGGAGGAAGGGGGCGGCGGCGGTCCGGGGCGGTGGAACGGCTGACGGCCTACGGTTGATGGCTGACAGATTGCAGCTGACAGATAACAGATAACAGCTGACAGATTTCGAAATCTGTCAGCTGTTCGCCCCCGGCCGTCGACGGCCACTTCGGCGCGTCCACGCCCGCGGCCTTCGGGCCACTTCGACCGGCGGGACCGGTGAGCCGACCGGTGGAGTTGGGCATGGTCATCGAGCGCGGTGATGCGTTGTAAGGTGAGCCTCACCTTAATCGATCATGCGGAATCGATCTCGGGAGTGCCCATGGTTCCCGGAACACCCCTGCCCGTAGCACCCTGCGCGTCCTCCGCGCTGGTCGCCGACTACCGGCGGTTGCGGGAGCTCTGCCCGGTGCTGGAGCTGCGCCTGCTCGACGCCGCCGAGCCCGCCCCGGGCGCCGCCGACGGCTGGCACTCCGGAGCCGAACTCGCCACCGACGAACGGGCGCTGGCCGCCGTCCTGGCGGGCGCGGAGGCCCGCATCGCCGACGAGCACGGCCGCGCTCCGCGACCGCACGTCACCGCCTCCCGGTTGCTCCACCACTACGTCTGGTCGGCCTGCCTGCTGATCGCCGGCCCCTGGCACCTCGCCCGCCGGGTCCCCGTCGTCGACCCGGCCGACCTCTGGCTGCACGCCCCCACCGGCGCGCTCGCCCTGCGCCCGCGCGGGTACGTCACCCTCCCCGGCGACGACGAACTGCGCGCCGAGCTGCGGGCCACCGTGGTCGCGCACCTCGGACCGGTGCTCGCCGCGTTCGCCGGTCCCACCCGGCGCCGCGACCGGGCGCTCTGGGGCATGGTGACGGACGATCTGGCCTCCGCCCTCTGGTACCTGGGGCGGATGCTCGGCGAGGAGGGTGTCGCCGTCGCCGCCGCAGGGGAGGGCGCCGCCGTCGCGGTCGCCGAGGAGGACGCCGCCGTCGCCGCCGCCGAGGCCGTCCTGCCCGGCGGCACCCTGCCGCTCCCCGGCGGCGCCGACTTCCGCCGCCTGCACACCCCCGACGGGCGCGCCCACCACACCCGCACCCGGCTCGCCTGCTGCCTCTACTACGCGGTCGGGCCCGCGGCCACCGCCTGTCTGACCTGCCCGAGGACCTCCGACGAGGAGCGGCTGCGGCGGCTCTGACGGTCCGTCCACAGCCGGGCCGCGCAGCCTGGTTCGCTGTCAGTGGCATCGGCTATGGTCGCCGACATGATCGATTCCACCACGCGGGTCCGGATCGCCCGCCCCTCGCGCGACATCGCGGCGGCCGAGCGCTTCTACGTCGACGCCCTCGGCCTCGCCGTGCAGTGGCGCAGCACCGAGCGGGTGTCCGGCGAGCACGACCTGCTGATGGTCGGCCCGCCCGGCGGCAGTTGGCACTTCGAGCTGACGCACGACCCGGAGCGGCCGCTGGAGCCCACCCCGACGGTGGACGACCTGTTCGTCCTCTACCTCGGCGCCCCGGTGGACGAGGCACTGGTCGCCCGGCTGGAGGAGGCCGGCGGCACCCGGGTCGCGTCCCACAACCCGTACTGGGACGAGCACGGCGTGACGATAGCCGACCCGGACGGCTACCGGCTGGTGCTCTGCTCCCGCACCTGGGGGGCCTGAGCCCCCAGCTCCCGGGGCGCCCGACCGGCCGTACCCGTTCCGATCCCCTCGCGCTCCGCGGGGCCGGGCGCACGTCCTCCGGCCCCGCCGGGCAGCACCGCCACGCCCCGGTCCAGGTCCACGCCGAAGTGCGGCGGCGCTCCGGCCTGTTCGTCGTCCCGGAGCACGAGCTGCTCCCGCTTCTGCTCGACCTGCACCTGCTTGCCCGGGCTGAACAGCGCGTGCAGCTCCTCCAGCCCGCCGGCACCCGTTCCCACCCCGGGCCCGCGCCGCCGCGGCCGCGACGAGGACTCGTCCTGGACCTGCCACACCGCCAGCAGCACCAGACCCAGCACCGCCGCGACCGTCGCCGCCACACCCACGATCCACCCCATGCCCGCTCAACGCGCTCACGGGGCCACGGCGTTCCCCCGGGCGCACACGTGGGCGCGCCGCGGGTACGTCGCGGATTCGACGCGGGTTCGACGCGGCCGCACTGTGGCGTAAAGCGCACGGGCGGGCGGCGGGTCCACCGGATACGCTGCCGGACGAATCGGAAGGAGCACCCTCACCATGCTCGTGCGCGGAACCCTCGTGGACATCCCGACGGCGGACGGCACCGCCGACGCCTACCTCGCCCACCCCGACGACGGCCGGGCCCACCCGGGCGTCATCCTCTTCACGGACGCCTTCGGCCTCCGGCCGCACGTGGAGGGCATGGCCGACCGGCTGGCCGCGGCCGGGTACGCCGTACTCGCCCCCAACCTCTTCTACCGCGCCGGCCGCGCGCCGGTCTTCGACCTGCCGGAGCGCATCGACCTGGAGCAGGCCGACGAACTCTTCGGCCGGATCTTCCCGCTGATCGAAACGCTCACCCCGGACGCGAACTCCCGCGACGCGGACGCGTACCTGCGCTGGCTCGCCGAGTCCCCGCTGGTCCAGGACGGCCCGGTCGGCCTGACCGGCTACTGCTTCGGGGCCATGCTGGCGCTGCGCGCCGCCGCCAGCCACCCGGACCGGATCGCCGTCGCGGCCGGGTTCCACGGCGGCAGGCTCGCCACCGACAGCCCGGACAGCCCGCACCTGGGCGCCGACCGGATCACCGCGGAGCTGTACTTCGGCCACGCGGACGAGGACCCGTCGCTGCCGCCCGAGCAGATCGACCGGCTCGCCGCGGCCCTCACCGCCGCCGGCGTCCGGTACCGGGCGGAGGTCTACGCCGGCGCCCCGCACGGCTACACCCAGGCCGACACCAACCGCTACGACGCGGTGGCGGCTGAGCGGCACTGGGAGGCGCTGCTCGGGCTGCTGAAGCGGGCCCTGCCTGCCTGAGGGGCCGCCGGAGAACTGTCCGGGGCCGGTCTGAGGATTGCCTGAGACCGGTCCCGGACAGGTCTGAGGACTGCCCGAGGCCGCTCGCAGGCCGGTCGGAACCAGGCCCGGGGGAAACGGGGCCGAACGAGGGATCCAGGGGGACGGCACATGAACACCAGTCAGGGCACGCGGGGAAAGCCCGCCGGGCCGGGTCTGCGGAGCGTCCAGGAGGCCGTCGCCCGGGCGCTCGGCGAGCACCTGCCCGGCGGCGTGCGCACCGGCGAACTGGACCGGGACGGACGGGCGTTGCGCTGGGTGGAGGCCGGCCGGGGCGGCGCCGTGCCGGTGGTCCTGATCGCGGGCGCCGGGACGTCGGCGCTCACCTGGTCGGCCGTCCTGCCCGAACTCGCCCGGTACGGGAGGGTCGTGGCGTACGACCGGGCCGGGCTGGGGGCCAGTGAGCCCGAGCGGTCCACCGCCCCGACGCTGAACGGCCAGCTCGCCGACCTGGCCGCCCTCGTGCGGCACCTGGACGCGGGCCCGGCCCTCCTGGTCGGGCATAGCTGGGGCGGCCAGCTGTCCCAACTCCTCGCCTGGCAGCGGCCGGAGCTGGTGGCCGGGCAGGTGCTCGTGGACCCGGCGCACGAGGAGTTCCAGCCGCGGTCCATCCAGGTCGCCGAGGCCGTGCTGAACCGGCTCTGGCTGTACCGGACGGCGGTGTCGCCGACCTCGCCCGAACCGGAGGAGCCGCTCGCCCGGGCCGAGGCGGCCGTGATCGCGCACCGGCACCAGCGGCGTGCCCTCCTCGCCGAGCTGGGGCTGACCGCCGCCGCCGTCCCCGAGATCCGTCGTCGCCGGGCCGGGGCTCCGCCGACCGAGGCGCCGCTGGCCGTCCTGAGCGCGACCCGGGGGCTGCCCAGGGCGATGCGCGTCCGCTGGACCGCCTTCCAGGCGGGTGTCGCGAGGAGCGCCGTCCGGGGGACGCACGGCACGGTGCTCGGCGCCGGTCACGCCATCCAGGCCGACCGGCCCCACGCGGTCGTCTCGGCTGTCCGGGAAGTCGCGGACCGTGCTCGATATTTCCTCAAGGACTGACAACTCGCGCCCAATTCCTTTTCGGACCTGCACGACTGAGTCCACGACACCCTCTGGCACACTGTGTGCCGACGACCCGCGGGGGTGGGGTCATGACACGGGGGAGCAGGGGTATGAGCGGCGCGGGCACCGTGCTCGGCGGGCGGTACGAGCTGGTCGAGAAGATCGGCGGCGGCGCCATGGGCTCGGTCTGGAAGGCCGAGGACACCGTGCTGGCGCGCAGGGTCGCGGTCAAGATCCTGCGCTCGGAGCTGCTGGAGGACGACACCTCCGCCCAGCGCTTCCGCCGCGAGGCCCAGCTGGTCGCCGCGGTCGACCACCCCGGTGTGGTGGGCGTCCACGACTACGGCGAGAGCGGCGGGGACGGCGAGGAGCGCTGCGCCTACATCGTCATGGAGCTGATCGACGGCCGTCCGCTGGACCAGGTGCTCAAGGACACCGGACCGATGGGCGTCGAGCGCACCCTCGACCTGGTGGCCGGAGCCCTGGACGCGCTGCACGCCGCGCACCAGCGGGAGATCGTCCACCGGGACATCAAGCCGTCCAACCTGATGGTGCGTTCGGACGGCCGGGTGGCCATCACCGACTTCGGCATCGCCCGGGCGCTCGCCAGCACCAAGCTCACCGCCCCGTTCGCGATCATCGGCACCGCGCTCTACATGTCCCCGGAGCAGGCCGAGGGCGTGAACCTCGGGCCGGCCACCGACCTGTACTCGATCGGCGTGGTCTGCTACGAACTGCTGGTCGGCGAGCCGCCGTACTCCGGTGACGGGCCGCTCCAGATCGCGCTCAAGCACGTCAACCAGCCGGTGCCGGAACTGCCGGACACCTTTCCGGCGCCGGTACGGGCACTGGTCGCCCGGGCGCTCGCCAAGAAGCCCGAGGAGCGGTACGCGGACGCGGCGGAGATGGCGAGGGCGGTCCGGGCGGCGCTCGCGGGGGAGGGCTTCGCCGGCGGCGGGCAGACGCCGGGGAAGACCGGCGCGGCCGACAGCGGGACCCTCCCGCTCCGGCCCGGTGCGGGCCCGGCCGCCGAGGGCGGTGCCGCGGAGCCCGCGAAGGACGGTGCCGCGGAGCCCGCGAAGGACGGTGCGGCGGGGCCGGCCCAGGGCGGCGCGGCCGTGGCGCTGGTCAAGGGCGGGGCGGTGGTGGTGCCCGCCGCGGGCGGCGCCCCGGCACCGGACGAGGTGGCGAAGGTGGAGCCGCAGGCGCAGACCGAACCCGGTCGGCGGCGGTCCCGGCGCACCCTGCTGGTGCCCGTCGTCATCCCCGTGGTCATCTCGATGGGCACGGCGACCGTCCTGCTGGTCGACCGCGGGGCCGGCGGCACCGACGCGGCCCAGTCGCCCGGCGCCCAGCCGACCGTGGTGGTCACCGCCCCCGTGACCCCGGGCACCGCCACCTCGGCGCCCGCGACCACCACCGCGCCGACCACCCCGGCGCCGACCGACACCCCGGCGGCCACCCCGGGCCCCGACCAGCCGGCGCCCGGCGCCGCCCAGAACCAGCCGCAGGTCCCCGTCCCCCCGGTTCCGGCCACCGGTGGTCAGGGCGGCAGCGGCGGTTCGGGCGCCTCTGCCGGTTCGGGTGGCGCCCGGACCGGTGGTACGGGCGCGGCCGCCGGCGGGGCGTCGTCGGCCGGTCAGGGGAGCCAGCCCGGCGGCGGCAACCCGCCCAACCCGCCCGCCAACCAGAACCCTCAGCCTCCGGCCCAGAGCGCCAACGGCGGGACCACCAGCGTCCCGCAGAGCCCGCCCCGGCCCGCGTCCTGCGGCGGCACCAGCTGGAGCACCATCGTCAGCGCGAAGGACGGCCGCGCGATCGGGATGCGCGACGACAACCTGAACGGCGACAACCCGATCGTCGTCGGCGGTCACGCGCAGTACGGCTGGGTGCGCTCGACCAACCCCGGCATGTGGATCCTGTTCAACGCCTGCAACAACGGCGGCCCGCAGCTGGTCCAGACGATGGACGGGAAGGTCGTGCTGAGCAACGGCCTCAGCTTCCTCACCAACTGGACGATGCGCACCGGCAGTTCGGCCGGCTCGTACACGCTGGGCGACTACCAGAACCAGTCCTGCATGACCAACAACGGCCCCGGCAGCGCCGTCACCATGGTCTCCTGCACCCCCGGCAACGCCGCCCAGGAGTGGCGGCTGCAGTAGGGGCCCGCCCGAGGCATGAGAATTCGCGGCGCGGGGTGCGCGAGCGGCCTGTGAGGCTGCCGGTGACCACCATCACCGCCCCGTGAAGGAGGAGCCGTGGGCTCCAGCGCAGCCGTGCCGTCGCTTCCCTCTGCTGCCGTCCCCCAACTCGCGCGCAGGGAGGTGGCCCTGCGGTCCGGGCGGTGACGGTGACGGTCGGCTGATTAGCAGACGACCTCCCGGTGTTCAAGGGGGTCCGGGTGGCGGGACCTCGCCACCGGCGTGTCAAGGAACCGTATGGAGTCTTCTACACACATGTAAAAGTCGATCGACGGCTGGCCGGGCCCGCTCGTCGGGTCGGCGTGCGGCGTGCGGCGGGTGGATTCCCGTAGGTGCAGGCGACCGGGCGTCGTTCGGGTCGGAGCCCTTGGCGGGATGTGGTGAATTGCCCGGGTTCGTCTGCTGATTGGAGGCTCTTTACCCGATGGCGGGACCTGGCCAATTGCTGAGCAAGACCTGTCAATTCACCTGCTGGATTGTCATGCTTCTGGTCATCCCCCAGCGGTAGCCCCACCCCCACCCATCGGTGGCGAACCGCTCGACTGCACGGGGTTCCCGCACGTCAGTGCCCGTCCCGCCCCACAGGTGCCGACCCGGCCCCCCGGGACGCGGTGCGACCGCGCCCAGACGCGGATTCCCGGAAGGACTCGTACGTGAAGCGTAAGCTCGCGGCCGTCGCCGTACTCTCGGCCACGGCCCTGTTGACCGGTGTGATCCAGGTGAGCACCGCCGCCCAGGCCGCTCCCACCCCCTCGCTGCAGGCCCAGGCCGCCCAGCAGCACGCGACCGCGCTCAAGCTGGCGGTCGGTCAGGCCGGCCCGCTGGCCAAGGCGCTCAAGCTCGGCGACAAGGAGCAGCTGGTCGCCAAGGACGCCGCGGTGGACAAGGACGGCACCCGCCACCTGCGCTTCGAGCGCACCTACGCCGGCCTGCCGGTGATCGGTGGCGACCTGGTCGTCCACCAGAAGGCCGACGGCTCGGTGAAGTCGGTCGACAAGGCGGTCGCCGCCCGGATCGCGCTGCCGAACACGACCCCGAAGATCGCCGCCGACCAGGCCGCCACGCAGGTCACCGCGGGGGTCAAGGCCACCATCGGGGCGCGCGCCGACGCCGACGAGTCGCCGCTCACCGAGGTCCACCAGGCCGGCAAGGCCGAGCTGGTGGTCTGGGCCACCGACGGCAACCCGCGCCTGGCGTACCGCACCACGGTCGAGGGCCAGCGTGCCGACGGCACCCCGAGCCGCCAGATCCTGGTCACCGACGCGGCCGACGGCCGGGTCCTCGCCACCCACGAGACGATCGAGACCGCGGCCGGCACGGGCAACGGCATCTTCGTCGGCCAGGTCCCGCTGGCCACCACCCAGAGCGGCTCGAACTACCAGCTGAAGGACGCCGGTCGCGGCGGCCAGTCCACCAGCGACCTCAACAACGGCACCGACGGCACCGGCTCGCTGTTCGCCAACACCAGCAACAGCTTCGGTGACGGCACCGTCAACAACCGCGAATCCGCCGCCGTGGACGCCCAGTTCGGTGCCGCCACCACCTGGGACTTCTACAAGAGCACCTTCGGCCGCAACGGCATCCGCAACGACGGCGTCGGCGCCCTGAGCCGGGTGCACTACGGCTCCAACTACGTCAACGCCTTCTGGGACGACAGCTGCTTCTGCATGTCGTACGGCGACGGCAGCAACAACACCGCACCGCTCACCGAGATCGACGTGGCCGGCCACGAGATGAGCCACGGCGTGACCGCGGCCACCGCGAACCTCAACTACGCGGGCGAGTCCGGCGGCCTCAACGAGGCCACCTCGGACATCATGGGCACGATGGTCGAGTGGTACGCCAACCTGCCCTCCAACCCGCCGAACTACTGGATCGGCGAGCTGATCAACCTCAACGGCAACGGCACGCCGCTGCGGTACATGGACCAGCCGAGCAAGGACGGCGGCTCGGCGGACTACTGGGACGCGAACGTCGGCAACCTGGACGTGCACTACTCGTCCGGGGTGGCGAACCACTTCTTCTACCTGCTGTCCGAGGGCAGCGGCGCGAAGACGATCAACGGGTTCAGCTACAACAGCCCGACGTACGACAACTCCACGCTCGCGGGCATCGGCCGGGACAAGGCCGCGCAGATCTGGTACCGCGCGCTGACCACGTACTTCACCTCCACCACCGACTACGCGGGCGCCCGTGCGGGCACCCTCAGCGCGGCGGCGGACCTGTACGGGTCGGGCAGCGCGGAGTACAACGCGGTCGCCGCCACCTGGACGGCCGTCAACGTCAACTGACCAGGCTCCGGGGAGACTTCGGGCATGAGTCCAGCCCGGAGCTGAACCGGGCCCGGGCCTGAACCCATCAGGCCCGGGCCCGGGGAGGCGTGGAGGGCCCCGCCGGGCCGTGGGTGCCGGCCGGCGGGGGAGTACGGCGGGGGCGACGGTGAGCGGACCACCGTCGCCCCCGCTGTGTGACGCCTGACGATACGTCAATTTTCCTTTCCGTGCAGCTTCCGTGGCGATTCGTGGCGCACGCGAGGGTGGACAGCAGGGCGCGGGGCCCTGGTAGCACCTCCGGCGGGCCCCCGGACACCCAGAAAACTCGACCATCGCGGCGGTAGCGGACAACCCCCGGGCACGGCAGTGCACTTGGTTCCGGGGTGAACCTCCGGATCCGTAGCGTCCTCGGCATGACGCTACTGACACGAACCCCGCCGAGCGCCGTCCGACGGCGCGGCCTGTTGGTCTACCTGGTGCTCGCCTACGCCGGGATGTGGGCGGCGATGACCCCGCTGCTCGCCGAGGGCTACCAGCGCACCGACGCCCGGGAGGGGGTCGGCGCGCTGGAGCAGACCTGCATCGCGGCCGCCATGCTGGCCCCGGCACTGGCGGCGCTGCTGGTGGTCCGCCTCGTCGAGCGGGGCGGCGGGGTACGGGAGGCGCTGGCACTGCGCTGGCCGCGGCCCCGGGCCCGCGCGGTCCGAGCCTGCCTGCTGCCGCTCGGGGTGCTCGGCGGGCTGACGGCCGCGACGCTGGCACTCGGCGCGCTGGCGGGCAGCTACCCGTTCGCCGGCTTCGGCTCGCTGGACGCGGGGCGGATCGGAACGTGGGCGGTCCAGGGCCTGATCGGGATGGTGCTCTCGCTGCCGCTGTTCTTCGGCGAGGAGATCGGCTGGCAGGGCTTCCTCTTCCCCCGGCTGCTGCTGCTCGGCCGGCGAGCGGGCGGGGGTGAGGGCGCCGGTGGCAGGGCGGTGTTGGTCCGGGCCTACCTGCTCGCGGGGACGGCCTTCGCGCTCTGGCACCTGCCGACGCTGCTGATGGGCGGCCAGTACCCGGGGCGGCCGTGGTACCTGGCGGTGCCCGCGCTGACGGTCAGCTGTGTGCTCGTCCTGCCGGTCTTCACCTGGCTGAGGCTGCGCTCGGGGTCGGTGGTCCCGGCGGTGCTGGCGCACGCCTTCACGAGCAGCATGAGCGTGTCGATGGTCCGGGAGTTCGCGGACCCGGACGCCGAGCTGGACCCGCTCACGATGTCGCTGGCGGGCTGGCCCGGCTGGGTCGTCCTCGGCGGGTTCGTGGCCTTCCTCGCCTTCACCGGGCGACTGCGGCCGGGCCGGTACGGGCAGGGGTGACGCGCGCCGTGGCGGGCGGCGGATGACGGATGTCAGATGACAGATTTCATCATCTGTTATCTGAAATCTGTTAGCTGTCGTCTGTCGCCTGTCGTCTGTTCGCGGTCACCCGTCGTCCGTCACCCGCCCGCCGGTGCCATGTCCTTGCGGATCTCGTCCAGGATCAGCCCGGCCCCGGTGTAGCCGATGCCGAGCATCCACAGGTTGTCGTCCACCCGGAACACCCGCCCGTTGCGTACGGCGTCCAGGTTCTTCCAGAGCGCCCCCTCGGTGATCTTCCCCTGGTCGGACTTGGCCGCGTCCCCGTACACCGCGTAGAAGATGACGTCGGCCGCGGCCTGGTCCACCTGTTCGGGGCTGATCTCCATCGAGAAACCGGGCTTGTCCTGGTTGGCGGGCCGCCCGAGCCCCAGATCCTTGAACAGCGAGCCGACGAAGGTGTCGTTCAGGTAGAGCCTGGTCGGCGCACCCGCCAGGAAGCGGGCCATCTCGACCCGGGTGGCCGCCGCCCTGGCCGGTCCGCCGAGCGCGGTGACCAGGTCCCGCAGCTTCGTCCGGTACGCCGCGTCCGCCGCGTCGGCCTCGGCCTGGCGGCCCAGCGCCTCGGCGTGCAGCCGGACGTTCTCCTTCCAGGTCGGCCCGGTGGTCTTGGAGAGCACCGTCGGCGCGATCTTCGACAGTTCGTCGTACCGCTTGTCGTCGCGGACCTGGTTGCTCAGGATGAGGTCCGGCCGCAGTGCCGCGATCGTCTCCAGGCTGGGCTGGCCGATGGCCCCGACGGGCTTCGTCCCGGACAGCCGCTGGGCGGGCAGGTAGGCGGGGAACGGGGCGCCCGCGGTGACGGTGGTGGCGCCGACCGGGCTGAGGCCGAGGGTGACCACCGAGTCCAGCGCGTCGGTGTCCAGGGCCACCACCCGGTTCGCCCGGGCCGGCACGGTGCTCTCGCCGCGCGCGTGCCGGACCGTCCGGGTGCCGCCGGAGCCGGCCGAACCACCACCGGACGAACCGGAGTCGGACGAACCGGAGCCCGACGAACCACCACCGGACGAACCGCCGCCCGGCGCCGGGGAGTCGGACCCGCACGCGGCGAGCGCGAGCCCCGGGGCGAGCCCGGCGGCGAGGCCGAGAGCGGCGCGGCGGCTGAGCGGTCGGGCCATCGGCGGCACCTCCAACGTACGGGCAGGGCGCGGGAATCCCTGCCCGCGCGGCGGCCCGGTTACGCCTCGGAGCCGTTCTCCCGTCGCTGGCGCAGGAGTTCGAGGTACTCGACGTGCACCCGCCGGTCCATGGCGAGGGCGAACTGGGCGTCCGCGACCGTGCGCGCCAGCGGTCGCACCCGCAGGATGCGCTCGGTGAGCCGGGCCGCCTCGCCGGGCGGCAGCGGGGTGTCGGCGGCCAGCGCGCTGAGCAGGTGCTCGCCGACCACCTCGATGAAGATCTCGGCGATGGCGTCCACGTGCTCCCGGGTGCGCCGACTGGCGTCCAGCACCGCCGAGAGAGGCACCCCCTCCGCCACCAGCTCGGTGGTGGCGTCCATCAGCCGGCGGCTGACGTGGGTGATGCCGTCCTCCTCGACGGTGATGTAGCCCTGGGCGATCGACTCGGCGGTGTTCTCCTCGGTCAGCTGGTCGCCGAAGGCGGTCTTGAGCTCGTCCCAGTCCAGGCGTACCGGGGTCTCGTCGGACCACGGTGCGACGATCGCCGCCTCCAGCCCGATCAGCTCGGCGACGTCCCGCCCGCTCTCACCGGCGCCGATCAGCTCGGCGATGCCGCCC
Organism: Kitasatospora sp. SC0581; assembly: GCF_048159585.1. NCBI lineage: Bacteria > Bacillati > Actinomycetota > Actinomycetes > Kitasatosporales > Streptomycetaceae > Kitasatospora > Kitasatospora sp. SC0581. The sequence continues at coordinate 271,191 of NZ_JBLRWA010000001.1, read as the reverse complement.
AGGGTGTGGCCGCGTTCGAGCAGTTCGCCGATCATCCGCAGCCGGGCCAGGTGCTCCTCGCCGTACCAGGCGATGCGGCCCTCCTTGCGGGGCGGCTGAAGCAGTTTGCGCTCGCGGTAGAAGCGCAGGGTGCGGGTGGTGATGCCGGCGGCCTCGGCCAGTTCCTCCACCCGGTACTCGCGTTTTCTGTCGCCCGCAGCAGCTCTGACCTTGTCCACGGCGATCAGCATAGGTCCGTCGGCTCGGAAGGTTCCCCGAACCGGAGCGGTCGCGCTTCTTCCATCCGGTGTCAGCAAGGGCTACCCTGCCAACCATGCCAGTGATTACTGGCGCGATTGGCGGGGTTCCGGAGGCGGGCCCCGGGAGGATCCGGAGACGGGCCCCAGGAGGTTCCGGGGCACGCTCGCCGGGAGAGCGCGACGATCACCGTCCCACCCTCAGGAGGTTGCCGCATGGCATCCAGCAGCAAGCGCCCCCGCTCCGGCGCGTCCGCAGCGACCGACACCACCGCGGCGCAGGAGTCCGTCCCGCACGTCCGGGTGGCGGTGATCGGCTCCGGCTTCGGCGGACTCGGTGCCGCGGTCCGACTGCGCCGTGCCGGGATCACCGACTTCGTGGTCCTGGAGCGGGCGGACTCGGTCGGCGGCACCTGGCGCGACAACAGCTACCCCGGCTGCGCCTGCGACGTGCCCTCGCACCTCTACTCCTTCTCCTTCGCGCCCAACCCCGACTGGCCGCGCAGCTTCTCCGGCCAGCCGGACATCCGCGCCTACCTGGAGAAGGTCGCCACCGTCTTCGGCCTCCGCCCCCACCTGCGCTTCAACACCGAGGTGCTGGAGGCGCGTTGGGAGAGCGAGCAGACCCGCTGGCGGATCACCACCTCGGCCGGCCAGTGGACGGCCGACGCCATCGTCTCCGCCGCCGGACCGCTCGCCGACCCGCAGATCCCCGACCTGCCCGGGCTGGGCGACTTCCCCGGCAAGGTGTTCCACTCCTCCCGCTGGGACCACGACTTCGACCTGACCGGCAAGCGCGTCGCGATGGTCGGCACCGGCGCCTCCGCCGCGCAGATCATCCCGTCGATCCAGCCCAAGGTCGGCAGGCTGACGGTCTTCCAGCGCACCCCGGCCTGGGTGCTGCCGCGCCGCGACCGCGAGATCAGCCAGCTGGAGAAGTGGCTGCACGGCCGCCTGCCGGTCACCGCGAAGATCCGCCGGGGCACCCTGTTCGCCCTCCGCGAGCTCCAGGTGGACGCGTTCGTGCGCCGCCCCGGACTGCTGCGCCTGGTCCAGCAGCTCGCCGAACGCCACATCGCCCAGGGCGTCCCCGACCCGGCGCTGCGGGCCAGGCTCACCCCGGACTACCGGATCGGCTGCAAGCGCATCCTGCTCAGCAACACCTACTACCCGGCGCTCGCCGCGGCCAACACCGAGGTCGTCTCCTCCGGCCTGCGCGAACTGCGCGGCTCCACGCTGGTCGCGGCCGACGGCAGCGAGCACGAGGTGGACGCCATCGTCTTCGGCACCGGCTTCCACGTCACCGACATGCCCATCGGCGCCCGGGTGTTCGGCGCCAACGGGACCAGCCTGGCGGAGGAGTGGAAGGACGGCATGGAGGCGCTGCGCGGCTCGACCGTGCACGGCTTCCCGAACCTCTTCTTCGTCATCGGGCCCAACACCGGCCTCGGCAACAGCTCGATGATCCTGATGATCGAGTCCCAACTGAACTACATGATCGACGCGTTGACCACGCTCGGCTCGATCGGAGCCGCCGCGATGCAGCCCACCGCGCGCGCCCAGCGGCAGTGGAACCTCGAACTCCAGCACCGGATGGACCGCACCGTCTGGACCACCGGCGGCTGCCTCAGCTGGTACCTCGACCCGAGCGGCAGGAACACCGTGCTCTGGCCCGGCTCCACCACCTCGTTCCGCCGGGCCACCCGCAGGGTCGACCTGGGCGAGTACGAGCTGATCATGCGCGCCGCACCGGCGGCCGCCCGCACCGTCCAGGAGGTCTCCGCGTGAACGGCGTCCGGCTGCCCGAGGAGTACGAACCTCCCGTCTCCGTTGAGGAGTTGAGCGTACGGTCGGCGGACGGCATCCGGCTGCACGTCGAGGTGCACGGCCGGCTCGACGCGCCCACCGTGGTGCTCGCCCACGGCTGGACCTGCTCGATCGCCTTCTGGGCCCCGGTGATCCGCCTGCTGGCCGACCGCTACCGGGTGGTGGCCTACGACCAGCGCGGCCACGGGCGCAGCGAGATCCCGCCGAGCCGGGCCCGCTACTCGACCAGGGCGCTGGCCGAGGACCTGTCCGCCGTGCTCGCGCGGACCGTGCCGGCGGGCGAGCGGGCCGTGCTCGCCGGGCACAGCATGGGCGGGATGACGATCATGGCCGCCGGTGGCCGCCCCGAGGTCGCCGAGCGCACCGCCGCGGCCGTCCTGATCTCCACCGGGCCGGGCGACCTGGTGGCCGAACTCACCGTCCTGCCAACGGCCGTACGCGCCCGGGGCCTGCGACGCTTCCTGCACCGGCAGCTGCTGCGCTCCCGGATGCCACTCGGACCGGTCTCGCCGGTCAGCCGGGCGGCGCTCAAGTACGCGACCATGGGCGCCGGTTCGCCCGCTGGCCAGGTCGAGGCGACGGCCCGGATCGTGCACGCCTGCCCGACCGCCGTCCGCGCCAACTGGGCCGCGGTCCTCGACCGGCTGGACGTCCACGCCGGGCTCGCCCGGATCGCCGCGCCCACGGCGGTGGTGGTCGGCACCGACGACCGGCTGACCCCGCCGGTGCACGCGCACCGGATGGTCGCCGAACTCCAGGACGCACAGGGGCTGTTGCTGCTGCCCGGGGTCGGGCACATGTCGCCGCTGGAGCGCCCGGCGGAGGTCGCGGCGGAGATCCACCGGATGGCCTCCGGGTACCTGACGGCCGCGCCCGCTGCCGCTACCGCGCCCGCCGGCGCCGTTCCCGCATCCACCGACGAGAGGACCGCCGTCGCATGAACGCCATCCCGCCGTTGTCCGAGCAGGTCGTCGTCGTCACCGGGGCCGCGCGCGGCGTCGGCGCGTCGCTGGCCCGCAAGCTCGCCCGGCGCGGGGCCAAGGTGGCCCTGCTGGGGCTGGAGCCGGAGGAGCTGAAGGCCGTCGCCGCGCAGTGCGGCCCGTCCGCGACCAGCTGGGAGGTGGACGTCACCGACCTCGACGCGCTGGAGGACACCGCCCGGCGGATCAAGGAGCACTACGGGCGGGTCGACACCGTCGTCGCCAATGCCGGGATCGCCCTCGGCGGGCCGCTGGCCGACAGCGACCACCGGGCCTTCAGCCGGGTCATCGAGGTCAACCTGCTCGGCAGCGTGGCCACCGCCCGGGCCTTCCTGCCGGCGCTCGCCGAGAGCCGCGGGTACCTGCTCCAGATCGCCTCGCTCGCCGCGCTGACCCCCGCACCGCTGATGAGCGCGTACTGCGCCAGCAAGTCCGGGGTGGAGGCCTTCGCGCACTCGATCCGCGCCGAGGTGGCCTACCAGGGGATCAAGGTCGGTGTCGGGTACCTGAGTTGGACCGACACCGACATGGTGCGCGGGGCCGACGAGGACGCCGTGCTGAAGCAGATGCGCTCCCGGCTGCCGTGGCCGGCGAACAAGACGTATCCGCTGGAGCCCGCGGTGGACCGGATCGTCGCCGGGATCGCCCGCCGATCCGCCCACGTCTACGCCCAGGCCTGGCTGCGCGGGATGCAGCCGGTCCGCTGGCTGCTGCCGAGCCTGATCGCGGTGGTCGGCTCCCGGGACGTGGCCCGGCTCGCCCCCCAGCTCGCCGCCACCGCCGCCACTCGCCTGCGCGCCGTCGGCGCCGGGGGCGCGGCGGACGACCGACGGCGGACAGTCGACAGCTGACGGATGACAGGCGACGGATAACAGATGACAGCTGACAGATTTCGAAATCTGTCAGCTGTCATCTGTCATCTGTCAGCTGTTCGTCGTTCGCCGTCACCCGCCCCCGCCGCGATCCCCGCCAGCGTCTCCAGCGCCCGCGCCAGCACCGGCAGTGGCGGCGAGGCGAGCCCGACCCGGACGGCGGAGGGCGAGCGCCGGGGATCGACGGCGAAGGCCACCGCGGGCGTGACCGAGATCCCGGCCCGCGCCGCCTCCGCGACGAAGGTCTCCGCCCGTCGGCCGGTCGGCAGCTCCCACCACAGGTAGTACGAGCACGGGTCGGACCGCAGCCGCTGCCCCGCCAGTACCTCGCGCGCCAGCAGCTGCCGGGCCGTCGCGTCGGCCCGCTTCGCCGCCTCCACCGTGGCCAGCGTGCCGTCCCCGATCCAGCGCACCGCCGCCTCCAGCGCGAAGCCGCCCGGCGTCCACCCGCCCGAGCGCAGTGCGCCCGCCACCCTTTCGCGCAGCGTCGCCGGGACGACCGCGAACCCGGTGGTCAGCCCCGGGGCGAGCCGCTTGGAGAGGCTGTCCACGAGGACGGTGCGCTCCGGTGCGAGCGCGGCCAGCGGCACCGACTCCGGCCGCAGGAAGGACCAGACGGCGTCCTCGACCACCGGCAGGTCGAGCCGCCGCAGCAGCGCCACGAGCGCCACCACCCGCTCCTGCGGCAGGCTCGCGCCGAGCGGGTTCTGCAGGCGCGGCTGGATGTACACCGCGCGCAGCGGTCCGGCCCGGTGGGCGGCCGCCACGGCGTCCGGCAGCAGCCCGTACTCGTCCATGGCCAGCGGCACCAGCACGATGCCCAGCCGCTCCGCCGCCGCCTTGACCACCGGATAGGTCAGCTCCTCCACGCCCAGCCGCTGTCCGGGCGGCACCAGCGCGGACAGGGCCCCGGCGATGGCCTGCCGCCCGTTGCCGGCGAACAGCAGGTCCTCCGCCGCGACCTCCCAGGAGCCGGCCGACACCAGTCCGGCGAACGCCCGCCGTGCCGCGCCCGTCCCGGCCGCGCCGACCGGCCGCAGCGCCTCGCCCAGCGCGTCCGGCCGCAGCAGCGGCGCCAGTGCGCCCGCCAGCAGTTCGGCCTGCCCGGGGACGGTGGGGTAGTTGAGCTCCAGGTCCACGGGGGCGGCGGCCGGCTCCGCGAGTGCCACCCGGGTGCCGTCCGGTGCGCGCCCGGCCCGGACGAAGGTCCCGCGCCCGACCTCCCCGACGGTCAGTCCGCGCCGGGCCAGTTCCCGGTAGACGCGCCCCGCCGTCGAGTTGGCGATGCCCCGACCGCGGGCGAACGCCCGTTGGGTGGGCAGCTGTTGGCCGGGCCGCAGTCGTCCGTCCGCGATCTCGGCGGCGATCCGGTCGGCGATCAGGCGGTAGTCGTCCATCGGCGTTCGCTCCTCCAAGGCCTCGGGCGCCGGATTGCACCGAGGGCAAAGTCATCATTGCATTGACCCGATGAGCCGTCCTAGCCTCCTCGCATGGACGCGTTGACATCCGCTGTGGACGGCCGGGCGCTGCTCGGGATCGCCGCCGTGGCCCTGGGCATGGTGCTGTCGCCCGGGCCGAACATGATCTACCTGGTCTCGCGCTCGATCGCGCAGGGCCGCCGCGCCGGGCTGATCTCGCTGACCGGGGTCGCGGCCGGCTTCCTGGTCTACCTGGTCGCGGTGACGGCGGGGGTGGCCGCGGTGTTCTCGGTGGTGCCCGCCCTCTACACCGCGATCAAGCTGGCCGGTGCCGGGTACCTGCTCTGGCTGGCCTGGAAGGCGGTCAAGCCGGGCGGCACGGCGGTCTTCGCCCCGCAGCAGCTGCCGCCGGACCCGCCGCGCCGGCTGTTCGCGATGGGCTTCCTGACCTGCCTGCTCAACCCCAAGATCGCCATCATGTACATCTCGCTGCTGCCCCAGTTCGTGGCCCCGGAACGCGGTCACGTCGCCCTGCAGAGCCTGCTGCTGGGCCTGACCCAGATCGCGATAGCGATCACCGTCAACGGCCTGATCGCGGTGAGCGCGGGCAGCATCGCGGCCTTTCTCAACCGCCGCCCCGGCTGGCTGCGGATCCAGCGCTACGTGATGGGCACCGTCCTCGCGGGCCTCGCCGTGCACATCGCCGCCGACCGCGCCAAGGCCGTGGCGGTCTGAGGGCCGGGGCCGCAACGATCCAGCTGTCGGGTGGCAGGTGTTGAGTACCTAGGTGCTACGGCCGGTGGCGGTCCGCAGCACCTCGTACCCCGCCTGGACGAACCGTCCGCCCCGCTTGGGGCCGGTGTTGGCGAGGGCCGCCACCGCCGTCCCGCCCGTCGGTGAGAACCCGACGAAGGAGGTGAACCCCCGGGTCGCGCCGGAGTGGAAGTACAGGTCGCGCCCTCCCGAGCGGCGGTGGTTCCACACCAGGCACAGCTCGTCGGAGGAGTGCGGGAGCCGCAGTCTGACCCGTTGGACCTCGGCCAGTGGCGCCCCCAGCCGGCCTTCCCCCTCGCCGATGTGGGCCTGGAGGAAGCGCAGCAGGTCGCTTCCGCTGGCCCGTACCGCGCCGGCGCCCGGCAGCCCGGGGATCCGCCAGGTCGGCATCGCCCGGCCGCGCCGGTAGCCGGTCGCCCGGTTCGGCGCGTCCGGCGCGCAGGTGGTGGCGTCGAGTCCCAGGGGCATCAGGACCCGCTTGGCGAGCAGTTCCCCGTACGGCAGTCCGCCCGTCTCGGCCAGCAGTCGGCCGAGCAGCCCGACCCCGTAGTTGGAGTACCGGTGCATGCTGCCGGGCCTGCCACGTACGGTGGTTCGGGCCAGGGCGGCTCTCAACTGGTCGTCGCCGAACGCCGCGTACGGGTTGGTCTGCCAGGTCGGCACGGCTCCGGTGAGCAGTCCGGGGGGCAGCCCGGGCAGCCCCGAGGTGTGGGTGGCGAGGTGCAGCAGCCGGATCGGCTCGGGGGAGCGGGTGGCCATCGGGCGCCAGTCGGGCGGCAGTCGGCGTTCGACCGGGTCGTCGAGGGAGAGTTCGCCGCGCGTGGCCAGTTCGGCGAGCAGCAGCGCGGTGAACGTCTTGCTGACCGAGCCGAGTTCGAAGACGGTGTCCGGGGTGCAGTCGGCCGCCCGCCCTCGGGCGAGGCGTCCGAAGCACCGCACCTCCCCCTGTCCGTCGCGCGCCACGGCTACGGTGACCGCGGTCGCGTACGGTGCGGCCGCCCGGACTGCCGCCCGGACGGCCGTGTCGAGTTCGTTCATGCGGCCGCGGTGTCGGCGGTGTCGGCGCCGTTCGCGCCGCCGAGTGCCCGGGAGAGCGCGACCGTCGCGGCCACGACCGCGACCACGGCGGTGTGCTCGTGCGCGCGGATGGCCAACTCCGGGTCGTCCTCGATCGGTTCGTTGTCCCGGGGTACGAGGCCGTCCGCCCGTTGCACCGAGGCCAGGGCCTCCCAGCCGGACCGTCCGGTGACGGGTTCCCCGATGCACGAGTCGACGATCAGCAGTTCGCCGACCAGGTCCCACTCGCCGATCTCCAGCCAGATGTCGAGCCAGACCGGCAGCCAGTCGCGCAGGTAGTCCCGCATCGGTTCGGGCAGGTCCTGGGGCCGGGCGCCCCAGTCGGTGAGGTGGAAGACGGTGTGGGTGACCTGGTAGGCGGTGGACCAGGAGACGGTCCAGGGTTCGGGGAGCGCGCCGAGCCAGGTGCGGGCGGCGAGCGTGGCCCAGTCCGGCCGGTGGCTCAGCTCGATGATCCGCCGTGCGTTGGCCACGGCCAGGTGCCGGCTGCCCTGGATCTCGACGGCGTGCACGGCCCGCAGCCGGCTGAGGGATTCGAGCAACTCCTCCAGTGCGGCGTGCCGGTAGCCGAGCCGGGCGAAGTGGGCGTACGTCTCCAGCGGGTCGGTGATGGTGACGTACCGCAGCTGGCGCTCGTAGAGCATGTCGCCCTCGCGCAGCTGGCCCCAGGCGGTCGTGATGAGGTCGCGCGCGGCATGGATGTCCTGCGGTCCGGCGACCCCGTCGCGCAGCACCAGGGAGGAGGCCATCGCGACCTCGCAGAGCGGCTTGTAGATGTCGTCCGGCTTGGAGAGGTTGATGATGGCGTTGTCCGCGAACTTGCCGTAGCTGCCCTGGTACGACGTGTGCAGCCAGGACAGCGCGCGGGTGCCGAGCTGCTGGGCGATGGTGAGCGTCTGGGTGTCGGTCATGCCGGACTTCCCTCCAACAGGCGCTGGGCGACGGCGAGTTCGAGCCTGGTCCGGACGGCGCCGATGCCGACCAGGTGGGTCCGGTCCAGGACCGGTTCGACCTCCAGCCGTAGCGGGAGGCCCTCGGTGCTCGCCCAGGCGAGCCAGCGGGCGAGCCGCACGGCGGTGGTGAAGTCCCGTCGGAGCATGGAGCGGACGGTGCCGTGGGCGAGTTGCGCGGTGCCGGCGCGGGCGGCGTCGTGCACCGGGCCGTCCAGTCCGGGCAGCGCGAGCACGGACAACTGCGCCATCCGTACCGACCAGGACTGCCAGCCCAGGTCGTCAGGTCCGGGCAGCGGGGGAGGGGGTGAGGCCGGTGCGGGGTCCCCGTACGGTGTGCGGGCGAGCAGCCGGTCGGCTGCCCAGTCCTGCCAGGCGACGACCAGCGCGGCCTCGGCGGACGTCGGTGCCGGGGCGGGGAAGGCCCGTCGGGCCTCGGCGAGCAGCGCGGCGGTGGGCCCGTCGGGCTCGGCCCCGGCGAGCAGTTGCGGAGTGAAGAGGTCGGCGCCGAGCACGCGCACCGCGGCCAGCAGCGGGCGGGGTACGGCGGTGTCGGGGTCCGCGAGTGCGGCCGCACCCCCGGCGCCCCGGAGGGCGTCGAGGGTCCGGCCGGCCACCCGCTCGACCGCCGCGGCGTACTCGTCACGGAGAGGGGTTTCGGCGAACGGCATGGTGGTGAGCTACTCCTTCAGGAGACTCGGGATGGGCGCGGGGTCCCAGGGGCACGCGGCCCCGTGGGTGGGGCCCGGCTACCTGATCGGCTTCTCCTTCGGGCCCTTCGGGGAGAGAAGGACCAGGCCGAGCAGGAGCAGGAGCCCCGCGGCCTCGGGCGAGTACGTGGGCGCGTCGGACACGACGGCCTCTTCCTCCACCATCAGGCTCGCGAGTGTTTCGGCTTCGAGCGTCGCGCTGTGTGACGTCGTAGTCGTCGCGGTCCGGAACTGAGTAAGCATCAGAAGTGCCTCCTCGTCTGGATTTCACCGCCCGGTCGGACGATGCCCCCGTTCGACAGTACGAGCACCTCCCGGGGGCTGCATCCGCAACTCTCTGAGCTGGGAAATCGCCCTCGGTGTGGGTCCGGAAGCGGCGAGTCGGTACGGTCTGGGGCATGACCACAGCCTTGATCACCGGCGCGACCGCCGGCATCGGAGCCGCCTTCGCGCGACGGCTCGCCCGCAGCGGCTACCAGCTCGTCCTGGTGGCCCGGGACACCGAGCGCCTGGAGCGCGCCGCCGCCGACCTGCACGGCAGGTACGGCATCGAGACGGAGGTGCTGACCGCCGACCTCGCGACCGACGAGGGCATCGGTGCCGTCGAGGCCCGACTCGCCGACCCCGCCCGCCCGGTGGACCTCCTGGTCAACAACGCGGGCTTCGGCAACAAGGGCGCCTTCGGGACCGTCCCGCTCCAGGACGAGCTGGCCATGCTGAAGGTGCACATCGAGGCGATCCTGCGGCTGACCACGGCCGCCCTGCCCGGAATGCGGGAGCGCGGCCGCGGTGCGATCGTCAATGTGGCCTCGGTGGCGGCCTTCCTGCCGCGCGGCACGTACGGCGCGAGCAAGGCCTGGGTGGTCAGTTTCACCCAGGGCGTGCTGCGCGACCTCGGCGGTACGGGCGTTCGGATGATGGCGCTCTGCCCGGGCTTCACCCGGACCGAGTTCCACCAGCGGGCCGGCATGGGCACCGGGAACATCCCGTCCTGGTCCTGGCTGTCCGCCGAGCGGGTGGTGGACGAGGCGATGCGCGACCTGGCGCGCGGCCGGGCCGTGTCCGTGCCGGGCAAGCGGTACAAGGTCGCCGTGGCCATCGCCCGGATGCTGCCCTCCGGCAAGCTCGGCGGGGTCTCCTCGAAGGCGGCGCGCACCTACCGGACCAACTGAGGCCCGGGGCGGTCGGGGCGGTCGGGCACTCCGCGGGCCCGTACGCGCGCTCCGCGGGGCCCGTACGCGCGCTCCGCAGGGATCGTACGGGCGCTCCGCGGAGCCTGTACGGACGAGGAATAGGGCAACAGTCACTATTAGCTTATCTAACTATGAGCTATCCTCGCTATATTGCCCCGCACCCGACCGCCCCACCCAGGGAGGCCCGTCCTTGAGGCCCACCGCCATCGACTGGACCCCGCCCGAGCGCGCCGAGGGCGAACCCCGCCCACCGGCCGAGTGGCGCCGCATCCTCGCGCTCTTCCGCCCGTACCGGGCCCGCCTGGCCGTCGTCGGGCTGCTGGTCGCCGCCTCGGCCGTGGTCTCGGTCGTCTCGCCCTTCCTGCTCAGGGCCGTCCTGGACACCGCCATCCCGCAGGGCCGCACCGGGCTGCTCAGCCTGCTCGCGCTCGGGATGATCCTGACCGCCGTGGTGAACAGCATCTTCAACGTGCTCCAGACGCTGATCTCCACCACCGTCGGCCAGCGCGTGATGCACGACCTGCGCACCGCCGTCTACGGCCACCTCCAGCGGCAGTCGCTGGCCTTCTTCACCCGCACCCGCACCGGTGAGGTGCAGTCCCGGATCGCCAACGACATCGGCGGCATGCAGTCCACGGTGACCTCCACCGCGACCAGCCTGGTCTCCAACCTGACCGCCGTGGTCGCCTCCGTCGTCGCCATGGTCGCCCTCGACTGGCGGCTGACCGTCGTCTCGCTGCTGCTGCTCCCGCTGTTCGTCTGGATCAGCCGCAGGGTCGGGCAGGAGCGCAAGAAGATCACCACCGAGCGGCAGAAGCAGCTGGCCGCGATGAGCTCGGCGGTCCAGGAGTCGCTCTCGGTCAGCGGCATCCTGCTCGGCCGCACGATGGGCCGCTCCGGCTCGCTCGCCCGGGAGTTCACCGGGCAGTCCGACCAGCTCGCCGACCTGGAGGTGCGGGCCAGCATGGCCGGGCGCTGGCGGATGAACACCATCCAGATCGTGATGGCCGCGATGCCCGCGCTGATCTACTGGGCGGCCGGGCTGACCTCCGCCGCCGGTGCGCCGATCGTCTCGGTCGGCACCCTGGTCGCCTTCGTCACCCTCCAGCAGGGCCTCTTCCGGCCCACCGTCAGCCTGCTCTCCACCGGCGTGGACGTGCAGACCTCGCTCGCCCTCTTCCAGCGCATCTTCGAGTACCTCGACCTGCCGGTGGAGATCGACGAGCCGGCCGACCCGGTCACCCTGACCGACATCCGCGGCGAGGTCCGCTTCAAGGACGTCGACTTCCGCTACGACCCGGCGCAGGAGCGCCCCACCCTGGCCGGCGTCGACCTCACCGTCCCGGCCGGGAGCTCGCTGGCCGTGGTCGGCGAGACCGGCTCGGGCAAGACCACCCTCAGCTACCTCGTCCCGCGGCTGTACGACGTCACCGGCGGAAGCGTCACCCTGGACGGCGTGGACGTGCGCGAACTGTCCTTCGACACCCTGGCCCGCGCGGTCGGCGTGGTCTCCCAGGAGACCTACCTCTTCCATGCCTCGGTCGCCGAGAACCTGCGCTTCGCCAAACCCGGCGCCAGCGACGCCGAACTGGTCGAGGCCGCCCGGGCCGCACAGGTCCACGACACCATCGCCGCCCTCCCGGACGGCTACGACACCCTGGTCGGCGAGCGCGGCTACCGCTTCTCCGGCGGCGAGAAGCAGCGCCTCGCACTCGCCCGGACGATCCTGCGCAACCCGCCGGTGCTCATCCTCGACGAGGCCACCAGCGCGCTCGACAACCGCACCGAGCACGCCGTCCAGCAGGCCGTGGACACCCTGGCCGCCGGCCGCACCACCATCACCATCGCGCACCGGCTCTCCACCGTCCGCGCCGCCGACCAGATCGCCGTCCTGGACCACGGCGAGGTGGTCGAACTCGGCACCCACGAGGAGCTGGTGGCGCTGGACGGACGGTACGCGGCGCTGCTGCGCCGGGAGGTGCCGGAGGCCGCCCGGCAGCCCGAGCCGGCCGCGCTCGGGCACGTGTGACGGGGCGGGCGCGCCCGGGTTCGTGTCGAGTCGGGCAGACGGGGCGGACGCCGCGCTCGGGTGTGCGGGACGGGCCGGCGTGCGAGCGCGTGCGCCCGGGACGGGCCGGCGGTCAGGCCGCCTTCGGGACCTCGTTGTAGCTCTCCGCGACCTCCTGGCCGGAGAGCCGCTGGATGGCCGCCATCACCTCGTCGGTCACCTGCCGACGGGCCTTCAGCGAGCGGGCCTGCCCGTGCAGCTCGTCGAAGTGCAGCGGCTCGCCGAAGCGGACCGTCACCTTCTTCAGCCGCGGCAGCCGTTTGCCCACCGGCAGGATCTGCTCCGGACCCTCCAGCGCAACCGGCACCACCGGCACGCCCGCGGTCAGCGCGAGCCAGGCGACGCCCGTCTTGCCCCGGTAGAGCCGGCCGTCCAGGGAGCGGGTGCCCTCGGGGTAGATGCCGAAGGCCTTGCCGTCCTCCAGGATCTCCAGCGCCGACTCCAGCGAGGCCTGAGCGGAACGGTAGGTGCCGCGCTCGACCGGCACGGCGCCGATGGCCTCGAAGAAGCCCTTGGAGAGCCGGCCCTTGAGCCCGCTGCCGGTGAAGTACTCGGCCTTGGCGAGGAAGTGGACCCGGCGCGGGGCGGTCAGCGGGATCACCACGCTGTCGATGAAGGACAGGTGGTTGCTGGCCAGGATCACCCCGCCCTTGCGCGGCACGTTCCCGATTCCCTCGATGACCGGCCGCCAGATCCCCCGCGAGACCGGTTTCAGCACCAACTTGGTGGCGAGGTCGAGCACGATTCCCTCCCTGGACGAACGATCGCCCGGGAGGAGCCCGGGCCTGCAATCAGATCCGCAGACTACGACACCGACCCCGGCGCGCGTCCACTCCCGGCGACCGTGGCGAACACCACGGCCGGGTAGGGTACGGCCGTCCGAACCGAGCGACACCCCGCAGTACCCAGGAGGGCACCATGGAGACCACCGAGGCGATCAAGGCCTTTTTCGACCGCTTCGACAAGGACGGCGACGGCAAGATCACCCCGGCCGAGTACGCTCTGGCCGCCAACGAGATGGGCGACCACGACGTCACCATCTCGATGGCCGAGGCGCTGATCCACAGCATGGACACCAACCACGACGGCGTCCTGACCTTCGAGGAGTTCCTGGCCGCCCGCCGGCGCTGAGCCCGTGCCGGACGGGGCCGGTCGCCGTACCGGCGGCGCCGGCCCCGTCCGGAGGTCCCGCGGACGCTCCCGCGCCGCTCCTCCTACTTGTCCTTCTCCACCGGGAACACCCGGCGCACCACCCGCTCCGCGGCCCCGCCGTCGTCCCAGACGCAGAACTTCGCCCGGAAGTCGGCCCGCGCCGCCGGCTCGGGGTCGCCCGCCAGCAGCGCCCGCGCCAGCCCGTCCGCGTCCACCGTGACCGCGCCCGGCGGCTCCGCGAACAGGTCGAAGTAGACGCCGCGTTCCCGCTGGTACTCCTCCCAGTCCGGGGCGAAGACCACCACCGGCCGGTCCAGCACCGCGTAGTCGAACATCATCGACGAGTAGTCCGTCACCAGCACGTCCGCCGCGAGGTAGAGGTCCTCGACGGTCGGGTGCGCCGAGACGTCCACGATCCGTGCCGACTCCGCACCGGCCGCCGTCAGGTCGCCCGGGCCGTCCGCGTGGAAGTAGTGGGTGCGCACCAGCAGTGTGAAGTCCGGGCCCAGCCGCCGGGCCAGCTCCGCCACGTCGAGCAGCGGCACGTAGCCGCCCTTGCTGCCGCGGTGGGTCGGCGCGTACAGCACCGCCCGGGTGTCCGGCCGCAGCCCGAGCAGCTCGCGCATCGCCCGGACCTCGTCCGAAGTGGCGTTCGCCAGCCGGTCGTTGCGCGGGTAGCCGGTGTCCAGCATCTCGTACCGGCCGGGGAAGGCGCGGGCGAAGTGCCCGCTGGTGTGCGGGTTGGGGGAGACCAGGAAGTCCCAGCGGTCGACGGCCTCCTGGAGCAGGTCGAAGTCCATCCCCTCGGCCGCCGCCGGATGGTCGCGCAGGTCCATGCCCATGGCCTTGAGCGGGGTGCCGTGCTGGGTCTGGACGTGCACCGTGCCCGCCCGCTTCGTCATGGTGCGGGGGAAGTTGACGTTGTTGACGAAGTACTTGGCGGTCGCCATCGCCCTGAGGTAGGCGGGGGTGTTGACGATCACGTACGGCACCCCGGGCGGCAGCGTGGCGGCCTGGGCGCGGTTCTCCACCACCCACACGCCCCGCACCCGCGGGGCGAGTTCCTTCGCCTTCTCGTAGATCGCCGCCGGGCTGCACGCGTAACCCCGGTGCCAGTACGCGGCGTAGACCGCGAGGTGCTGGTCCAGCGGCAGCCGGCGGAACGCGTTGTACGCGGTGAACCGGGCGCCGCTGCGCATCCCCTTCTTCACCGCGGGCGCCACCGCCCGTGCCCCGCGCTTGAGTTCGCGCGGCAGCCGGCCGGTGCGGCGCAGCTCGGCGTACGCGATCCGGGCGCCGCGGGCGGCCAGCCGGTACTGCACGCCGCGCACCCCGCCGGGGAAGCGGTAGCCGGCCGGGCGGTGGCGGTCGAAGTGCCGGGCGATCCGCTGGAAGAAGTCCTTGCGCAGGTCGGTGGGGACCAGCCCGGGGGTGTCGTAGACGTTCAGGGCCTGGCGGACGGTCCGGTCGAAGACCAGGGTGCGCAGCGAGTCCGGGACGGGCCGGCCGGGGCGGTCCGGGCGGTCCAGGAAGGCGAAGATCGCGTCGTACTGGGCGAACACGTCGGCGTGCTTGGGGGAGGCGGTGGCGGTGATCGCACCGTCCCGGCCGCGCCGGTAGAAGTAGCAGGGGCGGTCCAGGTAGCGCAGCCGCTCGGCGGCCAGCAGCGCCGGGTAGGTGACCGAGATGTCCTCGTAGTAGCCGCGGCCGAAGGAGACGCCGAGGCCGTCCAGGAACGCGCGGCGGAACAGCTTGTTCCACACCGACATCACGGTCTGGAACAGCGCCGGGTGCTCGGCCAGGGTGCAGCCCTCGACCAGCGGGGAGTCGGCCAGCACGTGGCGCCAGGGGTTGGGCTCCGTCCCGCCGTCCGGGTAGACGTGGGTGAAGCCGGTGAGCAGCACGTCGGCGGGGGTCTCCCGGAGACGCTCCCGCGCCAGCTCGTCCAGCAGCGTGCCGACCGTCCCCTCGGGCACCCAGTCGTCGCTGTCCACGAACCAGACGTACTCGCCGCGGGCCTGCGGCAGGGCGGCGGTGCGGGCGCCGCCGAGGCCCTGGTTCTCGGTGAGGTGCAGCACCCGCAGCCGGCTGTCGCGGGCCGCGTAGGCGTCCAGGATCGCGCCGGAGCCGTCGGGGGAGAGGTCGTCGACCGCGATCACCTCGAAACGGGTCTCGGCGGCGGGGACGTCGCCGAGGATCGAGTCGAGGCAGCGCGGGAGGTACCGCTCCACGCCGTGGACCGGGAGCACGATGCTGAGGAGGAGGGACACGCTGGCCGAGTGTACCGATCCACCGGGCGCGACCTGCGCGGACGTCCGGTGCGGGCTTTCCGGGGCCTTGCGGCCCTTGGGGGGCCTGGGCGGCGGTGGCGGCGGCGCGGCTGCGGCGGGGGCTGCGGGGTGTCCGGGAAGGGTGTCCGTGAAAGCCGTCCGTGGCGGACAAGCCGTCCGTGGCGGACCCGGAACCGCCGGTGCCGGGCCCCTCGCGGGGCGGCACCGGCAGTCAGGTGGCGATCCGGCCGACCCTCGACGGCCGACCGCCGGTCCGGGCACCGCGCGAGCCTGGCCACCGCAGCGTCGAGGCGGCCGGGCAGTGGCTCGCGGGAGCCGGAGTTCTTCATCACTCGAACACACGCTTGAGTGCGGTGCGGGCACTGGCGTGTGCATCCGATATTGCTTGGAGGTTCGGCGGGAGTCAATCCCTCGAATGTGTTCACTTCCTGAAGTCGGTCGGTCACGGCGTCATCGGGGTCCGCGCTCGGGCGGTCATGCCCGGGCGGGCCGTGCCCGATGGGCCGGTCGGTGATCGCTTTGTCGATGTGGCGGCTGTCCCCTTAATAGGGGGACGCGGGCGGGGTGCGGGCGGAAGCGGTCGGTGCGGGCGGTGCCGGTGGTGCGTGGGCGGGGTGCCGCCGGGGTGCCGCTGTGCGCCGGGCGCGCGTCATGCGCAGGGTTGCCGCACTCGCGCCCGCCCGCCCTGGTGACGGATGGCCGGTCGTGCACCATCATTGATGCCTAGTCGTGACCGGCCGGGCGGCCCCTGGTGCTTCGTCAGTTGACGCCGCACGATACGGTGGCACAACACCAAGGACGGTTGCGCGAAGGCCGTCCTTCACGGATAGTCTTCGCCTCACGGCCCTGGCGCCTCGTAGGGGTGGGAAAAACTGATGGAACACATGCAAGTGCGGACTCGGCCCCGCGTGCCGGCGATCCAGTGCGGTGTCGGCACGACCGGCCGCCGGATCGACCGACACCTGGCCGTGCTCGGCGCGCCCGCACTCCCGGCGGTGGACACCGCCGAGGCGCTCGGGTTGATAAGGGAGCTCACGCCGCGCGGCGCCGAGGCCCCGACGACCCGTCGTCGCCACACCAGGATCTCGCTGCTGACGCCGCTGCGTCGGCTGCGGCGGAGCCTTTTCGGCGGGCGCGGCTAGTCCGACCGGTGCGGCACGGGTCCCTCCCCGCCGCCCGGTCGGAACCGACCCGGTGGACCGTCCGGTCCGCCGGGTCTTCAGTGTGTCCGGACGGCGTCCGGGCGGTGCCCGGGGGAGCGTCGCGGCCGTCCGGGGTGATGTGGTCTGAACCTTTCAGCCTATGCGAGTTTGCCCGCCCGGCACGGCCAGACGGCGAGGGAGTACGCCCGGCCCGCTGACCTGGGACAGGATGGCGCCATGGCGGACAACAACCACTCCACCCAGACCGGCTCGTTCCCGACCACCACCTTCCAGAGCAGCACCTTCGAGATCACCACCGGCTCCCGCGAGGTCGCGCTCGACATCACCGACCGCTGCGTCGAGTTCCTCGACGAACGGGCCACCGGGCGCGACGGCCTGCTCAACATCTTCGTCCCGCACGCCACCGCGGGGATCGCGGTACTGGAGACCGGTTCGGGCAGCGACGACGACTTCCTCGCCACCCTGCGCGACCTGCTCCCGGCCGACGACCGCTGGCGCCACCGGCACGGCAGCCCGGGCCACGGCCGGGACCACGTGGTGCCCGGACTGGTCGCCCCGCACGCGACCCTGCCGGTGCTCGGCGGTCAACTGGCCCTCGGCGTCTGGCAGTCGGTGGTCCTGGTCGACACCAACGGGGACAACCCGCGCCGGACCGTCCGGCTGTCCTTCCTCGGCTGACGCGCGGGAACGGCGGGCGCTCCGGCGGGCGGCGGTCCCGCGGGTGGCGGTCCGGTGGATGGCCTCGGCGGACCCGGTGGCTCAGCGGACGTGCGCGGCCACCGCGGCGAGGTAGCGCTCGATCGCCAGGTGCTGGCAGAGCAGGGCCACCGGCCGGCCGAGCCTGGCGTACCAGGCGGACAGCCGGGAGAACGCGGTGACCTCGAACCACACCTCGCCGCCGGCGTCCATCGACACCAGGAACGCCTCCTCGCCGCACTCCGGGTGCCCGGGGAGGGTGCCGTACCCGAAGCCGATCCGGTCCGGCTCCTCCACCGTCCACACCACCCGGCAGGGGATCACCAGCCGGGGCCACCCGCTCCCCGGCAGGTTCAGCCGCAGCAGCACCGTCCCGCCCTCCCGGGCCGGGCCGGCCGGGTGCACCGCGAAGCCGGTGCCCAACTGGCTGCCCCAGCCGAGCACGTAGCGCCCGGCCCGCTCCAGCACCTCCGGCCCGTGCCCCAGGTGGACCCGCCGCCGCAGGTGGGCGTAGCCGTCCGGGAGCCGCCCGCCCCCGTCCCGGGTGGCACCCACCTCGGGGTACGACGGGGTGGTGGCGCGGGCGGCGAGCAGACGTCGGTGCAGGTCGGTGGGCATGCCGGCCACGGTAACCGCCAGGTGGGAGGGGGCCGTCGGCGGGGCGGGGGCGGACCTGTGGCGGGCTTCGGCGGACAGGTTTCAGCGAACAGGTTTCAGCGAACGAACGTCAGCGAACAGAGTTCAACCGACAGCTTTCAGCGAACGTTTTCTGAAATCTGTTCGCTGCCGGCGAGGCGAGGCGGGGCGGGCGGGGGGAGAGAGGGGCGGGCGGCGGCCCGGTCACCCGCGGCGTGTTGCGGCAGGGCGGCGGCGCGGAGTAGGAAGTCGGTATGAGCGACACCGGTACGAACCAGGAAGCGGGCGTCTGCGAACTCGCGCCCGACGGCGGAGCGGAGGCGGCGCTGCGGCACGACCCGCGGGCGGCCGGCCCGCGCGCCGACTGCGTCCTGTGCGGCGAGCCGACCGAACTGCCCGCCGACCAGCCGGGCAGCACCCTCTGCCCGGTGTGCGCCTGGCAGCAGGCGCAGCGGATCGCCTGCTCGGGCTGAACCTCCGAACCCGGGTCCGGGGGTTCAGGTCCTACGCGTCCTCCCGCCCGGCCAGCGCCAGGGTCGAGCCGTGCCGTCCCTTGCGGACCAGCAACTGGGCGGGGATACGGCTGCGCAGGTCGGCGACGTGGCTGACGATGCCGACCGCGCGGTCCCGCTCGCGCAGTCCGTCCAGGACGTCCATGACCTCCTCCAGGGCGTGCTCGTCGAGGGTGCCGAAGCCCTCGTCGATGAAGAGGGTGTCCAGCGGCATGCCGCCCGCCTCGTCGGTGACCACGTCGGCCAGGCCCAGGGCGAGGGAGAGCGAGGCGAAGAAGCTCTCGCCGCCGGAGAGGGTCGCGGTGTCCCGCTCGGTGCCCGTCCAGGCGTCGACCACCCGCAGGGCCAGGCCCGAGCGCTTGGTCCCGGTGCCCCGGTCGTCGCTGTGCACCAGGGTGTAGCGCCCGCCGGACATCCGGACCAGCCGGTCGCTGGCCGCCGCCGCGACCTGCTCCAGCCGGGCCGCCAGGACGTACGACTCCAGGCGCATCCGTAGCCGGTTGTCGGCCGAGGTGCCGGCCGCGAGCGCGGCGAGCCGGTTGATCCGCCCGTACCTGTCCAGCGCCGGGGCCAGTTCGGCGGCGAGCCCGGTCAGCTGCCGCCCGATCGCGGCCAGTGCCCCGCAGCGTTCGCGGGCGGCCGCGTGGGCGGCGTGCGCCCGGCCGAGCCGGTCGGTCGCGGTGCCGAGCGCGGCCGCCACGGCGGGCAGGTCCACCGGCGGACGGACCGCGGCCTCGGCCAGCTCCGGCAGCGCCAGCTCGCGGCGGACGGCGGCGGTCTCCGTGCGGTGCCGCTCCAACCGGGCCTCCAGCCGCTCGCGCTCCTCGCGCGGCAGCAGCACCGCCAGCGCCGCCGCGGCGTCCGGGAAGCCCGCCGCGGCGGCGGCCTTGCCCAG
The DNA here is from genome assembly GCF_048159585.1 of Kitasatospora sp. SC0581. Taxonomy (NCBI): domain Bacteria; kingdom Bacillati; phylum Actinomycetota; class Actinomycetes; order Kitasatosporales; family Streptomycetaceae; genus Kitasatospora; species Kitasatospora sp. SC0581. The sequence continues at coordinate 251,741 of NZ_JBLRWA010000001.1, read as the reverse complement.
CTCCTCCTCGGCCTCGCCGAGCCGGGCCGCCGCCTCCGTGTACGCCCGGGCGGCGACCGCAGCCGCGGCGACCGCCTCGGTGAGCCGGGTGAGGGCCGTGGCCCGGTCGGCGACCGAGGCCGCCTCGCCCCGGGCGGCCGCCACCCGGGCGGTCAGCGCCCGCTGCTCGGTGTCGAGCGCCAGCAGCCGGTCGGAGAGGACGGCCGCGCGCTCCTTGGCCTCGTGCAGCTCGTCGACCCGGCGGGCACGGTCCTGCGACAGCCGGGCGATCTCCTGCTCGACCCGGCCGAGCGCCTCCGCCGCGTGCCGCGCCTCGCGGTGCTCGCGCTCCAGCCCGGCGAGGGCCTGCGCGAGCGCCTCCGTACCGTCCGGCCCGGCCGCGCCGGACGCGGTGGCCTCGCGCACCCGCAGCGCGGTGAGCGCCTGGTCGGCCTCCGTCCAGACCCGCTCGGCGGCGGCCTGTGCCCGGCGCGCCCGCTCCTCGTCCTCGGCGCCGACCCGGCTGCCGGGCGCGGCCTCGGCGGGCGCCGGGTGCTCGGGTGAGCCGCAGACCCGGCAGGCCCGGCCCGCCCGCAGCTGCTCGGCCAGCTCGGCGGCCATGCCGCTGAGCCGGCGGTCCCGCAGGTCCAGGCTGTGCTCGCGGGCGTCCAGCGCGGCGGTGCGCAGGGCGACCACCCGGGGCTCCGCCGCGGCGATCTCGGCGCGCAGGCCGTCGCGCTCCCGGGCCGCGCCCAGGCGGATGGTCAACTCGGCGCGCTGCCCGTCCAGTTGCTCGACCCGCGAGGTCGCCGACCGGGCCTCGGTGTGCTGCTGCTCCAGGCGGGCCAGCCCGTCCTCGAACTCGGCGAGCCAGTCCTCGGCCTCCTCGGCCAGTTCCTCGGCGGCTCGCCGGTCCTCCGTCAGGGAGCGCTGCTCGCGGGCGAGTTCGGCGCAGCGCCGCTCCTCCGCCCTGGCCGCCTCCAGCCGGACCACCTCGGCCCGCAGCCGCAGCTCGGCCTCGGCCAGCCCGGCGGTGTCCGCCCCGGCGAGCTCCCGGCCCTCGCCACCGGAGCCGGCCAGCGCCTCGCGGTGCCGGCGCTCCGCCAGCCGGGCGCGACCGAGCGCCTCGGCCGCGCCCTCCCGCAGCCGCAGCGCCGACTCCACCCCGACGGCCTCCTGCGCGGCGGCCAGCCGCTGCCGGTCCGCGGCCGCGGCGGGCTCGAAGCCGGCCAGCCGCTCGGCCAGGCCCAGTGCCTCCCGGTGCCGGCGCTGGTGGCCGGCCAGCTCTTCGGCGGCCTCGCGCCGCTCCTGGGCGGCGCGCTGGGCCGCCCCGGCGCCCGCGAGGGCGGCCTCGGCGACGGCGAGCTGCTCGGCCGCGCCGCCGCGCAGGACCGCCGCCCAGCCCAGCACCCCGGCGGCCAGACCGGCGGCGTCGTCCTCGGCCGGCACCCAGCCCGCGGCGGGCTCGGCGTCCGGGCCGGCCGCCTGCTCGGCCTTGCTGGCGAGGTCCCGCAGCCGCCGCCGGCCGGCCTGGACGGCGGCCTCCTGGCCGCGCCGCTGCTCGGCCAGCCAGGCCTCCACGTACTGGAACCGCTCGGTGTCGAACAGCCGCCGCAGCAGCTTGCCGCGCTCCTCCGAGTCGGCCTTGAGGAAGCGGGCGAAGTCGCCCTGCGGCAGTAGCACCACCTGGCAGAACTGCTCCCGGTTCATGCCGACCAGCCGGTGGATCTCCTCCCCGGCCTCCTGATGCGACTTGCTGAGCCCCCGCCAGCCGGGCGTGCCGTCGCCCGTGTCGGCGACCCACTCGCGCAGCAGGGTCTGCGCCCGCTCCACGGTGGTGCCGGTGCCGACCTTCTTCGGCCGGCGCTGCTCCGGCAGCCGGGTGACCTGGAGCCGCCGCCCGCCGAGGGTCAGTTCCAGCTCCACCGAGGTCAGCCGCTTCGGGTCGGCGTGGTCGCTGCGCAGCCGGTTGGCCCGGCGCGCGCCCGGCGTCTCGCCGTACAGGGCGAAGCAGACCGCGTCCAGCACGCTGGTCTTGCCCGCGCCCGTGGCGCCGCGCAGCAGGAACAGCCCGCCGGCGGCGAGCGCGTCGAAGTCCACCGTCTCGCTGCCCGCGAACGGGCCGAAGGCGGTGACGGTGAGCTTGTGCAGCCTCATCGGGGCAGGTCCGCCTTCCGGTCGGTGGTCTCCCGGACGTGCTCGAAGCCCTCGCGCAGCCAGCCGAGCTCGTCCGGCTCCGGCTCGGCACCGGGGCGGACGTGCCGCAGGAAGCCCTCCGCGATCTCCAGGTCCCCGCGGCCGCTGACCCGCGCCGCGTACGACTGCGAGGGCTCGGCCTCGCTCCGCTCGGGGTCGAACAGCAGCTGGAGGGTGTGCGGGAAGCGGCGGCGCAACCGCTCCATCGGCTCGCTCGGCCGGGCCGCGTCGGTGAGCGTGGCCTGCACCCAGGACTGCTCGTGCTCGGCGTACCCCTCCTCGGTGAGCAGCGCGTCGAGGGTGCCGCGCAGCGTCGCCAGCCGGCGCGGCTCGGGGCAGGGGACGCGCTCCGCCGTCACCGAGCCGTCGGCGGCCAGGTCGACCAGCCACATGGTCTTGCGCTGCTTCACCTCGGAGAAGGAGTAGGCGAGCGGGGAGCCGCTGTAGCGCAGGTGCGGTGCGAGCGTCTGGCAGCCGTGCAGGTGGCCGAGCGCCGCGTAGTGCACCCCGTCGAAGACCGACGCGGGTACGGAGGCGACGCCGCCGACCGCGATGTCCCGCTCGCTGTCGCTCGGCGCGCCGCCGGTGACGAAGGCGTGCGCCAGCACCACCGCCCGGGTGCCGGACGGGCGCGCCGCGAGATCCGCCCGGACCTGGTCCATCGCGGCGCCGAGCACCGCCGCGTGCCCGCCCTTCGCCAGCCCGAACCGCTCGCGGACCAGCGTCGGCTCCAGGTAGGGGAGCCCGTACACCGCCACCGGGCCGTGCTCGTCCGCCAGCAGGACGGGCTCGGCGCACTCGCCCGGGTCGGTCCGCAGGTGGATGCCGGCCCGCCCGATCAGCCCCGCCCCGACGCCGAGGCGGCGGGCCGAGTCGTGGTTGCCGCTGATGAAGACCGTCGGCACCCCGAGGTCCGCCAGCCGGTGCAGCACGTCGTCGAACAGCGCGACCGCTTCCAGCCCGGGCAGCGCCCGGTCGTACACGTCCCCCGCGACCAGCACGGCGTCCACGCCCTCGGACCGGACCACTTCCACCAGGTGGTCCAGGAAGGCGCGCTGGGCGTCGTGCAGGCTCTCCCGGTGGAACGAGCGCCCGAGATGCCAGTCGGAGGTATGCAGCAGTCGCATGGTCCCCGACCCTAACGCGCAGCACTGACAATCCCGCCCGGCCCGGTGGAAACCACAGGTCCCGGAACTCCCGGGAGTTCCGGGGGGACGGCGGGCCGCGGGTGCCGTGCGGTGCCGGTGAGGGTGGCGCTGAGCTTGTTCGATTACTTGGGGTGAATTGTCAGTGGCTCTGTGTATGTTCCTCGGCGTCGGCCACCCCCGGTCGGGGCGGCCGACGAGGTCCGGAGTCGGGCGAGCGAGAAGGAGGAGTCATGACTGTCGTGCGGGAGTCGGTGTGCGAGGCGCTGGGCGCTGCGGCGGGGCGTCCGTCGCGGGGGCGGCGGCGGGTGCTGGTGATGGCCGGGCGGAGGCCGGGCGGCGGTGTCGGCGGGGTGTCGGCCGCCGGGCCCGGCGGGGCGGCGCCGCCCGGGGGCGGCCGGCCGCCGGGGGCCCGTGCGGGAGGGGACGGTGCGCGGGCGGTCGGGCTCGGCGGGCGGGTCCGGGGCGCGCCGCCGCCCCAGCCGGTGGCGGTGGCCCTGGCCGTCGACGCCGGGGACTTCGCCGGGCTGGCGCGGTACGGGCTGTTCGGCGGGCTCGGGCACCAGGCCTACCTGCGGCGGGCGGAGGAGCAGCTCACGGCCCTGCACCGGCAGGGGCTGGAGGTGCACCTGCGGGTCCTGGAGGCGGGCGACTTCGAGGACTACTGCGAGGCGCTCGGCCTCGATCCTCGGATGCCCGCCGCCCGGGTCGCCTACGCGGGCGATCCCGAGCTGGCGGGGGAGCCGTTCGTCTACGCGGGGGAGCGGCTGGCCGAGCTGCTCCCGGTGCTGCTGGACGACCACCGGGCGCGGGTGCGGATGTCCGTGGCCTGCGCGGCCCTGCTGGACGCCGTCGGCGAGGACCCGGACGGGCAGTTCCGGATGGCGGCCGTGATGCGGTACGTGACGTCCGTCTACCTGGCGCTCGCCGAGGGCGCGGGGGAGGGGTGCCACCTGCTGACGCTGCGCTGCCACGGCCCGGAGGACGGCGAGGAGCTCACCTCGGCGGTGGACGTCTGTGTGGAGGAGGGGCGGCTGTACCCGGCCGGGCGGGACGCCGAGGCGTTCTGCGTCACGCTCGCGGCGGGCGTCGCCCTGGGCGGGGAGGGGGCGTTGCTGCTGCACGGCGATCCGTCGGCGGGTGTCCGGGCCGCCGGTCAGGCCGACGGCCGGTCCGCCCCGGCCAGGGGTCCGGCCTCCCTGGCCGACGAGGCCGGGCTCCGGCCGCCGGTGCTCGGCTGGGCGTTGACCGGCGGGCGGCTGCGGCCGATGACGGCGCACGAGGTGTTCGACGAGCTGGCCGACGACGCCGCGCGTGGGATGCCGTTCCCGCCCGGGGTGGACCCTCGGCCCGGGTTCCCGCTGCCCGGCTTCGGGGGCGCCGGGGAAGGGGGTGGGCCGCTGGGGTGATCGGGGGGCTCGTCGCCTCCGCGTCCACCGCGTTCGCCGCCTCCGCGTCCACCATGCGGCGCTGGGGACTGTTCATCGACCGCCTGTTCGGGGAAGATTCGGAGAAGATCAACAGCAGGAGCGTGCGGTGCCCCACGCCGCCGCTCCGGCCGCTCCGTACCGCGCCCTGCAGGTCCTCCCCGCGCACCGCCGGTCCGGCGAAGCCCGACAGCGAGAGGGGGACGGATGAGCGAGCGGAGCGAGCTCGGTGCCAGGGGGTGCGCAGGGGCGAGCACCCCCGCCGAGCGCCGCGGGGCGAGAGCATGAGCCCGATCGAGTACAGCGCGGAGATCGCCGAACTGCTCGGGAAGGTGCGGCGGCGTCCCACCGCGGGCTGGCCGTGGCGGCCGGGCGAGCAGGTGCCGGAGGGGCTGCCGGTCAAGCAGTCCTGGGGGTGGCTGTTCGCACCGGACGGGCGGGTGCTGACGCTGGTGAACCCCAGGGACGGGATCTGCTCGCTGCCCGGCGGGTCGCTGGAGCCGGAGGACGGCGGTGATCCGGCGGCCGCCCTGGCCCGGGAGGCCGCCGAGGAGGCGCAGGCCGTGATCGGCCGGCCGTACTACCTCGGCTACCTCTACGACCGGGTCGGTTCGGCGAACGGCGGGCACGAGTGTGCGCGGGTCCGGATGGCGGCGGCGCTGCGGGCGGTCGGCCCGAGCGTGGCCGACCCGGCCTCGGGGCGGCACTACCGGCGGCTGCTGGTCGCGCCGGGCCTCGCCGTCGAGCTGCTCGGCTGGGGCGCGCCCGGGCTGCGCCAGGCTCGGGCGGCGGTCGCCACCGCCGCGCGCTGGCTCGGCGTGCCCGCGGCCGCGAACGAGGCGATCGAGGAGCTGCCGGTCGAGGGCTGCACGGTCTCCCCGGGCGCCGTCTACCCGGGTGCCGTGCACCTCGGTGGTGGCCGCCCCGGCGTGCACGGCTGACCACGCGCGTCGCCGTACTCCTGCGCGACCTCCCGGCGGGGCGCCCTGATGCGCCGCCCTGGCGTGGTGTCCCGCCGTGCTGCCTTGACGCGCTGCCACAACGCGCGGCACGTACGGCAGGCGCGGCCATGGCGGACGTCAACCGTCAGCCGCACGCGTCCGATCAGCCGCACGGGTCCGATCAGGCTCACCGGTGAATTTCACCGGTTCTGCCGATGCCCTGTTCCGCCCACCTTCTGACGTGCCTTGAGGTGTTCCGTCAGCCCCCCCTGCGCCCCTCGGCACCCGCTTCGAATCTGACTCGGCGGTAGCCGGGCGGCGGCCCCCCGCTTACCGTGCACAGAACTTCCGCAAGTTGCCGGTCTACGCGCGCTGCGCTACGCGCGTCACCGCGTACCCCCGCTGACCTGGGCGAAATCCCGGATTTTCGGCGGCAATTCATCTCCGGGCTGTCGGACGGCCCGTCAATATCCTTGGCATGACCGCTTCCGGGTTTGGCTACCGCCTGGTATCACTTCTGTGACCCTCGCCACGCCACCCCACTGGAGATGCGATGATCCGCCCTGCCCGTGCCCTGTCCATCGCCGCCGTAGCGGCAGGCCTCACCATGACGACGCTCTTCGCCGCGTCGTCCGCGAACGCCGCCGGTGTCAACTACGTGGCCCTCGGGGACTCGTACTCCTCCGGCGTCGGTGCCGGCAGCTACCTGAGCGACAGCGGCAGCTGCAAGCGCAGCACCAACGCGTACGCGTACCTCTGGAAGAACGCGCACGCGCCGTCCTCCTTCAAGTTCGTGGCCTGTTCGGGCGCCAAGACCGGTGACATCCTCAACAGCCAGATCTCCGCCCTGGACGCCAGCACCACGCTGGTCAGCATCTCGGTCGGCGGCAACGACGCCGGTTTCGCCGACACCATGCAGACCTGTGTCCTCGGTTCGGAGTCCGACTGCGTCAACGCCGTCAACACCGCCAAGAACTACGCCACCACCACCCTGCCCGGCCAGCTGGACAAGGTGTACTCGGCGATCAAGTCGAAGTCCCCCAACGCCCACGTCGTGGTGATGGGCTACCCGCACATCTACAAGATCGGCGGCAGCTGCATCTTCGGCATCGGCGACACGGCTCGCGCCGCCATCAACAGTGCCGCCGACACCCTGGACGGCGTCCTCGCCAAGCGGGCCGCCAACGCCGGCTTCGCCTTCGGCGACGTCCGCAACGTCTTCACCGAGCACGAGATCTGCGGCTCGCTGACCACCTGGCTGAACAGCGCCACCCTGCCGGTCGACGAGAGCTACCACCCGAAGGCGGCCGGCCAGTCCGGCGGCTACCTGCCGGTGTTCTCGGCCTCCTGAGGACGGTAGGCCGTAAGGGCCGTAGGAGCCGGATCGGCCCGCAGTGGTCGTCGTGGCGGACCGCCGTAGCGAACCGCTTTGGCGGACCGTCGTCACGGACGGGCTCCGACGGCACTGTCCCGTCCTGGGGCATGCCGGTGCCGCCGTCCCCTCCCATGCTTCGGGAGGGGGCGGCGGCACCGCCGTTTCAGCGGCCGTTCGGCGCCGATCCGTTCGGCGCGGATCCGTTCGGCGCGGGCCTGCCCGGGGCCGGTCCGGTCGGCGGGAAGGGGATGCCGGCGAGGACCGGCAGGAGTTCCGCCTCCTCGAAGTCGAGGTGCGCCTCGAGTTCGGCGGACATCCGGTCCAGCTCCGAACGGAGCCGCTCCGGTTCGGTGACCGTGATCCCGGCCAGCAGGGCCACCAACTCCTCCTTGATCCGCCCGATGGCCCGGTGCTGCTCGTCGAGCCGCGCCAGGACGTCGGCCAGCTCCGGGTGGCTGCGCGCGAGGGCGGGGAACACGGCGGTGTCCTCGCCGGTGTGGTGGTGCGTCAGCCCGTCGCAGAAGGCCAGGCAGTGCTGGCGCAGCTGCAGCCCGAGCGGGGCCGGTCGGCCCGGGAGGTGGGCGTGCGCTGCCTCCCGTACGTGGCGCAGCTGTGCGCGCAGCCAGGTGTGCGCCTCCAGCAGCTTGTCGGCGAGGCTGCGCACCACCGGGGCGGGGCTGACGGAGGGCGGCTCGGGTCGTTCCAGGGCGATGACCGGCAACTCCCGGTCGGTGTGCGCCTGGTAGTCGCCGTAGCCCGGAGCCTTCCGGACGACGGCGGCGAACAGCCGTTCCCGGCGGTCGCCTTCGGTGGGCACGGCGACGGTGTCGAAGGCCTCGACGCCGAATCCTGCACTGTCGAAGGCTTCGGTGCCGATCTCGACCCGGACCACTGGGTGGGCGAGGAGGTTGCGGTACCACTGGGGGTGTTCCGGCGCCCCGGCGGCCGAGGCGACGACCAGGAGCAACCCCTCCGCCCGGACGTACCCGAGCGGCACGGTGTGCGGCCGCCCGGAGCTTGCCCCGGTGGTGGTCAGCAACAGCAGGTCGCCGCCCTCGAACGGGCCGCCGACCTGCCCGCCGTTGGCGCGGAACTCCTCGATGACGTTTTGGTTGAAGGACATGGGCATGCGTGTGTGGTGGATCTCCAGAGAGGAAAGGGGAAGTCGCGGTCACCTGCTGTGCCGAGTGCCGAGTGCCCAGTGCCGAGGGCCGGGCGCCGAGTTCCGGAGCCGGTGATAACGGCTGGTCGCGCGTCCGGCGACGTCCGCGGACATCCGTCGGCGTCCGTAGACGTCCGTCACGGGGCACGGTTCGCGCACGCGGGCAGCGCGGTGACCGCCCGGCGTCAGATCAGGGAAGCGGAGAGAGTGCTCATCGCGCATCGTCCCTTCGGAAAGGTGCTCGCTCGGCTGTCGGCCGGCCCACTACTCTGTGGCCGACGCCGCGCTGCACGCCCCCATTAGAGCCAGGCCGCGGACACGCTGTCAACGAGGACGATCGCCGCCTGAGAGGAACCGGAAGCTGCCATGGAACGTGTGGTGGACCTCGACGACGCCGCCGCGCGGATCGCCGCCCGGGCCCCGGGGTGGCGTGCGGCCCGGCTGACGGTGGGTCCGCTCACCTGGCGCGATTGGCTCGCCCCGTGGCCGCAGCCGCTGGAGACGGACCGTGCCCGGGTCGTCGATCCGGACTCGGTCGGCCTGCGGCTGGCCGACCCGCTGACCGGTGCGGAACTGGAGGCGGTGCTCTTCCGCGGGGGCTGGGCGGACGTGTCCTACCTGGCCGCCGGCTGGGAGGAGAAGCTGGTCACGGCGGGGGAGCACGAGTCGGGCGGTGCGATCCCGGCCCAGGACATCACCTCCGCGGCCGACTTCGAAGCGCGCCTGACCGGATGGACGGGAGACGTCTTCGGCGGCTGAGCGCCGGAGCGGCTGAGCGCCGGAGCGCGGGAGCACCCGAGCGAACGGCGACGCGCCGCCGCCCCCCTCGGAGGCGGCGGCGCGTCCGTCAGGCCCGGACGGTGCCCGTCAGCGGAGGTAGTCGACCAGGCCGGCCGGCTTGAGCCCGGCGGCGTCGGCGGCGGCGAGGGCGCGCTGGAGGTCGGAGGCGAGGGTGTCGGTCCAGTGCATCAGGACGACGTCGCCCGGCTGCAGCAGGCCCGGGTGCCAGATGTTGGCGGCGCCCCAGCTGAAGTCCGCGTCGGCGGTGAGCACGGTGCGGATGCCGCAGTTGGCGGCGGCCTGCAGGGTGTCGGCGTTCCAGGTGAAGTACGGCGGGCGGAAGAACGTCGGCGTGGTGCCGAAGACGCGGGTCATGGAGTCACGGGCGTCGCAGATCTCGACCTGCTGCCGTTCCAGCGGGAGCGTGCTGAGGTCGGTGTGGGAGACGCTGTGGTCCTGGACCGAGGAGCCGGGTACGGCGGTGACCCGCCGGAAGAAGTCCGGGTCGGTGGCGGCCGGCATCGGCAGCGGGAAGGCGGTGATCGGCAGCCGGTGGTCGGCGATGAACCGTTCCGCCTCGGGGGTGCGCTGCCAGCCGTCGTCCACGGTGAAGAAGACGACCTTGTCGTTGGTGGGGACGGAGCCGGCGGCGACGGCCGGGGCGGGTGCGGGGCCGTCCACCCGGACGTCGTCCACGGAGAACGGGCCCTGCTGGTACCAGCCGTGGACGTACAGCCGGATGCTGCGCGCGTTCGGGCCGGTGGTGAACCGGGTGCTCAGCCGCTGCCAGCCGCCGCCGGTGGTCTCCGTCCAGGCGGGTGCGACGTCCTTGCCGGTGCCGGTGGCGCCCAGGTAGACGAAGTTGCCGCGCACCCATGCGGAGGCCGTGTAGGTGGTGTTGGGCTGGACCGCGACGGTCTGGGCGCACTCCCCGGTGGAGTCGGCGTTCGCGGGGGTGACGGTCAGCGCGGAGGCGCCGGTGTGCGGGGCGTTGGCGGTGACGGCCGCTTCGGCCGGTCCGCCGGTGCAGCTCCAGCCGGGGACGCTGCCCCAGTCGGCGAGGTCGGGGGAGGGCAGTTCGAAGCCGGGGTTGGTGGCGAGGTTGACGGTCGGGGCGGCCTGGGCGCTCGGACCGCCGGCCGGGGCGGCGTCGGCCGAGGCCGCCGGTGCGGCGAGACCGGTGAGCAGGGCGACCGAGGCGGCCAGCGCGGACAGGCGCGTGGACAGGCGCGTGGACAGGCGTGTGGACGGGCGCGCGGACAGGCGTGTGGACATCGACACGTGAGGACTCCAGCAGGTGGGGGTACGCCCGTGGGGAGGGCGTGAGCGGAATCGGACCGTGGAACTCTGGATCGTCGCAACAATGGACTAGACCAATAGGGTCGTCAAGGGAACGGCGGATGAACCAGTTCGCCGCTGCGCGGTCATCGGGCCTGTGGCACAAGGGACAAGACGGTACGTCAAGGACCTGACGGACAGCCCCGGTTCAGGGCAGGTACAACTCCTCGATGTCCGTCGCGTAGTGCTCGGCGATCGCCGCCCGCCGCAGCTTGAGCGAGGGCGTCAGCAGCCCCTGCTCCTGGCTGAACTCCCGTGGCAGCAGCCGGAACGCGCGGATCGACTCGGCCCGCGAGACGGCCGTGTTCGCGGCCGCCACCGCACGCTGGACCTCCACGTGCAGCTCCTCGTCCGCGAGCACCGTCCACGGGTCCGCCTGCTCCCGCCCGTGGGTCTTCAGCCAGTGCGCCAGGGCGGCCGGGTCGAGCGTGATCAGTGCGGCCACGTACGGGCGGTCGTCGCCCACCACCAGGCACTGGGAGACCAGCGGGTGCGCCTCGACCCGTTCCTCCAGGGCCGCCGGGGCCAGGTTCTTGCCGCTGCTGGTGACGATCAGGTCCTTCTTGCGGCCGGTGATGCTGAGGTAGCCGTCCTCGTCCAGCCGGCCCAGGTCGCCGGTCGCGAACCACCCGTCGACCAGGGACTCGGCGGTGCACCGCGGATGGTTGAGGTAGCCGCCGAAGACCGAGCCGCCGCGCACCCACACCTCGCCGTCGTCGGCGATCGCCACCGAGGCGCCCGGCACCGGCTGTCCGACCGTGCCGAGCTTCTGCCGGCCGGCCGGGTTGGCGGTGATCGCGGCGGTGGTCTCGGTCAGCCCGTAGCCCTCGTACAGCTGGAGGCCGGCGCCGGTGAAGAACAGGCCCAGCTCGCGCCGGAGCGTGGAGCCGCCGCACATCACGCTGCGCACCCGGCCGCCGAGCACCGCCCGCAGCCTCGGGTAGACGGTCCGCTCGTACGCGAGGTGGCGCAGCCGCAGGGCCGCGCCCGGTCCGGGGCCGCGGCCGAAGGCCTTCTGCTCCCGGGCGGCGGCCCAGTCGACGGCCACCTGCCGGGCCTGCTCGAAGAGTTCGCCGCGCCCGGCGTCCTCGGCGGCCCGCCGGGCCTGCTGGAAGATCTTCTCGAAGACGTACGGGACGGCGTGCAGGAAGGTCGGGCGGAAGGCCTCCAGCGCGGGCAGCAGCGCGTCGGTGGAGACCTCGGGGATGTGCCCGATCCGGAAGCCGCCGCGGATCGCCGCGATCTGCACGGCCCGCCCGTAGACGTGCGCGAGCGGCAGGAACAGCAGGGTGGCGGGGCGGCCGCCGCCGGTGTCGCGCAGGACGTCCCCCCAGCCGGCGAGCAGGGCGTCCGCCTCGGCGGCCAGGTTGGCGTGGGTGATCAGGCAGCCCTTGGGGCGGCCGGTGGTGCCCGAGGTGTAGACGACGGTGGCGATGTTCCCGGCGGCGACGCCGAGGCGCTGGCGGTGCACCAGGGAGTCGGGCACGCCGAGGCCGTCCTCGGTGATCGCGGCGACGCAGTCGCGGTCCAGCTGCCAGATGCCGGTGAGGTCGGGCAGCGCGTCGCAGACCGCGCCGACGGTCATCGCGGCGTCCTCGTCCTCGACCAGACAGGCCACCGCCTGGGTCTCGGCGAGGATCCAGCGCACCTGCTCGGGGGAGGCGGTGGGGTAGACCGGCACGGTGATCGCGCCGATCGACCAGAGTGCGTAGTCGAACAGCGTCCACTCGTAGCGGGTGCGGGACATCAGGGCGACCCGGTCGCCGTAGCGCACGCCGTGGGTGAGCAGACCCTTGGCCAGGGCGAGCACCTGGTCCCGGAACTCCCGGGCGGTGACGTCCTGCCACTGTCCGTCCTCGGTCCGCCGGGACAGCTGGACCAGGTCGGGGGTGCGCCCGGCGGTGTCGTAGAGGGAGTCGGCGAGTCCTCCGGAGGCCTCGGGCACGGCCGGGGCGGGGGTGGTGAACTCGCGCACAGTCCTCCCCAGTTCGGTGCCGGTAGTACGGGGTGGGCCGAAACTATCGGATCACCCTGTCACTGCCCAGGGTTGTGGCGGTGACACGACGAGATCGGCACCGGCCTCCTCCGGTGGTGTCGTCCCCGGGGAGGTGCGGAGGAGAAACCGCCGAGGGTGCGGGGGCCTCGTGTCAATCCCGCATTTCCGGGCACGGGCGGACAATCCGGACGCGAAGCGGGGGAGGGGGAGGCCGGTTTCTGACGTGTGCGGGACGAGACCGGTCGGTGGACTGGTTCGCCCCTCGAACGAGTGGTGAGGGCGTAGTAGAGTCTCGCAGACCTGTGGCCGGAAACCCCTCCTCCGACCTTGCCCTCGGCACCCTCCATGCCGTCCCGCGCCACCCCCCGTACCAGCCCCGTACCAGCACCGACCCGGCTCCGCCTCGGCCCCGATCCGGCCCTGAACCGGCGCCTCGACACCATCCCTCCACCGCTCCCGCCGTTCCTACCGTTCCCACCGCTCCCCGTCCGCGCCTGGCACTTCCCGACCGAGGACTCCATGCGTCTGCGCAGCAGCTCGATCCGCGCGAAGATCATCGCGCTGCTCCTGGTGCCCATCGTCGCGCTCGCCGCGCTGTGGGCCTACGCGACGATCGCCACCACCGGGGACGTCTGGAACCAGCTCGGGATCAGCCGTACGTACAAGGAGTTCGCGGGCCCGGTCGACCAGTACACCGGGGACCTGCAGAACGAGCGCCGCGCCGCCGTCCAGCGCCTGGCCGACCCGCGCTCGCCGGCCGCCAGGGACGGCTACGAGCGGGCCAAGGCCGCCACCGACCGCAGCCTGGACGTGCTGCGGCAGAAGAAGGACACCTCCGCGGGCAAGCTCTCCGCCCCGCAGCGCGGCCGCTTCGTGCAGATCGTCGCCGCCGCCGACCAGCTCGGACCGCTCCGCGCCCAGGTCGGCCGCTCCGCGCTGAACTGGGAGTTCGCGCTGGGCCAGTACAGCGACCTGGTCAAGCCGGTGTTCGGCTTCCGGTCCGCCTACGTCGCCCGGCAGAGCGGCCAACTCCCGCGTCAGGGCACCATCCTGATCGAGCTGGTGCGCGCCCGCGAGTACCTGTCGCAGGAGGACGCGGCGATGGAGGGCCTGCGCACCGGCGTCGCCAAGCCCACCGCCGAGCAGTACCAGGTCGCGCTGGACGCCCTGCACAACCAGCAGGCGCTGTTCACCGTCTACGTCGCCGAACTCGACCCCGCCGACCAGTCCGACTACGTCGCGCTGCGCGGTGGCGAGGCCTGGGGCGCGCTGGCCCGCGCCGAGGCGGACTTCGTCGGCGCCGGCGGCCCCGAGCGGGTGGTCCAGGCGCTCAACAGCGACTCCTGGCGGGTGACCGCCGACCGGGCGCTCGGCGACCTCGCCTCGATCAACAGCCGGATCTCCGCCGGGCTGGACGAGCGCGCGCGGTCCGCCTCGATGGGACTGCTGTGGCGCGGCGGCATCGCCGGTGCCATCGGCCTGGTCGCCGTAGTGCTGTCGATCATGATCTCGTTCCGGATCGGCCGCGGCCTCGCCCGCCAGCTGATCGGCCTGCGCAACGCGGCCCACGAGCTGGCCGGCACCCGGCTGCCGTCCGTCATGCTGCGGCTGCGCCGCGGCGAGCCGGTGGACGTGGCCACCGAGGCCCCCGAGCTGCACTTCGGGGACGCCGAGATCGGCCAGGTCGGCCAAGCCTTCAACGCGGTGCAACGCGCCGCCGTCGAGGCCGCCGTCGAACAGGCCGAACTGCGGCGCGGGGTCTCGGCGGTGTTCGTCAACCTGGCCCGGCGCAGCCAGGTGCTGCTGCACCGCCAGCTCACCCTGCTCGACACCATGGAGCGCCGCACCGAGGACCCGGCGGAGCTGGAGGACCTCTTCAAGGTCGACCACCTCACCACCCGCATGCGACGGCACGCCGAGGGCCTGATCATCCTGGCCGGCGGCTCGCCCGGGCGCGCCTGGCGCAAGCCGGTCCGGATGGTGGACGTGGTCCGGGCGGCGGTCGGCGAGGTCGAGGACTACGCCCGGGTGATCGTCCGGCCGTTCCCCGGCACCGGCCTGCTCGGCAGCGCCGTCGCGGACGTCACCCACCTGGTCGCCGAACTCGTCGAGAACGCCGCCGTGTTCTCCCCGCCGAGCACCCAGGTCACCGTCCAGGGCGAGGTGGTGGCGCACGGCTTCGCGCTGGAGATCGACGACCGCGGCCTCGGGCTGAGCGAGCAGCTGCTCGCCGAGATCAACGAACGCCTCGCCGTGGAGCAGGAGTTCGACCTCGCCGACACCGACCGGCTGGGCCTGTTCGTGGTCAGCCGGCTGGCCCGCCGGCACGGCATCCGGGTGCACCTGCGGCCGTCCCCGTACGGCGGGACGACGGCGGTGGTGCTGATCCCGCGCGAGCTGCTCGCGGAGGCGCCGGACGGGCGGCCGGAGCCGGGCACGGCCGGGCAACGGCCCGCGGCGGGCGGCCGGCGCGGGCAGCGGGACCTGGTGGCGGTGCCCGGGTCGGGTGGTGCTTCCCCGTCGGCGGCTCCGTCGGCACGCCCGTCGGCTCCCTCGTCGGCGTCCGCGGTCGGTGCCGTCGGTTCCGCCGGTGCCGGTGGTGACGCGGACGGCAGGCACCGCGGGGCGACGGGAGGGCCGCGCCCCTCCGCGCCGGACGCGGGCCGGACGGCGGGCGGACTGCCGCGCCGGGTCTCGCGCGGCAAGGGCGGGCCGGTGCTGGTCCCCGCGCCCGCGGTGGACACCGAGGACGCGCCGGGGCCGGGGCGGCACCGGCGGGAGGACGTCGTGGTGGCCGCGGCCGAGGCGGCCGTCGCGGCTGCCGGGGGCGTCGGAGCTGCCGGGGCCAGTGGAGTCGGCGGCTCCGTCGGGCGGACCGACCCGGCCGCGGTTCCGCCCGCAGATGCCGCTCCCCGGACGGCGGGCGGCCTGCCCCGGCGGGTCCGGCAGGCGAACCTGGCGCCGCAGCTCAGGGAGCAGCTCACGGAACAGCTGAAGGAACGGTTCCGCAACGGAGCCGGTACCGGAGCCGACGGCGAGGCCGGAGGCGCGTCGGCCGTAGGTGCCCAGGACGGCGGGGAGGCCCGGGAGGTCCGGGAACGCTCGCCCGAGGAGGCCAGGGCCACCTTCGCCTCCTTCCAGCGCGGCTTCACCCGGGGGCGAGGGGCCACGGCCCCGGCGGACCGTACGGTCGGCTCCCCGGGCCGCCCCGGTGCGCCGACGGACCGGACCGGCGCTCCGTTGACGGATCGTCCCGGCACACCCGACGATCGTGCCGTGCGGGGGACCGGACGGCCCACCGCCGTACCGGCCTGGCAGCCGCCCGACCGGTCCCGGCGGGCGATCGCCCCGGCGCCCGCCCCGGCGGCGCTGCCCGCGCCGCGGGACACCGGCCGGGCGCCGCTCGTCCGGCGGGTACCGCCCGGGCAGCCGGTCCGCCGGACCCCGGACACCGCCGTACCCGCACCACCCGCTTCATCCGCACCACCTGCTCCACACGCACCACCCGCTCCAGCGGAAGGAACTGATTCATGACCACGTCGATGCAGTCGTCAGGGGACCTCAACTGGCTCCTGGACGACCTGGTGGGGCGCGTCGCGGCCCTGCGGCACGCGGTGATCCTCTCCAACGACGGCCTGGCCACCGGCGCCTCCCGCGACCTCGACCGCGAGGACGCCGAGCACCTGGCCGCCGTCGCCGCCGGGTTCCACAGCCTGGCGAAGGGCGCCGGCGGGCACTTCAAGGTCGGCGGCGTCCGGCAGACCATGGTGGAGCTGGACGAGGCCTTCCTGTTCATCACGGCCGCCGGCGACGGCAGCTGCCTGGCCGTGCTGAGCGAGGCCGAGGCGGACATCGGCCAGATCGCGTACGAGATGGCGCTGCTGGTCAAGCGGGTCGGCGAGCACATGGCCGCCGAGCCGCGCACCGAAACCGCCCCGCCGGTGAGATGAGCGGTCCGATGGCGGATCCGAAGGCGGATGAGCCGGACGGCCCGGAGACGCCGGACGGCCCCCAGGTGCCGGTGGGTACGGCCGGGCCGTCCGGCGCCGGCGGTTCCTCCGGCGTCGGCGGTCCGTCCGGCAGTGGCGGTTCGAACGCCGCCGACCGCACGGACGGCCCGGACGGCCAGGACGGCGAGGTCGACCCGGACGGGCCCGACGTCGACCTGTTCCGGCCGCGCACCCCGGTCGACGACCGCTGGTTCGACGACGAGGCCGGCCCGGTGGTGCGGCTCTACTCGATGACCCGCGGCCGCACCCGGCCGGTCGAGGAGGGGCTGTTCGACCTGATCTCGCTGGTCACCGCCGTCGAGCCCGGGCCGGTCGCGGGGGCCGTGCCCGCGCACGTCCTCGACCCGGAGCACCAGACGCTGCTCACCCTGTGCCGCCGCGAGCCGCTCTCCGTCGCCGAGCTCGGCTCCTACACCGACCTGCCGGTCAGCGTGGTGCGGGTGCTGCTCGGCGACCTCTACGACGCCGAGCTGATCAGCGTCACCCGACCCGTTCCGCTCGCCGAGCTGCCGGACGAGCGCCTGCTGCGAGACGTGATCAATGGACTCCGTGCGCTCTGACCCCCGCCCCCGCCCGGAGGGCACCGTGCCCGATCCGGACGGCACCGCGTCCCACCCGGCGAACGCCAACGACCCGCGCTGGCGCGGCGGTCCGGCCGTCGCGGTGAAGATCCTGGTCGCGGGCGGCTTCGGCGCGGGCAAGACCACGCTGGTCGGATCGGTCAGCGAGATCCGGCCGTTGCGGACCGAGGAGGAGCTCAGCGAGCTGGGCCGCCCGGTCGACGACACCTCGGGGGTGGAGGCGAAGCGCACCACCACCGTCGCGATGGACTTCGGCCGGATCGATCTGCGGCCGGGCCTCGCGCTCTACCTGTTCGGCACGCCCGGGCAGGACCGGTTCTGGTTCGTCTGGGACGAGTTGGCCCGCGGCGCGCTCGGCGCCCTGGTGCTCGCGGACACCCGGCGGCTGGCCGACTGCTTCCCGTCGGTGGACTTCTTCGAGCAGCGCGGCATCCCGTTCCTGGTCGCGGTGAACTGCTTCGAGGGCACCGAGCGGTTCTCTCCGGACGAGGTCCGCGAGGCACTCGACCTCGACCCGGACATCCCGGTGGTGCTCTGCGACGCGCGGCTGCGGCAGGACGGCAAGGACCTGCTCGTCGCGCTGGTCGAGCACGCCGCCGCCGGCCGGCACCGCCGCGCCCCGGTCGGCGCCTGAGGGCGGCTCGGCCCCGGCCGGACCCGGCTCGGTCCGGTCGGAGCAGGTCCAGCTCCGGCCGGGGGCGGCCCGTGCTCCGGCTCGACAACGGGTGAAGGACGGCTGGGCGACCGCCGTTCGACGGGCGTGCGAAGAGTCGGCAGGTCAGCGCGCCGACCTGCCCCTTCCGCCCGCTGTCTCATTTCACCGTCCGCATCGTGGACAATCACTGCGCCGAAGGTTGCCTAGACCGGCCCGGCCGTGGAAGGCTCTGTGGACGAAGGCCGCCCGGCCATGCCGTCGGGGGCGCCGGAAACGCCCCGTTCGTACGGGCGTTGCAACCGGCGGACGGCCTTCGACGAACCGGCGAGGCATTGTCGGCGGGCACCGTCAACGGTGCGCCGCCGTGTGGAGAACGAGGGGGAGGGCAGCAGGATGACCGTCGGCCGACGACGCATCACCACCGCCGTGCCCGGCTCCCCGCTGCCCGGTGCCCCCATGCCCGGCGTCGCCGTGACCGGTGCCGCCGATCCGGCGCTCACCGTCCGCCGCTACATCGACCACGCGCTGATCTGCAGCGCGTGTTGTCGCTGACCGGCCTGACCTTCCCGACCTTCCCGGTACGTCCCCGGCGCTGACGGCCCACCCGGCCCTCTCGGTCCACCGTCCGACGCACCGCCGAAACCCGTCGGCCAGGCCGTAGCGGACCGCCCGTCCGGCGTGCCCGCGGCCGACCAACCGGACCCGCCCAGCGGAGAGACCACCAGTGAACATCGTCTGCCCCAGCACCACCCCCGGCATCGTCGGCCGTACCCGAACGGCCGGGTCGGCCCCCGCGATGCGCGCGGGTGGACGGACCGGACGGTGGAACCGGTGCGGGAGCCGCGCCGTGGACAGCCGGCGGGGTCGCCTCGACCTCGAGCCGTTCTGGCCGTCCCGGCAGCCGCACCTGTTCGATCAGACGTGTCCCGGCTCGCCCAGCGCGTCCCGGCCCTCCGCCCGCTGATCCGGTTCGTTCCGGTCCAGCCCAGGCAGTACGCCCGGTCGACGCGCAGACGACTCCACCCCGTCCGTCACGCGCGAAATGAGCGGCACACCATGTCTTCTTCCTCCACGGCCACCCTGCCCCTGCCCACCGCGACCCCGCACCTGCGCGCGGTCCGCTCCGTCCCGCCGGTCTCCTCCGTCCCCGCCACCGCGCCGGTCGGTCCCGGCGCGTCCGGGGCCGCGGGACCGTCCGTCCCCCCGGCGTCGCTGTCCGACCGATGGCCCGGGGTGGCGGCCCGTCCGCCCTATGCCGGACCGACCCACGCCGGAACGGCCCACGTCGGCCCGGCCCATGTCGGACCGACCCGTCCGGCGACCGTCCCGGCACCCGCCGCCGCGCAGCCGGGAGTGACCGTCCCGCAGGTGCCCCAGGCGCTGCTCGCCGCGCTGCCGGAGGGGGCGGCCGTCGTCGCCACCCTGCCGCAGGGCGCGCTGCCGCAGGGTCTGCTCGCCCAGTACGGAATCCAGTTCGGCGGCGTGAACGGCGGCGCGATGGTCGGGTACCTGGTGCTGGTGCCGACCGAGGGCCCGGCGGCGCAGGTCGTCGGCCTGCCGGGGGCTCCGGCCGGTGTCGGGGCCGCCGCCCAGCCCGGGGCCCACACGCTCCCCGGGGCCCACCCGGCCCACGGGGCACAGCCGACGACCGGCGGGCCCGCCGGCCAGACCGTGGCGGGGGTCCGTCCGGTCCGCCCGGCCGGGCGCGGCATCGCCGTCGACACCGAGCGGCGCAACGCCTACGTCGACGGGCGGCTGCTCGACCTCACCTACCTGGAGTTCGAGCTGCTGGCCCACCTCACCGAGCACCCGCAGCGGGTGCACACCCGGGACCACCTGGTCTCCGCGGTCTGGGGCTACGGCCACGTCGGGGACGGGTGGACGGTCGACGTGCACGTCGCCCGGCTGCGCCGCAAGCTCGGACCGGCCTACCGGGACACCATCGTGACGGTCCGCCGGGTCGGCTACAAGTACACCCCGGCCGCGATCTGACGGCTGGTCCGGCAGCCGATCTGGCGCCCGGTCTGGTGGCAGGTCGCCAACGGCCTGTTGCCACCGGCCGGTTGACCGCCGGCCGGTCGAAGCAGCGGACCGCTCGTCCTGGACACGGACGGGCGGCCCGCTGCTTCGTCGCGTCCCTGTGGAGTGGAAGGCGCGCCGGGAGCGTCAGCCGCGCTGGTCCGGCGGGAGCAGGAGGACGGCGAGGGCGTCGGCGCAGCCGCGGGCGTGGCCGAGGAACCAGTCCAGCCGGTCGTCGGTGAGGTGCGCGGGCGTCGAACGGACCGCCAGCGCGAACCGCGCCTGCCCGGCACCGTCCAGGACGGGCACGGCCACCGTCCGCACCCCGGCGGTCGACTCGCCGTCGTTGAGCGCGTACCCGGCCGTTCGGACCTTCGCCAACTCCTCCTCCAGGACCGCCGGTTCGGTGATCGTGCGGTCGGTGAAGGAGGCCAGCGGGCCGAGTGTCGAGGGCGTCGTCTCGCCCGGGCGGGGCCAGGCCAGCAGGACCTTGCCGAGCGCCGTGGAGTGCAGCGGGCGGCGCAGGCCCAGTCCGGTATCCGGGCGGACCGATCCGCCGACCAGGATCACCGCGTGCGCGCCACTGCGGATCGCCAGGTCGGCGGTGGCCTTGGTGCGCCGGGACAGCAGCTCCAGCTCGGGCCCGGCGAGGTGCAACCCGCGCTGGTGGAAGGTGAGCTGGCCGAGTTCGGCGACGGCCGGACCGAGCCGGTAACGGGCGGTCTGCTCGTCCTGCTCCAGGAACCCGGCGCTGACCAGCGTGCGGGCCAGCCGGTGCGCGGTGGAGACCGACAGGCCCATCCGGCGGGCCAGGTCCGAGGCGCTCAGGTCGGGGCCGTTGTCATGGAAGCAGTGCAGCAGTCCGAGCGCGCGCTGGACGGCCTGCGCACCGGCCGGCGGACTCTGGACGGCGGTGGCGGCCCCGGGCATGGCACCTCGCGTTTCGGTTCGGAACTCCGGCCCGGCGGCCGGAGGCGGTCTCAGCGTAGGGCAGCCGGTGCTGCGGGAATGTGTCGACGACGTTGCAATGGAATGGCGTTGATGAACAACTGGTCCCACCATGTGGCAAAGACTTGCCTCGGGCTCGTCCGCCGTGGAACGCTCCTGGCATCGCGCCGGACGGCCACTCGGTCCAGGCGGCGCCTGCCCCGACTCTGCGGAAGGAGAAGCACCGTGACGTCCCACCGGTGTCTCCCCTCCCGTGCGTGTTGTCGCTGACCGACGCCTCCCGCGCCACCTGCCTTCCTCCCTGCATCGTGGCGTACAACTTCCTTGCGCACCAGGCTTCCTGTGCCTTCGTGCGGTAATCGATCCCGAGCTCCTCCGGCTGTCGTCGGAGCCCCCGTAGAGGACCAACTCCGTTGTCCAGTCGCATCCAGAACACCTCCCCGCTTCCCGACACCCTCTGGTTCACCCGCTGCCCGGTGCCCACCGCGACCGGGATCGCCGCCGACCAGGGGTGGCTCGCCCGGGAGTTCGCCCCCGACGGCATCGCCGTCCGCTCCTTGCAGGACGCTCCGCCGGAGGTGGCGGCGGACCACCACTACACCCACGCGCTGACCGGACTGTTCCGGGAGGGCGGCAACGTCCCCGCACTGTGGGCCCGTTCGCGCGGCGAGGCGACCAGGCTGATCGGCCTCACCTGGATCGAGGAGCGCCAGGTGGTGCTGGTGCGGGCCGGCAGCGGCGTGACCGAACCGGCGCAGCTGCGCGGACTGCGGCTGGCGGTGCCGCATCATGACATCGGCATCGACTTCTGGCGGGCGATGGCGCTGGCCGGCCTCCGCGGCGCCCTCGGGCTCGCGGGCCTCACCCTGGCGGACGCCGAACTGGTGGACGTCCCCGGCGTCCCGGGCGGCGGGCAGTGGTCCGCGGAGCTGGCCGCCCTGCGGGACGGGGTGGTGGACGCGGTGTACGTGAAGGGGGCGCTCGCCGTCGAGGCGGCCCGCCGGATCGGTGCGGAGGTGGCCGTGGAGCTGGACGCGGCGCCGGACCGCCGGGTCCGGGTCAACAACGGCACCCCGCGGCCGATCACGGTCCACCAGCGGCTGCTGGACGAGCAGCCCGAGCTGGTCGCCCGGTTCCTCGCGGTGCTGCTGGAGGCCGCCGACTGGGCGGCGGAGCACCCGGAGGAGGTGGTCCGGATCCTGCGGGCCGAGACCGGTGCCGGGGCCGAGGGCGTCGCCGGGGCCTATGCGCCGGGCAGTCACCGCACCCTGCACCTGGACCTGTCGGCGGAGCGGCTGGAGCTGCTGGCGCTACAGGAACGGTTCCTCGGGGAGCAGGGCTTCCTCACCGCGCCGGTGGACGTCCGGGCGTGGGCCGACCCGGAGCCGCTCCGTGCGGCCCGCGAGCTGCTGCGTGTGCGGCGTGCGGGTGAGGGTGCGGGTGTCGCTGCCGGCACCGACACGAGCGGCGCCGCAGGTTCGGGTGCGGGCGCCGACAGCGCTCGGATCACAGACTTCAGGTAACAGCGTTCAGCTAACAGATTTCAAAAGTTGTCAGCTGTCGGCTGTCATCTGTCACTCACATGGAGACCCCCGTGAAGACCCCCCGCCTCGCCCTCGCCGCCACCGCGCTGCTCGCCTCCACCGCCCTGGCCGCCTGCGGCTCGTCCGCCGACGGGGCCAAGGCCTCCGCCGCCGGCGGGGCCGGTGGCAAGGCCGACGTGGTGCTCCGCCTGCCCGACCCCGGCAACAACGGCTTCCTCGCCCGCGGCAAGAAGGACGGTTCGCTGGACCGGGCCCTGGCGGCCGTCCACGCCAAGGTCGCCTGGACCGGCAGCGCCGGCCCCTTCGCCCCCGCCGCCCAGGCCCTCTCCGCCGACCAACTGGACGTCGCCCAGGGCTCGATCACCTCGGCCGTCGCCGCGCTCGCCCAGAAGCCCGGCTTCAAGCTGTTCGCCCAGACCGCGCCCGACGGCGTCGGCGAGGGGATCCTGGTGAAGAACGACTCGCCCGTCAAGTCCGTCCAGGACCTGGTCGGCCGGAAGGTCGCCGTCTCCCAGGGCGGCACCAGCGAGTACCTGCTGCTCAAGGCGCTGGCGAAGAACGGCGTCCCGGCCGACAAGGTGGAGCGGGTCTACCTGCGCGCCGACCAGACCTCCGGGGTCTTCAACTCCGGCCAGGTGGACGCCTGGGCGACCTGGAACACCTTCTCGACGCCCGCCATCGCCAACGCCGGCGCGCACTTCCTGGTCAACGGCCAGGAGGTCGGCTCCGACAACTACGCCGTCTGGGCGGTGCGCAACGGCTTCGCCGACAAGCACCCCGAGGTGGTCAAGGAGTTCTACACCTACCTGCGCGAGAACGGCGAGAAGGAGAAGGCCGACCCGGCCGGCTACCTCAACGTGTTCACCGACGCCGGCCCGACCGCCGTCACCCCCGCCGAGAAGGACGTCGCGGTGAACGTCAGCAGGCAGGGGACCCCGGCCGACGCCATCTCCGACGCCGACACCGCCCGGTTCGGGACGGTCGCCCAGTTCTTCGCCGACCAGAAGGTCACCAAGCAGCTGGTGGACGTCAAGCCCTACCTGATCGACGTCAACAGGCTCGGGGACGGTGCCAAGTGACCACCACGACAGAGAAGTTCACCCCCGAGGACACCCGGGCCGCCCTCGACGCCGGCCTGGTCGCCCCGCAGAGCCGGCGGAACCGGCCCCGCCCCCGCGCGCTGGCCGTGACCCTGCGCACCGTCGGTCCGCTCGCCCTGCTCGGTGGCTGGGCGCTCGCGTCCGCCACCGGCGCGCTGACCCAGGACGTGCTCGCCTCGCCCGCCCAGGTCGCCCAGGCCGTGGGGGAGTTGTGGGGCAACGGTCAGCTGACCGACGCCCTGTCCGTCTCCCTCACCCGGGCCGGGCTCGGCCTGTTCTTCGGCGCGACCACCGGCCTGGTGCTCGGCGTGGTCACCGGATTCACCCGGCTCGGCGAGGAGTTGCTCGACTCCGCGATCCAGATCCTGCGGACCGTCCCGTTCCTGGCCCTCGTCCCGCTGTTCATGGTGTGGTTCGGCATCACGGAGACCGCGAAGGTGGCCCTGATCGGGGTCGCCACCAGCTTCCCGATGTACGTGTCCGCCTCGGGCGGGGTCCGCAGCACCGACCGCAAACTGGTCGAGGCGATGCGCAGCTTCGGCCTCGGCCGCTGGGCGATCGTGCGCACCGTCGTGCTGCCCGGTGCGCTGCCCTCGCTGCTGTCCGGACTGCGCCTGTCGATGACGCTCAGCGTGATCGCCCTGATCGCCGCCGAGGAGATCAACTCTACCGAGGGCATCGGGTACTTGATGGCCCAGGCGCAGAACTACTCGCGCACCGACGTCCTCGCCGTCTGCATCCTGATCTACGGGCTGCTCGGCCTCGCCGCCGACGGCATCGTCCGAGTCCTGGAGCGCGTGCTGATGCCGTGGCGCCAGGCCGTCCAGGGAGCGGCCCGATGACCGCCGACACGACCACCGCCGCCGCCCTCGCCCCCTCCTCGCCCCGTTCGCCCGCTCCTCCCTCGGCGACCGAGCGGACGGCCCCGGCCGTCCACCTGCGCGGCCTGCGCCGGGTGTTCGGCACCCGGGCGGTCCTCGACGGGGTCGACCTCTCCATCGCCCGCGGCGAGTTCGTCGCCCTGCTCGGCGCCAGCGGAACCGGCAAGACCACGCTGCTGCGCATCCTCGGGGCGCTCGACCAGGCCGACGAGGGCACCGTGCTCGTCCCGCCGGTCCGTACCGTGGTGTTCCAGGAGCCCCGGCTGGTGCCGTCCAAGCGGGTGCTGGCCAACGTCACGGTCGGCCTCCCGCGCGGCGCCGCGACCCGGGAGACCGGGCTGAAGGCACTCGCCGAGGTCGGCCTGGAGCGGCACGCCGAGGCCTGGCCGGCCACCCTCTCCGGCGGTGAGGCGCAGCGCGTCGCGCTCGCCCGGGCACTCGTCCGCGAGCCGCAACTCCTGCTGCTGGACGAACCGTTCGCCGCCCTGGACGCGCTCACCCGACTACGGATGCAGGACCTCGTCGGCGACCTGGTGCGCCGCCACCGCCCGGCGGTCCTGCTGGTCACCCACGACGTGGACGAGGCCGTACGGCTCGCCGACCGGGTCGTGGTCCTGCGCGACGGCCTGCTCGCCCGGGACGAGGCCGTCACCGTCGAGAGCCCGCGCGATCCGGCCGACCCCGCCTTCGCCGACCTGCGGCGCCGTCTGCTCGCCGACCTCGGCGTCCACTGACGTCCGCGACCCCCCGCTTTCCCCGACCTTCCCCCGATCCCGCCTGCCTTCCCACAAGCCAGGCCCGCACCACCGGAGTTGACCAGATGACCGTCACCCTCGGCGTCCACGCCAGCAACCCCTCGCTCTACTACCTCGCCCGACTCCCGTACCTGGACGAGGAGCTGGCCCCGCTCGGCGAGACCGGCGCCTTCCACCACTACGCGGACGGCACCCGCACCGGCGCCCTGCTCGCCGAGGGCGTCATCGACTTCGGCGGCACCGGCTCCACTCCGCCGATCACCGCCCAGGCGGCCGGCCACGACCTGGTCTACGCGGCGGTCTCGGCGCCCCGACCGGACCACGGCGCCCTGCTGGTGCTGGACTCCGGTCCGGTGCGGACGGTCGCGGACCTCAAGGGCGGCACCGTCGTCCTCTCCGTCGGTTCCTGGCAGACCCACCTGCTCGCCAAGGCCCTGCACGCCCAGGGGCTCTCGTACGGCGAGGACGTCACCCCGGCGCGCCCGGCGGCCGGTGAGGACCAGGCCCGGCGGCTGCGCGACGGCGAGATCGCCGGCTGGATCGCCCAGGGCGCCGAACTCGCCGCGGCCCGCCGCACCGGGGAGTTCCGTGAACTGGTCCGCACCGGTGACGTCATCACCGACCGCTCGGTGTTCTTCACCCGTCGGGACTTCGCGACCGGGCGCCCCGAGGTGGTCGCCGCGATCGCGACCGCGCTGCGCCGGGCGGACGCCTGGGTGGCCGCCAACCCGGCCGAGGCCGCAGCGATCGCCGCCGAGAACCTGGGCGGCACGGCCGCCGACTGGCAGGCCGCGCTGGTCGCACTGCCCTGGCGACTGGAGCCCGCCACGGCCGGGTTCGTCGCCGAGCAGCAGGAGGCCGCGGACATCTTCCACGGTGTGGGCTTCATCGACCGGGCGCTGACCGTCGCCGACGCCCACCTCCCCGGTCTGGAGGCCCCGGTGGCCGCCGCGCTCGCGAAGGCGGTCTGACCCATGGCCTCCGAAGTCCTCTGGTACATCATCCCGCGCGAGGGCCACTATCCCTGGGAGCCGGCCGGGCGCCGCCCGGTGGACCTCCGCTACCTCCAGCAACTGGCGGGCAGCGTCGAGCGGTTGGGCTACACCGGCGCCCTGCTCGCGACCGACCTGTACGACGTCTGGACGCTCGGCAGCGCGCTCGCCGCCGCCACCACCCCGGCCTTCAAGCCGCTGCTGGCCGTCCACCCGGGGCTGGTCTCGCCCACCCTGCTGGCCAAGATGGCGCTCAGCTTCGACCACCTGCACGGCGGCCGACTGCGCTTCAACGTGGTGAACGGCTCGACCGCGCAACTGCGCGAGTACGGCCTGGACGTCGAGCACGACGACCGCTACCGGCTCAGCGGCGAGTACTGGTCGATCGTCAAGCGCCTCACAGCGGGCGAAGTCTTCGACCACAAGGGCGAGTTCTACGAGCTGAAGAACGCGGGCGCGAGCCTGCGCGAGCTGGCCCCGGCGCAGCCCGGCGGCATTCCGCTCTGGTTCGGTGGCAGTTCGGCGGCCGGCATCGAGATGGCGGCCGAGCACGTGGACGTCTACCTGACCTGGGGCGAGCCGCCGCACCTGCTCAAGGAGAAGCTGGACCTGGTCCGCGAGCGCGCCGCCGCCCACGGCCGGACTCTGCGGATCGGACTGCGACTGCACCTGATCGTCCGCGACACCGAGGACGAGGCCTGGGCGGCCGCCGACCGGCTGCTGGACGTCACCAGCGAGGCCACCTACGCGCGCCAGCTGGGCGGGGCGAAGGGGGAGGACGGGGTCGGCTGGCAGCGGCAGTTCCGCCAGCACGGGGGCAAGGTGCCGGCCCGGGCCCGCGAGCTGGAGGCCTACCCCAACCTCTGGCCGGGGATGAGCCTGTTCCGCCCCGGCCCCGGCACCGCGGTGGTCGGCTCGACGGCCCAGGTGATCGAGCGCCTGCAGGAGTTCGAGGCGCTGGGTGTCGACACCTTCATCCTGTCGGGCAATCCGCTGCTGGAGGAGGCCCACCGGGTTGCAGAAACGGTTCTGCCGGCCCTGGGCATCAAGCGGCCGGCAGCGAATAGCTGACGGCTGACAAGTAACAGATATCAGCGAACAGATAACAGATGACAGCTGACAGATTTCGAAATCTGTCAGCTGTCATCCGTCGATCGTCAGCCGTCAGCCAACGCCTCCCGCTCCGCCGGAGGCGCCTCGGCTCAGCGGCTCAGCCGGTCGATCTCCGCCAGCTCCTCAGCCGTCAGCGGGCCGCCCGCCAGCGCGTCGAGGTTCTGGTCCAGCTGGGCCACGCTGCTCGCGCCGATGATCACCGAGACCACCCGCGGGTCCCGCAGCACCCAGCACAGCGCCAGCTGCGCCAGCGTCTGCCCGCGCCCCTCGGCGACCTTGGCCAGCGCCCGCAGCCGGTCCAGCTTCGGCCCGGTCAGCGCCTCCTCGGTGAGGAACTTCCCGACCGACATCCGCGAGCCCGCCGGCACCTCCCCGGTCAGGTAGCGGTCGGTCAGCAGCCCCTGGGCCAGCGGCGAGTACGCGATGAGGCTGGTCCGGGTGTCGCCCACCGCGTCCAGCACGCCGTGGTCCTCCACGTACCGGTTGAGGATCGAGTACGCCGACTGGTTCATCAGCACCGGCGTCCCCAGCTCGCGCAGGATCGCCACCGCCTCCCGGTGCTGCTCCGCCGGGTAGTTGGAGATCGCGGCGTACAGCGCCTTGCCCGAGCGCACCGCGCTGTCGAGCGCCCCCATCGTCTCCTCGATCGGGGTGTCCGGGTCGTACCGGTGCGAGTAGAAGACGTCGACGTAGTCCAGGCCCATCCGGTCCAGCGACTGGTCGAGGCTGGCCAGCAGGTACTTGCGGCTGCCGCCGTTGCCGTACGGGCCGGGCCACATGTCCCAGCCGGCCTTGGTGGCGATGAACAGCTCGTCCCGGTACGGCCGGAAGTCCTGGGCGAACAGGTAGCCGAAGTTGCGCTCGGCGCTGCCGTACGGCGGGCCGTAGTTGTTCGCCAGGTCGAAGTGGGTGACACCCCGGTCGAAGGCCCGGCGGAGCACCGCCCGCTGCACCTCCAGCGGCTGGGCGTCACCGAAGTTGTGCCAGAGCCCGAGCGATACGGCGGGCAGCTGGACGCCGCTGTGGCCGGCCTTCCGATAGGTCATCGAGTCATAGCGGTCATCCGCGGCGAGGTAGCTCATGCCGGACATCTTGCCAGTCGGCTGTGGCGGATCAAGCCCTTGCCCCGTCCCCGGCCGGTGCCTATGCTCGCGGAGGATCGTGCGCGTGCGAGGCGAGGGGGAGGCGAGATGGCAGTCCGGACCGTGACCGCCGCCGCAGCCCGCTGTTGTTGTCGCCGCCACCGCGGCACCGTCCGCTGACGCCACCCGCGTGCCCTGCCGCCCGAGCGGCGCGCCGCCCGTCCCGTCAGCCGCTCCGCCGGTGCCCGCCCGTGGGAGTGCGGCGCCGGACCACGTACCGGCTCCCCGTGCCCCGCGCGGCCCGTCGGCTCCCGGGGCTCCACCGGCCTCGTCACGCCCGGCCCGGTCTGCGCCGAACCCCTTCCCGAGGGCTCCTCCTCGAGCCCCTCCGACTCCTTCCCGAGCCCCTCCCGAGCGTCCAAGGAGACCGCCGTGCGGTTCACCGTCTCGTCCCTCGTCGCCAACGCCCCCGATCCGGTAACCGGTGTCCGGCGCACCCCGGAGCAGAAGCTCCACAACGTCATCGACCAGGCGGTCCTCGCCGAGCGGCTCGGCTACGACGGCTACGGGGTGGGGGAGCGGCACGGCGAGCCGTTCCTCTCCCCGGCCCCGCCCCTGCTGCTCAGCGCGATCGCTGCCCGCACCTCCACCATCCGGCTGTTCACCACGGTGACGGTGCTCAGCATCCTCGACCCGGTCCGGGTCGCCGAGGACTACGCGATGCTCGACCAACTCTCCGGTGGCCGACTTGAGTTGATCGTCGGCAAGGGCAACGACCCGCGCCACTTCGGGCTGTTCGGCCTTCCCGAGGAGCGCCAGTGGGAGGCGCTCGCCGAGAACTACGGTCTGCTGCGCAGGCTCTGGCGCGAGGAGAAGGTGACCTGGGAGGGCTCGACCCGCCCGCCGCTCCGGGACGCCACCGTCTGGCCGCGCCCGCTCCAGGACCCGATCCCGGTGTGGCACGGCAGCGCGACCAGCACGCGGTCCACCGACCTCGCGGCCCGCCACGGCGACCCGCTCTTCTCCGCCAACTCCTTCCACCCGCTGGAGAAGTACCGGGCGCTGGTCGACCACTACCGCGAGCGCTGGGAGTACTACGGGCACGACCCGGAGCGGGCCAGGGTGGGCGCGAGCTTCGGCGGACTGTACGTCGCCAAGCGCTCGCAGGACGCGGTCGAGGGCTTCCGCCCGTACTGGAACGCGCTGTTCGACTCGGCCGCCGGCCGGCACAACAACTCGCCGTTCACGTCGCTGGAGGACGCGCTGGAGCGCGGTTCGGCCCTGGTCGGCAGTCCGCAGCAGGTGATCGAGAAGATCCACCGCTACCACGAGGCCTTCGGCAACGAGGTGGTCGGCATCGGGGTGGACGCGCTCACCGAGGGGGCGCAGCGCGAGCAACTGGAGCTGTTCGCGAGCGAGGTGGCCCCGGAGGTCCGCCGCGCGCTGCCGTAGTCGCCCGCGTCCGGCGCCCGCCCGCGCAGTGCGCCGTGCACCCCCTACGCGGCGTGACGCCGGCCACCGTCCGTGACGTGACGCGCGCCACCAGGCGCGCCGGAATGCCGCTCGGCGGTGCGGGGGATGACGAACGGTCGAGGGGCCGTGGCCGCCGGGGGGCGGCGCACGGCCCTCAACCGTTTCGCGAGGAGGATCCGGGCGCCCCGGGGCGCCCGGGCGGAGTCAGCACTGGTCTTCTGTACCTACTGGTATGTACAGTGAGTCGCATGAGCACCCAGGACCGTCTCATCGAGAGCACCCAGGCCCTCCTCTGGGAGCGCGGCTACGTCGGCACCAGCCCCAAGGCCATCCAGCAGCGCTCCGGGGTCGGCCAGGGCAGCATGTACCACCACTTCACCGGCAAGCCCGACCTCGCGGCCGCCGCCCTGCGCCGCAGCGCCGAGCAGATGCGGGGCGTCGCCGAGGCCGACCTCGCCGCCCCCGGCACCGCCTACGACCGGATCGCCGCCTACCTGCACCGCGACCGCGACGTCCTGCGCGGCTGCCGGATCGGCCGGATGGCCCAGGACCCCGACGTCGTCGCCGACCCGCAGCTGCGCGCGCCCGTCGAGGAGACCTTCGACTGGCTGCGCGGCCGGATCGCCGAGCTGGTCGCCCAGGGCCAGGCGGACGGCGAGTTCGCCCCCGGCCTCGACCCGGCCGACACGGCCGCCGCCGTGGTCGCCGTCGTCCAGGGCGGCTACGTCCTGGCCCGCGCCGCCGACAGCGCCGAGCCGTTCGACCGGGCCGTCCGCGGCGCCCTCGGCCTGCTCGCGGCACACCGCACGGCCTGACCCGCACGGCCTGACCCGCACGGCCCCGGGCGCGCCGCCGCACCCGTACGGCCGAACCCTCGCGGCCGAACCCGTACGACCAGAGCCGACGCGCCTGCCGACACCAGGACGCCCGCCGTCAGACCGGCCAGAACCCGAGGAGCCCCGCCGTGCACGCCATGCAGTACGAGATCACCCTCCCCGCCGACTACGACATGGGCGTCATCCGCAAGCGCGTCGCCGACAAGGGCCACCTGCTCGACGCGCACCCGGGCCTCGGCCTCAAGGCCTACCTGGTCCGCGAGCGCGGTCGGCAGGGCTCGCCCGTCAACCAGTACGCGCCGTTCTACCTCTGGCGCACCGTCGAGGGCATGAACGGCTTCCTCTGGGGCCCGGGCTTCCGCGGCCTGAGCGCCGACTTCGGCCGCCCCGCCGTCCGGCACTGGCTCGGCGCGGGTCTGACCCGCGGCACGTCGTCAGTGGCGGGGGAGAGGACCGAGCAGCCCAGCACCGCCACCCGGGCGACCGTACGGCTGCCGGAAGGCGCCGACCCGGCCGAGGCCGTCGAGCGGGCGCTCGCGGACCTGCCCGCGCACCCGGACCTGCACACCGCCGCCGTGGCCGTCGACCCGAGCCGCTGGGAGCTGCTCCGCTTCGCCCTCTGGAACGGCCCGGCCCCCGAGGACGCGCCCGGCGTCCGGTACCAGGTGCTGCACCTGTCCCGCCCCGAACTGGACCGGCTGCCCGCCGGCCGCCACTGGTGAAAGGACCCACCGCCCCGATGTCCCCCGCGACCGCTCCCGCCGGCCCCGACCTCACCCCGGCCCCGCTCGACCGCGCGGCCGGCCACGCCCTGCTCGCCGACCTGGCCGGTCCGGGCGCCGCCGCCACCCTCGGCGGCCTGGACGCCCTCGCCCCCGGCTTCCCCGACTGGATCGTCACCAGCCTCTTCGGCGGCACCTACCAGCGCCCCGGCCTCGCCCTGCGCGACCGCCAGATCGCCAACCTGGCCGCCCTCACCGCCCTCGGCGGCGTCGAGCCGCAGCTCGCCGACCACGTCCGCTACAGCCGGCGGATCGGCCTGACGGAGGCGGAGATCACCGAGGTCATGGTCCACCTCGCCCCGTACGTCGGCCTCCCCAAGGCGCTGGCCGGCCTGCGGGTCGCCACCGCGACCTTCGCCGAGAGCACCGAGAGCGCCAAGGCCGCCGAGAGCGCCGCCGGGACCGTCACCGAGGAGGCCGGGGCATGAGCCGCACCGTCCGCACCGTCCTCGGCGACCTGGACCCCGCCGCCCTCGGCGTCACCGACGCCCACGACCACCTCTTCATCCGCAGCCCGCTGCTCCCCGGCCAGGAGCTGGACGACCCGGCCGCCGCCGAGGACGTCCTGCGCGCCTACGCCGCCGCCGGCGGCCGCACCCTCGTCCAGTGGACCCCGCTCGGCCTGGGCCGGGGCGCGGACTCGCTCGCCGCGCTCTCCCGTACGACCGGCGTGCGGATCGTCGCCGCCACCGGCGCGCACCAGGCGGTCCACTACGCGCCGGGCTCCTTCTCCGCCACCGGCGCCGGGGCGGAGGGTCGCCCCGGCCCGTACGCCGACCTGGCGGAACGTTTCGTCGCCGAGCTCACCACCGGTCTGCCCGGCGCGCCCGAGGGGGTCCGGGCCGGGCTGATCAAGGTCGCGGCCGACGCGGGGCCCGACAGTCGCCACACCCGGTGGACGATGGCCGCCGCCGCCGAGGCCCACCATGCCACCGGCGCCCCGATCGCCGTCCACCTCGAAGCCGACGGCGCCCCGCCCGGGGTCGTGCACCGGCTGTGCCACCAGCACGGCGTCCGGCCCGACCGGGTCATCCTCGGCCACCTCACCCGGCTCCCCGACCGTGCGCTGCACCGCCGACTGGCCGCCGAGGGCGTGTACCTCGCGCTGGACAGCCCCTCCCGGGCCGGCCACGCAGGCGACCACCAGGCCTTCGAGGTCATCGCCGACCTGGTCGAGGCGGGCCACGCCGCCCAGCTGCTGCTCGGCGCCGACACCACGACCCGGACCGCCCGCGCGGCCGGCGGCCCGGTCCGGCTGCTCACCGAGCTCGCCCCGCGCCTCGCCCGCAGCCACGGCCCCGAACTGCCCGAGCTGCTCCTCACCGCCAATCCGGCCGCCGCCTTCGCCGCCGACTGGCGCACGCCGTAGGGCACCCGCCGACTGGCGCACGCCGTAGGGCGCTCGCCGGGCCGTCGGACCCCGCCGAACCACCGGGGCCGGTGGCGCGCGGGCCCGCAGGTACGGGAAACGGACTGACGGCCGCCGGTCGGGCCCTCTACGGTGCCGGACATGGTGACGCTGACGCTCCGAACCCTCACGACCGCCGACTGGCAGCTCTGGCGGGACCTCCGCCTCGCCGCCCTGACCGACGCACCGGAGGCCTTCAAGGCCGGCCTCGCCGACTGGCACCGGGGCGGCGAGGAGCGCTGGCGCGACCGGCTCGGCATCCCGGGCGCCCACCACGTCGCGGCCCTGCTGGACGAGGACCCGGTCGGGCTCGTCGGCGGCCTGCCCGGATCGCCTGACGGGGTACGGGAGTTGCGCTCGCTCTGGGTCGCCCCGCGGGCGCGCGGCCGGGGCGTCGCCGACCGGCTCGTCGAGGAGGTCGAGCGCTGGGCCCGCGCCACCGGCGGGACCACGCTGCGCCTCGCCGTGCTCCCCGGCAACGAAGCGGCGCTCGCCCTCTACCGCCGCCACGGCTTCGCCCCGCTCGCGGAGCCGGGCGACCTGCTCGCCGACGGGGTCACCCGGGAACTCCTGCTCGGGAAGCCCCTGCGGTGACCTGACCGACCGCCGCCGCACCCGGCTCCGGCTCCGACAGCGATAGCGACAGCGACAGCGACACGAAGGCGGGGCCTGCGCCGTACGGGGGACGGCACAGGCCCCGCCTTCGACCGGACCGAGGGGGCGATCAGCCGGTCACATGTGGGTGCCGCCGTCGATGCGCAGCTCGGTACCGGTGACGAAGGCGCCGTCGTCGGAGGCGAGCATGGCGATCACGCCGGCCACCGTCTCCGGGCCGGCGAAGCCCTGGCCGAGGGCGGGGGAGAGCTTGGCCAGCAGGCTGAAGTCGGCGTCGGCGGGCAGGCCCGGGTTGTGGGTCATGCCGCTGTCGATGCTGCCCGGCGCGACGCAGACCGCGCGCAGGCCCTGCTTCGAGTACTCCGAGGCGATGGCGTGGGTGAAGGACTGGATGCCGCCCTTGGTCGCGGCGTACGCGGCCATGTACGGGTGGGCGAAGCTCGCGGAGGTGGAGCTGAAGTTGACCACCACGCCCCGGCCGCCCGCGAGCAGCGCGGGGAGCGCCTCGCGGGTCATCAGGAAGGTGCCGGTCAGGTTCACCGCGAGGAGCTTGTTCCAGAACTCCAGGCTGGTCTCGTGGGTGTGCGAGGAGCGGAGGATGCCGGCCGCGTTGACCAGCACGTCCAGGCCGCCCAGGCTGGTGGTCGCCTCGGCGACGCCCGCGACGACGGCCGCCTCGTCCGAGATGTCCAGAACCTGAATGGTCAGGCGGTCCGCGGTGCCCTCGGCGGTGGCGCGGTCCAGGGTCTTCTTCAGGCCGTCCTCGTTGACGTCGACGGCGACGACCTTCCCGCCCTCGGCGAGGATCCGGTGCACGGTGGCCTGGCCGATGCCCGAGCCGCCGCCGGTGATCAGGACGTTCCGTCCGCTGAAGCGCTCCATGGTGGTACTCCGTTCGTTCGTGGTCTCTCGACCTCGGGAACCACGGTACGCCTGAGTGGCACGTTGTGCCAAAAAGGCTGGATGTGCCAGATCGTCGTGACGTGCCACCTTGGCATGCGTCCGCGTAGGCTGGCCCTGTGACCGGACGCCCGACCCTGACCCAGCGCCGCCGTGAGGCCACCCGACTGGAGATCGCCCGTACCGCCGCCGCGCTCTTCGCCGAGCGGGGAGCCGAGGCGGTCACCGCCGAGGAGATCGCCCTCGCCGCGGGCATCTCGCTGCGCACCTTCTACCGGTACTTCTCCGTCAAGGAGGACGCCGTCGCCCCGCTGCTCGCGTCGGGCGGGCAGGAGTGGGTGGAACTGTTCGCGGCGAGCCCGGCCGACCTGCCGCTGCGCGAGGCGCTGGAGCGCGCGGCGGTCGCGTCGCTGACCCCGGCCGACGAGGCGCGGGCGGAGATGATGCGGTGGGCCCGCGGCCTGCTGCGCGACCCGAAGCTGAACGCCACCTGGCAGCGGGTCCACGCCGACTCGGAGGCGCGGCTGCGGGTCGCCCTCACCGAGCGCTGCCCGGACGGCACCGATCCGCTGGAGATCCGGCTGGCCGCCGCCGCCGCGACCGCGGCGATCCGGGTGGCCCTGGAGCAGTGGGCCTCCTCCGAGGCGCCCCTCGCCGGTCCGGGCTCCCCGCAGGACCTCGGCGCGCGCTGCATGCGCGAGCTCACGGCGGGGCTGCGGCTCTGGGAGCGGGTGGGCTGAGCCCGGGCGCAGCCCACCCCGCCCGCTCCGGCTGGCGGAGGACAGCCGACCGCTGACAGATGTCAGATGACAACTTTCGAAATCTGTTATCTGAACGTTGTCATCTGTCAGCCCGGCTCCCCGTCACCTCCCAGCCGCGGTCAGCTTCCTCCCAGCTGGCGTTAGGGTTGGTCCTCGCGCCCCGGCGGGGGAACCGGGGTGACCTCCTCGGATGTCCCCAGCGGAGGGGACTGGAGTTCGAGGCGTGGGAGCAAGCGGGACATGGGTCTGACGAGCCACAAGGTGCTGGCGCTGACCGCACTGATCGCGGTCGTGATGATGGTCGGCACGGTCTGGCTGTGGCCCAGACTCGCGAAGAAGACCTGGCAGTCGGTGCTCGGCCGGATCGGCGCACTGCTCGCCACCCAGCTCGCGGTGCTCGCCGCGCTCGGCCTGGTCGCGAACAACTACTTCGCCTTCTACAGCAGTTGGGACGACCTGCTGGGCACCGGCGACACCGGCCCGGTGGTCATCCACAACAAGGCGGACGCCTCCGGCCGGCTGATGGTGGAGACGATGGGCCAGGCCGCGGTCAAGGGCGGCGGCGCGATGGGCCGCGAGCCCGCCCAGTCCGGCGAGATCCGCAAGGTCCGGATAGACGGCGCGGCCAGTCGGCTGTCCACCGAGGGCTACGTCTACCTGCCCCCGCAGTACTTCCAGCCGGAGTACGCCCAGAAGCAGTTCCCGGCCGTGATCGTCAGCACCGGATTCCCAGGAATCGCCGAGAACCTGATCACCCGCTTCAACTACCCGGGCGCCGCGCTCAAGCTGCTGCAGGAGGGGCGGATGCAGCCGACCGTCATGGTCCTGGTGCGCCCCTCGCCCGCGCTGCCCCAGGACACCGAGTGCGAGGACGTCCCGAACGGCCCGCAGTCCGACACCTACTTCACCAAGGACGTGCCCTCGGCGATCCAGGCCAGCTACCGGGTCTCCACCGACCCGCAGGCCTGGGCCTTCATGGGCAACTCGACCGGCGGCTACTGCGCGCTCAAGCTGGCCATGCGCCACCCGGACGTCTTCCCGACCGCCGTCGCCCTCTCCGCCTACTACGACGCCGCCGACGACCCGACCACGGGCGACCTCTTCGGCGGCAGCAAGCAACGCCGCGACGAGGCCAACCTGCTGTGGCGGCTGAAGAACCTGCCGCAGCCGAAGGTGTCCGTGCTGCTGGCCGGCACCAAGAAGGGCGACGGCGACTACCGGCAGCAGACCGAGGCCTTCGTCGACGGGGTGCAGAGCCCGATGAAGGTCTCGTACAGCATGCTGGAGAACGGCGGCCACAACTTCGAGACCTGGAGCGCCCTGCTGCCCTCCTCGCTGGAGTGGCTGTCCCAGCACCTCAAGGTGCCGAACCAGTCCGCATGAGCCTGACCGGCCGGGCCTGACCGACCGATCCTGGACGACCGAGCCTGAATGACCGAACCCCCGGAGCCACGGCCCCGGGGGTTCGGTCATTCAGGAGCCGTACGGCGGTCCCGCCGCTCAGGCCACCCGCTCCAGCGTCCCGGTGTGCAGCTGGCCGACCCGGCCGCCCTCGCCCTCGAAGGTCCAGAAGGCCCGCACGGTCAGCCTGCCGAGGTCCATCACGTGGCTGACGGTGATCCCGCTCTGCTCGGTCCAGCTGACGAAGTAGATCGAGGGCGCGACCTCGGCGACGTGCAGGCGCACGTCCTCCCACTGGCCCGCCGACTCGCCGAGGCCCTCCCAGCGCAGCCGCGTGCCGTCGGCCGAGTAGGTGTTGCGGAAGGCCGCGCCGTTGTCGACCCGGAAGAGGTAGGTGCGGCCGGCGAAGGCGGGCAGGGGCGCGGTCATGGTGGGGCGGGTCCTCGTCTCTGTCAGGTCGTGGCGAGCACCCGGTCGGGCTCGCCGCTCTTGTGCACGGCGGATGATGTCAGGCTTCCAATTTATCCGACCGGGCGCACTCGGTCAGGCAAAGGCCACGGTACGGTCCGCCACCACGCGGCGGCCCGGGTGTGCGACCGGCACATGGGCAGGGCCGCGCGCCGGCCCTAGCGTCCGGCCATGAGACGTACCCCCACACGCCCCGGCCCCGCGAGACGCGTCCCCACCGCCCTCGCCACCGTGCTCCTGACCCTCGCCGCCGCCCTGCTCGGCACCCCCACCGCCGCGCAGGCGGGCACGGCCCGGGCCGCGGCCGCCGCCCCCCTCACCCTGGAAGCGACCTTCCCCGCCCCCGGCAACGGCTGGGCCAAGGTCGAGCGCTACCTCGACACCACCCCCGGCTTCGGCGCCGAGCAGTTCCCCGCCGACGGGCGCGGCGACCAGGACGGCGCCCGCCGGACGTACTTCGGCACCGGTCGGCCCTCCTCCGCCCGGTTCCTGCTCTACTCCGCCGCCGGCTGGGACACCGGCGCCCAGGCCACCCCCGTCCTGCTGGTCCACGGCGCCAACGACAACGCCGACCGGGCCTGGGCGAACCCGGGGGAGAGCGGCGCCTGCGGTGCCGCGAACTGCCCGTCCACCGGGCTCGCCCAGTACCTGGCCGGCACCGGCCACCGGGTCTTCGCGATCGGTTTCGCCCACAAGCACGGCGACAACCTGCTCCAGGCCCAGGCGGTCGGCGACGCGGTCGCGCTGATCCGGGCCCGGCTCGGGGTCCCCCAGGTCGACGTGGTGGCCTGGAGCAAGGGCGAGGTCGCCGCCCGGGCGTACGTGTCCTCGGTGAAGCCCTCCTGGGGGAGGGCGTACGCGGGCGACGTGCGCCGGCTGGTCACGCTGGGCGGGCCGCACGGCGGGCTCGACTACGTGTACGCGCACGGCTGGGACTTCGACCTGGTGACCTGGCCCGCCTGCGGCGGCACCGCCAACGCGCCGTCCCCGCACCTCTCCATGACCTGCTACGGCACGTACACCGCGCAGCCCTGCCTCGGGGTGCTGCCGAGCGGCGGCTACGACTGCTACCCGGGCCAGCGCCAGCTGCTCGCCCGCTGGGACGGCACCTACGGGGTGGACGGCAGTGCGCAGGACTGGTGGACCACCTACTACGGCGGCCAGGGCTTCTACACCTCCGGCCAGGGCATCCAGGCGGCGATCGACGCGGGCTCGCTGATCGCCCCGCTCCGGCAGGCCGGCATCCCGGCCGCGGTGCGCACCTACCTGCTGGCGGGCGGGTCCGCCGACATCCCGGGCGTGCTCAACGAGGGTCGCGGGCCGAGCGACGGCCTGGTCTTCACCGCGAGCGCGCTGGACACCACCGGCATCGCGACGGTCGGCGGCACCCGGCTGCTCGGCGGCCTGAACCACCTGGAGCTCGCCTGGGCGCCGGACGCGGCGAGCCAGGTCAACGCCTGGCTGAGCTGAGCCTCAAGCCGGTCAACTCGGCTGCCGCACAGGGCTGTTGGTCGGCACCTCGGCGGGTGCGGCGCCCAGCCCGCCGCCGGCAGGACGGTCCCGTCGGCAGGGCCGACCCCGCCGACGGGACCGCGCGGCCCACACGGCTCAGGAACCGGCGGCCGTCCCGGCCACCGTGATGTCGAACGGCTGCCGGTTGTTGCCCTCGTACCGGTCGTCCGCGCTGCGCACCGCGACCGAGCCGCCGCTCAGCCTGCCCTCCGGCAGGTCCGGGGCGAGCCGGACCGGGATGAGGGCGGTCGCGCTGCGCCCCTCCCGCAGCCCGGGCGCGAACACGCACCGCACGACGCGGCCGCGGCTCACCACCTGGCAGGTGGACGGGAAGAACGGGCCCTCCGGGCTGACGCCCTCCGGCAGGGTGATCGAGACCGTGAACGGGGAGGCGGTGGTCTCCGGGCCGCCGTTGCCGACGAAGGCGTGGATGGTGGTGGTGCCGCCGGGCGCGGCCGCGTCCGGGTCGATCCGGACCACCTCCAGATCGGAGTCGGACGGTCGCGCGGCGGCCTCGGCCGTCCCGGACCCGGCGGTGGACCCGGCCCCGGACCCGGCTCCGGGCTTGGCCGGGGCCGGCAGGGTCGAGGCGGTGGGCGTCGCCGGTGCGGGCAGGGTGGACGGCGAGGGCGCACCGGCCGCGACGACCTCCACGGCGGGCCGGGGCTCGGGCCGCCGCAGCGCCCAGACCGGGTCGGTGGCCAGTACCGTCACCGCGCACCCCGCCGCCACGGCCGCGACCAGCCCGGCCCCGCCGAACCCCCGGCCCCTCGCGGCGCGCCGTACGCCACCGGCCCGTACGCCATCGGTCCGGACCTCACCTCCCCGGACCCCACCGCCCCGCGCGCCCTCCCATGCGTCCCGGTACTGCTGCTCCATCCCCGCTCACCCTGCCCTCGCGTCCCGGCCGCCCGCGCCGTTGCGGGCCGCGTCGGCACCAGGGTGGCGGAGCCACCGCCGGAGCCGGGCGGCAACCCGCCCGTCGTCCGCCCGAACGGATGACGCGGCACGCCGTGCCAACCGGGTCGGCCGGCAAGGGTGGTTGACGTTCCGTCAGGGAGCGAGGACCTGACCCAGCCGGGTCGCGATCTGGTGCATCACCGGTACCAGCGAGGCGGCTCCGGCCTGCTCCTCCAGGGCCCGGATGCGGGCCTCCGGGCCGGAGACCGAGAGCGCGGTGGGCGTCGGCGCGCCCGGGACGGCGAGCGCGATGCAGCGGACGCCGATCTCCTGCTCCTGGTCGTCGACCACGTAGCCGCGCTCGCGCGCCTCGGCGAGCTGGCGCATCAGCTCCTGCGGGTCGGTGACCGTGTACTCGGTGTGCGCGGGCAGCGGGTTGGGGCCGAGCACGGCGCGGGCCTCGTCCTCGGGAAGCTGGGCGAGCAGCGCCTTGCCGACGCCGGTGCAGTGCGGCTGCACCCGTCGGCCGACCTCGGTGAACATCCGCATCGAGCGGCGCGACTGCACCTGGCCGACGTACACCACCTCGCCGCCCTCCAGCACCGCCAGGTTGGCGGTCTCGCCGGTGGCCTCCATGAGCTCGGCCAGGTACGGGCGGGCCCAGCTGCCGAGCAGCCGGCCGGCCGTCTCGCCGAGTCGGATCAGCCGGGGGCCGAGGGTGTAGCGGCGCGCGGTGTCCTGGCGGACATAGCCCTGCTGCACGAGGGTACGAACCAACCGGTGGATGGTCGGCATCGGGAGGCCGGACGTGGTGGAGAGCTCGCTGAGGGTGGCCACGCCGCCGGAGTCGGCCAGCGCCTCCAGGAGTTGGAAGGCGCGTTCGACGGACTGCACGCCGCCGCCCGCGCGGTCGGCGCCTGTCGTCGATGCTGGGTCGGGGGTCGCAACCACCGGCGTTTCCTTCACTGTCGGGGAGGAGTAGAGTCCCGGCGATCTCTTCAACAAACCGTTGAAATTCTGTATCGCGGAAACTAGTCTCCACCTTACAGAATCGAACTCGCCGACAGGCGGGTACCGATCGAGGAAGTTCCCTGAGGAAGTTCCCACCGGAGCTCCCTCCGCCAGGCTCAACCGTCTTAGGAGTGTCCTGCTCATGGCTGCAGATCAGGGGCCCGTCGGCGCCTCGCCCGCCGCTCCGGTCGTCACTGTCGCCGGTCCTCGCGTCCCCCGGGCGGAGGAGGTGCTCACTCCGGAGGCGCTCGCCTTCGTCGCCGGGCTCCATCAGGCCTTCGAGGGGCGCCGACAGGAGCTGCTGGCCGGGCGGAAGGCCCGCCGCGCCGAGATCGCCGCCACCGGCACGCTGGACTTCCGCCCCGACACCGCCGACATCCGGGCCGGGGACTGGAAGGTCGCCGAGGCGCCCCGCGCCCTCCAGGACCGCCGGGTCGAGATCACCGGGCCGACCGACCGCAAGATGGTCGTCAACGCGCTCAACTCCGGAGCGCGGATCTGGCTCGCGGACTTCGAGGACGCCACCTCCCCGACCTGGGAGAACGTGGTCGGCGGCCAGGCCAACCTGACCGACGCCTTCGAGGGTCGGATCGACTTCACCGGCGCGGCCGGCAAGGCGTACACCCTCAAGCCCGCCGCCGAGCTCGCCACCGTCGTGGTCCGCCCCCGCGGCTGGCATCTGGACGAGAACCACCTGCTGGTCGACGGCACCCCGGTGGCCGGCGCGTTCGTCGACTTCGGCCTCTACTTCTTCCACAACGCCGCCCGGCTGCTGGCCAAGGGTGCCGAGGACCCCAACTCCGGCCCGTACTTCTACCTGCCGAAGACCGAGAGCCACCTCGAGGCCCGGCTGTGGAACGACGTGTTCACCCACGCCCAGGCCGAACTCGGCATCCCGCACGGCACGATCCGGGCGACCGTGCTGATCGAGACCATCACCGCCGCGTTCGAGATGGACGAGATCCTCTACGAGCTGCGCGACCACGCGGCCGGCCTCAACGCCGGGCGCTGGGACTACCTGTTCTCGATCGTCAAGAACTTCCGCGACGCCGGCGAGCACTACATCCTGCCGGACCGCAACACCGTCACCATGGCCTCGCCGTTCATGGCCGCCTACACCCGGCTGCTGGTGCGGACCTGCCACCGGCGCGGCGCCCACGCGATCGGCGGCATGGCCGCGTTCATCCCGAGCCGCCGCGACCCGGAGGTCAACGCGGCCGCGTTGGAGAAGGTCAAGGCGGACAAGGACCGCGAGGCCGGGAACGGCTTCGACGGCTCCTGGGTCGCCCA
The DNA here is from genome assembly GCF_048159585.1 of Kitasatospora sp. SC0581. Taxonomy (NCBI): domain Bacteria; kingdom Bacillati; phylum Actinomycetota; class Actinomycetes; order Kitasatosporales; family Streptomycetaceae; genus Kitasatospora; species Kitasatospora sp. SC0581. The sequence goes on along the minus strand of NZ_JBLRWA010000001.1, from coordinate 210,365 downwards.
CCCCGACCTGGTGCCGGTCGCCCGGGCCTCCTTCGACGCGGTGCTCGGCGAGCGGCCCCACCAGAAGGACAACCCCGGCCCGGCCGAGCCGGTGACCGCCGCCCAGCTCCTCGACATCGCCGGAGCCGGCGGCACCTGCACCCGCGCGGGGCTGCACAACGCCGTCCAGGTCGGCGTCCGCTACATCGAGGCCTGGCTGCGCGGGCTCGGGGCCGTCGGCATCTTCAACATGATGGAGGACGCCGCCACTGCCGAGATCTCCCGCTCGCAGATCTGGCAGTGGATCCACAACGGGGTCGTGCTCTCCGACACCGGCGAGAAGGCCACCGCCGACCTGGTCCGCTCCCTGGTCGCCGCGGAGCTGGCCGAACTCCTCGCCGAGCTGGGCGAGGAGGCCTACGGCGCCGGCCGCTGGCCGGAGGCCGCCCGGCTCTTCGAACAGGTCGCCCTGGCCGAGGAGTTCGTGGACTTCCTGACCCTCCCCGCGCTCCCGCTGCTGGGCTGATCCCGACCTGCCCGCCGGAGCCTGCCCGGCTGCGGTGCGCCGGCGGTCCACCACTCCGTTCCGTACGGCGACGAATCCCACCCGTCCTCTCGTCGCCGTACGGAACGGTCTTGTCCACGTAAGGAGTTCACCCATGGCGCGCATGTTCTTCAACGGCCAGGCAATGGTCGGCGGTCCCTTCCACGCGAAGGTCGCCGACTCGCTGATCGGGCCGGCCAGGACCGCCCCCGGTTACCGCTTCTTCTCCATCGACCACAGCGGCGGCACGGACGTCTGCCCGGGACTGCTGGCCGACCCGGAGGCGGACACCGCCATCGAGGGCGAGCTGTACGACATCCCCCTGGAGCGGCTGCGGGACGTCATCCTGCCGGGGGAGCCGCGGGAGCTGGAACTGGGCGTCATCGAGCTGGAGGACGGCTCCGCGTGCCTGTCCATGCTGCTCTCCCGGGGCGAGCTGGAGCGCGGCGTCCACCGGGAGATCACCCACCACGGCGGCTGGCGCGCCTACCTGGCGTCGATCGGGCGCACGGCCTGACGGCTGCCGCCGGGTGCGCCGGCAGCCCCGGACCCTCGCCGTGGGTCCGGGGCTGCGGTCCGCGCACCGGTGACGGCGAACAGGCGACAGATAACAGGCGACAGATAACAGATAACAGATGACGAAAGTTGTCAGCTGTCATCTGTCCGCCACTGTCGTCCGTCCGTCGCCCCGAGGTGCGCGGAGCCCGGGGGCGCACCGTCCCTGGGCGCCCCCGGAGTACGGGGTGGGCGTCGGACCGGCCCTAGACCGGACCGGCCCTAGACCGGACGCGCCGCCAGCTCGCGGGCGGCGCGGGCGCAGTCGTGTGCGATCCGGTCCTCGTTGACGGTGGTCAGCTGCCCCTTCTCGACCACCGCGTTGCCGTTGACGAACAGCACCGACAGCGGCGGCAGCGCGCCGAAGGTGAGCGCGGCGACCGGGTCGGCGATGGACGAGTGCATGACCCCGTCGATCTTCCACAGCGCCAGGTCGGCGAGCTTGCCGACCTCGATCGAGCCGATCTCGTCCTGCCGGCCGAGCACCCGGGCGCCGCCCATGGTGCCCAGGCGCAGCGCCTGCCGCCCGGTCAGCGCGGCGGGGGAGCCGTGCAACCGGTTGATCAGCAGGGCGTTGCGCAGCTCCGTACCCAGCTCGCCGGACTCGTTGGAGGCGGTGCCGTCCACCCCGAGCCCGACCGGGACGCCGGCCCGGAGCATGTCGGGCACCCGCGCGATCCCGGCCGCCAGGCGGGCGTTGGAGGACGGGCAGTGGGCGACGCCGGTGCCGGTCTCGGCGAACTTGGCGATGTCGGAGTCGTTCATGTGCACGCAGTGCGCCATCCAGACGTCCTCGCCGAGCCAGCCCACCGACTCGAAGTAGTCGGTCGGCCCCATGCCGAACAGCTCCTTGCAGAACGCCTCCTCCTCGGCCGTCTCCGAGCCGTGGGTGTGCAGCCGGACGCCCTTGCGGCGGGCGAGTTCGGCGGACTGCCGGAGCAGGTCGGTGGAGACGGAGAAGGGGGAACAGGGCGCGAGGGCGATGTGCAGCATCGAGCCGAAGGAGGAGTCGTGGTAGCGGTCCACGGCGGTCTCGGAGGCGGCCAGGATGTCGTCCAGCTCCTCGACCGCGTGGTCCGGCGGCAGCCCGCCGTCCTTCTTCGAGCGGTCCATCGAGCCGCGCAGCGCGGTGAAGCGCAGGCCGAGCTCCTGGACGGCCTCGATGGAGGCGCCGAGGATGTCGCCGCCGTCCTTCGGGAAGACGTAGTGGTGGTCCGAGGCGGTGGTGCAGCCGGACTTGAGCAGCGCGGCGGCGGAGCCCTGGCTCGCGGCGTGCACGAGCCGCTCGTCGATCCGCGCCCAGGTCGGGTAGAGGGCGACCAGCCAGTCGAACAGGATGTCGTCCTGGGCCAGGCCGCGGGTGATCCACTGGTAGAAGTGGTGGTGGGTGTTGACCAGGCCGGGGGTGGCCAGGTGGCCCTCGCCGTTGATCCGGCGCACCACGTTGTCCAGCCACGCGGGGGCGGGGCCGTCGCCCACCGCCTCGATGGTGTTGCCGAGGAGGATCACGTGGCCGCGGGCGTACTCGGTGTCGTTCGCGTCCACGGTGGCGATCGCGACGTTCTCGATCACGGTCCGCTGGTCGGTGGGCGGGGGCTGGACTGCCATGGCGTGACTCCTAGGGGGGAGGGCCGGGAGGGGTGCGCACCGTGGTGCGCGCCCCTCCCGGGGCCGGTCAGGACGGCGTCGCCGTCGGAACCGTGGGACCTGTCGGCATCGACGGCACCGACGGCACCGCGGGAGCGGTCGGAGCCGCCGGCACCGTCGCGTCGGAGCCCTGGCCGGGCCTGGAGCGACGGGCGGCCCCGACGTGGTGGAAGAGCAGGTTGAGCAGGACGGCCACCACGCAGCCGGCCGATATCCCCGAGTGCAGCAGGGTCCGGGCGGCCTCCGGGAAGGAGTCGTAGAACGTCGGCGCGGCGATCGGGACGATGCCGACCCCGAGCGAGACGGACACCAGGATGGTGTTCGAGCCGGACTCCATGCCGGCCTCCGCGAGGGTGCGGATGCCGCTGGCCGCGACCGTGCCGAAGAGCACGATCCCGGCGCCGCCGAGGACGGGCTGCGGCACCAGGGAGACGACCGAGCCCAGCACGGGGAACAGCCCCAGCAGGACCAGGATGCCTCCGCCGGCCGCGACCACGAAGCGGCTGCGGATCTTCGTCAGCGCCACCAGCCCGATGTTCTGGGCGAAGGCGCTGGCGGCGAAGCCGTTGAAGACGGGGCTGAGCGCGGTGGCCAGGCCGTCGGCCCGCAGGCCGGCGGCGAGGGTGGGTTCGTCCGCCTCGCGGTCGACGATCCTGCCGAGGGCGAGCATGTCGGCGGTGGACTCGGTCATCGCGACCACCATGACGATGCACATCGAGACGATCGCGGCGGCGTCGAACACGGGCGCGCCGAAGTGGAACGGGGAGGGGAGCGAGAAGACCTTCGCGTCCTTGACCGCGCCGAAGTCGGCGAGCCCCAGCGGGAAGGCGATCAGGGTGCCGAACGCCAGGCCGATGAGCAGGGACAGCTGCTGCCAGAACCCGCGCAGCAGCCGGTTGCAGAGCACCACCGCGACGAGGGTGATCGCGGCGAGGCCGACGGCCCGCATGGAGCCGTACCCGGGGGCGCCCGGCGAACCGCCGCGCGCCCAGTTGACCGCCACCGGGAGCAGGGACACCCCGATGAGGGTGATCACGGTGCCCTGGACGACCGGGGGGAAGAACCGGATGAGCTTGCAGAAGTACGGTGCCGCGAGGAAGCACAGGAGCCCCGCGACGATCACCGCTCCGAAGATCACCGGGAGGGCCTCCTTCGGTCCTCCCGTCTTCTCGATGGAGCCCTTGGCGATGGCGATCATGGGCGCGACCCCCGCGAAGGAGACGCCGTTCACGAACGGCAGCCGCGCGCCGATCTTCCAGATGCCGAGGGTCTGGAGGAGGGTGGCCAGTCCGGCGGTGAACAGGCTGGCCGAGATGAGCAGGGCGAGTTCGGCGGGGGAGAGCCCGACGCCGGCGCCGACGATGAGCGGGGGTGCGACGACCCCCGCGTACATCGCGGCGACGTGCTGGAGTCCGGTGGAGAACAGCTTCACCGGGGGCAGCAACTCGTCCACGGGATGGGTTCCGGGCCGGGGCGGCTTGCCGGTGCGGTGCGCCGGCGTGCCGTCCGTGCCGTCCGGGTCCTGCGTTCTCTCCGGGGTGGAACCGCCGTCTGTACTGGTGGTGTTGCTGGGTGCCATGTCGAGCCCCTCTTGTGCCCGTGGCTCCCGGCGCGCCCGTGGCGCTGGAGTGCGGCTGGTGCTGGTGCTGGTACGACCGGGGGCGGGACGGCGGTGCAAGGATCCCTCGGCCGGGCTCTCCAGTGCCCCGGGCCGGCCGCCGCGAGGCAGACACGAACTCCGGTGGGTGGGGGTGGAGGTGGAGAAGAACTAACTGGTGCGGGTGGTGCCTGGTGATGGGGCCGGTGGGGCGGCCCGCCCGGCCGTCCGGCCCGTGGGGACCGGGGGATGCGGCGATTCCGGGCGGCGTCCACCTGAGGGTGGTGAGGGTGGGGGAGGTCAGGCGACCGGGATGACCGGGACGACGCCCTCGCGGTGCACGGTGCCCTCGATCAGGCCGTACATGCGGTCGGCGGCGAAGTAGACCTCGTTCTCGTTCTTGAGGCCGAACGGCTCCAGGTCGACCAGGAAGTGGTGCTTGTTCGGCAGTTCCAGGCGGACCTCGTCCACCTCGGCGCGGTTGTTGAGGACCCGGGTGCCCATCGCGTGCAGGGTCTGCTGCAGCGAGTAGGAGTAGGTCTCGGCGAACGCCTCCAGCAGGTGCCGCTTCACGTGGGTGTAGGAGCGGTTCCAGTTGGGCTGGGCCTCGCCGTCCCGGCCGCTGTAGCCGAACTTCCAGCGGGCGGTGACCTGGGTGGCGAGGATGCGGTCGTACGCTTCCTGGAGGGTGGTGTAGCCGTCCTTGATGTAGCCCCAGAACTCCGAGTTGGTGGAGTTCATGACGACCAGGTCCTTCAGGCCGGATATGACCTGGACGGACTCCCCGTCGTAGACGATCTCGCTGGTGCGGACCTCCTGGCCGTTGCGGACGAAGGAGTGGCCGACCTCCTCCGAGCCGATGAAGCGGGCCGAGCTGTCCGGCGTCCGGATCCGGTCCCAGGAGTACTCCTCGATCCGGATCCGGGCGCTGTGCACGACGCCGCGCTCGGTGTCGTCGACGAAGTGGCGGGCCAGGAGGATGCCGAACGCCTCGGCCGACTCGATGCCGTGCTCCTTGGCGAAGGCGTAGACGGTGTTCTTGGTGGTGTCGGTGGGAAGGCAGTTGGCGTTGGACCCGGTGAGGTGGACGTCCTCGAACTCGCCGCGGAGCGAGACCGAGACGTTCAGGTCCTTGATCTCGTGCCGGGTGGAGTCGCGGTGGATCCGGACGATGCGGTTCTCCGCCTTGCCGTACTGGTTCTGACCGAGCACGTGGGCCATGACGTGGCTCCTAAGCTTTCCAGGTCGGTCCACTAGCTTCCGCGGTAGACCGAGTATCCGAACGGGTTGAGCAGCAACGGCACGTGGTAGTGGTGCTGTTCGGGCGCGACCGTGAAGACGATCGAGACCTCGGGGAAGAACGGCGGCTCGGCGGACGTGGACGCGGAGTACGCGCCGGTGTCGAAGAGCAGCCGGACGACCGAGCCCGCCTCCACGGCCGGCAGGTCCTTGACCCGGCCGTCGGAGTCCGTGGCGGAGGTGCCGAGCACCTGCCAGCCACCCTCGGTGTGCAGTGCGAGCTCGACCGGGACGCCTTCGGCCGGTCGGCCGAGGCTGGTGTCGAGCACGTGGGTGGAGATGCCAGTCATGGGTGAAGTGACCTTACTGATGGCAGAAGTGATGGTGCGTCAGCATCAGTGGATGCCGGAAGTTTCTGGCAAGGAGAATGGGAGAGAGCGCGATATGACGGAGCGTCAGGAAGCGTCGAGCAGACGGTCGAGCCGGATGTCGTTGATCTTGCGCAGCTCCCCGCGGACGATCTCCGCCTCGGTGGCGGCGTCGTTGGGGTGGCGTTCGCGCAGGGCGGCGAGCATGCCGACCGCGGTGCGGCCGGTCGCGCAGATCAGGAACACGTGGCCGAACTTGGCCTCGTAGGCGGCGTTGGCCTCGTGCAGTGCGTCGAGGACCGCCTGGTCCACGCCCTGGATGCCGGCCTGTTCGCGCTCGGAGACGGCGTCGCCGGCCGTCGGCCTGCCGATCCGGGCGTGGCCGGCCATCGCGTCGCGCAGGTCCTCGGTCGTCAGTGACGCCATGGCCGCCGCGTTGGCGGCGAGCAGGGTGTCGCGGTCGGACCAGGGCCGGGCCGCGGCGACCGCGGCGGCCCAGCGGGGGCTGGAGCAGACCTCCAGCAGGATCCCTTCCAGTGCCGCGGCATCGGTCGCGGCCAGGACGTCAAGGGTGTGGGGGTGGTTGGTCACGGGTGGACCTCCTGAAGAGTGGTGCCACCCGGAAAAGCTAGATCGGCCCCACCCGGCCGTCAACACTTTGTTGAACGGTTGGTGGTTACGTTTTGAACCGGGCCCCGATGCCGGGCCCTTTCGTGTGCGATTCGCCAAGTGTGCCCCGCCGCAGGCCGATCCGGTCCTGTCGTGTCGGCGGGGTCACCCGTTCGGAAGCCCCCGGGGCGGGGGCGCGCACGTGCCCCGGAGGGCGTCGAGCCGGAGTGTCAGGACGACTTCGCGCCGTCCTGGCGGTTCAGGTAGTTGTACACGGTGAAACGGCTGACGCCCAGGGCGGAGGCGACGGTCTCCACGCCGTGGCGGACGGTGAAGGCGCCGCGCTCCTCCAGTAGGGCGACGACCCGCTGCTTCTCCAGGCGGTCGAGCTCGGCCAGCGGGCGGCCGTCGAACTGCCGGGTCATCTCGGCGAGCAGCCGGTCCAACGCGCTGCTCAGGTGCGGCAGTCGGACGGCCAGGGCCGGGGTGCCCTCCCACTCCAGGACCACGTCGTCGGGCTTCGCCTCGTCCAGCGGGACGTGCGTCGCGCCGACCGCGGCCAGCAGCGGCTTCACCGCCGCGGCGAGCGGGTGTTCCACGTTCTCGGTCACGGCGTACCGTCCTCCTCGCCCAGCACGCTGACCTGGACCGAGATCCGGGTCGCCCCGGCGTCCAGGGTCTCCTTGAGCAGCTTGGTCACCGCGGCGAGGACCTGCTCGGCCCCGCCCTCGGCACCGGTGCCGAAGGGGCCGACCGAGACGTCCAGGCCGGCGTCGTCGACCACCCGGCGAGCCGCCGCGGCGTGCTCCGGGAACGTGTCCAGTTCGAACGGTTCTGTCGTGAACTCCACCATCAATCGCACGGGGTCACTGTAGCGAGCGGGGGTGCGGGCGGGCAGGGGTCGGGGGATCGAACGGTCCGGCCCCCGCGGACGGCGCGCCGCCGGTGTGGCCTCGGTGTGCCCTCGGGACTGCCCCGGCGTGCCCTCGGGGCGCCCGGCAGGGCCCCTCGGGACTGCTTCAACAAAATGTTGCGACTCCCTTGACACCCGCTCGGCGGGCCGGAGATGCTTCCACCACACAGAATCCCTCTTCCGGATCGTGGAAGTTGCGGATGAAGGAAGAGAGATGAGAGGTGAGCGACGTGACGGCGGCTGCCAAGCACGGCTTCACGGTCAACCTGTCGATCCTGTTCGGCGAACTGCCGCTCCTGGAGCGCCCCGCCGCGGCCGCCGCGGCCGGCTTCACCGCCGCCGAACTGTGGTGGCCCTTCGGCGCGGAGCATGACCCCTCGCAGGCCGAACTGGACGCGTTGCGCAAGGCGTTCACCGACGCCGGCGTGCGGCTCACCGGCCTCAACCTCCTGGACGACCTGAGCAAGGGCGCCCGCGGAACCGTCTCGGTGCCCGCCGAGCGGGACCGCTTCCGCGCCAACCTCCCGGTCGCCGCCGAACTCGCCGCCTCGCTCGGCGCCACCGCGCTCAACGCGCTGTACGGCAACCGGGTCGAGGGCGTCGACCCGGCCGAGCAGGACGCGCTCGCGCTGGAGAACCTGGTGCTCGCCGCGCGGGCCGCGCACGGGATCGGCGCCGTCCTGCTGATCGAGGCCCTGAACAGGGCCGAGTCGCCGGACTACCCGCTGGTCTCGGCCGCCGCCGCGGTCGAGGTGGTCGACCGGGTCAACGCCGCCACCGGCCTGGGGAACGCCAGGTTCCTCTGCGACCTGTACCACCTGGCCAGGAACGGCGAGGATCTCGCGGCGGTCATCGACACCCACGCCGACCGCATCGGCCACGTGCAGATCGCCGACACCCCGGGCCGCAACGAGCCCGGCACCGGCGAGCTGGACTTCGAGGACCTGTTCGCCCGGCTCACGGCCGCGGGCTACGCGGGCTCCATCGGTCTGGAGTACCGCCCCTCCGGCGGCGTCAGCGCCGACAGCTTCGGGTGGCTGCCGCGCGAGCTGCGCGCCGCCCAGTAGCGGAGCCGCCCGGCGGCGCGCCGCCGGGCAGTGCCCGGTTCGAGCGGCGGGCAGCGCACCGCCGACCCACCCGACCTCCCACCCGCACACGTAAGGAACTCGACGCGATGAGCCGCAAGATCGCCTTCATCGGCCTCGGCATCATGGGCAGCCCGATGGCCGCCAACCTGGTCAAGGCCGGCCACCACGTCACCGGCTTCAACCTCACCCGGCCGCCGATCGACGCCCTGGTCGCGCTCGGCGGCCACGGCGCCGGCAGCATCGCGGAGGCGGTCAGGGACGCCGAGGTGGTCATCACCATGGTCCCGGCCGACCCGCAGGTCGAGCAGGTCGTCCTGGGGGAGGGCGGCGTGCTGGAGAACGCCAGGCCCGGCACCCTGGTGATCGACATGTCCTCGATCACCCCGCAGACCTCGATCAGGGTCGAGGCCGCCGCCAGGGAGAAGGGTGTCCGCACCCTGGACGCCCCGGTCTCCGGCGGTGAGGCCGGCGCCGTCGAGGCCGTCCTGTCGATCATGGTCGGCGGTGCGGCCGAGGACTTCGCCGAGGCCAGGCCGCTGTTCGACGCGCTGGGCACCACGGTCGTCCACGTCGGCCCGGCCGGCGCCGGCCAGACCGTCAAGGCCGCCAACCAGCTGATCGTCGCGGTCAACATCCAGGTGCTCGCCGAGGCCGTGGTGTTCCTGGAGAACGCCGGCGTCGACCTCGCGGCCGCGCTGGACGTGCTCGGCGGCGGCCTGGCCGGCTCCACCGTGCTCAACCGCAAGCGGGCGAACATGCTGAACCGCGAGTTCGCCCCCGGCTTCCGGATCGACCTGCACCACAAGGACATGGGCATCGTCACCGACGCCGCCCGCGCCGTGGGCGCCGCGCTGCCGGTCGGCGCCGTGGTGGCCCAGCTGGTCGCCTCCGCCCGGGCCAACGGCGACGGCTCGCTCGACCACTCGGCGCTGCTGCGCGGCGTCGAGCGGCTCTCCGGGCGCGAGGTCGCGTAACCGCCGGGGGCTCCCGCGCGGAGCCCCCGGCCCCGAACTCCTCCTGGTGGCGTGTACCTATCCGGTCGTGCCCGCGCCGCCAGGAGGCCGGACCCGACCGGCGTGCGGGCCGGGGCTCATCCGCCCGCCCGTCGGTCGATCCAGGCCGGTGACGCGTACGTCCCCCTGGGGGCACTTCGGTCGTGCCTGGTACGCGTCGCCAGGGCCCCTCCCCGCCGAGGGGAGCCCCTCGTACGTCGGAAGCGGGACGGGGGGAACGGCGGGGAGGGGCGCACCCTCCTGGAGCGGGCCGCTCCGGACACCACGGCCTCCCCGGCTTCCCCGGCCTCCCCGGCCGAGGCGCTGGCTACCCGGAGCACCCGGGCCCATGCTGGACGCACGTCAGCCGGACGCACGTCCCGGAACCACCGCCAGACCCGTACGGAAGCGAGGAGCGCCCCATGCCCCCCACCCCCCACCAGGGCCATGTGGTCGTCGCCCCCGACAAGTTCAAGGGCAGCCTGGAGGGTGCCGAGGCGGCGGCCCGGATCGCGGCCGGCATCCGGCGCGCCGCGCCCGGTACCGAGGTGCGCGAACTGCCCGTCGCCGACGGCGGCGAGGGCACCCTGGCCGCCGCGCTCGCGGCCGGCTTCAGCCGGGTCCCGGCCAAGGTGGCCGGCCCGACCGGCCTGCCGGTGGACGCCGCGCTGGCCGTCCGGGACGACACCGCCGTGGTCGAGCTGGCGCAGGCCTCCGGCCTCGCCCGGCTGCCCGGCGGCCGCACCGCCCCGCTCGCGGCCGGGTCCTACGGAGTCGGCCAGTTGATCGCCAAGGCGGTCTCGCTCGGCGCCAAGCGGATCGTGCTGGGCCTCGGCGGCAGTGCCTGTACGGACGGCGGCGCCGGCATGGTGCAGGCGCTCGGGGCACGGCTGCGCGATGCCGGCGGGGTCGAACTGCCGCCCGGCGGCGCCGCGTTGCGCCGGCTCGCGGAGATCGACCCCGGCCCGCTGGCCGAGGCCCTGGGCGGGGTCGAGGTCGTGGTGGCCTGCGACGTGGACAACCCGCTGCTCGGGCCGCGCGGCGCCACCGCCGTCTACGGCCCGCAGAAGGGCGCCGACGGCGGGGACCTGGTGGTGCTGGAGGCGGGGCTGACCCGGTTCGCCGACCTGGTCGCCGAGGCCACCGGGCGGGACGTCCGGGAGGCGCCCGGCGCCGGCGCCGCGGGCGGGGTGGGCTTCGCCGCCCTGGCCCTGCTCGGTGCGACCAAGCGCCCCGGCATCGAGCTGCTGCTCGACCTGCTGGGCTTCGACGGGGCCGTGCGCGGGGCACGCCTCGTCGTGACCGGGGAGGGGTGTCTGGATGCCCAGACGCTCCACGGCAAGGCCCCGGCCGGAGTCGCAGCGGCGGCCGCCCGGGCGGGGGTCCGGGTGGCCGCGGTGGCGGGCCGGCTGGAGCTCTCCGAGCCCGAGTGGCGGGCCGCCGGCTTCGCCGCCGCGATCGCCCTGACCGACCTGGCCGAGCGGCCGGGGGAGAGCATGACCAGGGCCGCCGAGCTGGCCGAACTCGCGGGGGAGCGGCTGGCCGAGGAGCTCCTGTCGCACTGAACCCCGGTGCGTGCGCGACCTTCCCGCGCGGTGATCCCTCGGACGTTCCTCCATTGACGTTTTGTTGAAGGCGGGCCTAGGCTCCCGGCAATCCCTCGCCTCCCCCGTGTTCCGACACCCTCGACTCCCAGGTTCCGGAGGTCCCCCATGCCTTTCAGCCAGCCGACGGTGATCCGCTCCCGGCGGGCGGTCCTGCCCGACGGCGAGCGCCCCGCGGACGTGCTGATCCAGGACGGGAGGATCGCCCGGACGGCCCCGTACGGCTCGCTCGCGGCCCGCGAGGGCGAGCTCGTCGACCTCGGCGACACCGCCCTGCTGCCCGGCCTGGTCGACACCCACGTGCACGTCAACGAGCCCGGCCGCACCGAGTGGGAGGGCTTCGCCACCGCCACCCGGGCCGCCGCGGCCGGCGGCGTCACCACGGTCGTCGACATGCCGCTCAACTCGATCCCGCCCACCACCACGGTGGCGGGGCTGGCGCTCAAGCGGAAGGCCGCCGACGGCCAGGCCTGGGTGGACCTCGGCTTCTGGGGCGGCGCCGTCCCCGGCAATCTGGCCGACCTCGAACCGCTGCACCAGGCAGGGGTATTCGGCTTCAAGAGCTTCCTCGCCCCCTCCGGGGTGGACGAGTTCCCGCACGTCGAGGCCGCCGACCTGGAGGCGGCGCTGGCCGAGCAGGCCAGGATCGGGGCGTTGGCGATCATCCACGCCGAGGACCCGGCCGTGCTCGCCGCCGCCCCGCAGCAACCCGGCGTCCACTACCGGGACTTCCTGGCCTCCCGGCCCGCCGACGCGGAGACCGCGGCCGTCGCCCGGCTGCTCGACACGGCCCGGCGCACCGGTGCCCGGGTGCACGTCCTGCACGTCTCCTCGGCCGCGGTGCTGCCGCTGCTGCGGCAGGCCCGCGAGGACGGCGTACGGGTGACCGCCGAGACCTGTCCGCATTACCTGACCCTCGCGGCCGAGCAGGTGCCGGACGGCGACACCGCCTTCAAGTGCTGTCCGCCGATCCGCGACGAGTCCAACCGGGACGCGCTCTGGGAGGCCCTGGGCCGCGGCGAGTTCATCGCCGTCGTCTCCGACCACTCGCCGTCCACCCCCGACCTCAAGCTGCTGCCCGAGTACGGCGGCAGCGGCGACTTCGCGGCCGCCTGGGGCGGGATCGCCTCGCTCCAGCTGGGCCTGCCGGCCGTCTGGACCGAGGCCCGCCGACGCGGCCACACCCTGGCCGACGTGGTGCGCTGGATGTCCGCCGGACCGGCCGAACTGGTCGGCCTGACCGGCACCAAGGGCGCCATCGCCGCCGGCCACGACGCGGACCTGGTCGCCTTCGACCCGGACGGCGGGTTCGCCGTCCGTGCGAGCGGGCTGCACCACCGCAACCCGGTGACCCCGTACGCGGGCCGGACCCTCACCGGCGCGGTGCGCGCCACCTGGCTGCGCGGCCGCGAGGTGGACCCGGCGGCCCGCCCCTTCGGCCGGCAGCTCGCCCGGCCGCAGGCCGACCCCACCCGCTTCACCACCGCCACCCCCATCCCGTCCGAACGCGCCTAAAGGAGAGTCAGTGACCACTGCCGACACCCCGAGTGCTCCCTTCACCGAGCTGGTCGACCTGGCCTCCCGACTGCTCGGGGCGGGCGTCGTCGCCACCAACGAGGACACCTTCGCGGACGCCGAGAACCTGCTGGTCGCCAAGCCGGCCGAGTTCCGCCCGCACACCTTCGGCCACAAGGGCCAGATCATGGACGGCTGGGAGTCCAAGCGCCGCCGCGGCGTCTCCGCCGACCAGCCGCACCCCACCGACGAGGACCACGACTGGGCGATCGTCCGGCTCGGCGCCGCCGGGGTGGTCCGCGGCGTGATCGTGGACACCGCCCACTTCACCGGCAACTACCCGGAGACCGCCTCGGTCGAGGCCGCGTCCGTCCCCGGCCACCCCTCGCCCGAGGAGCTCCAGGACGCCGAGTGGACCACGATCGTGCCGCGCACCGCGCTCGACGGCGACACCGCCCACGAGTTCGCCGTCGCGGACGGCACCCGCTACACCCACGTACGGCTGAACATCTTCCCGGACGGCGGGGTCGCCCGGCTGCGGGTGCACGGCGAGGTACTGCCCGATCCGCGCGAACTGGACGGCCTCACCTTCGACCTGGCCGCCCAGGAGTACGGCGGCGTGGCCGAGGCGGCCTCCGACCGCTACTTCTCCTCCCCGCACAACCTGAACGCTCCCGGCCGCGCCTCCGTCATGGGCGACGGCTGGGAGACCCGGCGTCGGCGCGACAAGGCCAACGACTGGGTGCAGATCGCCCTGGCCGGGGGCGGTGAGGTCCTGGCCGCCGAAGTGGACACCTCCTACTTCGTCGCCAATGCCCCCGGCTGGGCCGACCTGATCGGCTTCGACGCCTCGACCGGGGCCGACCCGGCCGACGGCGAGTGGTTCGAACTCCTGCCCCGCACGCGGCTCCAGCCCGACACCCGGCACCGCTTCCGGCTCGCCGCCGGCCGCCCGGTGACCCACGTGCGCATCAACGTCCACCCGGACGGCGGCCTCGCCCGCCTCCGGCTCACCGGCCGCCTCACCGGGGCCGGCCGCGCGGCCCTCGCGCTGCGCTGGTTCAACGCCCTCCCGGCCGCCGAGGCCGTCGCGGCCCTCACCGGGGCCGGTCTCACCGCCGACGAGGCCGCCGCGCTGACCGCCGCCCGCCCGGTGGTCGACCCGGCCGCGGCCGCGACCGTCGTCCGGAGCCTGCTCGGAAACTGACGACCCGTCGGATCCGCTCGTCGGGAACCCCAGGGAACCTTTTCCGGCGAACGGATCTGACGATTCGTCACCTCACTCTCCACGCACCGCGCTTATCGACACCTGAAGGACCCTCCATGCCCAAGATCCTGACCACGGAGTCCGGCGCCCCGGTCGCCGACAACCAGAACTCGGCCTCGGCCGGCGAGTACGGTCCGCTGCTGATCCAGGACCAGCACCTGCTGGAGAAGCTGGCCCGGTTCAACCGCGAGCGCATCCCGGAGCGGGTGGTGCACGCCCGCGGCTCCGGCGCGTACGGCTACTTCGAGGTCACCGACGAGGTCGCGCGGTACACCCGGGCGGGCTTCCTCTCCGAGGTCGGCAAGCGCACCGAGGTCTTCCTGCGCTTCTCCACCGTGGCCGGCAACCTGGGCGCCAGCGACGCGGTGCGCGACCCGCGCGGCTTCGCGCTCAAGTTCTATACCGAGGAGGGCAATTACGACCTCGTCGGCAACAACACCCCGGTGTTCTTCATCAAGGACCCGATCAAGTTCCCCGACTTCATCCACTCGCAGAAGCGCGACCCGTACACCGGCGTGCAGGAGGCGGACAACGTCTGGGACTTCTGGGCCCACTTGCCGGCCTCGACCCACCAGATCACCTGGCTGTTCGGCGACCGGGGCATCCCGGCCTCCTACCGCCACATGAACGGCTACGGCTCGCACACCTACCAGTGGGTCAACGCCGACGGCGACGCCTACTGGGTGAAGTACCACTTCAAGACCAACCAGGGCATCCGCTGCCTGGACGGCGACCAGGCCGCCGAGGTGGTCGGCGGCGACGCCGACTCGCACCAGCGCGACCTCCACCAGGCCATCGAGCGCGGGGTGTTCCCGTCCTGGACCCTCTACGTCCAGCTGATGCCGGTCGCCGAGGCCGCGGACTACCGCTTCAACCCCTTCGACCTCACCAAGGTGTGGCCGCACGCCGACTACCCGCTGGTCAAGGTCGGCCGCCTGGTGCTCAACCGGAACCCGGAGAACGTCTTCGCCGAGGTCGAGCAGGCCGCGTTCTCGCCGAACAACTTCGTGCCCGGCATCGGCCCGTCCCCGGACAAGATGCTCCAGGGCCGCCTGTTCGCCTACGCGGACGCCCAGCGCTACCGCCTCGGCGTCAACCACACCCAGCTGCCGGTGAACGCCCCGCGCGCCACCGAGGCCGCCAACTACGGCCGGGACGGCCAGATGGCCGCCAACAGCGCCGGCCGCGGCAGGAACTACGAGCCCAACTCGTACGACGGTCCGGTCCAGACCGGCGACGCGACGGCCGCGCCGGTCAAGGTGACCGGCCACACCGGCACCTACACCACCCCGGCGCACACCAAGGACGACGACTTCTTCCAGGCCGGCGAGCTGTACCGGCTGATGTCGGACGGCGAGAAGACCCGCCTGGTCGGCAACATCGCGGGCTTCCTGGCGCAGGTCTCGCGCGACGACGTGGTGGAGCGGAACCTCGCCCACTTCCACGCCGCCGACGAGGAGTACGGCGCCCGACTGGCCGCCGCCGTCGCCAAGTTGCGCGCGGGCGACGAGGGCTGACCCGCCCGCACCGCCCGCACCATCCTCCGCACCGCCACCCTCGCGGCCGCCGGGCCCGTACCCGGCGGCCGCGGAACGGGCCCCTCCTCCCGGGCAGTGGGGGAGGGGCCCGTCGCGTCCGCCCAGGTCGGCCGGTGGGCCTGCACGGATTGTCCACGGATATGTACGGACGGCAGTCGTCGGAGCCGCCGGGTCGATAGGCTGGTGTGCGCCCGCGGTCGCTCCGTGGGGGGACATCGGAAGGGGACGACATGTCGACACCAGCCCCGGGTCGTCACGCCGCGCTTGACCAGGGTCCGACGGGCCCGTTCACCTCCCTGCAGCACGCCCTCAGACTGCTGGAGGCGGTCGACCGCCACTCCGACGGAGCCACCCTGGTGGCCCTCGCCCGGGAGACCTCGCTCGGGCTGCCGACCGTGCGCCGGCTCGCCGAGATCCTGGAGGTCGAGGGCTACCTCCAGTGCCAGGACGGCGGTTGGCTGCTGGGCGGCACCTTCGCCCTGCTCGGCCAGCACAACCGGGAGCAGCTGGTGAAGGCCCGGCTCAACCGCAAGCTCGCCGAACTCCGGGACGAGTTGGGCGCCGCCGTGTACTTCACCCGGTACCACGACGGGGAGTTGTCGGTGGAGGCGGTCTCGGCCGCCGACTACGCCCCGGCCGTGCAGGAGTGGGTGGACTTCCGGGCCACCGCGCACGCCAGTGCGATCGGCAAGTGCCTGCTCGGCCAGCTGGACGCGGACGCCCGGCGCGACCACCTCTCCCGGCACCCGGTCGCCCGGCTCACCTCCCGCACCGTCGTCGACGCCGACCAGCTGATGCACCGGCTGGAGCGGCAGCCGGCCACGGTGCCGGTGCTGGACATCCAGGAGTACGCGCTGGGCACGGTGTGCGCGGCCGTGCCGATCACGGCGGGCAGCACGGTCGGCTGCCTGGCCACCTCGATGCCGGCGGACAACATCCACAAGCTGAAGGCCGCCGCCGAGCTGCTGGCGGCCCGGGCGGCGCCGCTGATGCTGGCGATGGCGGTCTGACGGCGGGGCGGCCGTCGCGCGCGTGACGTCGGGGAGGCCCCGCCGGGAGACCGGTGGGGCCTCCCGCGTTTCCCGCTTTTCCCCACGGTGTCCGATGGCGTCCGGCCGCGCGCGTCGCCCGACGGTGCGAGTCACTTATTAGACTCGATGTCGATAAGGGGTGCCGAACCCCTTGTCCCGATGGCTACCCGCGAGTACGTTTCCCTGGAGCCGAGCCGCCGCCCCCAGGTCAGGAGGGCCTGCCATGCCCCGTTCCACCCCCGTCCCCGCCCTCGCCGCGCCCGCCGCACGCGTGCACGAGAGCCTCGTGCTGGAGCCCCGGGACGTCCGCTTCGACTGGTCCCGGCTGCCGCTGCACTGGATCCCGGACGAGCCGATGGCCACCCACGTCATCAACGTGCTGCACCTGCTGCTGCCCGAGGGCGAGCGGTGGTTCGTCAAGGTGTTCAAGGAGGCGCTGCCGCTCATCCGGGACGAGCAACTGCGCGAGGAGGTCCTCGGGTTCATCGGCCAGGAGGCCATCCACGCCGAAGCGCACCAGGAGGTCCTGGACCACCTGCTCGGCCAGGGGCTCGACCCGCGGCCGTACGTCCGGCAGATCTCCTGGCTGTTCCAGCGCGTCCTCGGCGACAAGCCGGGGCTGTCGCCGGCCCGGCAGCGCGAGAACGTCATCGAGCGGGTCGCCTTCATCGCGGCGATCGAGCACTTCACCGCCTTCCTCGGCAACTGGGCGCTCAACTCCCCGGGCCTGGACCGCGCCAAGGCGGACCCGACGATGCTGGACCTGCTGCGCTGGCACGGCGCGGAGGAGGTCGAGCACCGCAGCGTCGCCTACGACCTGATGGTCCACCTGGACCCGGGCTACCTCCGCCGGGTGCGCGGAATGGCCGTCTCTGGGCCGCTGCTGGTCCACCTCTGGGTGCGCGGCGCCCGGTTCCTGCTCGCCGCCGACCCCACCCTGGCGGGGCGGCTCAAGCCCACCTGGCGGGAGGCCGGCCGGATCGCCAAGCGCGGACTGCTGCCGGACCCGGTCAAGTCGGTCCGCTCCGGGCTGCGCTACCTGCGGCCGGGCTACCACCCGACCCAGGAGGGCTCGTCCAGCCAGGCGCTGGGCTACCTCGCCGCCTCCCCGGCCGCCCGCGCGGCCGCCGGGCGCGGCTGACGCGGGCGACAGCCCCCTCTCCCCCCTCACCCCAAGGACCCCGCCGGATGGACCCGCTCGCCCCGCCCCCCGACCTCTACGGCCGCCCCCGCGCCGACGGCTTCATGCGCCGGCTCACCGCCTTCGGCGACCGCTACTCCCCGGCCCTCGGCAGCCCCCTGCTGCGCCGCAACCCCCGGCGCCCGCTCAGCCGCCCCACCCCGCCGCTCCAGTTGGTCGTCGCCGAACGCCGCCGACCGGCCGCCGACGTCGTCGAGTTGCGGCTCGCCGACCCCTCCGGCGGCCCGCTGCCCGGTTGGCAGCCCGGCGCCCACCTGCGCCTCGTCCTGCCCTCCGGCCGCGAGCGCCACTACTCCCTCAGCGGCGACCCGGCCGACCGCGCCGTCTACCGCATCGCCGTCCGGCGGCTGCCCGAGGGCGGCGGCGGGTCCGTCGAGGTCCACGACGCCCTGCACCCCGGCACCCGGCTCACCGCCCGCCGCCCGCGCAACGGCTTCGCCTTCTGCGCCGAGCCCGCCGTCCTCCTGCTGGCCGGCGGCATCGGCATCACCCCGCTGCTCCCGATGGTCCGCGAGGCGCAGCGGCACGGCCTGGACTGGCGCCTGGTGCACGTCGGCCGCAGTGCCGACACCCTCCCGTACACGGACGAGCTGCGCGCCCTCGACCCGCACCGGGTGGTGCTGCGCACCGACGACGAGCACGGCGGCGTCCCCACCGGCGCCGAACTGCTCGCCCACGCCCCGCGCGGCGCCGCCGTCTACTGCTGCGGCCCGGCCCCGATGCTCTCCGCCGTGCAGCGCGCCCTGGACGGCTCCCCGGCCGCCTCCCTGCACTTCGAGCGCTTCGGCGCGGCCCCGGTCACCGACGGCGAACCGTTCGCCGTCCGACTCGGCACCGACGGCCCGACCCTCGACGTCCCCGCCGACCGCTCCGCCCTGGACGTGCTGCGCGAGGCCCGTCCGGACCTCCCGTACTCCTGCCACCAGGGCTTCTGCGGCACCTGCGAGGTCCGCCTGCTGGCCGGCTCGCCCGACCACCGGGACCGCAGGCTCACCCCCGAGCAGCGCGCCGCCGGCGCCCTGCTGCCCTGCGTCTCCCGGGCCGCCGAGGGTGAGACCCTCGTGCTCGACCTCTAGAAGGAGCTCCGCCATGGCGAAAGCGACCCCCGCCTTCCGCTACACCGAGCGCGACCTCGCCCGCTTCCGCGAGACCCAGCAACTCGCCTACCACTGCGCCGAACAGGTCGCCGCCTGGATCGAACCCGGCGTCACCGAGCGGCAGACCACCGCCGAGCTGCGCCGCCGCCTGGTCGCCGCCGGGGTGCAGGACTTCTTCCACGTCCCCTTCGCCTGGTTCGGCGACCGGACGGCGTTCCGGCACTTCCACACCCCGCTCCAGTTCTTCGCCGGCAACCGCCGGCTGGAGGAGGGCATGCCGTACGTGCTGGACTGCGCGCCCGTGGTGGACGGCTACACCGCCGACATCGGCTACGGCGGCAAGGTCGGCGAGAACCGGGTCTGGGACCGGCTGGCCGCCGACCTGAAGGTCTACCGCGAGCTGATCCTCGCCGAGGTGCGGGCCCGCAGGCCGCTCGCCGAGGTGTACGCCGCGGTGGACGCCCAGATCGCCGCGCACGGCTACGACAACCGCCACCAGGTCTACCCGGGCCGGGTGATCGGCCACCAGGTCACCCGCAACACCGCGCGCGGCCCGGCCGGGGTGAACGTCTTCGGCTTCGGCGTGCGCACCCTCCAGACCCTCGGCCGCGAGCTCGTCACCGAGCGGCTGCACGGCCGTTCGCCGCTCTGGGCCGACGGGCGGTCGTCCCGGCACGCGCCCACCCCGGGGCTGTGGGCGGTCGAGCCGCACATCGGCTTCCGGGGCGTGGGCATCAAGTTCGAGGAACTGCTGGTGGTCACCGAGGACGACGCCTACTGGCTCGACGACGACCTGCCGCACGTCCGCCGCTGGACCGCCGCCGCCACCGAGCCGGCCACCACGGAGCCGACCGCCGCCGAGCCGACCACCCTGGAGGCCACCCGATGACGTTCCCGACGAAGCCCCAGGCGCGGGCGAAGCCCCCGGTCCGCCGCCGGACCGTCCACTCCGGCGGCCTCCCGCTCGCCGTCTTCGAGCAGGGCGACCCGGACGCCCCCACCGTCCTCCTCGTGCACGGCTACCCCGACACCCACACCGTCTGGGACGACATCGCCGCCGACCTCGCCCGCGACCACCACGTGGTCCGCTACGACGTGCGCGGCGCCGGGGAGTCGGCCGCCCCCGCCGACCGGTCCGGCTACCGCCTGGAGCACCTCGCCGAGGACCTGTTCGCCGTCGCCGACGCCGTCAGCCCCGACCGCCCGGTGCACCTGCTCGCCCACGACTGGGGCTCGATCCAGTCCTGGGAGGCCGTCACCGCACCCGGCGCCGAGCGCCGGATCGCCTCGTACACCACCCTGTCCGGCCCCAGCCTGGACCACATGGGCCACTGGCTGCGCCACCGGCTGCGCCGCCCCACCCCCCGCCACCTGGGGCAACTGCTCCACCAGGGCCTGCACTCCTGGTACATCACCGCCTTCCACCTGCCCTACCTCGCCCCCGGCCTCTGGCGCCTCGGCCTGGCCCGGGCCTGGCCGAGGGTGCTGCGCGACCTGGAGCACGTCACCCCGCGCGCCGACCACCCGCAGCCCACCCTGCGCCGCGACGCGGTCCGCGGCATCGAGCTGTACCGGGCCAACTTCCGCCCCACCCTGGGCAGTCCGCGCGAGCGGCCGACCGAGGTGCCGGTCCAGCTGATCACCCTCACCCGGGACCGGTACGTCGGCACCTACCTCTCCGAGGGGCTGGAGCGCTGGGCGCCGAACCTGACCCGCAGGACGCTGCACGCCGGCCACTGGTCGGCGCTGCTGGAGAAGGGAGCCACCGTGGCCGGACTGGTCCGCGAGTTCACCACCCGCACCGACGAGGGCCGGGCCCGCCCCGAGGAGGGCGACGGCCGGCTGGTCGTGGTCACCGGCGGCGGCAGCGGCATCGGCCGGGCGACCGCGCTCGCCTTCGCCGAGGACGGCGCCCGGGTGGTGGTCTGCGACCTCGACCTCGCGGCCGCCGAGCGCACCGCCGAACTGGCCTCGCTGATCGGCCCGCAGGCGCACGCCTACCGGGTGGACGTCTCCGACGGCGCCGCGGTGGACGCCTTCGCGCAGACCGTCGCGGCCGAGCACGGGGTGCCCGACGTCATGGTCAACAACGCGGGCATCGGGCACTCCGGGACGTTCCTGCAGACCACCGAGAAGGAGTGGCAGCGGGTCCTGGACGTCAACCTCTGGGGCGTGATCCACGGCTGCCGCGCCTTCGGCACCCTGATGGCCGACCGCGGCCGGGGCGGCCACATCGTCAACGTCTCCTCCGCCGCCGCCTACCTGCCGTCCAAGGCGCTCACCGCCTACGCCACCAGCAAGGCCGCGGTGTTCATGCTCTCCGACTGCCTGCGCGCCGAGTTCGTCGGCCACGGCATCGGCGTCTCCACCATCTGCCCCGGCATCGTCAACACCAACATCACCCGCACCTCCACCTTCTCCGCCACCACCTCCACCGAGCAGGCCGCCAAGCAGGCCCGCGCCGCGAAGCTCTACGCCCGCCGCGGCTTCCCCCCGGAGAAGGTCGCCACCGCGATCGTGACCGCCGTCCGCACCGGCAGGCCCGTCGTCCCCGTCACCCCCGAGGCCAAGGCCGCCCGCTTCCTCTCCCGCCTCAGCCCCGGCCTGCTGCGCCTCGCCGCCCGCCTCAACATCACCTGACCGGGTGAACAACGGCCGATCGGGCCCCGTGGGGCCTGCGATATCGGATACGGTCGAACCCGATATCGCAGACCCCGCTTCGCTCGGGAGGTTGGTCATGGCCCGTACCGTGATGGACATCAACGACGACCTGCTGGCCGAGGCTGCGGAGATCTTCGGTACGACGACCAAGACCGCCACCGTCAACGCCGCTCTCGAGGATGCGGTGAAGCGTCGCAAGCGCCAGGTCTTCACGACCTGGCTCGAGGACGGTGGGCTGCCCGATCTCACCGGGCCGGTGGAAAAGGGTGAGTGAGCGCTCCACCGAGTGGGTCGTCCCGCCGGGGTCGGCGGACTGAGCGATGGCCGTTTGACGACGCTCCTCCGGGGCTGTGAGAGCATCGAGGCCCATGGAGATGACAACGGCCCTGTGGTCCTTCGCCCTCGTCGTGGGGCTGCTCACGCTCACGCCCGGGCTCGACACGGCGCTGGTCCTGCGGACCTCCGCGTTGGGGCGGCGCCGGCAGGCGTGGGGCGTCGTGCTGGGGATCCAGACCGGGACGCTGATCTGGGGGACGCTGACCTCGGCCGGGGTGACGGCGCTGCTCACCGCCTCGCAGGTGGCGTACGAGGTCCTGCGATGGGCGGGCGCGGCGTACCTGGTGTGGATGGGCATCGGGATGCTGCGCAACCGGGGCGGTGAGGCGGCGGCCGAGGAGGAGCCGGAGGACGGCGGGTTCGCGCACGGCTGGCGGCGGGGCACGCTGACCAATCTGCTGAACCCCAAGGTCGGGGTCTTCTACGTGGCCGTGCTGCCGCAGTTCATCCCGGTCGGCGTCCCGCACTTCGCCGCCGGTGTGGCGCTGACCTGCGTGCACGTCGTGGAGGGCCTGCTCTGGTCGACCGTCCTGGTGGGTTTCGCCCGGGTGCTGCGCGGCTGGCTGCGCCGGCCGGCCGCCCGGCGGTCGATGGACCGGGTGACCGGCGCGGTGGTGGTGGGCTTCGGCGTGAAGCTGGCGCTGACCGACTAGAGCGGGACCTCGGGCCGCTCAGCGGCCGAGACGCTTCAGTCCTTCCATGAGTTCGTCCGCGTTCATGCAGATGTGCAGGTCGACGGTGGCGTTCAGCTGGGTCCAGAACGGCTCGGCGATGGACGGCAGCGAGGCCTCGTCCGGGACGTCGACGACCATGACCATGCCGCGGCTCCCGTTGCGGTTGAGGAAGTAGGCCGCCTCCGGCTTCAGTTGGGCCAGTATGCGCTGGACCCCTTCGGCCATCGTTCCGTCGCTGATCAGCTTGTTCGAGGCCGCGGTGTCGATTTCGACCTCCAGCAGGGCGCGCATGGTGCCCGCTCCTTCCCCGGGCTCGGGGCGAGTCCGCAACTCCAGCCTCCCGCCGCGCCGGTGGCCACGCAACGTGAGCGGTGCCGGAGCCGTTCCCGGCTCAGGCCGCGTGGGTGCGGGGTGCCGGGCCGCCGGCCGCGCCGCCCCCGTCACCCTCCGTCCCCGTGCGCGACAGGTCGTGGTGGATCGGCCCGTCCGAGGCGCTCAGTGGCAGGCAGCTGCCGCCGCGCCGGTGGGCGACGATCTCGGCGGCGACCGAGACCGCCGTCTCCTCCGGGGTGCGGGAGCCGAGGTCCAGGCCGATCGGGGAGCGCAGCCGGGCCAGTTCGGCCTCGGTGAGCCCCGCCTCGCGGAGCCGGGCGGCGCGGTCCCGGTGGGTGCGGCGCGATCCCATCGCGCCGACGTAGCCGACCGGCAGCCGCAGGGCGCGTTCCAGCAGCGGGATGTCGAACTTGGCGTCGTGGGTGAGTACGCAGAGCACGGTGCGTCCGTCGATCCGGCCGAGTTGGGAGTCCAGGTAGCGGTGCGGCCAGTCGACCACCACCTCGTCGGCCTCCGGGAAGCGGCGGGCGGTGGCGAAGACCGGCCGGGCGTCGCAGACGGTCACGTGGTAGCCGAGGAACTTGCCGATCCGCACCACCGCGGCCGCGAAGTCGATCGCCCCGAACACCAGCATCCGCGGCGCGGGCACGTACGACTCGACGAAGCAGGTGACGGTGCCCCGGCCGTGTTCGTCGCAGGGGCGGCCGTCCAGGCCGAGCACCAGCCGGCCGGTGCGTCCGGCCTCCAGCATCGCCCGGGCCCGCACGACGATCGCCCGCTCCAGGGCGCCGACCGTCGAGGGGGTGGGTGAGAGCGCGCCGGCCACGCCGTCCGCGGTGACCGCCAGGGTGGCCCCGACCAGCCCGCCCGCCCCGCCCGGTCCGGCGATCACCCGGACCAGGGCCACCGGTGTGCCGGCCGCGATGTGCGCGATCCCGGTGTCCAGCCCGGCATCGGCCCCCGGCACCACCGGCTGGACGAACACGTCCAGGACGCCGCCGCAGGTCAGACCCACCGCGAAGGCGTCCTCGTCGCTGTACCCGAAGCGTTCCAGCACTGGCTCGCCGCTCGCCAGGGCGGCCCGGCACAGCTCGTACACCGCGCCCTCGACGCACCCGCCGGAGACGCTGCCGACCGCCTCGCCGTCCGCGTCCACGGCCAGCGCCGCCCCGGGGTCGCGCGGAGCGCTGCCGGAGACGCCGACCACGGTGGCCACGGCGAAGGAGCGCCCGGACGCGTGCCAGGCCCGCAGCTGCTCGGCGATGTCCTGCATGGGGGAGGCTCCTTACACGGTTTCGACAGTAGCGGGAGACGCCGCCGTACGGGAAACGATCCCGTACGGCGGCGGTGGCACCCGAGGCGGTCCTGCCCGACGCGGGCGCGAACAGGGCGAAGGCGTCCGGGTGCCTAGTGCACGCCCAGCCAGGACTTGACCGGGGTGATCGCGAAGTACACCACGAACACCGCGGTGAGGATCCACATCAGTACCCCGGGCTCGCGCCAGCGCCCCAGCCCGGCCTTGATGACGGTGTACGAGATGACGCCGGCCGCGACGCCCGCGGTGATGCTGTACGTGAACGGCATCAGCACGCAGGTGAGGAAGGCCGGGACGGCCACCTCGCGGTCGGACCAGTCGATGTGCCGGGCCTGGCTCATCATCATCGAGCCGATCACGACCAGGGCGGCCGAGGCCACCTCGACCGGGACGATCCCGGCGATCGGCGAGAAGAACAGCATCAGCGCGAACAGGGCGCCGGTGACGGTGGAGGCGAGTCCGGTGCGGGCGCCGTCGCCGACGCCGGTGGCGGACTCGACGAAGACGGTCTGCCCGGAGGCGCCCGCCAGGCCGCCGACCGCGCCGCCCGCGCCGTCGATGAACAGCGCCTTGGACAGTCCGGGCATCCGGCCGCGCCGGTCGGCCAGTCCGGCCTCGGTGCCGACGCCGATGATGGTGGCCATCGCGTCGAAGAAGCCGGCCAGCACCAGGGTGAACACCGCGACCGAGGCGCTGATCGCACCCATGCCGTGGCCGCCGAACGCGCCGAACAGGTCGACGTGGCCGAACAGGCCGAAGTCCGGTGCGGAGACGGGGCTGCCGGGCCAGACCGGCACCGAGTTCCGCCAGGCCCCGGCGGGCACGTGGGCGGCCCGGTTGACGATCACCGCGAGCACGGTGCCGCCGGCGATGCCGAGCAGGATCGCGCCGCGGACGCCGCGCGCCATCAGCACGAAGATCGCCAGCAGGGTGACGCAGAAGACCAGCACCGGCCAGCCGGACAGCTCGCCGGTCGGGCCGAGCGAGAGCGGGGTGGGGCCGCCGGTGTGCATGAACCCGGCCTTGTAGAGGCCGATCACCGTGACGAACAGGCCGATGCCGATGGTGATGGCGTGCTTGAGCGGCAGCGGGATGCCGTTCATGATCCGCTCGCGCAGCCCGGAGACGACCAGCAGCACGATCAGCAGGCCGTAGATCACGCACAGGCCCATGGCCTGCGCCCAGGTGGTGTGCGGGACGACCAGCGCGGAGACCGCGCCGGAGACGGAGAGCCCGGCGGCGAGGGCGAGCGGCACGTTGCCGACCAGGCCCATCAGGACGGTGGTGACGGCGGCGGCCAGCGCGGTGGCGGTGGTCAGCGCGGCGGGGTCCAGTTTGGCGCCGGTCGCGTCCGCGCCGCTCAGGATGAGCGGGTTGAGCAGGATGATGTACGCCATCGCCATGAAGGTGGTGACCCCACCGCGCAGTTCGTTGGCGAGGGTCGATCCCCGGGCCGAGATCTTGAAGTAGGCGTCCAGTGCGCCGGTGGGGCGCGGGGCTTCCTGGGGCGACGTGCCGGGTTCGTTCCCGGCGGGTCCGTCCTCGGCGGGTCTGTCTTCGGTGGGGCCGGGCTCCGTGGGGATTCTGGTCATGTCCATCCCAAGTGTCAAAGGGGGTTGGGGTGGGCGAGCCGACCTGACCGCCGGTCAACGAAGCGGCGTAGGGGGACGTATCGACTCACGGGGGCACTCATGAGCAGCGGGGGAGTGCCCGCGGTGCATCAGAGGGTGTGGTGCATCAGAGGGTGGTGCGCACCGCTGCGGGCCCCGGCGTGGGCAGGGCAGCGGGTGTACGGGGACGCCTCCGGGGTGGCGGGGGCGCCCTAGGGTCCCCGGGGCGGTGGGGAAGACGGTCGCCGCCCCGGGGAGGACGAACTCGGGCCGTCAGAGCGGCCGTTCGGTGGTCAGGTGCTCCGGCCGGACCGGGATCCGGTTGAGCGCCAGCCCGGTGGCGTTGCGGATGGCGGCCACGATGGACGGCGTCGCCGAGACGGTCGGCGCCTCGCCGACCCCGCGCAGCCCGTACGGGGCGTTGGGGTCGGGCAGTTCGAGTACCTCCACCGGGATCGGCGGGGTGTCCAGGATGGTGGGGATCAGGTAGTCGGTGAAGGAGGCGTTGCGCACCTTGCCCTCCCGCACGATGATCTCCTCCATCACCGCGAGGCCCAGCGCCTGGGTGCAGCCGCCCTGGATCTGGCCGACCACGGAGAGCGGGTTGAGCGCCTTGCCGACGTCCTGGACGGCGGTGAGCTCGACCACCTTGACCAGGCCCAGCTCCACGTCCACGTCCACCACCGCGCGGTTGGCGCAGAAGGTGTACTGGACGTGGCCGAAGCCCTGGCCGGTCTCCTTGTCGAAGGCCTGGGTGGGCCGGTGGTGGTGCTCGCGGGTCTGCTCGACGGCCTCGTCGCCGAGCAGGTCGACGATGGAGACCAGCGCGCCGGCGCTCTTCGACACCACCTTGCCGTCGGCCAGCACCAGGTCGTCGTGGGTCCAGCCGTAGCGACGGCGCCCCTTGTCGAACAGCTCCCGGCGGACGGCCTCGGCGGCCAGCTTCACCGCCCCGCCGGTCATGTACGTCTGGCGCGAGGCGGAGGTCGAACCGGCCGACCCCACCTCGGTGTTGGCCGGGTGGATGGTGACCTGCTCGACGCCCAGCTCGGTGCGGGCGATCTGGGCGTGCACGGTGACGCCGCCCTGGCCGACCTCGGCCGCCGCGGTGTGCACCATGGCGACCGGCTCGCCGCCGATCACCTCCAGCCGCACCCGGGCGGTGGAGTAGTCGTCGAAGCCCTCGGAGAAGCCGACGTTCTTGATGCCGACCGAATAGCCGACGCCGCGGACGATCCCCTCGCCGTGCGAGGTGTTGGACAGCGCGCCGGGCAGCCGGCGGACGTCGAGGTGCTCGGTGTCCAGCGGCGGCGGCAGCGGCATCTCCTTGGCCCGCCGCAGCAGTTCGGCCACCGGCGCGGGGGAGTCGATCTGCTGGCCGGTGGGCATGAAGTCGCCCTCGGACATCGCGTTGAGCTGCCGCAGCTCCACCGGGTCCATGCCCAGGGCGGCGGCCAGCTTGTCCATCTGCGACTCGTAGCCGAACGCCGCCTGCACCGCGCCGAAGCCGCGCATCGCCCCGCAGGACGGGTTGTTGCTGTACAGCGCGATGGCGTGCATCCGCACGTTGGGGATCACGTACGGGCCGTGCCCGAGCGAGGCCGCGTTGCCGACCACGGCGGGGGAGGCGGAGGCGTACGCGCCGCCGTCCAGCACGATCCGGCAGTCGGCGTAGACCAGCCGGCCGTCCCGGGTGGCGCCGTGTTCGTAGTGCATCCGCGCCGGGTGGCGGTGCACGTGGCCGAAGAAGGACTCGTCCCGGGAGTAGACGATCTTGACCGGCTTGCCGGTGTGCTGGGCCAGCAGGCAGGCGTGGATCTGCATCGACAGGTCCTCGCGGCCGCCGAACGCGCCGCCCACGCCGGCCAGGGTCAGCCGGACCTTCTCCTCCGGCAGGTCCAGCACCGGCGCCATCTGCTGGCGGTCGACGTGCAGCCACTGGGTGGCGATGTAGAGGTCGATTCCGCCGTCCTCGGCGGGCACCGCGAGGCCGGACTCCGGGCCGAGGAAGGCCTGGTCCTGCATGCCGACCTCGTAGTCGCCGCTGACGACCACGTCCGCCAGCGCCCGCACCTCGTCGGTCACGCCGCGGCCGGAGACCAGCCGCTGCTCGTGGCAGATGTTGCCGTACGCGTGGGACTTGTACTCGTGCGGCTCGTGCACGTACCCGTACGTCTCCGGGTCGAGGCACTGCTCCTCGGTGACGATCGGGGTGAGCACCTCGTACTCGACCGCGATCTTCTTCACCGCCCGGCGGGCCGTCTCCGGGTGGTCGGCGGCGACCAGCGCGATCGCCTCGCCGTGGTAGCGGATCCGGTCGATGGCCAGGACCGGCTGGTCCTGGATCTCCAGGCCGTAGTACTTCGAGCCGGGGATGTCCTCGTGCGTCAGCACCGCGTACACCCCGGGCACCTTGAGCGCCTCGGAGACGTCCACCGACAGGATGTTCGCCCGGGGGTGCGGCGAGCGCAGCGCCGTGCCCCAGAGCATGTCCTCGTGCCACAGGTCGGAGGAGTAGGCGAACTCGCCCCGGACCTTCAGGTTGCCGTCCGGGCGCAGCGGCGAGCCGCCGATGCCGTCCTTGGCCGCCTGGTTGATGTTCTGCAGGTTCTTCTGCCCCTGGATGGTCCGCGCACTCACGCCGCGCCCTCCGTCCCCGCGCACGCGCGGGCCGAGGCCAGCCGCACCGCGTCCATGATCTTCTCGTAGCCGGTGCAGCGGCACAGGTTGCCGGACAGCGCCTCGCGGATGTCGTCGTCGCTCGGCTGCGGGTCCTCGGCCAGCAGCGCGTCGGTCTGCACCAGCAGGCCGGGGGTGCAGAAGCCGCACTGGACGGCGCCGGCGTCGACGAACGCCTGCTGGACCAGGCCCAGTTCGCCGTCCTCCGTGCCCAGGCCCTCGACCGTGCGCACCTCGCGGTCCTGCACCTGGCCGGCCGCGACCAGGCAGGAGCAGACCGGGAGGCCGTCCAGGTAGACCGTGCAGGAGCCGCACTCGCCCTGCTCGCAGGCGTTCTTCGAGCCGGGCAGGCCGACCCGCTCGCGCAGCACGTACAGCAGGCTCTCGCCCTCCCACACGTCGTCGGCCTCGACGGGCCTGCCGTTGGCGGTGAAAGTGACCTTCATGCCGCGCTCCTGATCTGCTTGCCGTAGTCGTTCCAGGTCCAGGTGAGGGTGCGGCGGGCCATCACGGCGAGCGCGTGCCGGCGGTAGTCGGCGGTGCCGCGGACGTCGTCGATCGGCGAGGCCGCGGCCTTCACCAGCTCGCCGAAGCGCTGGACCACCTCGGCTCCCAGCAGCTCCCCGGACTCCCACAGCCCGCGCTCGGCGAGCACGCCCTGGAGGTACTCCTCGGCCTCGACGGCGCGGCGCGGTGTGGGGGCGGCCGAACCGATGCCGGTGCCGACGGTCCCGTTCCGCGGGTGCAGGGCGAAGCCGAACGCGCAGACCGCGATCACCATGGCGTTGCGGGTGCCGATCTTCGAGAACTGCTGCGGCCCGTCCGCCACCGGGATGAGCACGGCCCGGATCAGCTCGTCGGCCGCCAGGAGGTTGCGCTTCACCCCGACGTAGAAGTCGTCGATCGGGATCAGCCGGGTGCCGCGCACCGAGGCCGCCTCGACGAACACGTCCCGCCCGGCCGCGAGCAGCGCCGGATGCGAGTCGCCGGCCGGGGAGGCCGCGCCGAGGTTGCCGCCGACGCTGCCGCGGTTGCGGATCTGCGGCGAGCCGACGGTGTGGGCCGCCAGGGCCAGCCCGGGCAGCGGACCGGACAGCTCCGCGATGATCCGGGCGTACGGGACCGCGGCGCCGAGCCTCACCACCTCGCCGTCGTTCGACCATTCGGCGAGTTCGGTGATGCGGTTCAGGTCGAGAATCGCGGATGGCCGGTGCACGTCGAAGTTCAGCTCGACCATGACGTCCGTGCCGCCCGAAACAGGCAGCGCGGTCGGGTACTCGGCCTTCGCCGCGAGTGCCTCGTCCCAGGTGGCGGGCCGAAGGAACTCCATGCGGGTGTCTCCTCAAGTCGTCGCCCGCCGGGTGCCCGGCGGCGTGTCGCCCAGTGAACCGCCGCGACGCGGCCCGCTGGCAGTCACCGATGGCATGAAGCCCCGGCTGTGAGCCCGCCCGGCATCCTGTACGTTCCTCTAAGGAGGAGAACCTCGCAGCCCAGGTGTCCGCCGGGTGCTACCTACGACCGTAATCCGGCCGTGACGCGCGGGCTACGGACCCGGGCGGACGCCCGGCCGGACAGGCCCTATCGTTACCCCTTCACCCTCCCCCCAAGCCCCCGTTAAGGAGTCCGCGGATGCGCGTCCGTGACCTGCTCGCCCCCGGCGCCCCGCGACTGCGCCTGCTCGCGGCCGAGGAAGAGCTGGACCGGCAGGTCAGCGGTGTGATGACGACGGACCTCCAGGACCCGGGCCGCTACCTGCACGGCGGTGAACTGGTGCTCACCGGCATGCTCTGGCGCACCGTCCCGGCCGACTCCGAGCGCTTCGTCCGCACCCTCGCGGCCGGCGGCGCGGTGGCCCTGGCGGCCGGCGAGGCCGAGGTCGGCCCGGTGCCCGAGGACCTGGTCGAGGCCTGCCGCCGGCACCGGATGCCGCTGCTCGCCGTCCCCGACGACATCGCCTTCGGCACCGTCACCGAGTTCATCGGCCGCCAGGTCTCCGCCGACCGCGCCGCCGACCTCGCCGCCCTGGTCGACCGGCACCGCCTGCTGGTCTCGGCGGCCGGCGGCGGCGGACTGGACGCGGTGCTCGACCTGCTCGGCGGCGACCTCGACCTGGACTGCTGGGTGCTCACCCCGACCGGCGCGGTGATCGCCGGCCCCGCCGACCGGCTCTCCGCCCAGGACCGCGACCAGCTGGTCCGCGCCCACCTCGCCGCCCAGCGCCAGCGCCGCCGCCCCCCGCACCGGGCCCGACTGGCCGCCGGCTCCTTCTCGCTGCTGCCCGCCCCGGCCTCCGCCGAGCACGACGAGCCGCCGGCCGGCGGCGGCCTGCTGGCCGACTGGGTGCTCGCGGTGGCCGGCGACGTCACCGAGTGGACCACCAAGCGCCAGCAGCTCGCCGAGAACCTGGCCCGGCTGGTCGCCGCCGAGCGCCACCGCCGCGACGAGGGCCGCCGGCTGCGCCGCCGCCTCGCCGACGAACTGCTCGCCCTGCTGCGCCGCGACGCCGACCCGGCCGAGGTCGGCCGCGCCCTGTACGCCTCCTCGGCGATGGCCGCCCGCTACGAGGGCCCCGGGGCCAAGTCCCAGGCGGAGGACGGCTCCTGGCTGGTGCTCAGCGCCGAGGGCACCGGCCTGCCGGAGGGCGCCGTACGGGCGGTGCTGGAGGAGGCGCTCGGCGGCGCCTCCGACCGCGCCCTGGTCGCCGGGACGGGCACCGGCGCCGTGGTGGTGCTGCCCGTCCTGGACGCCCCGGTGCCCGCCGACGCCCTGCGCGAACTGCTCGCCCCGCTGGAGGCCGGGCTCGGCTCGGAGGGCCGGATCACCCTCGGCGTCTCCGCCCCCGCCGCCGGGGCCGGCGGCCTGCGCGGCGCCCTGGAGGAGGCCCGGCACGCCCGCCGGATCGCCGCCTCCCGGGTCGGCCGGGTCTGTGTCGCGGGCCCCGAGGAGCTCGCCTCGCACGTCCTGCTGCTGGCCGCCGTCCCGGACGAGGTGCGCCGGGCCTTCCGCAGCCGGCTGCTGGACACGGTGATCGCGTACGACATCGAGCACCAGGCGGACCTGGTCCGCACCCTGGAGGCCTTCCTGCGCTCGGACGGCTCCTGGACCCGCTGCGCCGCGCAGCTGCACGTCCACGTGAACACCCTGCGGTACCGGATCGGCCGGATCGAGGAGCTGACCGGGCGTGACCTCTCCCGGCTGGAAGACCGAGTGGACTTCTACCTGGCGCTGGAGCTGGCCTGACGCCGCGCCCGGACAAGCGGAAGGGCCCGCCGCGACCTCGGTCGCGGCGGGCCCTTCCCGTACGGTTCGCTGTTGCCGGCCGGCCTACTGGACCGGGATGACCGAGGTCAGCCACTGGAAGGCGGCGGGGACCATCTTCTTCCACTGCTCGGTGGTGTGCGGGCCGGTGCCCTCCTCGACCTGGACGGTGGTCGGGGCCTTGGCCGCGGCGCGGATCGCCTCGCCGTCCTCGTAGCCGTCGCCCTTGGAGCCGCTGACCAGCAGGGCGACCTTCGGCGGCTGCGGGGCGGTCTTCAGGATGTTGACCGGGTTGTTGGCCTCGCGCAGCTTGGCGTCCTTGCCGACCAGGGAGTCCGGCTCCTGGGCCGGGTCGTTGTAGCCGGACATCGCGATGGCGGCCCGGTACCGGTTGGGGTGGGCCAGCGACAGCTTGGCCGCGCAGTGCGCGCCGGCCGAGTAGCCGGCGATCGCCCAGCGGTCCGCGGACGGGTCGGCGCGGAAGTTGTCCAGCACCATCTGCGGGACGTCGCGGGTGACCCAGGCGTCGGCGTTGATCTTGCCGGGGATGTCGGTGCAGCCGGCGTCCTGGTTGTTCAGCAGCTTCGTGCGGGGCGAGACCAGGATGAACGGGGCGACCTTGCCCTGCTGCATCAGCGGCTTGAGCTGCTCGGAGACCTTGAGGGTGCCGTACCAGGTGGAGGAGGAGCCGGGGTAGCCCGGGATCAGCTCGACCACGGGGAACTTCTTGTCCTTGAACGCCGGGTCGTTGTACTGCGGCGGCAGCCAGACCAGCACCTCGCCGTCGACCCCGGACACCTGGCCCTTGAGCTCGGTCCGCTGCACGTCGTTCGGGACGAGCGGGTCGTTCACGCCGCCGAAGCTCTGCTTGACCTTCTGCGGCTCCTTGGCGGGCTCGGCGCCCTGGCCGCCGGCGGCGGCCGCGGCCGGGTCGACCGGCGCCACCACGGGCACCGCGCGGACGTGGTTGCCGGTGCCGAGCAGGTCGTCCCAGTTGCCGTAGATCAGGTTGGCGTTGTTGACCATCACGAAGACCATCAGGACGGCCGTGACCTGGCAGAACATGATCATGACGATCCGGGTGAGGTAGCGTACCGGCTGCGGGCCGCCGACCTTCCCCCAGAACAGCAACGCCACTGTGATGGACACCGGCACCAGGATGACGGTGAGGAGGAAGAATGGCGTACCTGTCAGTTCCATCGAGTTCTCGTATCCGGGTCGCACGCCGCCCGGGGCCCACTCGCCCGAACGCACGTCAATGGCATCAGACGGCGATGGACCGGTGATCGGTTGCCGTCCGAATCTGTGCGGAACCTGAGAGGAACATCACTTTCTTGTGATGAACCGCCTTCGGATCGGCGCCTAGTCTGCCACCCGAACGGACGTCGTCCGGACCAGATGTTCAGCGAACTACCAGGAAAGGTCCCCCGGGGCACCTTACCTCCCAGGCCGTTCGCGCTGCCGGGCGAGGCGGTGCGATACCGCGCGGCACGGGCAGGGAGACTATGGGGATGAGCATCACCCGCTTTCGCCCGTCCCACCGCCTCTGGCCCGCGTGTGCCGTCCTGGCACTCGCGGTCGCCGTGGCCGGTTGCAGCAGTACTGGAGGCAGACGCGCCGAGGAGGCCCGCGCCAAGGCCGCGGCCACCGGCGGCGGCGCCGTCTCGACTCCGCGCTGGAAGGTCGCCATGGTGACCCACGCCGGAGCCGGCGACGCCTTCTGGGACACTGTGCGCAAGGGCGCCGAGCAGGCCGCCGCCAAGGACAACATCACCTTCCTGTACTCCAACGACGCGCAGACCCAGAACCAGGTCCAGCTCGTCCAGGCCGCCATCGACCAGAAGGTCGACGGCCTGCTGGTCACCCTCGCCAAGGGCGACGCCATGGCGGACGTCCTCGGCAAGGCCAAGGCCGCCGGCATCCCCGTGATCACGATCAACTCCGGCCAGGAGTACTCGCAGAAGTTCGGCGCGCTGACCCACATCGGTCAGGACGAGTCCACCGCCGGCCAGGCGGCCGGTACCGAGCTGGCCTCGCGCGGCCGCAAGAACGTGCTCTGCGTGATCCACGAGCAGGGCAACGTCGGCCAGGAGCAGCGCTGCTCCGGCGCCCAGTCCAAGTCCGGCGGAGCCTTCCAGGTGCTCTACGTCAACGGCGTCGACATGCCCGACGCCCGCGCCGCGATCTCCGCCAAGCTGCAGGCCGACCCGTCCATCGACACCGTGCTCACCCTCTCCGGCCCGATGGCCGCCACCGGCCTCCAGGCCGTCCAGGACGCCCACCGCACCGTCGAACTGGACACCTTCGACCTGGGCACGCAGGTGGTGTCCGGGCTCAAGTCCGGCAGCGTCGGCTTCGTCGTCGACCAGCAGCCCTACCTCCAGGGCTACACCGGCGTCGACCTGGTCTGGCTGTACAAGTACAACCTGAACATGCTCGGCGGCGGCAAGCCCGTCGAGACCGGTCCGCAGATCCTGACCAAGGACAACGCCGACGCGCTCGCCGAGTACGTCGCGAGGGGGACCAGGTGAGCACCCCCGACCTCCTCGCCCACGACGGCCTGGTCGACGGCCGTCCGGCGGCCCTGCGGCGGCTCCTCGCCCGCCCCGAGCTGGGCTCGCTGATCGCCGCCGTCGCGGTCTTCACGGTCTTCGCCGTCGTCGCCGAACCGTTCCTGCGGGTCTCCTCGCTGGGCACCGTGCTGTACGCGGCCTCCACCATCGGGATCATGGCGGTGCCGGTCTCGCTGCTGATGATCGGCGGCGAGTTCGACCTGTCGGCCGGCGTGCTGGTCACCACCGCCGCGCTGACCTCCTCGATGGTCTCGTACCAGTTCACCGCGGTGACCTGGGTCGGCGTGCTGGTCTCGCTGGCGACCACGCTGGCCATCGGCGGGTTCAACGGCTGGATGCTCGGCCGCACCAGGCTGCCCAGCTTCATCGTCACGCTCGGCACCTTCCTGATGCTGACCGGCGCCAACCTGGGCGTCACCAAGGCGATCTCCGGCACCGTCTCCACCAAGTCGATCTCCGACATGGAGGGCTTCGCCGCCTGCCGCTGGCTGTTCGCCTCCGAGGTGACCGTCGGCGGGCTGACCATCAAGGCCACCGTCTGGTGGTGGCTCGGCCTGCTCGTGGTCGGCAGCTGGGTGCTGCTGCGCACCCGCTTCGGCAACTGGATCTTCGCGGTCGGCGGCGACGCGGACGCGGCCCGCGCGGTCGGCGTGCCGGTCGCCCGGACGAAGACCCTGCTGTACCTGGGTGTCGGCTTCGGCGCCTGGGTGCTCGGTCAGCACCTGCTGTTCTCCTTCGACACCGTGCAGTCCGGCGAGGGCGTCGGCAACGAGCTGATCTACATCGTCGCGGCGGTCATCGGCGGCTGCCTGATCACCGGCGGCTACGGCTCGGTGGTGGGCTCCGCGCTCGGCGCGCTGATCTTCGGCATGGCCAGCAAGGGGATCATCTACGCCCAGTGGAACCCGGACTGGTTCAAGTTCTTCCTCGGCGCGATGCTGCTGCTGGCCGCGCTGCTGAACGCCTACGTCAAGCGCCGGGCCGAGCGGGGGCCGCGATGAACACGGACCTCACGGGGGCCGCGACGAACACGGAAGCGATGGGTACCGAACTGCTCTCCCTCGACGGCGTCGGCAAGAGCTACGGCACCGTCCGGGCGCTCCAGGACGTCTCGCTGACCCTGCGGGCCGGCGAGATCAGCTGCGTGCTCGGCGACAACGGGGCCGGCAAGTCCACCCTGATCAAGATCATCTCCGGGCTGCACCAGCACGACGAGGGCACCGTCACCGTCGGCGGCGAGGCGGTCCGCTTCGACTCCCCGCGCCAGGCCCTGGACCGCGGCATCGCCACCGTCTACCAGGACCTCGCGGTCGTCCCGCTGATGCCGGTCTGGCGCAACTTCTTCCTCGGCTCCGAGCAGGGCATGCGCCGCTGGGGCGGCCTGCGGCTGGACGCCGAGGGGATGCGCGCCACCACCCGCGACGCGCTCGCGCGGATGGGCATCGACCTGTACGACGTCGACCGGCCGATCGGCACCCTCTCCGGCGGGCAGCGCCAGTGCGTGGCGATCGCCCGCGCGGTGCACTTCGGCGCCAAGGTGCTGATCCTGGACGAGCCCACCGCCGCGCTCGGCGTCAAGCAGTCCGGGGTGGTGCTCAAGTACGTCACCGCCGCCCGCGACGCCGGGCTGGGGGTCGTGCTGATCACCCACAACCCGCACCACGCGTACCTGGTCGGCGACCACTTCACCCTGCTCCGGCGGGGCCGGATGGCGGGCAGCCATCCGCGTGCCGAGATCAGCCTCGAACAGCTCACCACCGAGATGGCCGGCGGCTCCGACCTCGCCGAGCTCTCGCACGAGCTGGCCCGACCGTCGCTCTCCGACCCCCGTGGCTCCGACCCCGGCGGCTCCGGCACCGGGCTCCCCGGTGGCGGAGAATCGGCTTCCGGAGAATCCGACCCCCGAGAACCCGACACCCGTGAGGAGCGTCCGCAGCCGTGACCGGCTCCCAAGGCAGCACCCGGCCACCCGTCCTGCCGACCCTGCTCGGCCTCGGCCCGCGCGCCGAGCGCCGCCGCCGCGCCCTGCCCGCCGGGATACTGCGGCTGCCCACGATCGGTGTCGACATCGGCGGCACCAAGGTGGTCGCCGGGGTGGTGGACGGCGAGGGCAAGGTGCTGGAGAAGCTGCGCACGGACACGCCGCACAAGAGCAAGAGCCCCAAGGTGGTCGAGGACGTCATCGTCGAGCTGGTGCTCCAGCTCGCCGACCGGCACGACGTCCACGCCGTGGGCATCGGCGCGGCCGGCTGGGTCGACGCCGACCGCTCCAAGGTGCTGTTCGCCCCGCACCTCAACTGGCGCAACGAGCCGCTCCGGGAGGCGCTCAGCGAGCGGCTGCGGTTCCCGGTGATCGTGGAGAACGACGCCAACGCGGCCGCCTGGGCCGAGTGGCGCTTCGGCGCCGGGCGCGGCGAGGACCACATGGTGATGCTCACCCTGGGCACCGGCATCGGCGGCGCGGTGGTCCGGGACGGCTACGTGGACCGCGGCAAGTACGGCCTGGCGGGCGAGTTCGGGCACATGCAGGTGCTGCCCGGCGGCCACCGCTGCCCGTGCGGCAACCGGGGCTGCTGGGAGCAGTACTCCTCCGGCAACGCCCTGGTGCGCGACGCGCGCGAGCTGGTCGCCGAGGAGTCGCCGGTGGTGCAGCCGCTGCTGGCCCGGGCGGGCGGCACGGTCGAGGGCATCACCGGGCCGCTGGTCACCGAGGCCGCCCAGGAGGGCGACCCGGTCGCGACCGAGCTGCTCTACGAGGTCGGCACCTGGCTCGGCGTCGGCATCGCCAACCTGGCCGCCGCGCTGGACCCGGGCCGCTTCGTGATCGGCGGCGGGGTCTCCGAGGCCGGTGACCTGCTGCTCGGTCCGGCCCGGGACACCTTCCGCCGCACCCTCACCGGGCGCGGGTTCCGCCCGGAGGCCGCCATCGTGCACGCCGCCCTCGGCAACGAGGCCGGCCTGGTCGGCGCGGCCGACCTGGCCCGGCAGGTGGCGCGGCGCTTCCGCACGATCAAGCGGCGGCGGGTGGAGCGCAGCGCGCTGTAGCGGGGTGGGGGCGCCTGCCGGCTGTTCTCCTGGCGCCCCCGCCCGCCCCGCCAACTACCCGTTGGTAGCGGCGCGGTGTGGTTGTCGGATCATCCCTCCTGTGGAACAACTGAGTTGACGCAGACTCAGGAGGATTCGGATGAGGGCTCTGACCCGTCTCGCACCACCACTGCTGCTCGCCACCGCGCTGGTCTGGTCCGGCGTCGGACCGGCCGGCGCCGCGACCCCGCCGACGAAGGTGCCCGAGGCGGTGGGCCGGGGCGGAGCGGTCGCCACCGTCGACGCCGACGCCACCGCCGCCGGCATCGAGGTGCTGCGCAAGGGCGGCAACGCGGTGGACGCGGCCGTCGCCGCCGCCGCGGCCCTCGGGGTCACCGAGCCGTACTCCTCCGGCATCGGCGGCGGCGGGTACTTCGTCTACTACGACCACGCCACCGGCCGGGTGCACACCATCGACGGCCGGGAGACGGCCGGCCGCACCGCCGACAGCGGCCTGTTCCTGGAGGACGGCAAACCGCTGGCCTTCGCCGACGCCGTCACCAGCGGCCTGTCCGTCGGAATCCCCGGCACCCCCGCCACCTGGGACGCCGCACTGCGCAAGTGGGGCACCCGCTCGCTCGCCCAGAACCTCGAACCGGCCGAGCGGATCGCCGACCACGGCTTCGTCGTCGACGACACCTTCCGCGGCCAGACCGCCGACAACTACGCCCGGTTCAAGGACTTCCCGGCCACCGCCGCGCTCTACCTGCCGAACGGCAAGCCCCCCGAGACCGGCAGCGTGCTGCGCAACCCCGACCTCGCCGCCACCTACCGGCTGCTCGCCAAGGACGGCGTCAAGGCCTTCTACCAGGGCGAGTTGGCCAAGGACATCGCCAACACCGTGCAGCACCCGCCGGTCGACCCGGCGTCCGGCCGCAACGCCCGCCCCGGCAAGGTCGACACCACCGACCTCGCCGACTACCGG
Organism: Kitasatospora sp. SC0581; assembly: GCF_048159585.1. NCBI lineage: Bacteria > Bacillati > Actinomycetota > Actinomycetes > Kitasatosporales > Streptomycetaceae > Kitasatospora > Kitasatospora sp. SC0581. The sequence continues at coordinate 172,133 of NZ_JBLRWA010000001.1, read as the reverse complement.
GTCCGCGACCAGGCGCCCACCCACGTCTCCCACGGCGCCTACGACGTCTACGCGATGGCCCCCTCCAGCTCCGGCGGCACCACCGTCGGCGAGGCGCTCAACATCCTGGAGGACGGCGGCGACGTCTCCACGTACAGCGGCACCCAGTACTACCACCACTTCCTGGAGGCCTCCCGGATCTCCTTCGCCGACCGCAACCGCTGGGTCGGCGACCCGGCCTTCAGCGACGTCCCCACCAGGGAACTGCTCTCCGAGCGCTACGCCGCCTCCCGGGCCTGCCTGGTCAGCCCGGACCACGCGCTGACCAGCCCGCTCGCCCCCGGCGACCCGCGCCACCCGGCCCCCTGCGCCGACACCGGCCAGGCCGTCCCCGAGCCGTACGAGGGCCCCAACACCACCCACCTGACGGTCGCCGACCGCTGGGGCAACATCGTCTCCTACACGCTCACCATCGAGCAGACCGGCGGCAGCGGCATCACCGTCCCCGGCCGGGGCTTCCTGCTCAACAACGAGCTGACCGACTTCGACTTCACCCCGCTCGCCCCGGGCGTCCCCGACCCCAACCTGCCGGGCCCGGGCAAGCGGCCGCGCTCCTCGATGTCCCCGACGGTCGTGCTGCGCGACGGCGAGCCGCTGCTGGCCACCGGCAGCCCCGGCGGCGCGACCATCATCACCACCACCCTCCAGGTGCTGCTCGGTCGGCTCGACCGGGGCCTGAGCCTGGAGCAGGCCATCGCCGCCCCGCGCGCCAGCCAGCGCAACAGCGCCACCACCCAGGCCGAGCCCGCCTTCCTGGCGCTGCCCGAGCGGGCCGCGCTGGAGGGCCTCGGACACAGTTTCGTCAACGGCGGCGAGATCGGTGCCGCCACCGGCGTGGAACGGCTGCCGGACGGCCGCTGGGTGGCCGCCGCCGAGCCGGTGCGGCGCGGCGGCGGCTCGGCCGCGGTGGTCCGGCCCGCGGGCTGACCGGGCCGGCCTGTCGGTGCCGGGCGGTATGTTCGGGGTGGGCCTCCCGCACGAGGGGCGGCCCACCCCGTCCGTATGCCCGACTGCATGTCCGTCCGCACCGAACCACCGGGAAGGCCGCCCGCCGTGACCGTCCGCATCGCCACCTGGAACATCAACTCCGTCACCGCGCGGCTGCCCAAGCTCCTGGAGTGGCTGGAGAGCGCCAAGCCCGACGTGCTCTGCCTCCAGGAGCTCAAGTGCGCGGCCGACGCCTTCCCGTACGAGGCGGTCCGCGAGCTCGGCTACGAGACGGCCGCGCACGGCAACGGCCGCTGGAACGGCGTCGCGATCGTCTCCCGGATCGGCCTGGACGACGTCGTGCGCGGCCTCCCCGACCAGCCCGGCTACTTCGCCGACGGGGCCCTGCTGCCCGAGGTCGAGCCGCGCGCCATCGCCGCCACCTGCGGCCCGGTCCGGGTCTGGTCGGTCTACGTGCCGAACGGCCGCGAGGTCGGCCACGCGCACTACCAGTACAAGCTGGAGTGGCTGGAGGCGCTGCGCAAGGCCGCCACCGAGGACGCCGCCGGCCCCCGCCCGTTCGCCGTCCTCGGGGACTTCAACATCGCCCCGACCGACGACGACGTCTTCGACGCCGCCGCCTTCGAGGGCCTCACCCACGTCACCCCGGTCGAGCGCGCCGCACTGGCGGCCCTCGACGGGATCGGCCTCCAGGACGTGCTGCCCCGCCCGCTCAAGTACGACCACCCGTACACCTACTGGGACTACCGTCAGCTGGCCTTCCCCAAGAACCGGGGCATGCGGATCGACCTCACCTACGCCAACAAGCCCTTCGTCGAGGCCGTCACCGACAGCTACGTGGACCGCGAGGCCCGCAAGGGCAAGGGCACCTCGGACCACGCGCCGGTCGTGGTGGACCTCGACCTCTGAGCCGCACCGCGTGAGCGCCACTCCGGGTGAGCGCCACGGCTGAGCCCCGCCGCGGGCGTCACGACGGGTCACGGGTCGTAACCCGAACGGTCGTGAGCGCTGGCCGAGCGTGGGGCGCGTCCCTACCGTCGGTGAATGACCGGGTGCAGTTGCTCGACCACGTGGACATGGGAGTCCCCGGCTGCGCCCGAGAATCCCGGAGGTTCCGGTATGCGCCCCATGCGTACGGCCGCCGCCGCCCTGATCGGCGCGACGGCGCTGACCGGCCTGACGGCCCCCCTCGCATCCGCCAGGGACGGTTCCGCGTCGGTCAGCCCGTCCCAGGCCGCACCGGGCCAGACCGTGACGGTCACGGTCTCCTGCGAGAAGTCGGACAAGCCCGACGCCAAGACCATCACCGCCCGCTCCGCCGCCTTCGAGGGAGGGCCGGCGACCCTCACCCTGGGCCCCGACGGCAAGCACAGCGGCTCCGCCCGGCTGGCCGGCCAGCACGCCGGGGACAGCAAGGTCGACGGCACCTGCCCGGACGGCGGGGCCTTCGCCACCAGCGTCACGGTCACCACCGTGGCCGTGCCCGACAGGGGCGGTGACAAGGGCGGCGACAAGAACCCCCAGAAGAACCCGGGTCTCGGCGAGTGGGGCGAGGCCGCGGGGGAGTGGGCCGGTTCGCTCGGGCAGTCCGGCGCCGGCAACCAGCAGGTCGCCCCGCACGGCGCCGTGCAGACCGGCCTCGGCGGTTCGGTCGCGGCGAACCCGGGGGAGCTGGCCGGCGGCCTCGCGCTGGTCGCGGGCGGGGTCGGCGGCTTCTGGCTGCTGCGGAGGCGCGGTGCCTGAAGGCCTCGCGCCCCACTGTGCCCCTGCGCCGCGCCGCTGGATCCCGACGGGATCGGCGGCGCGGCGGCGTGTCGGGACGGCGTGCCGGTTCTCCGGAGCGCCGGTGCGTCAGGCGGTCCGCGGTTCGGCGTCCTCGCGGTGCAGCCGGTCCTGGTGGCGGAGGGTGCCGTCGGCCAGCAGGTACTGGGCCAGCACATAGGTCGCCATGATCCAGAACTGATGGCCCGGCAGCTCCCGCCACTTCGCCAGCTGGGTGGCGATCAGCGTGTCGGAGAGCAGGAACAGCGCCCCGCCCAGCCCGGTCCGCCAGCCCAGCCCGGCCGAGGTGACGGCCGTCGACGCGAGCAGCAGGCTGTAGCCGGCCACCGGGACGCGCAGGTCCCCGAGGTCCGGCCAGAGCTGCCCGACCAGGGCCACCCAGGCCGTCGCGTACGCGGCCGCGACCACCAGGGCCCGGCGGCGGTCGGTGAGCGCGCCGCCCTGGACGAACATCGTCACGTAGCAGACGTGCGCCGCCGCGAACGAGCCCATGCCCGCGAGGAACGCGGGGTCGTTCTTCAGCTGGAGCAGCACGTCGCCGCCCGCGCTCAGCAGCAGCGCCGGCGCCAGCAGCTTCGGCGCCTCCCGTCCGGCCTTCGCGGCCGCCGCCACGCTGTGCGCGGCCAGCAGCGGCATCAGGGCCGGCTTGGTGGCGTTCTGGAGCACCGAGGCGCCGGAGGCGATCGCGCCCAGGTGCGCCGCCGAGGTGGCCGCGAAGCCGCCCAGCAGGCCGGTGGCCGAGCGCAGGCGCGCCCCGAGGCCGACGCGGGTGGTGGTACGGACGGTCATGCGTGCGCCTCTCGGTGATCCGCTGCTTCGGACCGACCCTAGAGGAGCCGGACCGGCGGCGGAAGGGTCGGTTACCGGTGCGTAACCCGGGCGGGGTGCGGCGGATGACGGGGTGGCCGGTGAGCGGAGCGCGGTCGGCCGCTTCGAGGGCTCTTGCGGAGAGTTCCTCAGGAGGGCGGTTGCTGCGGTCGGGTGGCCCGGGCACCGTCTAGTCTGGACCCCGACATGGATCAGCAGGACTACGCGGTCGGCGCCACCCGGGTGGCCGCCGGCAGGCCGGACGGACGCACGGGCGGGGCAGGGCGGGGAACCGCCGCCGCCGTCCTCGCCGTACGCGAAGCCGGTCCCGAGGCTGGTCCCGACGCCGGTGGTGCCTCTGGTTCCGACGCGGGCCGCTCCTCCGGTCCTGCTGACAGGACGCCGGGGGCGGCCATGGGGAGCGGTGCTGACGGCCCGCAGGCGTCGGCCGCTCCGGCCGTCGACACGACGCTCTCGCCCGACCCGGGGCTGCTGCGCCTGGCCCACTGGTTCGCCGCCGCCACCCCTGGCGCCGCCGACGACCTCTGCACCGCCTCCTTCGGCCTCTACCCCGCCCGCCACCTCGGCACCGCCGCCGAGCCCGCCGCCGATCCCGGCGTCAGCTGGTGGCACGGCCCCACCGCGCACTTGGCCACGCCCGTACGCCCCCGCGAGGACCGCACCGAGGGCGGACTGCGCCGCGCCCGGCGCGACGACGCCGCCCTGCCCGTCGTCCGGTCGGGGGCCAAGACGGGCCGGCCGGGCCGGCACCGCAGGCCCGAACGCACGCGGGTGGCACCGCCCACCGTCGTGGCGCAGGATCGTTCCGGCGAGGAGCTCCCGGCGGCCGAACGCCGGATCGCCGCCCGGCTGTTGCTCGCCCACCCGCTGGTCACCGCCTCCGGCCCGCACGCCGACGGCTTCCCGCTGATCCGCCGTCACCGCGACTGGCTCGCCGAGCGCTTCGACACCCTGCTCGGCTACCGCCTCGTGGTCGGCCCCTGGCACGCCCGGCTCTGCAAGGCCGGCCTGGGCCCCGGCGCCGCGCGCCGCCTCGAACACCCCGCCACCGGCACTCCGTTCACCCCGGCCGGGTACGCCCAACTCGCCCTCGCGCTCGCCCTGTTGGTCGACGCCCCGGAGGAGCTCGGCTACCGGCGGCTGCTCGACGCGATGAACGCCGCCGCCCCCGAACTCACCGCCGAACCGACCGACCTCGCCATGGCGCTGGCCGCGCTGGCCGGCTGGCAGGTGCTCGGCGAGCTGCCGGCCGAGGGCCCGGCCGACGACTCCTTCGTGCTGACCGTGGACCGCGAACTCGCCCGGGCCGTCCCGGCCGGCCCGCCCGCCCTCGCCGACGACGCCGCCGACCTGATCCGCCGCGCCGCCGAGGCCGAGCCCGCCACCGCCGTCCGCCGCCTGCTCGCCGAGACGCCCGCCGTCCTGGCCGCCGACCTCCCCGAGGACCACCGCGCCTGGCTGGACGAGCACCGGCTCAGCGGACCGGCGGCGCTCGCCGAGTTCCTCGGACTGGAGGCCGAACTGCGGGCCGAGGGCGTCGCGCTGCTCGACCCGGCCGCCGAGCTCACCGACCTCGCCCTCCCCGGCGGGGGCACCCTCACCCAGGCCGCCCTGCTGCTGGTCGAGCGCCTGGTCGAGGAGGTCCGCCCGCTGCCCGACGAGCCGGTGGCCGGCGACGTCCCGATCCCGGACGCGCTGATAGACGGCGTCCTCGGCGACATCGCGGACGAGTTCGGCCTCCCCGCCCGCTACCTCGCCGACCGCACCGCCCTGCGGCGGGACGCCCTCGACGTGCTCCACCGCCTCGCCCTGATCACCCCCACCCCCCACCCCACCCGCCCCCCGGCCTGGCGCCTGCGCCCCCCGGCCGCGCGCTACGCCCCGGCCCCCGACCTCCACCCCACGCCCGGCACCGGCCGCCACTCCCGCCCCGGACAGCCGGCGTAGCGGACCGCCGCCGTGGCGGCGGCGCCCACCGTGCCGCCCCGGCTCCGCCGCCGGGGAGCGGAAAGCAAGAAGCACCGGGCCCGGAACGGGACCGCGGTGCTGGGTGGAGCAGGGGCTACTTGCTGGCGGAGGCGCTCGCGAGGGGGCCGTGTTCGACGGTTTCCACGGTGGCGCCGACGCCCAGGGTGCCGAGGGCGATGGAGGTGAGTACGGCGGTGACGGCGAGCAGCCGGCGGTGCCGTTGGGGCAGGGGGAAGCGCGGTTCCTGGTAGGGCGCCTGAGGGCTGGCGTTCATGACAGGGAGGTTTCCAGGGCGGCGTGAACGGTCGGTACGTGCGGGTGAAGTCCGGACGGGGGTTGGGCGTCGGTTGGCCGCGTACGCCCCACCCGTCACCGGGCAGGGCGTCCGCGCAGGTCAGCGGCGTGTGCCCGACTCGCCGACGACCTCCCGGACGGCGTCCCGCAGGCCGTGCGGAGGGTGGAAGCGGGCGGGGGCGGCGGCTGGGTCCTCGCGGAGCTCCTTCACCAGCGAGACGCACAGCAGCAGCATCACGACCACGAACGGCAGCGCGACCAGGATCGTCGCGTTCTGGAGCGCGGTGAGCCCGCCGGCCAGCAGCAGGGCCGCCGCGACCCCGCCCATCAGCACGCCCCAGACCACCACCAGCCAGGTGCGCGGGTGCAGCGAGCCCCGGCTGGAGAGCGAGCCCAGCACCAGCGAGGCCGAGTCGGCGCTGGTGATGAAGAAGGTCATCACCAGCAGCACCGCGACCACGCTGGTCACCGAGCCGAGCGGCAGCGCGCGCAGCATCTCGAACAGCGAGGCCTCCGGGCCCTGCGGGATGGTCGCGACCAGGTCGGCCGCGCCGGTGGTGGACAGCCGGATCGCGGTGCCGCCCATCACGCAGAACCAGATGACCGTGGCCCCGCTGGGCACCAGCAGCACGCCGAGCAGGAACTGCCGGATGGTGCGGCCGCGCGAGATCCGCGCGATGAAGGTGCCGACGAAGGGCGCCCAGGAGAGCCACCAGGCCCAGTAGAAGATCGTCCAGGAGCCGAGCCAGCTCTCGTCGGTGAAGGCGCCGGTCTGGGTGGACATCCCGAGCAGGTCGGAGAGGTAGCCGCCGACCGAGGAGGGGATCGCGTCCAGGGCGAACACCGTCGGGCCGACCACGAAGACGAAGACCATGATCAGCGAGGCCAGCACGACGTTCGCCGTGGAGAGCCACTTCACGCCCTTGTGCACCCCGGAGAACGCGGAGACCACGAACGCGGCGGTCAGCGAGCCGATGATGATCAGCTGGGCGTTCTGGGTGTTGCGGACGGAGGTGATGTAGCCGAGCCCGTCGGCGACCTGGAGCGCGCCGAGGCCGAGGCTGGTCGCGGAGCCGAAGACGGTGGCGAACACGGCCAGCAGGTCGATCGTCCGCCCGGCCCAGCCGTCCGCGCCGCGCTGGCCGATCAGCGGGACGAAGGCGGCGGAGACCCGGTTGCCCCGGCCCTTGCGGAAGGTGGTGTAGGCGAGGGCCAGGCCGCCGACCGCGTAGATCGCCCACGGGTGCAGGGTCCAGTGGAAGAGCGAGAACTCCAGGGCCTGCTGGGCGGCGGCCGCGCTCTGCGGCTCCAGGCCGGAGCCCGGCTGCGGGGTGGCGAAGAGCTGGAGCGGCTCGCCGACGCCGTAGAACATCAGGCCGATGCCCATCCCGGCGCTGAACATCATGGCGATCCAGGCGAGGGTGGAGAACTCGGGCTCGTCGTCGTCGCGGCCGAGCCGGATCCGGCCGAAGCGGCTGAACGCGAGCAGCACGCTGAGCGCCAGGAAGACGTCGGCGGCCACCACGAACAGCCAACCGAAGTTGTGCAGCACCCAGCCGAGCGCGGTGTCGGAGGTGCGGCCGAGCGAGTCCTCGGCGAAGACGCCCCAGGCGACCACCGCCAGGACCAGGACGGCGCCGATGCCGAACACCGCCCGGTCGGCCGGAAGGGTCGCGGCGGGTTCGTCGGGCTCCTCCACGGGCTGGTCGGACTGGGGCGGCTGGCTGCTCATCGGATGGACCCCTCGACATACTCGGCGTGCGTCGGCACGCTCGGATTCAAGCTGTATGTCGCACTATGTCCAGTCCGCTCCGTGAGCGGAGGGACGGCGCGCCGGGGAAGCGCGGGGTCGGGACCTACGTCCCGTCAGGCCGCCTGCTCCTCGCCGTAGTCGTGCCCGTCGTCGTGCCGGTGCCCGGGCCCGTGCTGCCGTCCGTGGTCGGGCCCGGAGTCGCGCGCGGTGGCGAGGTAGTGGGAGAGCGCCCGGCGGCTGCGGCTGAGGTCCTCGATCCGGGAGTCCAGGTCGGCGAGTTCGCCGCGCAGGATGGCGAGCAGCTCCGGGCAGGCCTCCAGGACGGGGACCGGACCGGTGGCGCAGGGCAGCAGCTCGGCGATCACCCGGGTGCTCAGACCGGCCGCGAGCAGGCTGCGGACCTGCCACACCCGGACGGTGTCCTCCTCGCCGTACTCGCGGTACCCGGCCGCCGTGCGGTCCGGCCGGAGCAGGCCCTGTTCCTCGTAGTAGCGGAGCAGGCGGGTGGACACCCCGGTCAGGCGGGCGAGTTCTCCGATGCGCATGACCGGGCGAACGCCGCCGCCTGCCGGGGTGTTCCCCCGGGGGGCTCGGCTCGTGAGGAACTCCGGCAGTACGTCGCGCAGTTCGGGCGGCGCCCCGGCCACCGGCTGGTGCCCGCAGGTGAGTTCGGCCAGGCGCGCGCCGGGGATCAGCCCGGCCGGCGACCAGGGCGGGGACGGCTGTCGCGGCCGGTTCGGCGCGGACGTCGGTCCGGGCGGCGGGCCGGAACCGCTGCCGGAAGCCGTCCGGTACCAGGGACTTGGGATGTTCCCGCAGCGGGGCGAGCTCGTCCGGCCGGTCGGCCAGGTCGATGAACAGCTCGGAGAGCGTCCGCAACCGGGCCGGGCCCCGGCCACGCCGGCGAGCAGTGGCAGTGAGCGGACCCGCCCGGGGCGGCGGGTGGCGATCCGGACGGCGACGGCGGCGCCGAGCGGGTATCCGGCCAGATCGAAGGTGTCCGGGCGCCGGCCCCGGCCCCGTGGGCGAGCGGCGGTTCCGGGCCGGGACCCCGGACGATCCGGGCGGGCGGGGTGGCTGACATGGGGTGCTCCGCTGCGGGGCGGGGTTTCGCCGACACAATGGGAACGGTAGGAGTCCACACCGGTGAGTAGGTCAGACCGGGGAGCGGAAGCCCGTCCAGGACGGCCCGTGGGCCCCAGCGGCGGCCGCGGTCGCGCGCGGCGCCGAAACCGACCACGCTGAAACGGAAGGAACGCCGTTCATGGACGACGAGGTCCGCACCCCGAACGAAGCAGTCCCGACACCGGCCGATCCGACGCCCGCCGACCGGAGGCAGACCGACCGGAGGCAGACCGATCGGAGCCGGGCCGACCGGAGGCGGGCCGAGCCGACGCGGGCCGCCCGGGACGGCGCGCGTGCCGACGGCGTGGACCGCCGGACGCTGCTGCGGGCGGCCTCCGCCGCCGGGGCGCTCGCCGCGCCGGTCCCGGCCGCGCCCCTGGTCACCGCGGGCCGGGCGGCCGCCGAGGGGGCACCCGGGGCGGTGTCCGGGGCGGTGTCCGGGACCTCGTCCGGGCCCGTGCCCGGGATCGTCAAACCGCTGCCCGCCGAGTGGTTCGTGCCGCACGGCACCAACGCGGAGACGCGCTGGGACACCTTCCGCGGCGCCGACGGCGGCGCCGCCATCGGCCGCCACGTGCCGGTGGAGCGGTTCTTCGTCCGCAACCACACCAGCACCCCGCTGATCGACCCGGACACCTGGAGCCTCAGGCTCTTCGGCAGCGGCCTGCGCGGCGCCCCGACGGCCGGGCGCCCGGTCGAGTTCGGCCTGGACGACCTGCGGGAGCTGCCGTCCACCCGGATCAGCGCGCTGATCGAGTGCGCCGGCAACGGCCGCAGCTACTACTCCGGCCAGCAGGGCCAGCCCGTCCCGGGCACGCCGTGGACGCTCGGCGGCGTCGGCTCGGCGAGCTGGCGGGGCGTCCGGCTGGCCGAGGTGCTGCGGGCCGCCGGGCTGACCGGGGCGGCGGTGGACGTGCTGCCCACCGGCCTGGACCCGGACTTCGTCGCGGGCGGCACCAACTACGGCCCGGTGCGCCGCCCGCTGCCGATCGCCAAGGCGCTGGACGACGTGCTGCTCGCGTACGAGATGAACGGCGAGCCGCTGACCCCGGACCACGGCGCCCCGGCCCGGCTGGTGGTGCCCGGCTGGGTGGGCATCGCCTCGATCAAGTGGGTGGGCAGCGTGGAGGTCGCCGACCACCCGCTGTACTCGCCGTGGAACACCGACTTCTACCGGATGTTCGGCCCGGACTACCCGCCCGGCGGGGGCGACCCGCTCACCGTCCAGGTGGTCAAGAGCGCCTTCGAGCTGGCCGCGGGAGCGCGGCTGGCGGCGGACCGCGAGCACCGGCTGCACGGGCGCTCGTGGTCCGGCGTGGCGGCGGTGCGCCGGGTCGAGGTCAGCACGGACGGCGGCCGGACCTGGCGGCGCGCCGAGCTGCGCGACGAGCCGCGGGCTGACGGCTGGACGCGCTGGAGCTTCGACTGGCGCCCCGGGCGGCCCGGCCCGTACGAGCTGCGCGCCCGCGCGACGGACCGCCGGGGGAACACCCAGCCCGAGCGGGCGCTGTTCAACCGGGAGGGCTACCTGTTCGGTGCCGTGGTGGCCCACCCGGTGACGGTGGTCTGAGCCGAGCGCCGGTCCGAGCCCCGCCACGGACCCCGCCGCCGGGGCTCGTGGCGTGGCGCGGCTCAGCCGGTGGACTGGACCTCGTACGGGGCCGGGTAGCGCGTCTCGTACGGGGTCAGCACCAGCCGCACCACGTCCTCCAGGCGCCGCCGGGCGTCCCCGAGGGTGGTGCGGCCGGTCACCCAGGCGGTCAGCTCGCCCTGCCAGGCGTGGGCCACGATGTGCCGCACCAGGTCGCTCGCGGCGGCCGGCACCTCGGCCGTCACCGCTTGCAGAGCGGTGCTGTCGGCCCGGGCCATGCCCTGCAGGGCCTCGCTGGCGAAGGGGTCGGTGGAGGCGGCCACGGCCACCCGTAGCCGGGCGAGTTCGGGCTGCCGCTGGTAGGCCCGCATCCCGCCCCGGACGAACCGGACGGCCCGGTCGGTGGCCCCGAGCCCGGCCCTCGGTCCGCGCAGCTCGGCCACCAGGTCGGCCAGCAGCAGGCGGTGCCATTCGGCGATCGCCGCAGCCAGGAGGTGGTCCTTGGAGGAGAAGTAGCGGTACGCCGTCCCCAGGGCGACTCCGGACCGCTCGCAGACTTGTTTCATCTGCATACGCTCGACGCCGATCTCGTTCACCAGGGCGAGCGCGGCCGCGATCAGGCTTTCGCGGCGTTCGAGCTGACGCGGAGACATCGCCTCCACCGGCCGTGGTGACAGGTCAACCTTGGTCACCCGCACCATGATACGGGCCGGGGCCGCTCAGGAGTATGACGCCGTCCGGCCCCCTTCCGTTCGTCCGGCGGTCACCGGGGTGCCGGAGGTGTGACGAGGGGCCCTCGGGCGTCACGACGGGTCGCGGACCAGCGCCTCCTGGACGGCGGAGGCGACCAGCCGGCCGTCCAGGTTGTAGAACTCGCCGAGCGCCAGGCCCCGGCCGTCCGAGGAGGACGGGCTGCGCTGGGCGAACAGCAGCCACTCGTCGGCCCGGAAGGGGCGGTGGAACCACATCGCGTGGTCCAGCGAGGCCATCAGCAGCCGGGGCGGCTCGGTGCGCTGGAAGAAGTTCGACTGCACGTCCAGCCCGACGGTGGAGGCCAGGGTGAGGTCGGACAGGTAGGCGAGCGCGCCGGCGTGCAGCAGCGGGTCGCCGTCCGGCAGCGGGGAGGCGGTGCGCATCCAGACGAACTGCTGGAGCAGCCCGGGGACGGCCGGCGGCAGCCCCGGGGTGTCCGCCGGGACGAACCGCAGGTCGAGGTCGCGGAAGCCGCCGGACGCGGCGAAGCCCCGGCGGACCTCCTCGGGCAGGAGGGCGACGGCGTTCGGCAGCGACTCCGGGTGCGGCAGCGGCGGGATCCGGCGCTGGCGGTCGGCGGCCGGCTCGGGGTGCTTGAAGGAGACGGAGAGGGTGAAGATCTCGTTCCCCCGCTGGAGCGCCGTCACCCGGCGGGTGGTGTAGGACAGGCCCTCGCGGACCCGCTCGACCAGGTAGTCGATCGGGTGGCCCGGGGTGCCCGGCAGCAGGAAGTAGCCGTGCAGCGAGTGCACCGGGCGCTCGTCCTCGCAGGTGCGCCCGGCGGCGACGAGCGCCTGCGCGGCGACATGGCCGCCGAAGGCGCGCATCGGGGCGCCGGCGTGGCAGCAGCCCCGGAACGTGTTCTCGTCCAGCCGCTCGATCTCCAGCAGCTCGGCGAACGGGGCGGTCGGCACGGCGCGCCGTTCGGCCCGGACGTGCGGTTCGGTGAGGTCGGTCACGAGGCCATAGTGGCAGAAGCCAACCGTGTGGTGGTGTGACCTGGGTAACGCCGTCCGCGGGCTCGCCTGATGACATAGAACACGTTCCAGTCCGATCCCCGGTTCCGGCCCCGCGCCCGGCCGGGGCGGGGCCGCCCCGCGGTCGTCCCGACGGATTGTCAGTGCCCTCACCTAGCGTGCTCGACATGACGCAATCCGCACACGCGTACGCCTATCTGCGCCCGTCGGCCGTCCTGGACGGCGCCGACGGCCGGCACCTCGACCTGGCCACCTCCGGCGGCGCCACCCCGCTCGGCGCCGCCGCCAACCCGCGCTTCTTCGCGGGCTTCCTGGCCGATCCGGCGCCGGCCGCCGCCGCGCTGCTCGCGGTCGCGGACGTCGCCGCCGCGCGCTACTACCAGCCGCGGCTGCGTGCCTCGCTCGACCCGGTGGTCACCGCGAACGGGGACCGGCTGCGCTTCGAGTCCTTCTCGGGCTGCTGCGGCGTCTACGCCCGGCTGGACGTGCTCGGGGCCGGGCTCGACGGGGACGAGATCGGCCACGGCACCACCAACGTGGACGTCAACAACCCGCTGCGCGAGGCGCTGACCAGGATCGGCCCGGCCGACCCGCTGCACCTCGCGGTCGGGCCGGACGCGCTGGAGGTCACCACCTTCGACGGCCCGCTGGTCGAGAAGAAGGTGCCGCTGCCGGAGCGCTGGCTGCGCGGCTTCGCCGAGACCCAGGTGGTCGCCGCCGGTTTCGAACCGCGCGCCGAGCTGCCCGCCGCCGAGGCGGTACGGTTCCTGCGCTCGCTGCCGCGCGGCGGGCGGGCCGGCGTCGGCTGGGTCGTCCCGGCCGGGAGGACGCTGCGGCCGACCACCCGGCCGGTGCCCGGCGCGGTCTGCCTGCCCGGGCCCGACCGGCTGGTGGCGCTCCAGCGGGTGCTGCGGCACGCGCTCGCCCTGCGGGTCTACGGGCCGGTCGCGGCCGGGGAGCCGACCGCCTCCGCCTGGGAGGCGGTGCTGCCCGGCATGCGGCTGACCCTGACGCTGTCGCCCGACGCCGCCCGGGGCTTCTCCGGCGAGGGCGGGGTGCTCGACGCGCTCGCCACCGGCACGGCCGAACGGGACGCCGAACTGATCGCGGTGCTGCTCGCCTGGGAGCCCCGGATCGAGGTCGGGGACCTCGCCGCCCAGTCCGGGCTGAGCCCCGAGCGGGTCCGCGCCGCGCTCACCCGGCTGGGCACCGCCGGGCAGATCGGCTACGACACCGCCGAGGCCGCGTACTTCCACCGGCAGCTCCCGTACGACGCCGGGCGGGCCGAGGCGGCCAACCCCCGGCTGCGGGCCGCCCGGGCACTGGTCGAGGCGGGCGCCGTGCGGCTGGAGGAGGGCGGGGCGACGGCCGTCGTCACGGTGGACGAGCACATCCAGCGGGTGCGGACGGACGAGTCGGGGCGGCTGAGCTGCACCTGCCTGTGGTGGGGCAAGTACCGGGGCGGACGCGGGCCGTGCAAGCACGCGCTCGCGGTCGGCATGGTGCGGGAGACGGCCGCCGGGGCGGCGGGGACGAAGGGGGCCGGAGCGTGAGCACGGTGGAGGGGGCCGACCGGCAGGGGCCGGTCGACGAGCTGCTGACGACCGTCCGGTCCGGGCGGCTGGCACGGATACCGGAGCTGCTGGCCGGGCTGGACGCGGCCCAGCGGCGGGCCGCCCTGACCGCGCTCAAGGCGCTGCGCAAGGAGCTGCGCCAGGAGTGGTCCCGGGAGGCGACCGAGACCAGGGGACGCCTGCTGGTGGCCGGGGCCGGCTGCCACTCCGGCCCGGCCGCCGCCGCCACCTGGCTGGCCGGCAGCGACTTCGGCGTCCGCGACTGGGCCCGGAACTCCGTGCTGCACCAGGTCGTCGAGGCGCAGCCGGTGGAGTGGCAGGTCGAGGTGGTCACCCGGCTCGCCGTCCGGCCGGTGCGCAACCAGGGCTGGTCGATGTACCCGGTGATGGAGGCCGTGGTCCGGCGCACCGGCTGCGAGGTGCCGCGCGGCGAGACCTTCGTCCGGGGCTGGACGGACCGCGTGAGCGACTTCGGCAGCCGCGGCGCGCGTCCGACGCTGGCCGAGAAGCTGCGCCAGGACGCCTTCACCCCGGTGCTGCTGCCCGAGCTGCTCGAACTCGCGGACGTCGGCTGGCAGCTGACGCACCGGCACAGCCCGCGCCCCGGCGACGTCTGGACCGAGGCGATCGGCGAACTGGCCGCGGCCGGCCTGGTCGACCGGGCCGAGCTGCTCGACCGCTGCCTGGCCCGGCTGCTGCGCGGCGGCAAGCCGGCCGACCAGCGGGCCCTCCTGGAGGTGCTGCGGGCGCTCGGCCCGACACCGGCCGAGTACGCGGCCCGGGTGCGCGACCTGGTGGCGCTGCTGGACGGCCAGTCGGTGCTCGCCGGGCACGCCCAGGAGGTGCTCGCCGGGCTGGACGAGGCCGGCCTGATCGAGCCCGAGGTGCTCGCCGAGGCCTCGGCGGTGGTGCTGTTCCGGACGGAGAAGAAGCTGGTCCGCGCCCAGCTGGCCTGGCTGGACAAGGCCGCCCGGCGCGCGCCCGGGCGCTCCGGCCCGGTGGTACTGGCCGCGGCCGAGGCCTTCGGGCACCCCGACGCGGCCCTCCAGGAACGGGCGCTGAACGTGGTGGCCCGGCACCTCAAGGCGGCGGGGGAGGCGGTGGTGGCGGAGCTGCGGACCGCCGCCGAGGGGCTGAACCCGGCCCACCACCTGCGCGCGGGCGAACTGCTCGGCGCGCCGGTCGGCGGCGACGGGGACGACCCGGACACCGGGTGGAACGCCTTCCTCCCGCCGGCCCCCGAACCGCGCCCGCTCGGCGCCCCGATCGGCTCGGCGGTGGAACTCGCGGAGGAGCTGTCCGCCCTGCTCGCCTCGGAGGAGCCCGCCGTGGCGGACTTCGAGCGGGTGCTGGACGGGCTGGTCCGGCTCACCCGCCTGGACCGGAGGGCGCTGGCCGAGGCGGTGGAGCCGGTCCGCCGGGTGCACCCGTGGCGCGGCACCAACAGCGTGGGCGACTGCACGCCCCGGGAGATCCTCTACGTGGTGGCCGCGGTGGCCGCGGTGGCCGGGGAGACGCCGCCGTGGAAGGTCTGGGACTACCTCGGCCGCAAGGGCCGCTCCGTGCTGCGCGGAGCGCACACCACCGTGCACGGGGCCGTCCTCGCCGCCCGCCTGGAGGAGGCCGCCTGGCAGGTCCACCACGCCGGGCTGCCGTACCTGCTCGCCACCCCGACCGACGCCACCGGCGCACTGGACGCGGCCGAACTGGTCGAGCGGCTCGCCGGGTACGAGGCGGCGGGCGTCAAACCGGGGAAGGCCGACCTGTCCCAGGCCCTGCTGCGGGTCGACGTGCGGGCCCAGGAGGCGGTGCTGAAGGCCGCCGAGGCGCTCACCTCCCCGGCCGGGCGGTGGCTGGCGCACTGGCTGCGCACCGGCGGCCTGCCCGGGCAGCCCTCCGAGCGGGTGGTGTTCGCGCCCGGCAAGGGGGTGCGGCACACCAACGTGCACGGGGACCGCTGGTGGGAGGAGGTCGAGCGGATCGCCGTCGCCCAGCCGGGCATCGGCGCCGGACCGAAGGGGCCGGGCGGCGAGCGGCTCCCGGCCGAGCCGCGGGCCCTGTTGGACGGCACCGAGCCCAGCGTCGCCCGGGCCCGCACGGTGTACGGCTGGACGTGGCGGCCCGTCGCGCACTGGTTCGCGATGCTCCCCTGGCACCGGGAGGAGCTGGCCGCGCGCTGGCTCGACCCCTTCGCCGGGGGCGCCGACCAGGACGAGCGCGGCGCCGCCCGCTACCTCCCGCTGCTCGCCGAGGCCGGCGGCCCGGCCGGGCTCGCGCTGCACCTCGCGCTGGCGTACGGCCTGGGCTCCCGGCACGCCGAGGACCGGACGGCGGCGGTGGACGCCCTGCTGGTGCTCGCCGCGCGCGGCGAGCTGGACGGCGCGCTGCTCGGCCGCGAGCTCGGCGCCCTGGTGGCCTGCGGCACGGTGATGGCCGGCCGGCTGGGGGCGGCGCTCACCACGGCGGCGGAGACTGGTGCCCGGGCGACGGTCTGGTCGGTGCTCGGGGCGGCCCTGCCGGGCCTGCTGGGTGAGGCCGACCAGTCGGCGCGCGGGCTGGGCGACCTGGTCGCGCTGGCCGCTGACTGCGCCCGGCGCACCGGGGCCCGCGGGCCGGTCGCCGAGGTGACGGCGGCGGCCGAACGCGGAGGCTCGGGCCGGGTGGTCAAGGAGGCCCGGGCGCTGCGGGACGTCCTCGCGGGCTGAGGGGGCGGCGCGGGCCGGGTGGCGGCTTGCGGCTGACAGCTCTCAGTCGACGGTTTTCGGCGAACAGCTTTCAGAAGACGACTTTCAGCGAACAGATTTTGAAATCTGTTCGCTGAAAGTCGTCGTCTGTTCGCGCGCCCCGGTTGCCCCGGCTTCGGCCACCGCCTCCTCCGGCCGCTCGCCGACCAGCGGCGGGACGCCGTGCGGGCCGGCGGCGACGGCGCGCCACCACAGCCGCAGAGCGGGCGGGGCGGCCGGTTCGAAGGGCTTGCCGGGGCGGGGCACCGCGAGCCGGGCGCCGAGCGTCTGGGCGGCGGCGACCACCCGCTCGGCGGGCTCCTCCCAGGGGTGCGGTGCGAGGTTGAAGGTGCACCAGTGGATCGGCAGCAGCAGCTCGCCGCCCAGGTCCAGGTGCGCCCGCACGCCCTCCTCGGGGGTCATGTGCACCTCGGGCCAGAAGTCGCTGTACGCGCCGACCTGCATCATCGTCGCGTCGAACGGGCCGAGCCGGCGGCCGATCTCGGCGAAGCCGGGGAAGTAGCCGGTGTCCCCGCTGTGGAAGATCCGCCGTCCGCCGCCGGCCACCACCCAGGACGCCCACAGGAACAGCGTGCTGGTGCGCGGCCCGCGGCTGCAGTAGTGGCGGGCCGGAGTGGCGGTCAGGGTCAGCCCGGCGACCTCGGCCGACTCCCACCAGTCCAGTTCGACGATCCGCTCGGCCGGTACGCCCCAGTGCTCCAGGTGCGCCCCGACCCCGAGCGGGACGGCGAACGCCGCGCCCGTCCCGATCAGCGCCCGGACGGTGCCCATGTCGAGGTGGTCGTAGTGGTCGTGGGAGATCACGACCACGTCCACCGGCCCGAGTTCGGACAGCGGCAGCGGCACCGGGTGCAGCCGCTTGGGGCCGGTCCAGGAGAAGGGGGAGCAGCGCTCTCCCCAGACCGGGTCGAGCAGCACCCGCCGTCCGTCGATCTCGGCCAGGACCGTGGCGTGCCCCAGCCAGGTCAGCCGCAGCCCGGACCGGGGCGGCGCGGCCAGGTCGACAGGGAGCAGCCGGTGCACCGGGACGGCGGCGGTCGGCGTCCGGCGGGTCTTGTCCCCGGTCAGCTGGGCCCGGGGGATCTCCAGCGGGCTGCGCTCGTACACCAGGCGGCGGGTCGGCACCGGGTTGCGGAAGGCGCCGTCGGCGAAGTGCGGGGAGCGGCGGATGCGGGCCAGCCGTTCGCCCCGGGGCTCGGCGCCGAAGGCGTCGGTCCGGATCCGGTGCCAGGCGGACCGGGGCAGTCCGGCCAGCCCGGGGACGGCGCGCTCGGCCGCGGGGCCGGCGGACGGCGGGGCGAGCTGCGACGTCAGACCGGCGAGGCGGGAGAACCACGGGGCGGGGCGGGGCACGGCTCCTCCAGGGACGGTCACGGCTACCGGGCGTGCCGGGGCGCGCAGCACAGCGGCGGGTGGGGCTGCTGCGATACGACAACCATCTCGTCGGAGATTACTCGCCGTGGGCCGTCCGGACCTGGTGGAGAGCCCCGCGCGGTCCAATCGGCGTACCCGGGGAGGGCGGCCCGGGCCGGTGCCCGGGTTCGGCCCGGCGCGGGCCCGCGCCGAGTGGAGCGCGGGTCCGAGCGCCCGTCGGTCCGCCCTCCGTCAGGCGTAGAAGCGGGTGATCGTCTCCGCGACGCAGTGCGGCTTGGCGCTCCGCTCACTGGTCACGGTGAACCGCACCACCGCCTGGACCCCGCCCGGCACCTCGGTCGCCGAGAGCAGCTCGGCGGTGGCCCGGACCGCCGTGCCCACCGGCACCGGCGTGGGGAAGCGCACCTTGTCGGAGCCGTAGTTCAGCGCCATCCGCACGCCTTCGACGGCGTAGCACTCCTTCGCCAGCACCGGGATCATCGACTGGGTCAGGTAGCCGTGCGCGATGGTCGAGCCGAACTGGCTCTCCTTGGCCCGCTCCGGGTCCACGTGGATCCACTGGTGGTCACCGGTCGCCTCGGCGAACAGGTCGATCTGCCGCTGCTCGATGGTGTGCCACTGGCTGGTGCCCAGCTCGGTGCCGACGGCGGCGGTCAGCTCGGCGAGGGAGGCGAAGGTCGTCACGGTGCGCTCCTGGTGGGGGACGGACCCGGGGAGGGATCAGGACGCCGGAAGCGTATGCCTACCCATCGGTATCTGTCAGGAGCCGAGCGGGAAACCGGTGTTCACGGGGCCGGTCCTCACGGGCCCCGCGCTCGTCGGCCGTCGTGTCTGGCGCCCCGGGGTGCCCGGTCCGGTCGGGAACAGCCGGCGGCCGCTCACCAGCTCCGGCACCAGCGCCACGAACAGCGGCTCCGGATCGCCCACCCACGGCCGCAGGCCGGAGCGCAGCACCCGCCTGACCTGCTCGGGGTCGCTCACCACGTCGGCCCGCCCGTGCACCAGTACGCTCCACCCGGTGCGGGTGACCGGGTCCAGCAGATCAGCCTGGAAGGCCACCACCGTGCCGTCCAGCCCGCGCGCGGTGGCACTTCCCCGGCGTACGGCGAGCACCAGCCGCCCGTCCAGGACCTCGAAGGAGACCGGCAGGACGGCCGGCAGCGCGTGCTCGGTGTACACCACGCGCCCGACGGGCACGGTGCTGAGCAGCCGCAGGCACTCGGCCTCGCTCAGGGTCTCCACACGGTCCTCACGCTCCATGCGTCCGATCGTCCTCGGTCGGTGCCCGCATCGATAGGGCCCATGGTCCCTGAGCGGACGGGCCGGGAGCCCCGTCGGCGGCCGTCCGGGGCGGTAGCCTGCCCGGCGGGTGGAGAAATGGTGCAGGAGGGGGACGGCCGGATGGCGGGCGGGGTCGATCTGGTGGTGATCGGGGCGGACGGCGGGCCCGACCGGGCCTTCGGGGGTGCGGCGCTCGCGCCGGACGGTGCCCGGCTGCTCGCCGAGGTGCTGCCCGGGATGTGCTTCGACACCGGCGCGGCCGGCTGCCGGGTCACCACGGTGCCGCCGGACGCGGACGCCAACGCGATGCTCACCGCCGTCCGGGACGCCGCCCTGCACCCCGGCCGCTGGCTGCTGGTCTGCCTGGTCGGCCAGCTGGTGGCCGATCCGCGGGGCCGCCGGCTCGCCCTGGTCACCGCCGGCAGCACCGCCGACAACGCCTACCGCCGGGGCCTGGCCTGGGACTGGGTGGTCAGCGCGATGGTGCACGGGGACCAGGAGGAGGCGCTGCTGCTGGTCGACGCGGCGGTCGACCGGGACGCCTGGGCGGCGCTGGAGCGCGGCGAGGACGGCGCGGGCGAACTGCTGAGCTACTCGCGGGTCCCGCTGTGGGGCCGGATCGGCCGCTACAGCCCGGGCAGCCGCTACGCCCCGGGCAGACGAGGCCGGGACGCCGTCCTGCCGGGCGGGGAGGGCTCGTTCAGCCGGGCCCTGACCACCGTCCTGCGCGAGGGCGTCCCGGGTGCCCCCGCGGCCGTCTCCCCGCTCGATCTCCAGCCGGCCGTGGCCGCGCTGACGGACGGCGGGGAACCGGCCGGTAGTTCGGGTGCGCCTGGCGCGCGCCTGCTCGTTCCGCCGCACGCCGGGCGGCTCCTGATGCGCAATCGGGCCGCGGTTCGGGGCGCATTGGCCGGATTGTCGCTTTCCGAAGAACTGTTGGCCGTTCTGTGGCGGGAAAGTGCCCCGACGGAACCGCCTTCCGCGTAAGGTCAGGGGGCCTGAGGTGTTGCCGTGATGGGGTGGGTTGGCGAAGAATCGATCCCCAGCGGAAACACCGGTGGGACGGCGGAATTCTCCTGGCGGCCGTGGATCACGGATCAGGTCGGTCGCAATGAGGTGGGGCCATGCGGCAGCGCGGAAATGTGTTGCGCCCTGGGGCGGTTGGGGTCGGTGGGGCGGTTCTGGTGTTGCTGCTCGGTGCTTGTGCGGGCGGTGGTGCGGGCGGTTCCGTCGATCGCATCGGGTCGGCCGCGCCCACCGTCGCGGGAGTGAACCCGCTAACTCCTTCGAGTGGTTCGGCAAACGATTCGATCGCGCCGACCAGCGGTCCGGAAGGGGCCATGGCACGGCTGGCCCTGAAGGCGTATCAGGACTGGTGGCAGGCCCAGGCCGAGACGTTCGGGCGGTCGGATTCGGACGGTTACGGACTGGAGCAGTACTCCTCCGGTCGGGCGCTGTCCGACAGCCTGGTCAGCCTCCGGCAACTGCGCGACGCCAAAGTGGTGATGACCGGAACGCCGCGCAATTCCGCGGTGGTCAAGACCGTCGACCTGAAAGCCGATCCGCAGACCGCCGTGATCGAGGACTGCGTCGACCTGTCCGGCTGGCACCGCGTCGATGCCGTCACCGGGGCCGCCAAGGATCCCGGAGCACGCCTGAACCGGTACGTCGGAACCGCTTCGCTGCGCTGGTTCCAAGCACATTGGTTGATCTACGACTTCAAACGGGAGGTGGATCGGACATGCTGAACGCGCGGAAACCGGCCCGGCGAATCTCGGTCGTCGCGTCGATGTCGGCCGGGTTGCTGCTGTCCTCGGCGGTGGGTGCGACCGCGGACGAACCGCCGAGCGGCGGGGCCGAGCAGTGCTACCCGAACGTGATCTGCGTGGACGTCAATTCCGGGGGGACGACCACGACGCCCGGCGGATCGAAGCCCGGCGGTGGCGGCGGTTCGGGCACCGGCCCGCAGCTGTGCAGCTACCACGACGTCCCCTGGGCCTGCCACGACCCCCAGCTGGGCTGGTTCAGCAGCGACAAGGGCTGCTACTTCCGCCCGCTGGACAACCCGCCGGCCGCCGGCGACCCGGCCTGGGGCGGCCACGACCCGAAGGACGGCTCGCTCTACACGAAGGTCTGCCCGCAGACCGACGGGGGCCTGGGCGGCGCCGAGGTCGTATTCGAGCCCACCTCGCCGGACGGGCAGAACGTCAACGCGGAGGCCACGGCCATCCAGACCGCCTACGACCGGGTCCGCTTCCGGCCCCCGGTGGGCCGGGCCGCGCCCCAGAAAACGGCGGTGGTCAACGCCCCGGTCTGGCTCTGGGCGGACGACGCCGCGCTGCCCGCACCGGGCAACGCGTCGGTCGCGGGCATCTCGGTCACCGTCACGCCCCGGCTGGTGAAGGCGGACTGGAGCTTCGGCGACCACCTCCAGACCTCCTGCACCACGCCCGGCACGCCGTACGTCCCCGCGTACGGCGACGCGAAGTCCCCGGACTGCGGCTACGAGTTCAGGACCAGCTCGGCCCGTGAGAAGAACGGCGTCTTCAGCGCCACGGTGACGATGCACTGGGAGGCCGCCGTGGTGGTCACCGGCGGGCCGAACCCGCGGAAGTTCACCATCCCGGGCATCAACCAGAGCAGCAAGCCCTTCGAGCTCAAGGTCGCCGAGATGCAGGTGCTCAACTGAGCGCTCCGGCGCGGCGATCCGCGCACTGACCAGCCAGAAGAGCCAGACCGGCCGGACGAGCCGGACGAGCCAGAGACGAACGAGGGAAGGGCGGAACCCGGTGGAGAACCGTACGTTCGCGACGCCGGGATCCGGCACCTCCGCGGGCGCGGCGGCGTCCGTGGCACTCCCGGAGCAGCCGGAGCAGGGCGGCCCGGGCAAGGGCCGGGGGCTGCCGCACGCGCCCGGGCGGACCATGCGGGCGCGGCGGCGGCGCCCGGCGGTGCTGGCGATGGCGGTCGCGCTGATCGCGGCCGGCGGGCTGGGCGGGGCCGTCCTCTACAACAGCACCGGCCAGCGGGTCGCGGTGCTGGCGCTGGCCCGGGACGTGCCGTGGGGGCAGGTGATCACCGAGGACGACCTGGTGGTCGCCCGGATCGCGGGGGACCCGGCGCTGCACCCGCTGGCGGCCCAGGACCGGACGAAGGCGGTCGGCATGCGGGCCGCCACCGACCTCAAGCGCGGCGCGATGCTCACCGGGGCCGACCTCGCGCAGGGACTGTCGGTGCAGCCCGGGCAGATCGTGGTCGGGGTGTCGGCCAAGCGCAGCCAGCTGCCCGCCAGCCGGCTCCAGCCCGGCGTGCAGCTGGTCGTCGTCTTCACCCCCGACAACGGCCGGGCCGACTCGCTGCCCGCCACGGTGATCACCGTCGGCCGGGTGGACACCGACGGCAGCCAGGTGATCGACGTGGCGGTCGGCACCGCGGACGGGCCCCGGCTGGCGCAGTGGGTGGCGAGCGGGCGGATCCAGGTGCTGCTCGCGCCGCGCGGCGGGGCGGCGGGCGGCGCCGCGCCGAACCCGGCGCCGAGCGGT
The DNA here is from genome assembly GCF_048159585.1 of Kitasatospora sp. SC0581. Lineage (NCBI taxonomy): Bacteria > Bacillati > Actinomycetota > Actinomycetes > Kitasatosporales > Streptomycetaceae > Kitasatospora > Kitasatospora sp. SC0581. The sequence goes on along the minus strand of NZ_JBLRWA010000001.1, from coordinate 149,560 downwards.
GCGCCCTCGGCTGCCCCCGCCCCCGCCGCTCCTACCCCCGGGGCGACCACGCCGGGTGCCGCCACGTCCGGGGGACCGGCCGCGACGGGCGGCGCCTGATGGCCGTGATCGCGGTGGTCGGCGGCCCGGGCGCACCGGGAGCCACCACCACCGCCCTGGCACTGCTGCTGTCCTGGCCGCTGCCGCCCGGTCGGCGGATCCTGCTGGTCGAGGCCGACCCGGACGGCGGCGCGGTGCTCGCCGGCGCCCTGGAGGGCCGGGTCGAGGCGGTGTACGGGTTGCGCAACCTGGCCGTCGCCGACCGGCGCGGGCTGCTCGCGCAGACCATCTGGGAGCAGCTGATCGACCTCTCGCCCGAGGGCAACGCCGAACGGCTGCTGCTGCCCGGGCTGACCGACCCCACCCAGGCGCCCGGCCTCGCCTACACCTGGGAGCCGCTCGCCGAACTGCTGCACGGCGTGGAACAGCAGGGCTACGACGTCATCGTGGACCTCGGCCGCTCCGGCGCCACCGGCCACAGCGCGGTGCTGGCCCGCCGCGCCGACGCGGTGGTGGCGACGGTGCGCACCACGCTGCGCGGGCTGAGCGCGGTCCGGCCCCGACTCGCCGCCCTGACCGAGGACCTGGCCGCCGCCGGCACCGGCGCGGACGCGCTCGGGCTGCTGCTGGTCGCCGAGGGGCCGTACGCCCGGGCGGAGGTGACCCGGGAGCTCGGGCTGCCGGTGCTCGGGGTGCTGCCGCACGCCCCCCGGACGGCGAAGGTGCTCTCCGACGGCGGGGACACCACCGACCGGCGGTTCATCCGCTCGGAGCTGATGCGCACGGCGCGCTCGGCGGCGGACGAGGTGCAGCTGCTGGTCCGCCGCCGGCGCCAACGGCTCGCGCCGGGCGCGGCGCCCGCCCAGCTGACGGCGGGCGGCCCGGTCGCGGGCCCGGTCGCGGCGGCGGTGCCGACGCCGCCGGTCCCGGCCGCTCCGATGCCGGCGGCCCAGGCCCCGGCACCGCCGATACCGACCCCGCCCGTGCCGATGGCGCCGCAGCCGTCGATGCCCGCGCCCGCGCCGGGCCCGTACGGGCAGTCGGCGTACGGTCCGGGCGGCCGGCCGGGGTACGGGCAGGGCGGTCACGGCCAGACCCCGTACGCGCCGGGCCCGCAGGCGCAGGGCCCGTACCCGCAGACCCCGCATGGGCAGGGACCGTACCCGCCGGGCCCGTACGGTGCGGCGGCCCACGGCCGCTCCGGGCCCGGCCGCTCCGGCTACGGGACGGCCGAGGGCGAGCAGCCCTCGTACGCCCCGCCGCAGCCCGTCCCGCCGGTGATCACCACCGGACCGGTGGCGCCGCTGGCCGGCCTGGCGCCGCAGCCGGCCGCACCGGCGCCGTTCCCGGCGCACGTCCAGTCCGCCCCGTACGGCGATCAGGACGACCAGTACCCGCTCCAGCAGCCATTTGTGACAGACAGTCAGGAAAACGTGAACGGGCCGTACCCGCACGACCCCGGGGAGGTGCTCCGTGCGCGGTAGCCCCCTGCACCAGCGTCCCACCGCCGATCCGGCCGCGCTGCCCTGGGCGGGGCCGGTGCCCGGGCCCGCGCCGGTGACCGGTCCGGTCGCCCCGGCGCACGGGTACCAGCCCGGCCCGGTCGCGCCGCAGCCCGGTACGGCGCAGCCCGTCGCGCCGCAGCCCGTCCCGCCCGGTGCGGCCGCCGGGCCCACCGCCGTGCCCTCCCAGCTGCCCTCGCTGGACCTGCGCGGCTCCGCCACCCGGCCCGTCGTGGACCCGCAGGTCGCCCGCGAGCTCAAGCGCCAGGTCGCGGCCGAACTGCACCAGCAGATCACCCGGTTGACGCTCTCCTCCGGCTCCGAGCCGGACCGCGCCACCCGCCGCCAGCGCGGCCGGGCGCTGATCGAGGAGGCCGTCGCCCGGTGGTCCGACGCGTACGCCCAGACCCACGGCATCCCGCCCACCCGGGATCAGGACCGCGCCCTCGCCGAGGCCGTCTTCGACCTGCTGTTCCGGGCCGGCCGGCTCCAGCCCTATCTGGACGACCCGGAGATCGAGAACATCCTGATCAACGGCTGCGACGACGTCTGGGTCTCCAAGGTGCACCAACCCCTGCGCCAGGTACCGCCGGTGGCCGACAGCGACGCCGAACTCGTCGAACTGCTCCAGGACCTGGCCCGCCAGCACGGCGGCGGCGAGCGCAGCCTGTCCACCGCCAGCCCGACCCTCGCGCTGCGCCTGGAGGGCGGCATGCGCCTCCAGGCGCTCACCGAGGTGACGCCCCGCCCGTACGTGGCGATCCGGCGCCACCGGGTGGCCTCCGCGACGCTCCCCGAGATGGTCGAACTCGGCACCCTGGACGCCACCTTGGCCGCCTTCCTGGCCGCCGCGATCCGGGCCCGGAAGAACGTGATGATCACCGGCACCCAGGGCGTCGGCAAGACCAGCCTGCTGCGCGCGATGGCCGCCGAGATCCCGCCGGACGAGCGGATCGGCACCCTGGAGTCGGAGTTCGAACTCTGGCTGCACACCCTCGGCCACCTGCGCCAGGTCGTCCCGATGGAGGCCCGCGAGGGCAACGGCGAGCGCGTCGAGGGGCGCCTGGCCGGGGAGTTGACCCTCGGCGACCTCATCCCGGCCGCGCTGCGGATGACGCTCTCCCGGATCATCGTCGGGGAGGTCCGCTCCGGCGAGGTCGTCCCGATGCTGCGGGTGATGACCAACGGCGAGGGCGGCTCGATGTGCACCCTGCACGCCCGCGGCCCGCACATGGTCGTCGACCGCATCGCCGAACTCTGCCTGGAGTACGGCTCGCACATGACCGACTCACTCGCCTACCGGCTCACCGCCAACGCCCTGGACCTCATCGTGCACGTCACCATGGTCGACGAGACCGCCGTCGGCGGCCGCCGGCACCGCTTCGTCTCCCACGTCCTGGAGGTCACCGGCCTCGGGGAGAGCGGCCGGCCCGCGCTGAACACCGTCTTCGGCCCCCGGCCGGACCTCGGCGAGCCGCGGGCCGTCCCGCACACCCCGCCGCAGTGCCTGGACGACCTGCGCCGGGCCGGCTTCGACGCCTCGCTGCTCGGCTCCCGGTACGGGAGTTGGGCCACCCCGCTGCAGCTGCGGATCGGCGGTGGCACCCGGTGATGCTGCTCTTCGCCCTGTGCGGGCTGGCGGTCGCGGGTGGCATGGTCGCCCTGGCGCTCTGGGCCCGCGGCAGCGAGCCCGGCGACGAGGACGAGGCCGAGCGGGCGGTCAACCCGCTGGCCGGCCGGCTCCACGTGTTCTGGTACGGCGCGCCCGGGACGGCCGGGCACCGGATGGTGCGGCTGCGCCGCGTCCAGCTGCCGCTGGCGCTCGCCGGCGCGCCGCTGGCCTGGCTGTTCACCGGCATCCCGCTGACCGCGCTGCTGGTGCCGCTGGCCGTCTTCGGCCTGCCCTGGCTGTTCGACACCACCCGCCCGGACACCCACCGGATCGAGCGGCTGGAGGCGCTCTCCGAGTGGACCCAGCGGATCGCCGACGTGCTGCTGCTCGGGGTCGGCCTCAACCAGGCCATCGTCACCAGCCGGCGCACCGCCCCGGCCGCCCTGGAGGACGAGATCGGCGAGCTGGCCGCCCGGCTGCAGGCCCGCTGGCGGCCCGAGGAGGCGCTGCGCGCCTTCGCCGACAGCCTCGCCGACGCCACCGCCGACAAGGTGCTCGCCGCGCTCGTGCTGCGGGCCGGGGACAGCGGCCCCGGCCTGGCCCGAACGCTCTCCGACATGGCCGACTCGGTGCGCGAGGAGGTCCGCCAGCGCCGCGCCATCGAGGCCGACCGGGCCAAGCACCGGACCACCATCCGCTGGCTGGTCGGCATCATCGTGCTGGTCGTCACCGTCGGCTCCTTCAACACCGAGTACACCCGGCCGTACGGGACCTTCCTCGGCCAGGTGGTGCTCGCCGTGGTCGCCGCCCTGTTCGTGGCGATCATCGCCTGGATGCGGGCGCTGGCCTCCCACCCGCCGGTGCCCCGGCTGCTGACGCCCGACCGGCGCAGCAGGAGCGGACGGCGGACCACCGCCGCGCCGACCGGGCCGGAGCCGGTCGAGCAGCTCGGGGAGGTCCGATGATCTCCCCCTGGTCCGTGCTGGCCGGCGCCGCCGCGGCCGGCGGCCTCGCCCTCCTGGTCGCCGAACTGCGGCCGGCGCCACCGGACCTGCGCCAGGCGCTGGACCGGCTGCACGCCACCCCCGCCGACCGCGAGCAGGACCCGGACGAGCGGCCCCGCTGGTACGACCGGATCGGCGAGCGGTCCGTCCACCTGCGCGGGGTCTCCGTCCCGCGCCGCGAGCTCGCCCTGATCGGCCGCACCCCGGCCCGGTTCATGGTGCACAAGCTGCTGTTCTCCGCGCTCGGCCTGCTGCTGCCCGCCTACCTGGGCGCGATGGCCGTGCTGATGGGCGTCGGCCTGCCGTTCGCCCTGCCGCTGGTCGCCGGGCCGCTGCTGGCCGGACTGCTCTGGTTCGTCCCGGACGCCGTCGTGCGCGGCGAGGCCAAGGAGGCGCGCACCGAGTACCTGCACGGCATCGCCGCCTACCTGGAGCTCGTCGCGATGGAGCGGGCCGCCGACTGCGGCCCCGCCGAGGCGCTGCGCCGGGCCGCCGCGGTCGGGCGGGGCGCGGTGTTCCGGCGGATCCGCGACGCGCTGGAGCGCGCGGCCACCGACCGGCTCCCGCCGTGGGCCGGACTCGACGCGCTGGCCGAGGAGTTGGGGCTCAGCCCGCTCCAGGACGTGGCCGACATCATGCGGCTGTCCGGCAACGACGGCGCCGCCGTGTACGACACCCTGCGGGCCCGGGCCAAGGGCCTGCGCGGGGAACTGCTCGCCGAGGACCTCGCCCGCGCGAACGCCGACAGCGAGCGGATGGTCGCGCCCGGGGCCGCCCTGACCCTGCTGATGACCGTCCTGATCGTCTTCCCCGCGCTGCACCAGATGCTCAACTGACAGCCGTCCCAGAGCAGTCGACACCACACCACACCGCCACGTCCCTCCGGAGAGACCCGATGACCGTACGACTCGTCCAACTGGCAGACCGGGTGCTGCGCCCCGTCCTGCTACCGGTCCAGTTCGCACTCCTGCTGTTCACCCTGCGGCTCGGCCGGCTGCGGGCCGCCCGCGCGCGCGGCGACCGCGGTGCGATCAGCATCGAACTCGCCCTCGCCATCATCGCGTTGGTCTTCGTCGCGGGTGCCGTGGCGACCGCGCTCTACCTGCTGAAGGACAAGGTCGTCAAGAAGGTCGAGCAGGACCCGAACATGCCGGGTGCGGGCGGAGCGGGCGGCGCGGGCGGCGCCACCCCGTGATGCGTGCCGCTCTCCGCCGCAGGGGCGACCGGGGGTCGATGAGCGTGAGCCTCGCCATCGTCTTCCCGGTCGTCCTGCTGCTCGTCCTGCTCGTCGTCCAGGCCGCGCTGTGGTGGTACGACCGGCAGGTCGCGCTCACGGCCGCCCGCGAGGGCGTGGACGCCGGACGGGTGCAGGGCAGCGCGACGGACGGCGAGAAGAACGAGGCGGCCCAGCGGCAGGCCCGCGACTTCCTCGACCGGCAGGGCGTGCACGGGTACACGGTGCGGACCGACGGCAGCACGGCGCAGACCATCCGGGTCACCGTGCGGCTGACCCCGCCGCTGCTGATACCCGGGCTCAAGGCGCCCGACATCACCCAGTTCGCCGAGGCGCCCCGCGAGCGCTTCGTACCACCGGCGGTGACACCGTGACGGACGCGCTGCGGACACCGGGCCCACGGCGGCGGTGGTCGGGGCTCCGGTCGCGACCGCGCAGGCCGGACCGGGGCGGGATCGCGATCGAGGCGGCGATCGTCGTGCCGGGGGTGGTCGGGCTGGTCCTGCTGGCCGTCGCCGCCGGACGGGTGCAGACCACGGCCGGCACCGTGGAGGCCGCCGCGCGGGCCGGGGCCCGGACCGCCTCCCTGCAGCGCAGCGTGGACGGGATGGACCAGCCGGCCAGGGACTCCGCCCTCGCGACGCTGCGCCAGCAGGGCGTGTGGTGCCGCGACGGGGACGTGCGGGTCGGCAAGGGGGAGCTGAACCTGCCCGGCGGACCGGTCACGACCGTCACCGTCACGGTGGTCTGCGACGTGGAGCTGGCCGACCTGCTCGGCGGACCGTCCGGGATACCCGTGACGAAGCACCTCGTCGGCGAGTTCACCTCGGTGGTGGACCGTTACCGGGGCACATGACAGCGCGCGGCGCCGTCACCGGGAAGACAGGGGATTGGAGACGGCCCGTGCGGGGGAGACGCAAGCGGAGAGCGCTCGGGGGATGGCGGAACGGTACCGAGCGGCGCCCGGTGGGGGCCGGTGGGGAGAGCGTCGTGCGAAGTGGGGGGAGGGGACGGAAGTGGTGAGCCGTCTGCGGCGACGGCTGTCGGCGCGCCGGTCCGACCGGGGCGCGGTGGCCCTCTTCGTGGCGATCTGCGCGGCCTACGTCGTGCTCGTCATCGCCCTGGTGATCGACGCCGGCGGCCGGCTGCGGGTCGCCGAGCGGACCGACGCCTACGCCCTGGAGGCCGCGCGGGTCGGCGGCCAGCAGCTCGACCGGGCGGCCGTCCTCCAGGGCAAGGGCTTCAAGGTCCAGGAGAAGTACGTGCGGGACGCCGCCGACGCCTACCTGGGCCTGTACGGCCTGCGGGCGGGCGGCATCGAGTTCTCCGGTGACGGCAGGGTCGTCACCGTCACCGTGCAGGCCGACTACCGCCCGGTCCTGCTGGGCGCCCTCGGGGAGCGGAAGGTTACGGGCAAGGGCAGTGCGACCCTCGTCCACGGAGTAGAGAAAGCGGAGACCGACTGATGGCCGCGCCACGTGCCAAGGACCAGGCCCGTACCGCCCAGGCCCGAAACGGCCAGGCCCCCAACGGCCGAGCCGGGACGTCCCATCGGGCCGGCGGTGCCCGAAGGCCCGCCGCCCCGGCGCCCCGACCACCCCGCGGCCGCGGCCGCGCCGTGATCACCGCGCTCGGCGCGCTGGTCGCCCTGCTCGCGCTGCTGTTCGGCGTCCCCGCGCTGCTGCTGTACGGCACCGACGCGGTCGCCGGGATGGGCGAGGTCGCCTCGGGCGGGGTGGGCGAGGCGCTCACCAGTCCGGACGACGGAAGCCTGTTCCTCTGGGCGCTGGTGGTGGTCGGCTGGATCGCCTGGGCCTGCTTCGCGCTCTCCGTCCTGCTGGAGATCCCGGCCCAGCTGCGCGGCCGGATCGCCCGCCGCATCCCGGCCTTCGGCTGGAGCCAGCGGCTCGCCGCCGGGCTGGTCGGCTCGGTGCTCGCCCTGCTCCCGGTGGCCGGCTCGGCCTTCGCGGCCGTCCCCGAGCCGAACCACAGCCCGGTCGTCCAGGCGCAGTTGACGCCGGGCGTGCAGCGCGCCGCACTGCCCGCCGCGCAGGCCGCGCCGGCCCTGACCCCGGCCGCCGAGCAGCAGAGCACGTACACCGTCCGGGACGCCCGGCCGGCCGACAGCCTGTGGTCCATCGCCGAGCGCCAACTGGGCTCGGGGGAACGCTGGGTGGAGATCGCCAAGCTCAACGACGGCCGGATGATGGGCGATTCGGGCATCCGCTTCGACGCCGACCGGCCGATCCAGCCCGGCTGGGAGCTGCTGATGCCGGCGGACGCCAAGCCGGACGAGGCGAGGACGCCGGCGCCGCCCGCCCCGGCCCCCTCGGGTGACCCGGCGCAGGGCGCGCCGCAGGAGACGCCGCAGAGCGCTCCGCAGTCCGGGACGGAGGCCGGCGGGCCCGGTGGCGCGGGCGGCGCGGCCGGCTCCGGCGGCCAGCGGACCGTCACCGTCCAGACCGGGGAGAGCCTGTCGGCCATCGCCCAGCGGGAGCTGGGGGACGGCGAGCAGTGGCCGAAGCTGTTCGAAGCGAACAAGGGGGCGCAGGCCCCGGACGGGACGCAGCTGACCGACCCGGACGTGGTGGTGCCGGGGATGGTGCTCACCGTCCCGGGGGCGGGGGGTGCCGCACCGGCGCCCGCACCGGCTCCCGCCGATCAGACTCCGGCCGACCAGGCCCCGGCCCCCGCGCCGGCCCCCGCCGACCAGGCTCCGGCGCCGGGTGCTCCCGCGCCGGGCGCGCCGCAGTCGGCCCCGGCGCCCGCGCCCACGCACACGCCGGCCCACGCGCCCGCCCCCGCCGCGCACGCCGACCCGGCCCCCAGCGACGACTACACCGTCGCCCTCTCGGCCTCCACCGTCGGCGTCCTGCTCGCGGCCGTCATGGTCGGCGCCGTCGCCCACAAGCGCGGCACCCAGCAGCGCGCCCGCCGCCCCCGGCACCGCATCGCGATGCCCGAGGCCGAGGCCGCCGCCTTCGAGAACGAGCTGATGGCCCGGCAGGACCAGGCCGGACTGGACCTGCTGGACCGCTCCCTGCGCACCCTGGCCCGCAACACCGTGCGCGGCGGCAAGCGGCTGCCCGCCATCGTCGCCGCCCGGATCACCCCGGGCCGGACCATCGAACTGCACCTGTCCGGACCGGCCACCCCGATCGCGCCGTTCCGCGCCGCGCACGCCGCCAACGTGTGGTGGTGCAGCGCCGACTCGGGCGACCTGCTCAGCCCCGGCCAGGCCCGGAAGACCGCCGCGCCCTACCCCGCGCTGGTCACCCTCGGCACCTCGCCGGACGGCTCGGTGGTCCTCGCCGACCTGGAGGCCGTCCGGCTGCTCCACCTGTCCGGCCACCCGGACGACGCCCGCGACGTGCTGCGCACCCTCGCCGTCGAACTGGCCCACAGCCCGCTCGCCGACCGGCTCCACCTGCACCTGGTGGACCTCGCCGAGGAGGTGCCGATCAGCGGCCCGGCCGCCGAACGCGTGCACCGCCACCCCACCCTGGAGGCCGCGCTCGCCGCCCTCGGCCCGCGCACCGCCAAGGCCCGCGCCACCCTCGTCGCCGCCGAGGCCACCAGCCCGCGCGAGGCCCGCAGTCGGGGCCAGGCCGACGAGTCCTGGACGCCCGAGATCGTGCTCTGCGCCCACCAGCCCGGCGGGGACGTCCCGGCCGAGCTCGGACGCCTGCTCGACGCCCGCCCTCGCACCTGTGTCGCCGTCATCACCCGCGCCCCCGAGCGCGGCACCGGCCCGGTCGCCCGCTGGACCCTGCCGGCCTCCGGCCAGGCCGCGATCCCGGGCCTGCACCTCACGGTCGAGCTGCAGCGGCTCAGCGACCGGCAGTACGACCAGGTCGCTGAGCTGCTCAGGGTCGCCGACGACACCACCCAGCACCCGGCCCCGGCCTGGACGCTGGACGGGCCGGAGGACGACACCGACACCACCGAACTGCCCGCCGCCGTACCGGTGCTGGCCGCCGTCGGGGCCTCGGCCGCCGTGGCGGTCCCGGCCATCGGAGGTCCGGCTGCCGCGGCTCCGGTCGGTGGGGCTTCGACCGGCGGGGCCTCCGTCGGTGGGGCTTCCGCCGGCAGGACTTCCGTCGGCGGGGCTTCGGCAGGCGGGGCTTCGGCAGGCGGGGCGGAGGAGGGCGCGGCCGCCGGTCCCCGGCTGCTCGCCCGGGTCATCGGCACCGGTGCCAGCCCGTTCGCGGGCACCGATCCGGTGGCGCCCGCTCCGACCCCTGCCGCGCTGCCGCCCGCGGCGTCGAGTCCGGCTCCGGCTCCGGCGCCTGCCCCGGCCGGCCCCGCGCGGTTCGCCGTCAACGGGCAGGGACGGCAGGCGGCGACCGACGAGACCACCCGCGACCTGCGGCGGCCGGGCCTGGCGGAGGACGAGGGGACGGCCGGGCCGGGGGACACCGGCTCGGAGTCCACGGCGACGGTCGTGCTCGCCGTCCAGCCGGTCGTGCCGCAGCCCGTCGTGGCGGAGCCGACCGCGTCGAAGACGGCCGAGGGCCTTGTGCCGTCGACCGAGCCCGTTCCCGTTCCCGCTGCCGTTGCCGCTGCCGCTGCCGCTCCCGAGGCCGCCGTCGCCCTCGGGACCGGACCGGCCGGGACCGCGGAGACCGCGGAGGCCGTCGAAGCCGCCGAGGCCGTCGGTGCGGAGCAGCCCGGCCCCGCCGCCGTCGCCCCGGTCGCCCGGACGACGCCCGGCCGCAGCGACAGCGACGACCTGCTCGCCATCCTCCGCTCCCCGGAGGCGCACGCCCCCCGCAACGCCCCCCGGATCCGGCTGCTCGGCCCGGTGGACGTCGCGGGAGTCCTCGGCGCCGCCGCACCCGGCGCGCTGCCCCGGCTCACCGAACTGGCCGTCTACCTGGCGCTGCGCCCCGGCTCCGACCGCCACGCGCTCGACCACGACCTGCACCCCGGCGCGGCGCACCTCGACCCGCACCCCACCGCGGCCGGCTCCGAGAGCCCGCTGCCGGCCAAACTCGCCGACCTGGCGGCCTGGTTCGGCACCTCGCCGGAGGGCCGCGTCTTCCTGCCCACCGAGGGCACCGAGGGCTACTCCTTCGCCCCGGCGGTCACCTGCGACTGGGACGAGTTCCGCGGCCTCTACCGGCGCGGCATGCGCAGCACCAGCGCCACCGCCGACGCGGCCCTCGCCCACGCCCTGGCCCTGGTCCGCGGCGCGCCGTTCGCCGAGGCCCCGCCGGCCTCGTACGGCTGGGCCGAGGCCGAGCGGCAGGACATGATCGCGGCGATCGTCGACACGGCCCACGAACTGGCCGCCCGCCGCCTGCAGTACGGCGACCACCGCAGCGCCGAGGCCGCCGTCTTCCGCGGCCTCGCCGTCGCCCCGGACGTCGAACTGCTGCACCGGGACCTCTTCTACGCCTACGCCTCGGCCGGCGCCCGGGACCAACTCCTGCGCGCCGTCAACCGGTTGGACGCCCTCAGCCGCCGGACCGGCCGGGACCTGGACGCCGACACCGTCGCCCTGCTGCGGGACCTGCTCGCGGGCTCCTGACGCCGTGACCGCCCGTCCGGCCACTCCTGTTCCAGGGGTGGCCGGACGGGTTTCCGGGAGCGGTCACTCCTCCCAGGAGAAGGGCCGGCAGGCACAGGTGCCGTCGCGCGCCGGTTCGGCGGCCGAGTGGACGTCCTGGACGACGGCCTCCGGAACCCGTGCCACGGCCACCAGGACCCGCCGGTCGTCCGCCGGGGTCCGCGCGACCACCTCGACCTGCTCCTGCTCCTCCGCCGTCGCCCGGACGAGCGAGCTGAACACGTACGTCCCGCCCTCGACGCCGTACCCGTCCGCCCACAGCTCGACCAACGCCCCGCCGTGCAGGGCCAGATGCCAGTGGGACGGTGTTCCGGCGACGGGTTCCATGGCGGGGCAGTGTAGTCAGGCCGTCCGCAGCCAGGCGTCCAGCGCGGCGAAGTCCGCGTCGGTGAGCCCGCGTCGGGGATCGACCCGGTGGAGCAGGGCGCGGGCGGGGGAGTGGGCGGCGACCCAGCGGCGGTCGGCCCCGGTGATCTCGTCGTCCACCCAGGCGAACGGCCGTCCGCCCGCCCAGGCGACCAGCGTGCGGGTCTTCCAGTGCAGGCCCTGCGGCGGGTGCGTGGCGTCCGCGGTGTCCGTGTCCTCCGCGTCGTCGGAGTCGTCCACCGGCCAGTCCACGACGGGCAGTCGGGGCAGGCCGAGCCAGGGTGCGAGGCACTCGTTGGCGTCCTCCAGCCAGGTGGTGGCCCACACCGGCTCGGCCGGCAGGCGGAGCAGCCGAGGGCCCAACTCCGGGTCCACGCGGGAGATCAGCGGGTTCCCGCCCGGCGTCGTACCGGCCGGGACGTGCGGGCTGCGGTGGACGGGGTAGCCGCCCGGCGGCGGGCCCCCGAAGGGGATCAGCGGACCGTCCACGTCGAGGAAGAGCAACGGGCGATCGGTATCGATCATGACGGCACCTTAGCGGGCGGCGCGGGCGGTGTGGCGCGCCGATCGGCCACCCGGCCTGGAACGGGCGAGCCGGGATCTCGTAGGGTGGCGCGCACGGAGTGTGGTGGCAGGCACCACACAGTCGAGGGCATCAGACGCCGCGGGAGCGGCGGGGCGGGGCGGTGACCAGGAGATGGCGGAGACGACAGCGGTTTCCGGAGGTCCCGACCCGGCCGGGGGCTCGGGTCCCTGGGACGCCGTACCGCCGCCCCCGCGCCTCCCGGCCGAGGAGCACCCGCCCGGCCCCGCCGCGCTGTACGAGCCGCCGCCGGCGCCCCCGGCCGCACCACCGGTCGCGCCGCCGCCCGCACCGCCCGTCCCGCCCACCGGATGGACCCTCACCGGGCTGCCCGCCGCCGGGGCCGCGTCCACGGCGACCCCGCCGCCGTTCCCGGTCCAGAGCGCGGCGCCGAGCGCCGCCGCCGTCGGCGCGGGCGGGCTCGGTGCCGCGCCGCGCGGACGGATCCTGGTCATCGAGGGCGGGTACGGAACGTCCGGCCGCCGCACCTGGGGCCGCGGCGGACCGACCCAGGCACCCGTGCTCTCGGCGATGCTCGCCGCCGTCTCGCCGCAGGTGCTGCTCGCCGCGGACGCGGTGGACGCCGTCCACCTCCCCGGCGCCGGGGACCCGCACACCGTCCTCGCCCACCTGCGCGCGGCCTCCCGGCACCCCGGACCGCTGCTGATCCACCTGGGCGGCCACGTCGTCGCCGACAAGCGCGGCGGGCAGCTCCAGCTGACCCTGCGCGACGCCAAGCAGGACGGCCTCCCCTGGCAGGCTGTCGCCGCCGAGCTGAGCCACCGTCCGGCCGAGTGGCAGACCCTCGTCATCGCCGACCTGAGCGCCGACCAGAACGCCTGGCCGTACCTCCAGGGCACCGTCTCGCCGCTCAGCGAGGGGATCCCGCTCTGGGCGGTGGTCAGCCCGGACCCGGAACAGATCGGCACCTTCACCCGCGCCCTGATCGAGGCGCTGCACGGCGGGCGGCCCGGCGCGGGCGAGGTGCTCGCGCCGGAGCAGCTGCGTCAGCAGGTGTACTCGGTGCTGCGGCCGGACGTGGTCATCCTGGCCACGCACGCCCCGGACCGGCCGTTCTTCCGCAACACCGCCCGTCGCGGCGAGGGCCTGCCGGCCGAGGTGGTGCCGCTGCCGACCGCCGGTACGGCGCCCTCCGACGCGCCGCCGCCCCCGGTGGCGCCGACGGCGCCGCTGCCGCGTCCGGCGGAGCCCCGGGACGCCGCCCCCGAGTGGCCGGTAGCGGCCCCGGCCGGGGCGCCCGCGTCGTCGGCCGGGTCGGCGGGGTCGGTCGGGTCCGCTGCGTTCGCCGGGTCTCCGGTGGCCGCGGGCGGTCCGGTCAGCCTGGTCAAGCCGGGCGTACCGCCCACCCCGCCGCGGCCGGCCCGCCCGGTCAGCCTGCAGAAGGCGGGCGGGAGCGTCGAGGCACCGGGCGTGACCCTGCGCAAGCCCGCCCCGGCCGACACCGTGCCCGAGGAGAGCGCGTCCCCGGCGGGCGTCACGCTCCTCAAGTCCCGGCCGGAGCCGGTGGACGGTGCCGTCGCCGAGCCCGAACTCCCGCAGGAGGAAGCCGCGGTGGCCGCCGAAGCCGCGGCGGAGGCGGTCGGGACCGTGGCCGAGCCGGTGGCCGAGGAGGCAGCGGAGGAAACGGCGGAGGAGACGAGCGAGGAGGCACCCGAGACCGCGGAGGAGCCCAGGGACGCCGTCCCGGTGGAGTCCGTGCCGACGGACGAGGCGCCCGCCGAGCAGGAGTCCGCCGAGCAGGCGCCCGCCGACGTCGTTCCGGTGGACGGGACACCTTCTGACGAGGTGCCGGCCGACGCCGTGCCGCAGGGCGAAGCGCCGGCCGAGGACGCTCCCGCCGACGCGCCGCCCGCCCCGAGTGACGTCCCTGCCGACGCACCGGCCGACGAAGCCGATGAGGCCGCTGCGGCCGCTACGCCCCGCGCGGACTACCGCGAGGTCATCGGACGGATCGTCCGTAGCGCCGAGGCCGGGGACCACGCCGCCGCCACCGACCTGGCCTTCGCCCTCGAACTGGAGGCGATCGCCGAGCACGGCGCCGTCTCCGAGCCGGTGCTGCAGGTCCGGCAGGTCCGGGCACACGTCTGCCGGCTCGCGGGCCGGTCGGCCGAGGCCGCGGACATCTACCGCGAGGTGGCGCTGACCCTGCTCCGCTCGCAGGGCCCGGACCACGTGGAGACCCAGCGGGCGGCCACCAACGCCGAGGCCTGCTGGCGCGCGATCGCCGACCGTGCGGAGGCCATCCGGATCGCTCCGGAGATCATCGAGCTGCGCGCCTACCTCCCGGGCCCCGACGGCCGCAAGCTCCGCGCCGCCGAGCGCTACCTCGCCCAGCTGGCCGCGACCGGCTGACAACCGGCGGTCGGCGGGCGACAGCTGACGGATAACAGCAGACGGAAAACAGCGAACAGCGGACAGATTTCAAAATCTGTCCGCTGTCGTCTGTTACCTGTCACCCGTCACCCGGTGACCCGCCGGTTCACCGACCGGCGACCGCGTGCACGAACTTCGCGCCGTCGATGGTGCCCAGGCCGCTGGCGAGGTCGTAGCCCTCGGTCGCGTTGTAGCCGGTGACGCCGTTCCAGCCGTTGTCGCCCTGCTTCACGTCCACGATGCCGCTCCACTTGCTCGGCAGCAGGTTCATGCCGTACAGGCGCCAGTTGAGCTGGCCGAGGCGGTGGCCGGCGAGCTGGTCGGCGAGCGCGACGACGCCCGAGAAGAGCGGGGTGGCCTCGCTGGTGCCGCCGGTGAGGTGCCAGCCGACCGAGGTCGGGTCGTAGGACTCGTAGGTCCAGGCGGCGCCGTCCACGGCCGCGCTCATGCTGATGTCCGGGGTGCCGCGGTGGTTGCCGGTGACGTTGGCGACGCCGGCCTGGTACCACGGGCGCTCGAAGATGCCCGAGACGCCACCGCCGCCGGCGCCGGACTTGTCGTGCCACACCTTGTCGGGCGCGGTGCGGTTGCCCTTGTCGTCCAGGGTGAGCTGGGTGCCGCCGATGGAGGTGACCAGCGGGTCCGAGGACGGCCAGGAGTTGACCTTGTACGGGTACAGGTCGGTGCCGTTCTCCTGGGCGTCGGTGGCGCCGTTGTCGCCGGAGGCGGCGAGCACCGTCACGTTGTGGTCGGCCGCGGCCTGGAAGGCGTAGCGCAGGTCGGTGAGCGACTTGAAGTCGCCCTTGTCGTACCCCGGGAAGGTGTTCTCGGTGGCGCCGAAGCTCTGCGAGATGACGTCGGCGCGGCCGGCCTTGATGAGGGCCTTCTCGGCGTCCATCATCTCGGGCAGGCCGGTGGTGCCCTCGGTCTCGGCGACGCCGGTCTCGACCAGGATGATGTGCGCGTCGGGGGCGATCGCGTGGGCGTACTCGACGTCCAGGGTGGTCTCGCCGGCCCAGCCGGTGTGGTCGGGGTTCTTCGGGTCCCAGGTGGGGACGTTGCCCCACTTGACCACCTCGACGTTGGTGTCCGGGATGCCCCACTGCTTGTCGAAGACCTCCAGGTCGTGCTGGATGGTCGGCGAGCCGAAGGAGTCGACGATGACGATGGTGCGGCCCTTGCCGGTGATGCCCTCCTGGTACAGCGGGTCCAGGTTGTAGGCGGTCCGGTACTGCAGCGGCGAGTAGCAGTGGATACCGACCTGGCTGACGCACTGGGTGGTGCTCAGCGGGGCGGGGCGGCCCTGGGCGTTGTGGTGCCCGAAGGAGGCGGGGCGGACGTGGACGCCCGTGAGATCGTGCGCGGGGGCGGCGATCGCGGTGCCGGCGGCCGGTACGGCGACGGTACCGGCCGTGAGGGCGGTGGCCCCCACGGCGAGCAGGGCCAGGGCGCGGCGGAGGGTGGCGGGGCTGCCCATGGGACTCCTTGGGGCGCAGGGCCCGACCTGGTTCGGTCGGGTCGGTGCGGCCATCCCATCGAGAGCTGCATGATCATGCCATAGTCATTTGGTGGGGCCATGTGATCAAGGGCATGGTCATACTCGGCCACGCGAAAAGGTAAAGGCCGTCCCAGGGGAAAGTAACCTCCCACCCGGGAGGGCGATATGACGACACGTCAGACGACCGCTAGCGTGCTCCGCCGTTGACGTACAGCGTCTGCCCGCTGACGTAGGAGGCCTCCTCGCTGGCCAGGAAGGCGACGACCGAGGCGACCTCCTCCGGCTGCCCGACCCGGCGCAGCGGCGTCCGGGCGGCGACCTCGGTCTGGTGCTCCTCGGCGCTGCTGCCGACCCGCTCGGCGGTGGCCGCGGTCATCGCGGTGGCGATGTACCCGGGCGCGACGGCGTTGACGTTGACGTTGAACGGCCCGAGCTCGATCGCCAGGGTCGCGGTGAGGCCCTGGATGCCGGCCTTGGCGGCTGCGTAGTTGGCCTGGCCCCGGTTGCCGAGGGCGGAGCGCGAGCTGAGCGAGACGATCTTCCCGTACTTCTGCGCCACCATGTACTTCTGCGCGACGTGGCTGCAGTTGTACGCGCTGGTCAGGTTGACCGTCAGCACCGCGTCCCAGTCGGCCTTCGGCATCTTGAAGAACAGGTTGTCCCGGGTGATCCCGGCGTTGTTGACCAGGATGTGCACCCCGCCGAGGTCCGCCGCGACCTGCGCGAACACCGCCTCCACGGCGTCGTAGTCGGCCACGTCGCAGCCGTACGCCCGGGCGGTGCCGCCCTTGGCGGTGATCTCGGCGACCGTCCCGGCCGCCCGCTCGGCGGTGAGGTCGACGACGGCGACCGCCGCGCCCTCCTCCGCCAGCAGGCGGGCGGTGGCCGCCCCGATGCCTTGGGCCGCGCCGGTCACCACGGCGACCTTCCCCGCGAACCGCGTCATGTGAACTCCTCGGAAGTCTGGAGGGTTGAAGGTCGGTCCGGGCCCTGGAGGCTCGGACCGACGGAGGTGTGGATCAACAGAGGTGTGGACCAACAGAGTTGTGGATCGACAGAGGTGTGGATCGACGGACGGGGAGCGCCGGTCGTCAGACGTTCTCGACGAGCACGGCCGTACCCTGCCCCACGCCCACGCACATGGTGGCCAGACCGCGCCGGGCACCGGTACGGCGCATCCGGTGCAGCAGGGTGGTGAGGATGCGGGCGCCGGAGCCGCCCAGGGGGTGGCCGAGCGCGATCGCGCCGCCGCTGGGGTTGACCACCTCCTCGGCCCGCTCCGGGCTGAACCCGATGCCGTCGGCGGAGGCGAGCGCCTGGGCCGCGAAGGCCTCGTTCAGCTCGGCGGTGTCCAGGTCGGCGAGCGACCAGCCGGCCCGCGCGAGCACCTTCGCCGTGGCCGGGACCGGGCCGATGCCCATGACGTCCGGGTGCACCCCGGCCGAGGCGCCGGCCACGTACCGGCCGAGCGGCCGCAGCCCGAGGTCGTGCAGCGCCTCCTCGCCGACCAGGAGCAGCCCGGCCGCGCCGTCGTTCATCGGCGAGGCGTTCCCGGCGGTGACCGTGCCCCCGGGTCGGAACACCGGCTTGAGGCCGGCGAGCTTCGCCAGGCTGGTGTCCTCGCGGATGCCCTCGTCGCGGCCCACCGTCACCCCGTCCGGCCGCTCGACCGGGACGAGTTCCGCGTCGAAGTGCCCGTCCTCGCGGGCGGCGCCGGCCCGCTGGTGGCTGCGCAGCGCGAAGGCGTCCTGGCGCTCCCGGCCGATGCCGTACCGGGTGGCCACCTCCTCGGCGGTCTCGCCCATGCTGAGCACGCCGTGCAGTTCGGCCATCCGCGGGTTGGTGAGCCGCCAGCCGAGCCGGGTGTCGAAGGTCTCCATCCGGTGCGGCAGCGCCTCGTCGGGGCGGGGGAGGACGAAGGGGGCGCGGGTCATCGACTCGCAGCCGCCGGCCAGCACCACGTCCGCCTCGCCGGAGCCGATGGCCCGGGCGGCGAGGGTGACGGCCTCCAGGCCGGAGGCGCAGAGCCGGTTGACGGTGGCTCCGGGGACGGTCTCCGGCAGGCCGGCCAGCAGCACGGCCATCCGGGCGGCGTTGCGGTTGTCCTCGCCGGCCTGGTTGGCGGCGCCCCAGTAGACGTCGTCGATCCGGGCCGGGTCGAGTGCGGGGACGTCGGCGAGCAGGGCGCGCAGCACGGTGGCCGAGAGGTCGTCCGGGCGGACCGTGGCGAGCGCGCCGCGCAGTCGGCCGATGGGTGTGCGGCGGGCGGCGGCGAAGTAGACGGGACGCACGTCGTCGGGCTCCTTCTCGGGAAGCGGGTGGCGGGGGTCGGGACGGGAGCGGGGCAGGCGGCGGGTCGGCGTCAGAAGGCGTTGACGCCGGTCAGGGCGCGTCCGATGAGCAGCTGGTGGATCTGGCTGGTGCCCTCGTAGAGCGTCATCACCCGCGCGTCGCGCAGGTACTTGCCGACGGGGTACTCGTCGATGAACCCGTAGCCGCCGAAGACCTGGAGCGCGTTGTTGGCGGCCCGGACGGCGGCCTCGCTGGCGTACAGCTTGGCGACGGAGGACTCGGTGGCGAACGGCAGGCCGCGGTCGATGTGGTCGGCGACCTTCCAGGTGAGCAGCCGGGCCGCCTCGACGTCGACGGCGATGCCGGCCAGCAGTTCCTGGACGAGCTGGTGCGAGGCGATCGGTTTGCCGAACTGTTCGCGCTCGCCCGCGTAGCGGACGGCGGTCTCCAGGCAGGCCCGGGCGATGCCGACGCAGCCGGCCGCCACCGACATCCGGCCCTTGGCCAGCGCGGCCATCGCCACCGTGAACCCCTTGCCGACCTCGCCGAGCCGGGCGCTGTCCGGCACCCGGACGTCCTCGAAGGAGAGGCCGGCGGTGGCCTGGCCGCGCAGGCCGAGCTTGCCGTGGATCTCGGTGCGGGTGAAGCCGGGCAGGTCGGTGGGGACCAGGAAGGCGGTGATGCCCCGGTGGCCCCGCTGTTCGGGCGCGTCGCCGCCGGTGCGGGCGAAGACCAGGGCGACGTCGGCCCAGGTGCCGTTGGTGATGAAGGTCTTGGCGCCGCTGATCAGCCAGTCCCCGCCGTCCCGGACGGCGCGGGTGGTGAGGTTGGCGGCGTCCGATCCGGTGCCCGGCTCGGTGAGCGCGAAGCAGGCGAGCGCCTCGCCCGAGGTGAGCCGGGGCAGCCAGTGCCGCTTCTGCTCCTCGGTGCCGAAGGCGTTGACCGACTTGCCGACCAGGCCGAGCGAGACCGAGACGATCCCGCGCACGGCCGAGTCGCCGCGCCCGAGTTCCTCCAGGACCAGGCAGTACGCCAGGTGGTCGCCGCCGCTGCCGCCGTACTCCTCCGGGATGGTCAGCCCGAGGAAGCCGACCTTCGCCAGCTTGCCGATGATCGCGCGGTCGACGGACTCGGCGCGGTCCCACTCGGCGGCGTGCGGCACGACCTCGCGGTCGGTGAAGGAGGCGGCGAGGTCCCGGACGGCGCTCTGCTCCTCGGACAACTCCAGGTTCACGGCGGCTCCCGAATCCGGTGTCCAGGGCCCCGACCCCAGGGCCGGACCCATTAAACTAGCGCTGCAAGTTTTATGGGGGGACTGTAGCCCCGCCCCGCCCGCGCTGGGAAGGGGCACCTGCCAGAATCGGTCCCCAGCACACCCGACCGGAGGAACCGGAGGCACCCGCCGCGATGGCCCGTCCACGCACCCCGCTGCTCAGCCGCGAGCGCATCGTCGCCGCCGCGCTGCGGCTGATCGACGACGAGGGGCTGGACGCCCTCTCCACCCGCCGACTCGCCACCGAGCTGTCGGTCAGCGGGCCCTCGCTCTACAACCACTTCGCCACCAAGGACGAGCTGCTGGACGCGGTGGTGGACAGCGTCATCGGCGAGGTCGACCTGTCGATGTTCGGCACCACCGGGGCTGCCGGGGCCGGTAGGGGTTCCTGGCCGGAGGCGCTGCGCGACTGGGCCCGCTCCTACCGTGCCGCGCTGGCCGCCCACCCCAACATCGTCCCGGTGCTCGCCCAGGGCCCCGGGCGCCGGCCGAACGCCCTGCGGCTGGCCGACGCCGTCTTCGGCCACCTGGTCGAGTCCGGGTGGCCGCGCGGCCAGGCGACCAGGATCGGCGCGTTGATGCGCTACTTCGTCACCGGCTCGGCGCTCGCCTCCTTCGCGGCCGGCTTCCCCGCCGACGCCGAGGTCTACGACGCGGCCGACTACCCGCACCTCGGCGAGGCGCACCGGCTGGCCGGGCACCGCGGGACGGTGGACGAGGGCGCCTTCGAGACCGGGCTGGAGGCGCTGCTCGACGGGCTCGCCCTGCGCTACGCCCGGCTCGCCGAGCGGCCCTGAGACGAGGCCGGAGGGGCCCGGTCGAGCGGAAACGATTCGGCCCCCGCACCCCGCGCTGATCGCGCCGGGGGTACGGGGGCCGAGAGGTCGGCGGGCCGACGGGCGGATCAGCCCATGTCCTCCAGCCGGACGCCCTTGGTCTCCTTCATGAACTTCGCCACGAAGAGGATGGAGAGCGCCGCGAAGGCGGCGTAGATCAGGTAGGTCGCCGACAGGTTCCAGCGCGACATGGACGGGAACGAGACGGTGATCACCCAGTTCGCGATCCACTGCGCGGAGGCGGCGACGGAGAGCGCGGCGGCGCGGATCCGGTTCGGGAACATCTCGCCGAGCATCACCCAGACGACGACGCCCCAGGACATCGCGAAGAACAGCACGAAGGCGTTGGCGGCGACCAGCGCGACGGTGCCCTGGAAGTCGGGCAGGGTGAGGTTGTCCCCGCTGCCGGTGGCCGAGGAGAAGGCCCAGCCGGCGGTGCCGAGCGCGACCGCCATGCCGGCCGAGCCGATCAGGGCGAGCGGCTTGCGGCCGACCCGGTCGACCAGCACGATCGCGATCACGGTGCCGAGGATGTTGATCACCGAGCCGACGAAGCTGATCAGCAGCGAGTTGCCCTGGTCGATGCCGACCGACTGCCACAGGATCGACGAGTAGTAGAAGATCACGTTGATGCCGACCAGCTGCTGGAAGACCGACAGGCCGATGCCGACCCAGACGATCGGGAGCAGGCCGAAGCGGCCGCCGAGCAGGTCGCGGAAGCGCGGGCGGCGGTCGGAGGCGATCAGCGCCTGGACCTCGGCGATCCGGGCGTCGGTGTCCACGCCCTCGCCCTCGACCTCGGCGAGCACCTTGCGGGCGTCGTCCAGGCGCTCGGCCTGGATCAGGTAGCGCGGGGACTCGGGGATCACCGAGGCGAGCACGAAGTAGACCGCGGCCGGGACGACGCAGATGCCGAGCATCCACTGCCAGGCCTCCAGGCCGAGCAGCTGGCCGCGGGTGTCGCCGCCGGCCGCCTGCGCCAGCACCCAGTTGACCAGCTGGGATATCGCGATGCCGAGCACGATCGCGGCCTGCTGGAAGGAGGCCAGCCGGCCCCGGTACTTGGTCGGCGCGACCTCGGCGATGTAGGTCGGGGCGATCACCGAGGCGATGCCGATGGCCGCGCCGCCGAGGACGCGCCAGAGGGCGAGGTCCCAGGCGGAGAACGGCAGCATCGAGCCGACCGCGCTGATCGCGAACAGCAGGGCGCCCGCCTTCATGACCTTGATGCGGCCGTACCGGTCGGCGAACCGTCCGGCGACCGCGGCGCCGACCGCCGAGCCCAGCAGGGCCGAGGAGACGATCAGACCGGTCACGCCGCTGCCGACGCCGAACTTCTCCTGGATGCCGGAGACGGCGCCGTTGATCACGGAGCTGTCGTAGCCGAACAGGAAGCCGCCGAGGGCCGCTGCCGCGGTGATGAAGACGACGAAGCCGAGGCGGCCGGGCGCGGGGGCCTCGACCGCCCCGGAGGGCTTCTGGGTGACGCTCACGATCTGACTCCTGGTACTCAACGCTGAGCTCGGTAGCCGAGATCGTAACCCCTATTCGTTTAAGTCTTGTACACCGGGAACCTCAAGTTTCGCTCTGAGAATTCGTAAGGTGAACAAGCAAATTGGGCCGTCCGGGCAAGGCGGTCAGGCCGGCGAGGCGAGCGAGAGCCCGAACCGGCCCTCCGGGTCGGTCCACCAGTGGCTCAGCCGCAGCCCGGCCGCCGCCAGTTCCCCGGCCACCCGCTCCCGGCGGAACTTCGCCGACACCTCGGTGCGCAGCTCCTCGCCCCGGGCGAAGTGCACCGGCAGGTCCAGGGCCGGGATCTTCACGGACTGCGCGCGCAGCGAGCGCAGCCGCATCTCGATCCACTCCTGCTCGGCGTCCCAGAGCGCGACGTGCTCGAAGGCGTCCGGGTCGAAGTCGGCGCCCAGCTCGCGGTTGAGCACGTTGAGCACGTTCCGGTTGAACTCGGCGGTCACCCCGGCGGAGTCGTCGTAGGCGGCGACCAGCACCGCCGGGTCCTTGACCAGGTCGGTGCCGAGCAGCAGGAAGTCGCCCGGGTCGAGGGCGGCGCGCAGGCCGTGCAGGAAGGCCGCGCGCTCCAGGGGCAGCAGGTTGCCGAGGGTGCCGCCGAGGAAGGCGACCAGGCGCGGGCCGCCCTCCGGGGGCAGGCCGAGCCCGGCGGTGAAGTCGGCGAGCACGCCGTGCACCGCGAGCC
Source organism: Kitasatospora sp. SC0581 (assembly GCF_048159585.1). Classification (NCBI taxonomy): domain Bacteria; kingdom Bacillati; phylum Actinomycetota; class Actinomycetes; order Kitasatosporales; family Streptomycetaceae; genus Kitasatospora; species Kitasatospora sp. SC0581. The sequence continues at coordinate 127,143 of NZ_JBLRWA010000001.1, read as the reverse complement.
CGGGGTACTCGGCGGAGATGGCGGCGCCGGCCGCGGTCAGCGCGCTCTCGCTGACGTCCACCGGGACGTACGTCTCCAGGGTGCCGAGCGCGCGCAGGGCGTCCAGCAGCAGCCGGGTCTTCTCGGAGGAGCCGGAGCCCAGCTCCACCAGGGTGCGGGCCTCGGTGGCGGCGGCGATCTCGCCGGCCCGGGCGGTCAGGATGGCCCGCTCCGCCCGGGTCGGGTAGTACTCGGGCAGCCGGGTGATCTCCTCGAACAGCTCGCTGCCCCGCGCGTCGTAGAACCACTTCGGCGGCAGCCACTTGGGCCGCGCGGTCAGTCCGTGCTGCACGTCGTGGCGCAGCGCGGTGCTGAAGTGGTCGGCGGGCAGCAGTCGGGTGAGTTCGAAGGTGTCCATGACAGGGTGGTTCCTCTGTTCAGAAGGTGAAGGAAGAGTGGGGATCAGTCGCGGCCGGGGAGGCGGCGTACGGTGACGCCGCGCGAGTCCGCCAGCAGCAGCGAACCGTCGGGGACGGACGTCCAGCCCGGCGCGTCGTCGTACGGTTCGGAGGCCACCACCGTGCCGAGGCCCGGCAGGGTGCGGTGGTACAGGGTGTCGCCCCAGGTGGTCGCGGCGATCGAGGCGCCGTCGGTGAGCAGCAGGTTGAGCCGCCCGGTGGTGTGCGCGGTGACGTCCGCGACGGTGCCCGCCAGGGCCTCGCCCGGCCCGGCGCCGTCCCGCAGCCGGTGCAGGGTGAGCGCCCACAGCAGCGCCGAGTCGGTGCGCGCCTCCAGGTCCAGCAGTTCGGCCGGGGGCAGCAGGGCGGCCAGCGCGTCCAGCTTGCCGGGCCAGCCGGCCACCGCGCCGTTGTGGCTGAACAGCCAGCGCTCGGCGGCGAACGGCGCGGCCGCGCCCTCGCCCGGCGCGCAGCCCTCGGTGGCGGACCGGACGGCGGCCAGCAGCGCCCGGGTGCGGACCACCCGGGCGAGGTCGGCGAAGGCCTCGTCCGCCCAGATCGGCCCGGTCCGGCGGTAGCGGGCGGGCACCTCGTCGCCGTCCGCGTACCAGCCGAGGCCGAAGCCGTCCGCGTTGACCGTGCCGTACTGCTGGACCCGGGGCGCCCAGGACTGCCGGTGCAGCCCGTACGGCGGGTGCACCAGCAGCTCCCGGGGCGCCACCGGCTCGCCCAGGTAGGCGATGTGACGGCACATCAGTCCGCCTCCAGGTCGCGGGCGGTGCGGAACCCGGCGAAGATCTGCCGCCGGACCGGGTAGTCCCAGTTGCGGAAGGTGCCCCGGCAGGCGACCGGCGCCACCGCGAAGCAGCCGCCGCGCAGCACCTTGTGCTCGGGGCCGAAGAACACCTCCGAGTACTCCCGGTACGGCCAGGCCCGGAAGCCCGGGTAGGGGCGGAAGTCGCTGGCCGTCCACTCCCACACGTCGCCGATCAACTGGCCCACCCCGTACGGGGACCGGCCCTTCGGGTAGCTGCCTGCCCCGGCCGGGCGCAGGTGGCGCTGGCCGAGGTTGGCGTGCTCGGGGCCGGGCGGGCCGTCGCCCCAGGGGTAGCGGCGGGAGCGGCCGGTGGCCGGGTCGTGCCGGGCCGCCTTCTCCCACTCGGCCTCGGTCGGCAGCCGCCGGCCGGCCCACCGGGCGTACGCGTCCGCCTCGTACCAACTGACGTGCAGGACGGGCTCGTCCGGCTCGACCGGCGCCACCGTGCCGAAGCGCCGGCGGAGCCACTGGCCGTCCTGGTGGCGCCAGAACAGCGGGGCGGTCAGGTCGGCGCGGCGGCGGTGCTCCCAGCCCTCCGGCGTCCACCAGCGCGGGTCGTCGTAGCCGCCGTCCGCGATGAACCGCTGGTAGGCGGCGTTGGTGACCGGGGTGGTGTCCAGCAGGAAGGCCGGCAGGTCGACGGTGTGCGCCGGGCGCTCGTTGTCCAGCGCCCACGGCTCGGTGTCCGTCCCCATGGTGAACGGGCCCGCGGGGATCAGGACTTCGGCGGGCAGGGTGGCCGCGTCGGCGGGCGCGGGCGGTGGCGGTGGGGCGGCCAGGGCCGGCTCGCCCTGGCGGAGCTGGTGGGTGATCAGCATCGTCTCGTCGTGCTGCTGCTCGTGCTGGGCGATCATCCCGAACGCGAACCCGGCGTCCAGCAGCGGCGCGCCCTCCAGCGGGCTCGCCGCCAGCAGGTCCAGCACCCGGCCGCGCACCTCGTGGGCGTAGGCGCGGGCCTCGGCGGGCGGCAGCAGCGGCAGGCTGGGGCGCTCGGCGCGGGGGTGCTGGAAGGCGTCGTAGAGCGGATCGATCTCGGGGTGCATCGGGTCGCGGCCGCCGACGTTGCGCAGCAGCCAGAGCTCCTCCTGGTTGCCGATGTGCGCGAGGTCCCAGACCAGCGGGGACATCAGCGGGGAGTGCTGGGCGGTGAGGTCGCCGTCCCCGACGCAGTCGGTCAGCGCGGCGGTGCGGGCGCGGGCGGCCAGCAGCTCGGTGGCGATGCTCTCGCGCAGCGCCTCGGTGCCGATGGCGGCGGCGTCGGGGGTGGCGGTGGCGGCGGTCGGGCCGGTGCTGCGGTCCGCGCCGGCCGCCTCGGTGCCCCCGTGGGGTCGGACGTCGGTCATGGTGCGGCCTCCTCCGGGGGAGCGGGTCGGGTGCCGGAGCGCAGGGCGTCCAGCTGGTCGTCGGCCGGGCAGCGGCCGCGCGCGGGGTAGCGCTCGGCGAACTCGGCGACGACGGTGCGCAGTTGACCGGCGCCGGGCAGGCGGCCCAGTGCGGCGTCGGCGGCGGCGAAGCAGGTGAGGGTGGCCCGGCGCAGCTCCGGGTCGGCCATGGCCAGGGTGGCGGCCCGGCGCCAGACCTCGCTGCGCGGCGGGCGCGGGCCGTCGGTGCGTTCCAGCGGCTCCAGCGCGGCCAGCGCGGCATCGGCGGCCACCGGGTCGTCCAGCAGCGCGGTGACCAGCGCGGCGACCACCACCCAGCCGTCCCCGGGCTGGGCGTCGATCATCCGCAGCTCCAGGTGGCCGCGCGGGCGCACCGGTGGGAAGAGGGTGGTGCGGTGGTAGTCCAAGTCGTCGAGCGTGGGCGGACGTTCGCCCGCGCCGCGGATCCAGTCGCGGAAGGTCAGGCCGGTCGGGGCCGTCCAGGGCAGGCCCTCGGGCCTTCGCACGCACAGGACTTGGGCATCCAGCACGTACTGTGCCCAGGCCTCGCGCGGGTCGCCGTGGTCCGGCTCCGGGGCGAGCGTTCGGGTCGGGTCCATCCGGGACCAGACGGCCTGCCGGGTGGACCGATGGCCGGTCGAACTACCGTCCAGTGTCGGGGAGTTGGCGAAGGCGGCGACCAGCACCGGGCCCAGCCGGTGGGCCAGTCGCCAGCGGCGCTCCACCGCGTGCGGCCCGCCCGCCTCGCCGGCGTCCAGGCAGACCTGCACCGACGCGGTGCCGGTCATCATGATGCGGCCCCAGGGCCCGGCGGAGTCGAAGAAGCGCTCCATCGCGAGGTAGCGGGGGTGGTCCAGCACCATCCGTCGGGGGCGGGCGTACGGGTCCGTCCCGGTGCCGGTGAGTCGCAGGCCCTGTGCCGCGAAGGCGGCCCGCAGGGCGGTCAGATCGCGTCGGGTGTCCTCGACGCAGGCCAGGAGGCCGGTGGCGGGCGGGGAGCTGAGCTCGACCTGTCCGCCGGGTTCGAGCGTGAGGCGCGAACCGGAGGGGAGGGAGACGCCGTCCGGTCCGCCGAGTGGCAGCGACTCCAGTGCGGCGTGGAGCAGTTCCGGCCGTACGGGGCGGGACGGACATCGATCGTCATGGACGAACCATTCGACCTCCACCCCCACCAGACGGGGCGGTCCGATCTTGAAGCAGACGCCCGACACGTGGCTGCGCGCCCCCGATTCGGTCAACGGGGTCACCCCCGGCGGGGGTGTTGGCGTGCTCTGCCGGTCGGGCGGAGTGGTGCGGGATACCGGTATCACCGGACTCACCATCCTCGGGATCACGATTGCGGCCCGGTCTACCTTGCCCAGTCTGCTACGGAGCATGCGGGGATGCCCCGCAAAAATCGTGTGAACGTTCTTTTTCGCAGGTCAGAGCTGTGGCGAACGGGTGAGTTCGGGGCTGTCAGGCCGATCGGCGGGCAGGGAGCGGTCCGCACCCGGCCGGGGCACGTGCCGGGGTCACAAGCGCTCCAGCCGCTCCAGGACGGTCGCCAGCACCGGCCACGGCAGGGCGTAGTTCAGGCGCAGCGAACCCCGGCCGCCGGGCCCGAAGTCGGCGCCGTCGGAGGCCTCCAGACCGCAGCGCTCCAGCAGCGCCCGGCGGGCGTCGGCGGGCGGCAGGCCGAGCGCGGCGGCGTCCAGCCAGAGCAGGTAGGAGGCCCGCGGGGTGGCGCGGAGGGCGGGCCCGAGCCGGTCGGTCAGCCGGGTGCGGGCGGCGACCAGGTGGGCGAGCAGCGCGTCCAGCCAGGGCCCGCCCTCGCGCAGCGCCGCCTGCTGCACGGTCTGCTCCAGCAGGCCGCCCTCCCAGAGGCCGTAGCCGGCCAGCGCCTCGGTGAACCGGGCACGCAGCCCGGGGTCGGGGACGAGGGCGAAACTGCTGGGGATGCCGGAGCAGTTGAAGGTCTTGCCGACGGAGTTGAGGGTGACGACGAGGGGCCGGTGCGCCGGGTCGGCGGTGGTGACGGCGACGGGGTGGGCACGGCCGGGGTGGGTGAGGTCGCCGTGCACCTCGTCCGAGACCAGCAGCGCACCGCTCTCGGCCGCCCGGGCGGCGAGCGCGCGCACGGCGTCGGCCGGCCACACCGTGCCGGAGGGGTTGTGCGGGTTGCTCAGCAGTACGGCGCCGACGGGGCGGGGGAGCGGGCCCGACGGGAGCCGGTAGCCGCTCGGGCCCGGGTGCAGTACTTGCGGCGGGTGCGCCGGGTGCAGCGGCAGCTCGCGGTACGGGAGGCCGGCTGCGCGGCAGAGCTGGGCGAAGCCGCCCCACTCGGGGGTGGGGAAGAGGACGGGGGCCTGCGGCCGTACGGTCTCCAGGAGGACGCGCAGCGCGGTGCGCGGGCCGCAGGGCAGCAGCAGGACCCAGTCCGGGTCGACCGCGGCGCCGTGCCGGGTGCGGTACCAGTCGGCCACCAGCGCGCGGCCGGCCGGGTCGCAGACCGTGTAGCCGTACGCGCGGTGCCGGGCGCGCCGCTCCAGTGCCTCGGCGACGGCGGGCGGTCCGGGCAGGTCCATGTCGGCGAGGCCCATCGCGATCGTCCCCGGGGCGTCCGCGCGGGCCCACTTGCTGCTGCCGGTGCCGGTGCGGTCGAAGGGGGCGTCGAAGCCGAAGCCGGGGGCGGGGACGTCGGTGGGTGCGGGGCCGGGGGTGTCGCGAACAGATGACAGATTTCGAAAGCTGTCATCTGTTCGCTGAAAGTTGTCGTCTGTCATCTGTTCGCCGCCATCCGTCCTCCGACGCCCGTCACGCCGCTCGACGCCCGTCACCCCGCCGCCGCCCCCGCCAGGTACGCCGCGAGCCCCCGCCGCCCCCGGCGCATCATCACCGCGTGGTTGGCCCGGAACAGCGGGTGCAGCGGCAGGGCGAGCCGGCGCAGCAGGGGCTTGCCGGGCCGGGTCTCCTCCTCGAACAGCACCCGGCTGCCCGGACCGCCCGGCCCGCGGGCCCCGCTCGGTCCACCCGCCTCGCCGGCCCCGCCCGCCAGGTCCGGCGTCACCGTGAACCGCGACCACCCGGCAAGGTCGCCCCGCATGGCCACCTCGAGCACCCCGGCGGCCGGGTCGCGCCGCTTCGCCGCCAGCCCGATCACCAACCGGTACGGCAGCAGCGCGCGCACCACCACGTCCCCGGAGTCCTCGCCGGTCGGTCGGACCTCGCGGATCTCCGGCCACCACAGCGGATAGCTCCGCACGTCCTCGAGGGCCGCGTACACGGCGGTCGCCGGAGCCGCGAGCCGCCAGACGCCCCGGAATCGGTAGTGGTTGGGGTCCACGGCCCCACCCTAGTCCGGGCCGGTCGCTCCGAGGGGTGAACGCCGTTGGACCGTTGCCGAGTTGGTCCGTGGCACGGCCAGCAACCGGAGGTGAATCTTCCGGAAGCGCCCGTCCGGGAGGAAGGAAGCACTCCGCTTGCACCCGTTCGGGGTGCGGGGGAGGATCTTCTGTGCTTGTAGTCTCATCAGTCACGGCAGCATCCCCTGGGCGCTGCGACCCCAGAAACCGGAGTGAAGGAGTCACAGGCATGCGGCGACCGAGCTGGGTACCGGAGGGTACGGACCTGGACAAACCGAACGCCGCGCGGGTCTACGACTACTACCTGGGGGGCTCGCACAACTTCGAGGTCGACCGGGAGATGGCCCGCAAGGCGATCGCCATGTGGCCGGAGCTGCCGCAGATCATGCGCTCCAACCGCGCCTTCCTGCGCCGCGCCGTGACCTTCCTCGCCGAGCAGGGCGTCACCCGCTTCCTGGACATCGGCTCCGGCATCCCGACCTTCGGCGCCGTGCACGAGATCGCCCGGGCGATCCGCCCCGAGGCCAAGGTGGTCTACGTGGACCGCGACCCGGTCGCCGTCGCGCACAGCCGCCTGCTGCTGGAGGACGACCACGACTGCGCCGTCGCCCAGGCCGACCTGCGCGACGTCGACGACCTGCTGGCCCGCCCCGAGGTCACCGAGCTGCTGGCGGCCGGCGAGCCCGTGGCCGTGCTGCTGGTCGCCGTCGCGCACTTCGTCGGCGACGAGGACGACCCGTGGCGGCTGATCGGAACGATCCGCGACGCCCTCCCGCCCGGCAGCGCGCTGGTGCTCTCGCACGCCGCCCTGGAGAGCCGCCCCGACCAGGCCGAGGACCACCAGAAGCTCTACCAGCGGACGCCGACCCCGCTGACCATGCGCACCCACGAGCAGATCACCGCGATGTTCTCCGGCTTCGAGCTGGTCGAGCCGGGTGTGGTGCACCTGCCGCTGTGGCGTCCGGACCAGCCGGGTACGGTCGGTGAGCACCCCGAGCGGATCGCCGGGGTGGCGGGCGTGGGGATCCGCCCTTGAGCGGACGCGACGGACGAGGCACCGACGGCCGCACGCCCCGCGCGGCGGCCGTCGCGAGGCCTGCCCGGCCCGCTCGGCCCGCAAGGCCTGCCGGGCCCGCCGGAACCGGCGCGTACACCAGAGGAACCAGGTTCAGCAGATGAGTACCACCCCGGTGCGCGGCAACGCGGAGCGGTTCCACGAGGAGTGGGCCCGGCTGCTCTCCGCCGACCACGGCACCGCCGTCCACCCCGGCCTGCTCGGCCGGCTGGTCGCGCGCACCGCCGCGCTGCTGCACCGCGCCCAGGAGGACGAGCCGTTCGAGCCGCGGCTGGCCGCGCAGGCCGGCGCCGACCTGGTCGACGCGCACTTCACGGACCCGGTGCTGCTGGCCCGGGCGGTCGAGCTGCTCCAGGCGCAGCCCGTCCAGGACGACCGCGGCCCGGCCCTGACCGGCGCCTTCGCGGCCGGCTGGGCGGCCGCCCTGCGCGAGCGCACGCTGACCGAGCAGGAGGCGATCCGCACCGCCGCCGACAGCGCCCGCAAGGAGGCCGAGCGGGCGCTGCGCGCCTCCGAGGCCCGGTTCCGGGCGCTGTTCGAGAGCGCCGCCATCGGCATCGGCATCGGTGACACCGACGGCAACATCATGGCGGTCAACAAGGCCCTCCAGGAGCTGTTCGGCGCGGGCCCCGAGGACATGATCGGCCGCCGGGTCGGCGACCTGGTGCACCCCGAGGACACCCCCGGCGTGTGGGAGGCGTACGAGGAGCTGATCAGCGGCAAGCGGGACTACTTCCAGTTCGACAAGCCGTACTACCGCCAGGACGGCGAGGTGATCTGGACCCACCTGACCGTCTCGCTGATCCGCGACGACGACGGCATCCCGCAGTACCAGGTCGCGATGCTGGAGGACGTCACCGACCGCTACCGGCTCCAGGAGCGGCTGCGCCACCAGGCCACCCACGACCCGCTGACCGGCCTGCCCAACCGCGCGGCCTTCTTCGAGCGGCTGGAGAAGCTGTTCGAGGAGCCCGAGCCGGGCGCCCGCTTCGGCCTCTGCTACGTCGACCTCGACGGTTTCAAGGTGGTCAACGACAGCCTCGGCCACGACATGGGCGACCAGCTGCTGGCCGCGGTCGCCGCCCGGCTGAAGGCCGCCCTCACCCCGCTCGGCCACCTGGTGGCCCGGCTCGGCGGCGACGAGTTCGTCGTCCTGCTGGAGAAGTGCCGGGGCGAGCAGGAGGCGGTGGCCGCCGCGAAGACCGTGCTCAGGGCGCTGGCCGGGCCGGTGCTGATCGGCGACCACAAGCTCGCCGTCGGCGCCAGCGTCGGCGTGCTGGAGCGGCGGGTGTCCACCACCACCCCGGGCGCCGCCGTCCGGGCCGCCGACCTCACGCTGTACCGCGCCAAGGAGGCCGGCCGCGGCCGCTGGACGCTCTTCGACCCCAAGGAGAACGCCCGCGCGGTCAGCCGCTACGCGGTGTCGGTGCGGATGCCGGCGGCCCTCGACCGCGGCGAGTTCTTCATCGACTACCAGCCGCTCTACCGCCTCGCGGACGGCCGGCTGGCCGCCGTGGAGGCGCTGGTGCGCTGGCGCCACCCGCAGCTCGGCGTGCTCGGCCCGGACGAGTTCGTCACCACCGCCGAGGAGACCGGGCTGATCATGCCGCTCGGCCGCTGGGTGCTGGAGCAGGCCTGCGGCCAGGCCGCGGACTGGATCAAGCGGTACGGCGACGCCGCCCCGCAGCTCAACGTCAACCTGGCGGTCCGGCAGGCCCGCAGTGCCGCCCTGGTCACCGACCTCGCCCGGATCCTCGACAGCACCGGCCTGGACCCGGCCCGGTTGCAGCTGGAGATCACCGAGTCGACCGTGGTCGGGCCCGAGGACGAGGCGCTGCGCACCCTGCACGGGCTGGTCGACCTCGGGGTGTCGCTGGCCGTGGACGACTTCGGCACCGGCTGGTCCAACCTCGCCTACCTGCGCGACCTGCCGGTCTCCGGGCTGAAGATCGCCGGCTCCTTCGTCGGCGACCTGCACGAACCGGGGAAGGACGAGTCCACCGGGTGGCGGATCGTCAGCGGACTGGTGTCGATGGCGCACGCGCTCGGGCTGAACGTCACCGCCGAGGGCGTGGAGACCCACCGGGACGCCGAACGGCTGCGGACCATGGGCTGCGACTGGGCGCAGGGCTGGCACTTCGGACGCCCGGTGCGGCCCGAGGAGATCGCCCGGCGGATCGTGGAGGAACCGCTGGGGCGCCCGGTCGAGGAGCGCTGAGGCGGGCCGGCTGGACGCCGGCTCGAGTTCCGCTCGGGGCCGGTCCGTTCCCGCCCGGTCCTGCTCCGCTCCGGCGGTCGCGGCGCCGGCCCGACCGCCGTACGGGCAGTGCCGGCCGAGGCGTCGACGGCGGCCGGTTCCCCGTCGGGGATCGCGCTTGCGTACCGGTCCTGCGATGGGTCGGTCCTGATCCGCGAAAGCGGCCGACACCCGCGCCCGCCATGAGGGATGATGACGCGTCACAATCCACCCCGGAACCGGTGCGCCCATGGTCACGGCCCCGCGCCGGTCCGGGCTGCGGGGGAGGGGAGCGTCGCATGGGCACGACGGAGGACGCGGACCCGGCCGAGGGCGGTCGGCGCGGGCCGAGGCCCCGGTCGGCCGCCGGAGCCGAGCCGGGGAATCCGCCGGGGAGCAGGGTGGAGCGGTGGTCGCGGGGGCGCTGGCGTGCCTCCGAGGACGCCCCGGACCGGTCGTCCCGGCTCGGCGCGACCCCGCGGGCCCGGGTGGACCCGCAGGCCGCGACCCGTCGGGTGCCCGCCGCCCCGCCGCGCTTCGATCCGGAGGCCGCGACGCGTCGGGTGTCCGGCAACGAGCCGCGGTACGACCCGGAGGCGGCCACCCGCCGCAGGCCGGACACCGGGCCGAGGTTCGACCCGCACGCTCCGACCGAGCTCCGGCCGAACCGGCCGGGGGGCTCGGGCAGTTCGGGGGACTCGGGGCACTCGGGACGTTCGCCGGGTGCCGATTCGGAGGCGGTGACCGAGGTCGTCCGGCCCCGGTCGGGCTCGGGGGCCGGCTCGTCCTCCTGGCAGGACGGCATCGGGCCCGGCGGCCCCGCCCCGGCCGGGGGAGTCGGTGCCGGGAGTCCGGGCGGGAGTCCGGCCGGCCCCGAGGACGGGTTCGGCGGGGCCCCGGACACCGGCGGTCCGTTCGAGGGCGTCTTCCCGGACGCCCTGCGGAGCCGCTTCATCCCGCTGGGTCGGGCCGGAGCCGGTTCCGAGGGCACCGTCTGGTACGTCCGGCGCACCGACGGCGGCGGTGACGCGGCCGTCAAGGTGGCCGTCGCGGGCCAGCCGATGGACCACGACCTGCTCTCCCACCTGGGCCACGACGGCTTCCGCCGGCACGTCCCGCAGCTGATCGACTTCGGCCGGGTCCGCCACCACGGCGCCCAGGTCGACTGGGTGGCCATGGAGTACCTGCCGGTCACCCTCGCCGCCCACGTCGCCGGGCTGTGGCGGTCGGGCGGGCACGGCGACCGGCGGACCACCGAGCAGATCGTCTACGAGCTGGTCGCCCTGCTCGACTTCTGGCAGCAGCGGATCCAGCGCAACCCGCTGGACTTCAAGCCCGCCAACATCCTGGTGCGCCCCGGCAGCGGGTCCGGGGAGTTCGTGATCGCCGACTTCGGCGGCGTCGACCGGCTCACCGACAGCCGCCGGTTCACCTCCGCGATGATGGTCACCGTCGCCTACATGGCCCCCGAGCAGCTGGCCGGCAAGAACCACCAGGCCGGGCCCTGGTGGGGGCTCGGCAACGTGCTGTACGAACTGTTCGTCGGCCGCCCCCGCTTCGTCGGCGCGGACGGCGAGCGCCCGGACGACCAGGAGCTGGAGCTGGAACTGGTCATGGGCGAGGAGGTCGACCTCAGCGCCGTCCGCGACCCGCGCCAACTGCTGCTCCTCCAGGGGCTGTTCACGAAGATGCCGGAGGACCGTTGGACCGCCCCGCAGGTCCGCAGCTGGCTGGCCGGCGGTACCCCCGAGGTGATCCGCCGCCGACCGCAGGCGCAGGCCAGGGCCCACCGGCCGGTCACCTTCCTCGGCAACCCGTTCACCGACCCGGTCCGGCTCACCGAGGCGCTGCTCAAGAACTCCGGCGCGGCGGCCCGCTGGCTGGCCACCGGGGGAGCGGAACGGGTGCGCGACTGGCTGCGGGACGAGGTCGAGGACACCGTCTTCGACCTGCACTACCTCTCCGACGTGGCCAAGGCGCCCGGCTCCCGGCGCGAGTCCGTGGCCGCGGTGGCGGTGCTCGCCCTGGGGGCCGCCTTCGTCCCGGGCGCCGTCCCCCACTACCGCGACCGTCCGATCGACACCACCGGGCTGGAACGCGTCGTCACCGCACCGGACGGCGCCGAGCTGATCGACGAACTCGTCCGGGGCGGGCTGCCGGCCGTGGTCGCCCGCTACGACTGCTTCCACCCCGAGTGCGCCGGCGAGCACTGCTCGCGGCTGCTAGCGCTGGCCGCACTGCCGGAGGTGCTGGCCGAGGTGGACCGGCTGGCCCGCACCGTCGGCGGCGGCCGGCGCGGCGGCGACGGGCTCAGCCCGGAGGAACGCGAGGAGGCGCACCGGCAGGCGGTCTGGCTGAGCATCCGGCCCGAGGAGCGCGCGCGGCTGCTCGGCCGGCTCTCGCCGCTGCCCGCCGCACTGCACCGACTGCCGCTGCCCGGGCGGGTGTCGGAGCTCGCCGCCGCGGTGGCCGCCTCGGTGGTGGACGGCGCGCTGGCCATGGGCGCGGGCGCCCGTACCGCCGTACGGACCGTGGCCCGCAAGCCGGCGCCCGATCCGGCGGCGGCCACTCCCCGGGACGTGGTGCGGCGCCACTGGTCCGCGCTGCGCCGACGGGCGGTGAGCGCCGACCCGGCGCAGCCGGCCGGCCGGGCGGCCCTGGTCGCGGCGGAGGCACTGCGGCGGCGCGGCCGGGGACGGCCCGAGCGGCCCGAACCGGAGGCCGGGGTGCGACAGGAGGGACGGGTGGCCCGGCTCTGGCTCAACCGGCGCCGCCGGCCGCCGACGGGCTGGGAGGAGCGGCGGGAGCAGCTGGCGGCCTGGTGGCCGCACGCCCGCACCGCGCTGCCGCGCCGGGCCGGGGCGGTCCTGCTGCTGCTCCTTGCCTTCGGGCTGCTGCTGTGGGCGGGTGCGGTGCTCCGCTACCCGGTCGAGGCGGGGGAGAAGCTCGACCTCTCGCCCGCCGGCGCCTTCGGCGGCCCCCTGCGGAACGCCGGCGAACACGCGGCCCGGCAGGTGGCCGGACAACTCGGCGCGGGGCTCGTCGCGGCCGCCGTGATCGCCTTCTTCCCCGCCCGGGTCGGCATCGGCACGGCGCTGCTGACCGGCGCCGGAGCCCTCGCCATCGGCTACCTGCGGCTCGGACCGCCGATGACGGTGCTGGAGACGCCGCCGTCGGTGGCCGACCGGGTCGTGGTGTTCGAGGGCGGGATGGGGAGTTGGGCCGGCATCGCGGCGGTGGTGGCGACCGTCGTCTCGCTCGTCCTGATCGAGCGGGCCGCCAACCGGCTGCTGAAGCCGGCTCAGGAGGCCCGAAGGCAGGCCCGGGAGGCCTGGCGGGAGCGGGGCGTGCGGGGCGTGCGGGGCGCGGGGTCGTCCGGGGCCGGCACCGCCGAGCGGGCGGGGAGCGCGCCGTCCGGGCGGTGGCGGACGGGCGGCGCCGGTGCGCGCGACCGGGTGCGGTTCGCGCTCGGGACGACGGCGGTGCTGGTGCTGCTGCTGTGGGCGGCGGTCGAGGTCCGGCTGGCGGCCACCGGGGCGCACCCGACGCCCGACTCCTGGGGGACGGGGCAGGGTGGTGCGGACTACCAGGCCGGGTTCGTCCTGCTGCTGGCGGTGGTGTCGCTGGTCAGCACCCTCGGGACGCCGGCCACCGCCAAGGGGCTGTTCGTGCTCTGGGTCCCGGCCACGCTGTTCCTGGGCGCCTGGCCGGGGCCGCTGGGCCCGGTCGAGGCGCTGCGGATCCCGGTGTTCGAGGGGCTGTTCCGGGCGATCGCCGGGCTGTGGGGGCACGGGGCCTTCTGGGCCGCGCTGCTGGTGGCGCTGCCGCTGGCGGCGTACGGGGTGCTGCGGACGGTCCGGGGACGCGCGGGGCGCGGGTGACAGCGAACGGTTGACAGCTGACAGATCACGGCGAACAGATAACAGCGAACAGATGACAGCGAACAGATAACAGATGACGGCTGACAGATTTTGAAATCTGTCAGCCGTCATCTGTCACCAGCCGCCCGTGCGGCAGCTCAGCCGACCAGCCGGGACAGCTCGATCGAGTGCCCCGTCCGCTCCACCTTCGCCCGCAGGTAGCGGACGTTGCTGGCCGACAGGTGCACCCCCGTCGGCACCCGGTGCCGCACGACGATCCCCAGGTCGGCCAGCTGCGCCGCCTTGTCCGGGTTGTTGCTCAGCAGGTCGATGCCCGTGGCGTCGAGCGCGGCGAGCATCTGGGCGGCCGCGGTGTAGTCGCGGCCGTCCTCGGGCAGGCCGAGCGCGGTGTTGGCGTCGTACGTGTCCAGGCCGGAGTCCTGGAGGGCGTAGGCGTCCAGCTTGTTGTAGAGCCCGATGCCGCGGCCCTCCTGCCGCAGGTAGAGCAGGTACCCGCCGGCCTCGCTGATCCGCTCCACCGACTCGCGCAGCTGCGGCCCGCAGTCGCAGCGGTCCGAGCCGAAGACGTCGCCGGTCAGGCACTCGGAGTGCAGTCGCACCAGGGGCGTGCCGCCTTCGGAGACCGTGCCGAGCGCGAGCGCCAGGTGCTCGGCGCCGTCGGTGAGGCCGTGGAAGGTGGAGACCTCCGCGTCGGCGAGGTAGCCGTCGGGGAAGGTCAGCGGGATGCGCACACGCGAGCGCACCGTGGCGGCGCCGGGCTGCGGCATGGGTGGGCCTCCGTGGATCGGGGGTGGGCCGGGCCGGTTCGGCGCGGACCGGGGCGGACGCGGTCGGACCCGGACGGGTCGTGGTGCGTCGGAGGTCGACCGTACTAGGTAGTTCCAATTTGAACAACTAGGGGCCACCGGGGCCCGGCTCGACCACCGGGGCGCACAACACCCCATCAGCCCCGGCTGTTCCCACCAGGGCTTCCAGCATGTGGATGGTGCGGGACCCGCGGTGTGGACACTGCGAGACTGGCGCCGTTTCCTGGGCACGTCCCTCAGGCCCGTCGGGACACTGCGCACGCCCATCGACGACCACGGAAGGGTCCTGAAGATGTCGACGACCCCTGCCACCCCCCACACCTCCGCCCCCGGCTCCTTCGAAGCCGAGCAGCGCGCGATAGAGGCGCTCTACGCGGACGTGGTCCGCCGCAACCGGGGCGAGGACGAGTTCCACCAGGCCGTCCACGAGGTGCTGGAGACCCTGGCGCCGGTGCTCGCCCACCGCCCCGAACTCCTCGACGCCCGGATCATCGAGCGGATCTGCGAGCCCGAGCGGCAGCTCATGTTCCGGGTGCCGTGGACGGACGACTCCGGTGACATCCACGTCAACCGCGGCTTCCGGGTGGAGTTCAGCAGCGCCCTCGGCCCGTACAAGGGCGGGCTGCGCTTCCACCCCTCGGTGAACCTCGGGATCGTCAAGTTCCTCGGTTTCGAGCAGATCTTCAAGAACGCGCTCACCGGCCTGCCCATCGGCGGCGGCAAGGGCGGCTCCGACTTCGACCCCAAGGGCCGTTCGGACGCCGAGATCATGCGGTTCTGTCAGTCCTTCATGACCGAGCTGTACCGCCACCTCGGCGAGTACACGGACGTGCCGGCCGGGGACATCGGCGTCGGCGGCCGGGAGATCGGCTACCTCTTCGGCCAGTACAAGCGGATCACCAACCGGTACGAGAGCGGCGTGCTCACCGGGAAGGGCCTCGGCTGGGGCGGCGCGCAGGTCCGTACCGAGGCCACCGGCTACGGCTGCGTCATGTTCACCTCCGAGATGCTGCACAGCCGCGGCGAGAGCCTGGACGGGCGCCGGGTGGTCGTCTCCGGGTCCGGCAACGTCGCCGTCTACGCCATCGAGAAGGCGCAGCAGCTCGGCGCGACCGTGCTCACCTGCTCCGACTCCTCCGGCTACGTGGTGGACGAGAAGGGCATCGACCTCGACCTGCTCAAGGAGGTCAAGGAGGTCCGGCGCGGCCGGGTCTCCGACTACGCCCGACTGCGCGGCGGCCACGTCCGGTTCGTCGAGGGCCCGGGCGTGTGGGGCGTGCCCTGTGACGTCGCGCTGCCCTGCGCCACCCAGAACGAGCTGGTCGAGGCCGACGCGCTGGCGCTGGTGCGCAACGGGGTGCTGGCCGTCGCCGAGGGCGCGAACATGCCCACCACCCCGGAGGCGGTGCGGGTGTTCCAGGAGGCAGGGGTGGCCTTCGGTCCGGGCAAGGCGGCGAACGCGGGCGGCGTCGCGACCAGCGCCCTGGAGATGCAGCAGAACGCCTCGCGCGACTCCTGGACCTTCGAGCACACCGAGGAGCGGCTGGCCGGGATCATGAAGCACGTCCACGACTCCTGCTTCACCACCGCCGAGCGCTACGGCCACCCGGGCAACTACGTGGTCGGCGCGAACATCGCCGGCTTCGAGCTGGTCGCGGACGCGATGCTGGCCCAGGGCCTGATCTGAGCCGCTGACGGCCGTCACCCGGCGATCGGCGCCCGGCGCCAGGCACCTGGTGATCGGTGCCCGACCGGAGCGGGCACCGATTGTCGGGTGCGGCAGGGTGGGTCCTTCCTACGGTGAAGGTCAGTAAGGGAAGGACGGGGTTGGCGTGCTGGAGCACCTGAACCGGGCGATGGACCGGATCGAACACGACCTGGACCGCGAGGTCGACGTGGCCGAGCTGGCGCGGATCGCGATGACGTCGGAGTACCACTTCCGGCGGCTGTTCTCGATGCTCGCCGGGATGCCGCTGTCGGAGTACGTCCGGCGTCGGCGGCTGACCGTCGCCGGGGCCGAAGTCCTGGACGGCGAGCGGACGTTGCTCGACATCGCGGTCCGGTACGGGTACTCCTCGGGGGAGGCGTTCGCCCGGGCGTTCCGGGCCATGCACGGAGTCGGGCCGGGCGAGGCCCGGCGCGACGGCGCGGTGCTCGTCTCCCAGCCCCGGATGTCCTTCCGACTCATCGTGGAGGGAAGCAGCAGTATGGAATACCGGATCGTCGAGAAGCCGGACTTCCGGATCGTCGGCAGGAAGGCCCGGGTCACCCTGATCTACCTGGGGATCAACCCGGGGATCGCCGAGTTCATCAAGGGCCTCGGCAAGGAGACGGTCGAACGGATCGCGGCGCTGTCCGGGGACGACCCGGCCGGGATCCTGTCGGTGAGCGACGACTTCTCGCCGAACCGCGAGGAAGGGTCCGAACTCGACTACTGGCACGCGGTGGTGGCGCGCGAGGGGGTCGCCGTCCCGGCGGACCTGGACGTGCTCGACGTCCCGGCCGGCACCTGGGCGGTGTTCACCAACACCGGGCCGTTCCCGCAGGCCCTGCAGGAGATGTGGGCGGACGTGGCCGGCCAGTGGTTCCCGTCCAACCCGTACGAGGCCCGGCCGGGTCCGGAGATCCTGCGGGTCAGCCCGGTCCCGGGCACGGCCGACGCCGAGGCGGAGCTGTGGATCCCGGTGGCGAGGGCCGTGCGCGGCTGACGGGCGAAGGCTGACAGCCGACAGCTAACGGATAACAGCTAACGGATAACAGCGAACAGATGACAGCTGACAGATTTCGAAATCTGTCAGCTGTCATCTGTCATGTGTTCGCCCGCCCGCCTCGCCGCCCGTTCGGCCCACCCCGCCCGCCAAGCTCCGCCCCGCCCCGCATGCTGGGCCTGGAGGTGCGGGGGCCGAGGCGCCGAAAACCCGGGAGTTCCCGAGCAAGCTGCGAGGACAGACGCCATGAAGCAGACCTCCGTGACCACCAACGCCCCCTGCTGGACCGAGCTGGGCACCTCCGATCCGGCCGCCGCCCGGGCCTTCTACACCGAGCTCTTCGGCTGGCAGGCGGACGACACGGCCCGCCCCGGGGAGGGCGACTACACCCAGATGCTGGTCCGGGGCGTCCCGGCCGCCGCCATCACCCCGCGCTACGCCCCGCAGCAGCCGATCGCCTGGACGGTCTGCATCGCGGTCGCCGACGCCGACGCCACCGCCGCGAGGATCAAGGAGTGCGGCGGCCTGGTCCGGAAGGACCCCGGCGACGTCTTCGACTTCGGCCGGTTCTCGGTGGCCGCCGACCCGTCCGGCGCGGTGTTCATCCTCTGGCAGGCCCGCGCCTTCCGGGGCGCCGGGGTGTTCAACGAGCCCGGTGCGCTCGGCTGGGTGGAACTGCTCACCCGAGACCCGTCCGGCGCGCTCGCCTTCTACCCGGAGGTGTTCGGCTGGTCCGTCGCCCCGTCCGAGCACTACCCCCAGTGGGGCCTGGACGGACGGGACTTCGGCGGCATGCTGACGATGGACGACCGCTTCCCGCCCGAGGCGCCGCCGCACTGGCTGCCGTACTTCGCGGCCGCCGACGTGGACGGCACCGTCGGCCGGGCGGTGGCGCTCGGCGGGGACGTGCTGACGCCCGCCACCGGCATGCCGGGCGGCCGGCGGATCGCCGTGCTGCGCGACCCCCAGGGCGCCGCGTTCGGCGTCTACACCGCCGGCACCGAGGGCTGACCGGCACGCCGCAGGGCGCGCGAGCGCCGCCACCCGGCGACGCCCGCGCCCGCCGCCCCCGCCGTGACCAGCAGCGCCCCGAGCGGCACCACGTCGCCGATCCGGTCGTACCAGGTCAGCGTCCCGGGCGCGGTGAGCGGCAGTCGGACGGTCAGCACGCCGGTGCCGTCGGTGCCGAGCCGGGCGAGCTCCCGGCCCTGGGCGTCGAAGGCGGCCGAGACCCCGGTCAGCGAGGCCTGGACGGCCGGTCGGCCGGTCTCGGCGGCCCGGATCGCGGCCAGCGAGACGTGCTGCTCGGGCGCCCAGGTGCGCTGGAAGGTCGAGGTCGAGGACTGGTAGACCAGCACCCGGGCGCCGTCCCGGGCGGCGGTGCGGGCCATGTCGGGGAAGGCCGACTCGAAGCAGATCAGCGCCCCGACCGGCAGCGGCGCGCCCGCCCGGTCGGTGGCGGGCAGGACGTGGAAGGCCGTTCCGGGCGCCCGGTTCTCGCCCGCGGCCCGGCTGACCCCGGCGATCCAGCCGAGCACCGGCCGCAGCGGGATGTACTCGCCGAACGGCACCAGCCGGATCTTGCGGTAGCGGTCCACCACGCCGGTGGGGGAGACCAGCACCGCGTCCTTGGAGATCCGCCCGTCCGCCTTGCGCGCGTCCTCCCCGGCGACGACCTCGGCGCCGGTGGTCGCGGCGAGTCGGCGCAGGGTGTCCAGCGCGGCCGGGTCGCGGTCCAGGTCGGCGGTGGTGCTGCTCTCGCCCCACACGACCAGGTCCACCGGCTGTCCGACCAGTCCGGCCGTGATCCGCGCGCTCGCCTCGAAGCGGGCCTGGGGGTCCTCCACGATGCCGGGCTGGACCAGTGCCACGGTCACGGCCCCGTCCGCGGTGGGTGCCTCGCGCAGCGCGAACAGCAGCGGACCGGAGGCCAGGACCAGCACGACGGTCCCGGCCGCGACGGCCCGCGGCCGCCGGTGCACCGCGGTCAGCGCGATCAGCGCCCCGGTGTTCACCGCCGCCACCGCCGCGCTGACCAGCCAGATCCCGCCGGCCGAGGCCAGCCCGAGGACCGCCGGGTGCTGCCACTGGGTGGCGCCGAGCAGTGCCCACGGCCCGCCGAGCGCGGGCCAGGACCGCGCGTACTCGGTCGTCACCCAGACGGCCGGTACGACCAGCAGTGCGAGCAGGGCCCGACGGGCGGTCAGCCGGGGGTGCAGCAGCCGGTGCACGGTGTACCCGACGGCGCTCTGGAGCGCCCCGAACAGCACCGCGATCACCGGCAGCCCCGGCCCGACGGACGGGACCAGCCAGTACATCGCGGTCAGGATGAACCCCGCGCCGAACCACCAGCCGCGCACCGCCGCCTCCCGGCCCGACGGCGCCCGCTGCATCAGCAGCAGTCCGGGGACGAGCGCGACCCAGGCCAGCCAGGCCTGCCCGGGCGCGGGGAAGGCGAGCACCGGAACCGCTCCGGCCGCCAGCGCACCGGTCCGCGCGCGGTACCGGTGCGGCGCGTGCGGCTCCCGTTCCTCGGTGGCGGTCGTGCTCAGGGTCGGGCTGGCGGGAGCGGAGCGACGCGACATGACCCGTATTGTCCGCTTGACGGGCGTACACCACCAGTACGCCGTTCGGCTGAACGGGTGACAAGAGGCCCATGTTCGGAACCAGTGGTCCCGGCCGTACCGGTGGCCTTGCCAGAACGGGCGATCGGAGGAGCGGCCCCGAGGAGGGCGGCCCCGAGGAGGGCGGCCCCGAGGGGGCCCGCCCCTCCGATCACCGTGCGCGGCCCTACTCCTCGCCGCCCTCCAGATCCCCCTCGGTCTCCAGGAACGCGGCCTGCAGCTGCTCGATCAGCTCCGGGTCCGGCTGCTCCCACAGCCCGCGGCTCGCCGCCTCCAGCAGCCGCTCGCTGATCCCGTGCAGCGCCCACGGGTTGGCGCCCGCGAGGAACTCCCGGTTGACCGGGTCGAGGACGTACTCCTGGGTCAGCTTCTCGTACATCCAGTCCGCGACCACGCCCGTGGTGGCGTCGTAGCCGAACAGGTAGTCCACCGTCGCGGCCATCTCGAAGGCGCCCTTGTAGCCGTGGCGGCGCATCGCCTCGATCCAGCGCGGGTTGACCACCCGGGCGCGGAAGACCCGGGCGGCCTCCTCGGTCAGGGTGCGGGTGCGGACCGTCTCCGGCCGGGTCGAGTCGCCGATGTAGGCGGTCGGCGCCTTGCCGGTGAGGGCCCGTACGGTGGCCACCATGCCGCCGTGGTACTGG
The DNA here is from genome assembly GCF_048159585.1 of Kitasatospora sp. SC0581. Taxonomy (NCBI): domain Bacteria; kingdom Bacillati; phylum Actinomycetota; class Actinomycetes; order Kitasatosporales; family Streptomycetaceae; genus Kitasatospora; species Kitasatospora sp. SC0581. The sequence goes on along the minus strand of NZ_JBLRWA010000001.1, from coordinate 107,192 downwards.
AAGTAGTCGTCCGAGTCGGCGATGTCGTGCTCGCGGGTGTCGGTGTTCTTCGCGGCGACGGTGATCCGCTTGTACGCGGTCTCCATCTCCTCGCGGGCCGGGCGGCCGTCCAGCCCGCGGCCGTACGCGTAGCCGCCCCAGACCGTGTACACCTCGGCCAGGTCGGCGTCGGTGCGCCAGTCCCGGCTGTCGATCAGCTGGAGCAGGCCCGCGCCGTAGGTGCCCGGGCGGGAGCCGAAGACGCGGACGGTGGCCTTGCGCTCGTCGCCGTGCACGGCGAGGTCGGCCTGGACGTGGGCGCGCACGTAGTTCGACTCCGGGGCCTCCTCCTGGGCGGCGGCCAGGCGCACCGCGTCGTCCAGCAGGGCGACCACGTGCGGGAAGGCGTCCCGGAAGAAGCCGGAGATGCGCAGCGTGACGTCGATGCGCGGGCGGCCCAGCTCGTCCAGCGGGATCGGCTCCAGGCCGGTGACCCGGCGCGAGGCGTCGTCCCAGACCGGGCGGACGCCGAGCAGGGCGAAGGCCTCGGCGATGTCGTCGCCGGCGGTGCGCATCGCGCTGGTGCCCCAGAGCGAGAGCCCGACCGAGGGCGGGTAGGCGCCGTCGTTGTCCGAGCGGTAGCGCTCGACCAGGGAGGAGGCGAGTGCCTGGCCGGTCTCCCAGGCGAGCTTGCTGGGGACGGCCTTCGGGTCGACGGAGTAGAAGTTGCGGCCGGTGGGCAGCACGTTGACCAGGCCGCGCAGCGGCGAGCCGGACGGGCCGGCCGGGACGAAGCCGCCCTGGAGCGCGTGCAGCACGGCGTCCAGCTCGTCGGTGGTGGCCGCGAGCCGCGGCACCACCTGGGCGGCGGCGAAGTCCAGCACCGCACGGACGGCCTCCTGGACGGCCTCCGGCAGTTCGGCGGTCACCTTCTCGACCGCCTCGGGCGCCCAGTCCTCCGCCTCCATCGCCTCGACCAGGGCGCGGGCCCGGGCCTCGGCCGCGTCGGTGGCGCCCAGGGTCAGCGCCGCCTCGTCCAGGCCGAGCGCCTCGCGCAGGCCGGGCAGGGCGCTGACGCCGCCCCAGATCTGCCGGGCGCGCAGGATGGCGAGCACGATGTTGACCCGGTCGGTGCCGGTCGGCGCCTGGCCGAGGACGTGCAGACCGTCACGGATCTGGGCGTCCTTGACCTCGCAGAGCCAGCCGTCGACGTGCAGCAGGAAGTCGTCGAAGCCGTCGTCCTCGGGGCGCTCGTCCAGGCCGAGGTCGTGGTCGAGCCGGGCGGCCTGGATCAGGGTCCAGATCTGGGCGCGGATCGCCGGCAGCTTGGCCGGGTCCATCGCGGCGATGTTGGAGTGCTCGTCCAGCAGCTGCTCCAGGCGCGCGATGTCGCCGTAGGAGTCGGCGCGGGCCATCGGCGGGACGAGGTGGTCGACGAGCGTGGCGTGGGCGCGGCGCTTGGCCTGGGTGCCCTCGCCCGGGTCGTTGACCAGGAAGGGGTAGACCAGCGGCAGGTCGCCGAGGACGGCGTCCGGGCCGCACTCCGCGGACAGCGCGGCGGTCTTGCCCGGCAGCCACTCCAGGTTGCCGTGCTTGCCGAGGTGGATCACCGCGTGGGCGCCGAAGCCGCCGTCCTCCTGGGCGGCCTGGATCCAGCGGTAGGCGGCCAGGTAGTGGTGGCTCGGCGGCAGGTCGGGGTCGTGGTAGATGGCGACCGGGTTCTCGCCGAAGCCGCGCGGCGGCTGGATCAGCACGAGCAGGTTCCCGGAGCGGATCGCGGCCAGCACGATGTCGCCATCCGGGTTCTGCGAGCGGTCGACGTACAGCTCGCCGGGGGCCGGGCCCCAGTGCTCCTCGACCTGCTCGCGCAGGCCCTGCGGGAGGGTGGCGTACCAGCGGCGGTAGTCGGCGGCGGGGATGCGGACCGGGTTGCGGGCCAGCTGCTCCTCGGTGAGCCAGTCCTGGTCGTAGCCGCCGGCCGCGATCAGGGCGTGGATCAGCGGGTCGCCCTCGTGGCCGCCCTCGCCGTCGTCGAACGCGGGGAGGTCGTCCCCGAGGTCCATGCCCTCCGCGCGCAGCCGCTCCAGCAGCCGCACCGCGCTGGCCGGGGTGTCCAGGCCGACGGCGTTGCCGACCCGGGCGTGCTTGGTCGGGTACGCGGACAGCACCAGGGCGAGGCGGCGCTCGGCGGCCGGGACGTGCCGCAGCCGGGCGTGCTTGACGGCGGTGCCGGCGACGCGGGCGGCGCGCTCCGGGTCGGCGGCGTAGACGGTCAGGCCGTCCTCGTCCAGCTCCTTGAAGGAGAACGGGACGGTGATCAGGCGGCCGTCGAACTCCGGGACGGCGATCTGGGTGGCGGTGTCCAACGGGGACAGGCCGTCGTCGCTGGCCTCCCACTGGGCGCGCGACCAGGTGAGGCAGAGCGCCTGGAGGATCGGGCGGTCGAGCGCGGCCAGCGCGCCCGCGTCCCAGGCCTCCTCGTCCCCGCCGGCCTGGGCGTCGGCCGGGCGGGTGCCGCCGGCGGCGAGCACGGTGGTGACGATCGCGTCCGCCTCGCCGAGCGCGGCCAGCAGCTCGGGCTCGGCGCCGCGCAGCGAGGCGCAGTAGTAGGCCCTGGCCCGGGCGCCCTGGTCCTCGACGGCCCGGCAGAGCGTCTCCACGAAGGCGGTGTTGCCGCTCATGTGGTGGGCGCGGTAGTAGAGCACCGCCACCGTCGGACCCTCGGACGTACGGGCCTCGCGCTCCAGCGGGCCCCAGGCCGGGGCGGAGGCGGGCGGGGCGAAGCCGTGGCCGGTCAGCAGCACGGTGTCGGAGAGGAAGGCGCCCAGCTCGGCCAGGTTGGCGGCGCCGCCGTGGGCCAGGTAGGCGTGCGCCTCGGCGGCGATGCCGGCCGGGACGGTGGACAGCTCCATCAGCTGGGCGTCGGGGGCCTGCTCACCCGTCAGCACCACCACCGGGCGGGGGCCGGCCAGCAGCGCGTCCAGGCCCTCCTGCCAGGCGCGGCGCCCGCCGAGCAGGCGGACCACGACGAGCTCGGTGCCCTCCAGCAGTGCGGGCAGGTCCTCGGGGGTGAGCCGGGCCGGGTTGCCGAGGCGGTAGCGCACCGGTCCCTCGGAGGCGCGGGCGCTGAGCAGGTCGGTGTCGGACGTCGACAGCAGCAGGATCATGTGAAGGCCCTCCCGGCCTCGTCGGTGGCCGGGGTGGCCGGGATCTGGGCCGGGGCGGCCGCTGGGGTGGCACGGACGGCCGCGCGGTCGACCGGGGTGGTCGCGGCGCGGGCCGGGGCGGTCGCACGGTCGACCGGGGTGGTCGTGGCGGCGGCCGGAACGGGCATGACGGCGGTCGGGACAGCCGTGGTGGCGGTCGGGACGGCCGTGGTGGCGGCCGGGGACGCGGGCGCGGGCATGCGACAGCGCTGGAACATTTCTGCCTTCCTCGGGGTCCGCGCCCCGGGCCGGTGGAGGACGGCAGGAGTTCCTGGCTCCCGCGGCCGACCGGTCTACCGGTGAACCGCGGTCACAGTGGCGGGACCGCACCGGGTTCGCACCGGTTTCCTCCCCTGCGCCGTCGCTGGCGTGCGGACGGTCCGTGAGGGACCGCCCGCCAGCATCGTACGGGGTGCGGCTGACCTGGGGGAGGGTGAGCTTTCGGACGTCCGGCCGACGGGGCTCGGATGTCCGGCGGACGGGGGCTCGGGGTGTCCGGCAGGTGCGGCGGGGGCGGGGCCGGGGTGTGATGCAGCGGACGGAGGCAAGCGATCGGATCATCTGTATGCTCGCCGCCATGCCACCGACACCCGACGCCACCGCGCCGGGCGCCGCAGGACCCGACCGGGAGGTGCCCGACCGGGGGCGTGCGGACGCCTGTCCCGGAGCACTTCGTCTGCATACGGCCGACGACGGCGCCCTCGCCCGGATCCGCCTGCCCGGCGGCCTGCTGACGGACCGTCAGGCCCTCGCGCTGGCCGAGGCCGCCGAGGCCCTCGGCGACGGCGAATTGGAGACCACCTCGCGCGGCAACGTCCAGCTGCGCGGCCTGGCCCCGCACTGCGCGGCCGAGCTCGCCGACCGGCTGCGCGCCGTCGGGCTGCTGCCCTCGGACACCCACGAGCGGGTCCGCAACATCGTCGCCTCGCCGACGGCCGGACTGGACACCGCCGCCGAGGGAGCCGCCGGCAACGCCGATGTGCAGTCCTGGGTACGGGAGTTGGACGCGCGGCTGTGCGCCGCTGACTGGGCCGCCGGGCTGTCCGGCAAGTTCCTGTTCGCGCTGGACGACGGGCGGGGCGACGTCGCCGCGCTCGACGCCGATGTGACATTGGTCGCAGGCCCGGACGGCACGCGGTTGCTGCGCCTCGGACGCGACGGACGCGGACACCCGGTCGAGGCCGGGCGGGAGGTCACGGCCGTGCTGGACGCGGCCCGCTCCTTCCTGGCGGCGCTGCGGACGCACGGGCGCAAGGCCTGGCACCTGCGCGAGGTCCCCGAACTGCTGCCGGCCGGCACGGTGCCGCTGCCCGCCTTCGCCGGCAGCGCGCCCGCCGTCGGCGCGCTGCGCGGCGGGCTCTCGGTGGGGCTGCGGTTCGGCCGGGCGAGCGCCGGGCAGTGGCGGACGCTGGTCGCCGCCTCGGCTGGTGAGCTGCGGCTGACCCCCTGGCGCGGGGCGGTGCTGCCCGGCGCCCCGGCCGACCGGCTGCCCGGGCTCGCCGCGGCCGGTTTCCGCACCGAGCCCGGCTCGGCCTGGGAGCGGGCCACCGCCTGCACCGGGCTGCCGGGCTGCGCCAAGTCGTTGGCCGACGTTCGTACGGACGCGGCCCGGGCGCTGGACTCCGGTGCCGCCGTGAGGGCTGGTGCCACGGTGAGGGCCGGTGCCGTCGTGAGGACCGATGCCGGCCCCGATGGTCTGCTGCCCGTCCACTGGTCGGGCTGTGAACGGCGCTGCGGCCACCCGGCCGGGCGGTGGGTGGACGTGCTCGCCACGGGGCGCGGCTACCGGGTGACGGTGAACGGGGCGAACGCCGACGTGCCGGAGCCCGATGCGGCGAAGGCCCATGAGATGAACGCCGTTGTGACGAACGCCGTTGTGACGAACGAGGAGATGGCCGAGGCGGTCGCCGAGGCCAGGAGGACCACGAAGTGATCGAGTACGAGAAGGACGGCGCGTCCATCTACCGCCAGTCCTTTGCCACCATCCGCGCGGAGGCCGATCTGGCCGCCCTCCCGGCGGACGTCTCCCAGGTCGCGGTGCGGATGATCCACGCCTGCGGGATGGTCGACCTGGTCGAGGACCTGGTGTACTCGCCCGGTGTGGTCGCCTCCGCGCGCGCCGCGCTGCACGCGGGTGCGCCCATCCTCTGCGACGTCAACATGGTCGCGAGCGGCGTCACCCGTCGGCGGCTGCCGGCCGACAACGAGGTGATCTGCACCCTCACCGACCCCTCGGTGCCCGAACTCGCCCGCACGATGGGCAACACCCGCAGCGCCGCGGCCATGGAGCTGTGGCTGCCCCGGCTGGAGGGCGCGGTGGTCGCCGTCGGCAACGCCCCGACCTCGCTGTTCCGGCTGCTGGAGATGATCGAGGCGGGCGCACCGCGACCGGCCGCGGTGATCGGCGTCCCGGTCGGCTTCATCGGCGCCGCCGAGTCCAAGCAGGCCCTGGCCGAGCACCCGTCCGGCCTGGAGCACCTGGTGGTGCGCGGTCGGCGCGGCGGCAGTGCGATGGCCGCCGCCGCCATCAACGCGATTGCGAGCGAAGAAGAGTGACGGACCGTCAGAGCACCACGGGTCGGCTGTACGGCGTCGGGCTCGGCCCGGGCGACCCGTCGCTGGTGACCGTCCGCGCCGCCGAACTCATCGGCAAGGCCGACGTGGTGGCCTACCACAGCGCCCGGCATGGCCGGTCCATCGCACGGTCGATCGCCGAACGGTATCTGACGGACGGTCAGATCGAGGAGAAGCTGGTCTACCCGCTCACCGTCGAGACCACCGACCACCCGGGCGGCTACCGCGGCGCGTTGGACGACTTCTACGAGGAGGCCGCGGCCCGGCTGGCCGCCCACCTGGACGCCGGGCGCGACGTGGTCGTCCTCGCCGAGGGCGACCCGCTCTTCTACGGCTCCTACCAGCACATGCACAAGCGGCTCGCGCACCGCTACCCGACCGAGGTGGTGCCGGGCGTGACCTCGCTCAGCGCGGCCGCGGCCCGGCTCGGGCAGCCGCTGACCGAGGCCGAGGAGACGCTCACCGTCATCCCTGGCACGCTGCCCGAGGAGGAGCTGACGGCGCGGATCGCGGCCGCCGACTCGGCCGTGATCATGAAGCTGGGGCGCACCTTCCCGACCGTCCGCCGGGCCCTGGCGCGGGCCGGGCGGCTGGCGGACGCGCAGTACGTGGAGCGGGCCTTCATGGCGGGGGAGCGGATCGCGCCGCTCGCCGAGGTCGACGGCGACACGGTGCCGTACTTCTCGGTCGCGGTGCTGCCGAGCAAGGTCGCGCCGCTGGAGCCGGAGGTCCGGCTGTCGGACGGCGTCGGCAGCGTGACCGTGGTCGGCACCGGGCCGGCCGGGCCGCTCTGGCTGACCGCCGAGGCGCGCGGCGCGCTCTCCGAGGCCACCGACCTGGTCGGCTACACCACCTACCTGGACCGGGTGCCGGAGCGGCCGGGGCAGCGGCGGCACGGCTCGGACAACAAGGTGGAGTCGGAGCGGGCCGAGTTCGCCCTGGAGCTCGCCCGGCGCGGGCACCGCGTCGCGGTGGTGTCCTCGGGTGACCCGGGGGTGTTCGCGATGGCCACCGCCGTGCTGGAGGTCGCCTGCGAGGAGGCCTACCGGGACGTCCCGGTGCGGGTGCTCCCCGGGATGACCGCCGCCCACGCGGCCGCCTCCCGGGCCGGCGCCCCGCTCGGGCACGACTACGCGACGGTGTCGCTCTCGGACCGGCTCAAGCCGTGGGACGTGGTGGCGAAGCGGCTGCGGGCCGCGGCCGAGGCGGACCTGGTGCTCGCCCTGTACAACCCGGGCTCGAAGTCCCGGACCACCCAGGTCGGGCTCGCCCGGGACCTGCTGCTGGAGTACCGGGCGCCGGAGACCCCGGTGGTGATGGCCCGCGACGTCGGCGGCCCGACCGAGCGGGTGCGGATCGTCCGGCTGGGCGAGCTGGACCCGGCGCTGGTCGACATGCGGACCATCCTGCTGATCGGCTCCTCGCAGACCCGGGCGGTCGAGCGGGGCGGCGGCGTGGAGGTCGTCTGGACGCCGCGGAGGTACCCGGAGGAGTGACGGGTGACAGATGACAGCGAACAGATTTCATCATCTGTTCGCTGTCATCTGTTCTCTGTTATCTGTTCCCTGTTCTCCGCCTGCCGGACCGCTACCGGGTCGGCTTGGTGAGCAGCAGCTCCGTGTTGTGGTCCCCGCCCGCGCCCAGCAGCGCCGCCGGGCGGCCGTTCGGGTCGTTGTACGACAGCTCGCGGTAGAGCGCCGCGAGGTTGGCGTCCGAGGTGCCGCCGAAGTCCGTCCCGTACGGCGCGGAGGACTCGATCAGAGTGGTGAACAGCGAGAGCGTGCCGTCCCCGTTGTCCGCGATCTCGATGATCCGCCCGTGCTGCGGGTAGTCGATGTGCGAGGCGGTGTTGATCTCCCAGAACGCCCGCTCCGGCACCGCGTGGCCGTGTGGCGTGATCTTGTTCATGTGGGTGTGCCCGTTCACCCACGCGACCACGTTCGGGTAGCGCTGGAGCAGTGCCACCAGCTCGTTGCCGTCGTGCCGTCCCTCGAAGATGTTGCGCGGGTCCGGCAGCAGGTTGCCCATCGTGCCGCTGGTGTGGTGGCTGAAGAGCAGGATCAGCTCGTCCGTGCTCCCGCCGGTCACCTTGCGCCCGTCGGCGTCGTACCAGTGCCCGCTGTGCGCCTGCAACTGCTGCTCCAGCCAGCGCAGTTGCGCGGTGCCCAGCGAACCGTCGGCGAACCCGGCCTGGTTGGTGGTGTCCAGGCTGATGCCGACCACCTTCTCCGAGATGCGGAAGGTGTAGTAGAGCTTGCCGCTGTTCGCCATGTCCGAGGTGAAGCCGTGCCCGTACGGGCCGGCGCCGGTGATCGCCGGGTTCAGGTGGGCCTTGGCGAATTCCTTGAGCGTGAACGGTCGGCGGCGCTCGTCCGGGGTGACCTTGCGGACCAGGTCGCCGCTGGCGATCAGCTTCGCCAGCAGCAGCACGGCGCCCGCCGGGTCGCGGCGCAGCGAGTCCGTCAGCTGGGCGGCCGTGGCGTCGTCGCAGCCCTCCAGCTTGTACTGGCCGGTGTACAGGTCGTTCAGCAGTCCGAGGTCCGGCAGCGAGCCCTCGATGCTGTCGTCGTGGTTGCCGACCGTGGTGTACCAGGGCGTGCGCAGGCCCGGCGCGTCGAAGGGGCGGCCGGCGGTGGACAGGAAGCCGGCTATCTGCGGGAAGCCCTTCGCCTTGTAGCCGTCGTTGTAGGAGAGTTCGGGGTTCCAGTAGGCGGCGTTGCCGGAGTTCTGCACACCCTCGTAGCGGCTGAGGTCACCGGTGTTCTGGGCCAGCCGTCCACCGCCCATGACCTTGAGGTACCAGTCGAGTTCGGCGAGCTCGTGGTTGTCGGTGTTGTCGCCGGTGGCCATCACCATGCTGAACGGCATCCCGGTGTAGGGGCCGCCGGCGAGCGAGTTGACCCGCTCGACGAGGGCCGAGACACCGCGGGCGTTCAGGGCCTCCTGCGGCCGGTACGCGCTGCCGTTGAGCTTGGCCAGGTACTCGAAGCGCACCGGGGACTCGGTGTCCACCAGGTGCAGGTCGCTGAACTGGACGAAGCTGGCCAGCCCGGTCCGGCGGTCGTCCCGCCCGGTGGTCGCCGACGCCAGGTCGCCGCGCACCACCAGCGGCCAGCCCGGCCCGGCCGTCAACCGCTTGTAGCCGCCGGTGCCGACCGGCGTGGCCACCTGCTCCAGCGTGGTCCCGGTGACCCTGACCGCCCGCGCGGCCGTCGTCGCCAGGGCCTGGTCGCGCGCCGCGGCCGAGGCGAACTGCGCGCCGCCCAACGACAAGGCCGACCAGGCGGCGGCCACCGACGTACCGGTGAGGAACGTACGCCGACTCATCCCTGCCACAAAAACCCCCACATGCTGGTGGCCCGGCGGGGCAGTCGACCCCGGCCGGGCCCACGTCTGTCATGAACCCGCTTCTGGCGGACCGCCAGATTACTCACTGGTAGCCGCGGCGGGCGAGGCCCGTGCGGAGAACTCTTCGGGAACGCGGGACGGCGCGACCCTCCGCAACTCGTGCACGAGGGGTTCCATCGAGCGGGGCGCGGCGCCGCCGCCACCCCGGTCGGGCCCCACCAGGGCCGGTGGGGGAAAATCGGCGACGGCGTCCGGTGCGGCCGCCGGAGCGGAGCAGGACGGCGCGGGCGCCGTCGGAAACGGGGCGCAGGTGGCCGCAGCGGGATCCGAGGCGGGAGCCGGGGTCGGCGCCGGAGCGGGCGGCCGGGCCGGCCAGCTGAAGAGCAGCGGCCTGCGGCCCGGCTGGACGACGGGCGCCTGTGCCACCGCCGCCACCAGGGCCGCGTACACCGCGCTGCTCACCGGCGAGTTCCCGGACCCGGTGGTCATCACCCTCCCCAAGGGGCAGCAGCCCGCCTTCGCCCTCGCGGCCGAGCAGCTGACCGTCGCCGAGCAGCCGACCACGGCCGAGGAACTCACCGCAGCCGAGCAGCCGACCGGCCCCGGAGGGCGGATCACCGCCATGGCCGGGGTGGTCAAGGACGCGGGCGACGACCCCGACGTCACCCACGGCGCGCTGATCCGCTCGACCGTACGGTCCGGCGAGCCCGGCACCGGGGTGGTGTTCCGGGCCGGCCCCGGGGTGGGGACGGTCACCAAGGCCGGCCTGCCGCTGCCGGTCGGCGAGCCCGCGATCAACCCGGTGCCCCGGCAGATGATCCGGGACGCCGTCGCCGAGGTGGCCGCCGCGCACGGCGGCAGCGGGGACGTGGTGGTCGAGATCGCGGTCGACCACGGCGAGGAGATCGCCCGCTCCACCTGGAACCCCCGGCTCGGCATCCTCGGCGGCCTGTCCATCCTCGGTACGACCGGGGTGGTCGTCCCCTACTCCTGCTCGGCCTGGATCGACTCGATCCGCCGCGGCGTGGACGTGGCCCGCGCGGCGGGGCGCACCCACGTGGCCGGCTGCACCGGCTCGACCTCGGAGAAGGTCGCGGTCGCGGAGCACGGGCTGCCCGAGGACGCGCTGCTGGACATGGGCGACTTCGCCGGTGCGGTGCTCAAGTACCTCAAGCGCCACCCGGTGCCCCGGCTGACCATCGCGGGCGGCTTCGCCAAGCTGTCCAAGCTCGCGGCCGGCCACCTCGACCTGCACTCGGCGCGCTCCCAGGTCGACAAGGGCTACCTGGCCGGACTGGCCCGCCGGGGCGGCGCGGACGAGGCGCTGGCCGAGGCGGTCGCGGGCGCCAATACCGCGCTGGAGGCCGTGCAGTTGTGCCGTGCGGCCGGGGTGCCGCTCGGGGACCTGGTCGCCGAGGCGGCCCGGGCGACGGCGCTCGGCGTGCTGGTGGGCTCGCCGGTCGCGGTGGACGTCATCTGCATCGACCGCGCGGGCACCGTCGTCGGCCGGGCGGAGCCGCTCGGGCCGTGACAATGTCACGGGTGTCACGACGGCGCGACAACATCGCCCGGTGACGTGAAGAACTGACGCCCAAACAGGGCAAGAATCGGACAAATGGAGCAGCAGGGCGGCCCCCCGGTTCTGTCGCCATCTCAACCATGAGATATCGTCTGGCGAGTGACAGGCGACTACCTCACCCGTATCGGCACCCTCATCCGTACCGCGCGCCAGCACCGCGGCTGGTCCCAGGCGCAGCTCGGCGAAGCCCTCGGAACCAGCCAGAGCGCGGTCAACCGCATCGAACAGGGCAAGCAGAACGTCAGCCTTGAGATGATCGCCCGCATCGGCGAAGCCCTCGACAGCGAGATCGTCTCCCTCGGCTACTCCGGCCCGATGCACCTGCGCGTCGCCGGCGGCACCCGGCTCTCCGGCGCGATCGACGTCCGCAGCAGCAAGAACGCCTGCGTGGCGATCCTCTGCGCCTCGCTGCTGACCACCGGCCGCACCACGATCCGCAGCGTCGCCCGGATCGAAGAGGTCTACCGCATCCTCGAGGTGCTCACCAGCATCGGCGTCAAGAGCCGCTGGATCAACGAGGGCCGCGACCTCGAACTCACCCCGCCCGCCGAGCTCGACCTCGCGGCGATGGACGTCGAGGCGGCCCGCCGCACCCGCAGCGTGCTGATGTTCCTCGGCCCGCTGATGCACCGCGCCCAGCGCTTCGCCATCCCGTACGCCGGCGGCTGCGACCTCGGCACCCGCACCGTGCAGCCGCACCTGACCGCGCTGCGCCGCTTCGGCCTGGAGGTCGCCACCACCGGCGGTGCCTACCACGCCTCGGTCGAGCCGGGCACCCCGCAGGACCGCCCGATCGTCCTGACCGAGCGCGGGGACACCGTCACCGAGAACGCCCTGCTGGCCGCCGCCCGGCACGACGGCGTCAGCGTCATCCGCAACGCCTCGCCCAACTACATGGTCCAGGACCTCTGCTTCTTCCTGGAGAAGCTGGGCGTGCGGATCGAGGGCATCGGCACCACCACCCTCACCGTGCACGGCGTCCCGGAGATCACCTGCGACGTCGACTACACCCCGGCCGAGGACCCGGTGGAGGCGATGAGCCTGCTGGCCGCCGCCGTCGTCACCTCCTCCGAGCTGACCATCCGCCGGGTGCCGATCGAGTTCCTGGAGATCGAGCTCGCGGTGCTGGAGGGCATGGGCCTCGACTACGACCGCACCCCCGAGTACCGGGCCCACAACGGTCAGACCCGACTGGTCGACCTCACCGTGCGCCCCTCCAAGCTCACCGCGCCGATCGACACCATCCACCCGATGCCGTTCCCCGGCATCAACATCGACAACGTGCCGTTCTTCGCCGCCATCGCCGCGGCCGCGCACGGCACCACGATGATCCACGACTGGGTGTACGACAACCGCGCGATCTACCTGACCGAGCTGACCCGCCTCGGCGCCGACGTCAAGCTCCTCGACCCGCACCGCGTACTGGTCCAGGGCCCCACCCGCTGGCGCGCCGCCGAGATGATGTGCCCGCCGGCCCTGCGCCCCGCCGTGGTCATCCTGCTCGCCATGCTCGCCGCCCAGGGCACCTCCGTCCTGCGCAACGTCTACGTCATCAACCGCGGCTACGAGGACCTCGCCGAGCGCCTCAACTCCATCGGCGCCCGGATCGAGACCTTCCGCGACATCTGACCGACCGTCACGCTGCTGGCCGGCCTCACCCGTTGAGCCCGGCCAGCAGCACGGAAACCTCCAACCCGGTGTTCAGGTACTCCACGAACACCGGGTTGTCCAGTGCCCGGACGACGTGTTCCCTCCGAGTGCCCGGCGCTGTCCGGTGCCCTGCGGTGCTACTCGCCGGTGGTGCCGTCGAGGTGTTCGCGGAGGAGGTCGGCGTGGCCGTTGTGGCGGGCGTACTCCTCGATCATGTGGGTGAGGATCCAGCGCAGCGAGAAGACCTCCTCGCCGTAGTGGCCCAGGACGTCCAACGACTCCGCGGCGGCCACGAGTTCCCTGGCGTGGTCGCACTCGCGGCGCCAGATCGCGAAGGCCTCGTCGGGGTCGGCGGTCTCGGCGTCGAACTCGGCGAAGGAGCCGTCGGGGTGCGCCCAGAAGCCGCGCGCGTCCTCCTTGTTGAGGACGTTGCGGAACCAGCTGCGCTCCACCTCGGCGAGGTGGCGGACCAGCCCGAGCAGGGAGAGCCCGGACGGCTCCAGTACGCGGGCGCGGAGCTGCTCCGTGCTGAGGCCCTCGCACTTCATCGCGAGGGTGTCGCGCTGGTAGTCCAGGAAGCCTGCCAGTGTGGCGCGTTCGTCGGCGGTGCGGGGGGTCTGGCTACGCTGATCATCGGTCATCGGGCCATCCTGCCCGCCATCCGACGGGCCCGCCGCCCAATTTCCCCGTTCCTAGCCCAGGTGCTCCAGCCAGCGCAGTGCGCCCGGGACGTCGGGTGCGACGGGGACGCCTTCCGGTACGGGCGGGCGCTCCACGATGATGACGGGCAGGCCCAGCCCGCGGGCGGCGGTCAGCTTGGGGGCGGTCGCGGCGCCGCCGCTGTCCTTGGTGACCAGGACGTCGATGTCGTGCCTGCGCAGCAGCGCCTCCTCGCCCTCGATCGTGAACGGGCCGCGCTCCAGCAGGACTTCGAACGAGGGCGGCAGCGGGGGCTCGGGCGGGTCCACCGAGCGGGCGAGGAAGTGGACGCCGTCGAGGTGGGCGAAGGCGGCGACGCCCTGCCGGCCGATGGTGAGGAAGACCCGTTCCCCGCGCCGGGGCAGCAGTTCGGCGGCCGCGGCGAGCGAGGGGGCGGGGAGCCAGTGGTCCCCGTCGACGCGGGTGAAGCCGGGGCGGCGCAGCACCAGCAGGGGGACGCCGGTGGCGGCGGCCGCGAGGGCGGCGTTGTGCGAGATGCCGGCGGCGAACGGGTGGGTGGCGTCCACCACCGCGTCCACGCGTTCCGTGCGCAGCCAGTCGGCCAGGCCCTCCGGTCCGCCGAAGCCGCCGATCCGCACCTCCCCGGCGGGCAGCCGGGGTCGGGCGACCCGGCCGGCCAGCGAGCTGGTGACCCGGAGGGCGGTGGGGGCGAGTTCGGCGGCCAGCGTCCGCCCCTCGGTGGTCCCGCCGAGGACCAGGACGTGTCGCATCACGCCCCGCAGGGCTCGTGCGGGCGCTCGCGGTCCGCCGAGTAGAGGTGGCTGTCGCGGAACTGCTCGGCGGCCAGGGTGCGGCCGACGATGATGACGGCGGTGCGGACCACGCCCGCGGCCTTGACCTGCTCGGCGATGTCGCCGACGGTGCCGCGCAGCACCAGCTCGTCGGGGCGGCTGGCCATCGCGACGACGGCGACCGGGCAGTCGGCGCCGTAGTGCGGGAGCAGCTGCTCGACCACGTCGTCCACGTACCCGGCGGCCAGGTGCAGCACCAGCAGGGCGCCGCTGCGGCCGAGGGTGGCGAGGTCCTCGCCCTCGGGCATCGGGGTGGCGCGCTTGGCGATCCGGGTGAGGATGACGGTCTGGCCGACGGTCGGGACGGTCAGCTCCCGCTTCAGCGCGGCCGCGGCGGCGGCGAAGGCGGGCACGCCGGGGACCACCTCGTAGGGCACGCCGGCCGCGTCCAGGCGGCGCATCTGCTCGGCGACAGCGGAGAAGACGGACGGGTCGCCGGAGTGCAGCCGGGCCACGTCCTGGCCGGCCTCGTGTGCGGCGACCAGCTCGGCGGTGATCTGGTCCAGGTTGAGCTGCGCGGTGTCGATCAGCCGGGCGCCGGGCGGGCACTCGTCCAGCAGCTCGCGCGGGACGAGGCTGCCCGCGTACAGGCAGACCTCGGCGCGGGCCAGGATGCGCTGGCCGCGCAGGGTGATCAGGTCGGCGGCGCCCGGGCCGGCTCCGATGAAGTGGACGGTCACGAGGCTTTCTCCTGAAGGGGGTTGTCGGACGTGCGGGCTTCGGCGGCGCGGGCTTCGGTGGTGCGGTCCTCGGCGGCATGGGCGTCGGGCTTGACGGCGGACCACTGGGTGACCGGCATGGCCTGCCGCCAGCCGGTGAAGCCGCCCACGGGGACGGCGTGGGCGACGGCGAGCTTGACGAGCTCCCCGCCGTGGCGCCGGTACCACTCGGTGAGCAGCGCCTCGGACTCCAGCGTCACGGTGTTGGCGACGATCCGGCCGCCGGGGCGCAGCGCGGCCCAGCAACTCTCCAGCAGGCCGGGCGCGGTGAGGCCGCCGCCGATGAACACGGCGTCGGGGGCGGGGAGTCCGGCGAGCGCGGCGGGGGCGGGTCCGGTCGCCACCCGGAGCCGGGGCACGCCGAGCGCGGCGGCGTTGCGGGCGATCCGCTCGGCCCGCACCGGGTCGCGTTCGACGCTGACGGCCCGGCAGTCGCGGTGGGCGCGCAGCCACTCGATGGCGATCGAGCCGGAGCCGCCGCCGACGTCCCAGAGCAGTTCGCCGGGGGAGGGGGCGAGCGTGGCGAGGGTCGCGGCGCGGACGTGGCGCTTGGTGAGCTGGCCGTCGCTCTCGTAAGCGGCGTCGGGCAGGCCGGGGACGAGGGAGGTGCGGGGGCCGTCGCCGAGGTCGACGGCGATGACGTTCAGCGGGTCGCCGGGCGGGTGCGGCCAGCCGTCGGCGGGGCCGTCCAGGTGGCGTTCGGCCGGGGCGCCGAGCTGTTCGAGGACCCGCAGGCGGGCGGTGCCGTAGCCGCGGGCGGTGAGCAGTCCGGCGACGGCGGCCGGGGTGGCGGAGTCGGCACTGAGCACCAGCAGGCGGCGGCCGGGGTGGAGGGCGAGCGAGAGGGTGTCCAGCGGTCGACCGACCAGGCTGACGACCTCGGTGGCCTCCAGCGGCCAGCCGAGCCGGGCGCAGGCGTAGGAGACGGAGGAGGGGTGCGGCAGGACGCGCAGGCGCTCGGCGCCGACGGTCTCGGCGAGGGTGCGGCCGATGCCGTAGAACATCGGGTCGCCGCTGGCCAGGACGGCGGTGCGGTGGCCGGCGTGGGCGGCGAGCAGCCCGGGGACGGCGGGGCGCAGCGGGGACGGCCAGGGGACGCGCTCGGCGGCGACCTCGTCGCGGGGGAGCAGGTCCAGCTGGCGGGGGCCGCCGACGACGACCTCGGCCTCCCGCAGCACGGCCCGGGAGCCGACGGCGAGGCCGGGCCAGCCGTCGGCCCCGATCCCGACGACGGTGATCGGGGGTGGCAGCTCGGGCACCGGGTGGCTCCTCGTCGTTCGAATGGGCCAATGAGTGGGAAATCTGACTGGCCGGGGCAGCCTACCTGGCGGTCTGTCCCCCACCGGCTCCCCAGTCCCCCGACTCGATCAGCGCCGGCCGCTCCCGCAAGCGCGCCTCGGCCCTCGGCCCGGCGAGGTAGACCCAGGCCGCCCGCGGCTCGCCCGTCGCGGTCCGCACCGTCATCCGCCGCCGGACGTACAGCCCGGTCCCGTCGGCCCGGCACTCCTCCAGCCGGTCCAGGGCCTCCAGGGCTCCGGCGTACGCGCCAGGGCGTACGGTGACGAGCTCACCCACGATCCGACGTCCGGGCGCCGGGTCCGGCACCGCGTACGGGAAGCCGGGGCCCTCGTGCAGTGCGGCGCCCTCCAGTACGGCCGGGCGGACGTCGGCGCAGCGCCCGGCCAGGTGGACGGCATGATTGCGGCCGCCGCTGCGCAGGGTGCCGTACACGAAGAACGGCAGGGCCTCCTCGGATGCGGACACGGGTTCGACCTCCTCGCTGGGGAGCGTTCACGGTACGTCCCGCGGTCCGATTCCTGATACCGACTGGCGCACCGGGCCGTCCATGCGCTGTCATGTCGGATGTTCGGCCAGTACCGTCCAAGGGGGACACACATGACACCGCCCGCTTCACCCTCCCAACCGGCCGCGACCCCCGGCTCAGCCCCCGACACCCCCGCCACCACCAAGGCCGGAGCCGAAGCCAGGACCGAAGCCAGGACCGAAGCCGGGGCCAAGGCCGGGGCGAGCCCCGTCCCCCGCCTCGGCGGCGCGGTCTGGCTGGCCCTCCTCGTGGTCTACATCGTCTGGGGATCGACCTACCTGGCGATCCGGGTCGCGGTCGAGACGATGCCCTCCTTCCTCTCCGCCAGCGCCCGCTTCCTCACCGCCGGCCTGCTGCTGGCCGGCTACCTCCTGGTGCGCCAGGGCCCGGCCGGCCTGAAGGTGACCCGGCGCCAGCTGGCCTCCTCCGCCCTGGTCGGGCTGCTGCTGCTGACCGGCGGCAACGGGCTGGTGGTCCTGGGCGAGACCTCCGTCCCCTCCGGCCTGGCGGCCCTGCTGGTGGCCGCGGTCCCGCTGTGGATGGTGGTGCTGACGGCGTTCGGCGGCGATCGCCCGAAGCCCGCCGAGCTGGCCGGGGTGCTGCTCGGACTGGTCGGCCTCGGAGTCCTGTCGGCCCCCGCGATCGGCGGGTCGATCGAGCCGGGCGGCGTGATCCTGATCATCGGCGCCACCCTGCTCTGGGCGACCGGCTCCTTCGTGAGCAAGAAGATCCCGATGCCGGGCAACGTGCTCGCCGCGAGCGCCTACCAGATGCTGGCCGGCGGCCTCGGCGACCTGCTGGTCGGAGTGGGCCGCGGCGAGCAGCACGGAGTGGACCTCGGGGCGGTCTCCGGCCGGTCCTGGCTGGCCCTCGCCTACCTGGTGGTATTCGGCTCGCTGCTCGCCTTCACCGCGTACGCCTGGCTGCTGCGCTCCGCCCCGCTGACCCTGGTGGCCACGTACGCGTACGTGAACCCGGTGGTCGCGGTGCTGCTGGGCTGGCTGATCCTGGCCGAGCCGCTGACCGGCCCGACCCTCGCGGGCGGCGCGATCGTGGTGGCGGGCGTCTGCCTGGTGGTGAGCGTCAGCCGGCGTCCGGGCCGCTCATCGAGCGCCGGGAGCCGAGCCCGTCCAGCGGAAACGGCCGATCCGGTCGATCCGTCCCGGTCGGTGAAGGGGCCGTCCGCCCGCAGCTGAGCACGACGTCCGCACGTTCGAGGACGTCTTCGGTGGTCCGCCCCCGCGAGCCGGAAGCGCGGGGGCGGACCACCGAAGACGTACGGCTCAGAAGGCGTACGGCGGTTTGCCCGTCCACCAGTTGCCGGGCGCGTCCGGGTCGCGGCTGGTCCAGAACTCGACGATCGCGTTGGTGAACTCGGCCGCGGAGAGCACGCCGTCGCCGTCGGTGTCGAGGTGGCGGAAGGCCTCGTCGGCGTCGTCGCGGGACAGGCCGGCGAAGTGGCCGCGCTGGAAGACGAAGAACTCGCCGGCGTCCACCGTCCCGCTGCGGTCGGCGTCGGCGACGGAGAGGAAGGCCCCGGCGAGCGCGCCGAGGATCTCCTGGGCGGCCTCCGGGTCGTCGGCGAGCGAGCCGGTCGAGGCGACGAACTGCTGCCGGGTGATCGCCTCGGTGCCGGCGGGCAGCCGGGCGAGGTGCAGGTCGTGCCAGGTCGTCAGGTAGGCCCGGACTATCACGGCCTCCGCCTCGGAGCCCTCCTGGTGGCCGAGCGAGCGGGCCACCGAGAGGCCCATCAGGACGTGGTCCCGCTCGGTGAGCAGCCCGTCGCCGTCGGCGTCGAGGTGATCGAAGCCGTGATTGATCTTTGCGATGAGCAGGTCGTCCGACAAAAGTGCCCCCTCGATTGGTGATTCCTTGCCCGGGTCTCCTACGTCACATCGCCTGCACGCTAGCGCCTCGAACCGGACCGGCGCAGCCGAACGACCTGCTGCTTCACCCGCCGGGCCTCGATGATCATCGGTCATCTCAGTGCACCGCGGCCAGCAGTTCCCTCGTGTACTCGGTGTGCGGCGCCGCGAACAGCTGGTCCCGGTCGGTGGACTCGACCAGTCGGCCCCGGTGCATCACCGCCACCCGATCGCAGAAGTGCCGGACCACCGCGAGGTCGTGGGAGACGAACAGGAAGGCGACACCGAGCCGTTCGCGCAGCTCCATCAGCAGGTTGAGCACCTGGGCCTGCACCGACACGTCGAGCGCGGAGACCGGCTCGTCGGCGATGATCAGGCGCGGCTGCGGGGCCAGCGCGCGGGCGATGCCGATCCGCTGGCGCTGCCCGCCGGAGAACTCGTGCGGGTAGCGGTCCAGGTGCCGGGCCTCCAGGCCGACCTGCTCCAGCAACTCGGCGGAGCGCTCCCGCCGTTCGGCCCGGTCCAGTGGGGTGTGCAGGCGCAGCGGGGTGTCCAGGGTCTGGGCGACGGTCCGGCGCGGGTTGAGCGAGGCGTACGGGTCCTGGAAGACCAGCTGGATCTCCCGGCTGAGCCGCTTCCGCAGCTCCCGGTCCGGTCGGGTGACGTCCTGGCCGTCGTACAGCACCCTGCCGCCGGTGGGGCGTTGCAGCCCGGCCAGGACCCGTGAGGTGGTGGACTTGCCGGAGCCGGACTCGCCGACCAGCCCGAGCGTCTCGCCGGGCGCGATCCGCAGACCGACGCCCTCGACCGCCCGGACCGGTTCGGCCCGCAGGCCGGGGAAGCGCCGGCGTCCGGGGAAGCGCACGGACAGGTCGTCCACCTCGACCAGCCACCGCTCGGGGCGCTCGACGGTCCGCGGCCGGAACGTCCGCGACGGGGCCGGCTCGTCGACCGTCGGCAGGGCGGTGCCCGGCACCGAGTCCAGCCGGAGCGCCGCGCCCACCAGCGCCCGGGTGTACGGCTCGCGCGGTGCGGCCAGCAGTTCGGCGGTCGGCGCGGACTCGACCTCGACCCCGCCGCGCAGCACCAGCGTGCGGTCCGTCGTCCCGGCGACCACGCCCAGGTCGTGGCTGACCAGCAGCATCGCCGTCCCGTGCTCGCGCTGCAACTCGCCGAGCAGGTCGAGGACCTGCCGCTGGACGCGGGCGTCCAGGGCGGTGGTCGGCTCGTCCGCGATGAGCAGCCGGGGGTCGTTCATCAGCGCCATCGCGATCATCACGCGCTGGCGCATGCCGCCGGAGAACTGGTGCGGGTAGTCGCGCGTCCGGGCCGTCGGGATGCCGACCCGGTCGAGCATCTCGGCCGCCCGCCGGCCCGCCTCGGCCCGGCCCGTGCCCGGGTGGTGCAGCCGGTACATCTCGGCGAGCTGGGCGCCCACGCCGTGGAAGGGGCTGAGCGAGGTGAGCGCGTCCTGGAAGACCAGCGCCGCCTTTCCGCCCCGCACCCCGCGCAGCGCGGACTCCTCGGTGCCGACGACCTCCTGCCCGTCGAGCCGGATCGAGCCGGTGACGGTGGTGGTGCGCGGGTCGTGCAGGCCGAGGACGGCGAGCCCGACGGTCGACTTGCCGGAGCCGGACTCGCCGACCAGGCCCAGGACTTCACCCGGGGCGAGGTCGAAGGAGAGGCCCTGGACGGCGGTCACCGGCGCACCGCCGCGCGGGTCGGCGAAGGAGACGGTCAGATCGCGGACGCTCAGCACCGGCTCGACGGTCTCCGCCGCCGTGCTCTCCACCTCTGCGGTCCGCACGCCGGCCCCCGGAACAGTGGAATTCATCGAAGGGCTCCCCATCAGTTCAGCCGGACACGCGGGTCGAGCCAGGCGACCGCGAGGTCGGCCAGCGCGACGAACAGCACCATGAAGCAGGCGGCCAGCAGCACCGCGCCGACCACGGCGGGCAGGTCCTGCCCGGCGACGGCCTCGGCGGCGAACCGCCCGACCCCGTTCAGCCCGAACACCGTCTCGGTGATCACGGCTCCGCCGAGCAGCACCCCGGCCTCCAGCCCGATCAGCTGCACCAGCGGTCCGGCGGCGCCGCGCGAGGTGTACTTGAGGTGGGCGCGCAGCCGTCCCAGGCCCTTGCCGCGGGCCGTGCGGACGTACTCCTCGTTCATCGTCTCCAGCAGCTGCGAGCGCGAAAGCCGGGCGAACACCGCGGAGTTGACGAAGCCGAGGACGAACCAGGGGAGCAGCATCCCGCCCGCCCAGGCGGCCAGGTCGTCGGCCGGCGGGGTGTAGGAGGGCAGCGGCAGCAGCCCGGTGGAGTAGACCAGCAGCCACTGCGCGACGTACCCGAGGAAGTAGATCTGCAGGCTGGCGCCGACCAGGGTGAAGCCGGACAGCAGCCGGTCGGTCCGCCGCCCGTGCCGCAGCGCGGAGACGAACCCGGTGCCGAGGCCGAACACCAGCAGGACGGCGAGCGCCCCGGCGGTCAGCGAGAGGGTGACCGGCAGGTGGTCGGCGAGGGCCTCGCTGACCGGCTGGTGCAGCCGGTAGGAGTAGCCGAGGCAGGGGGCGTCGCAGTGGATGGTCGAGCCGTCCACGTCGCCGATGTCCCGCCCGGCGACGACCCCGGCCAGGTAGTCGGTGTACTGGGTGAGCAGCGGCTGGTCCAGGCCCATGCTCTGGCGCACCGCCGCGACCTGCCCGCTGTCGCAGCGCGGGCCGCAGGCGGCGCGGGCCGGGTCGGCGGGCGCGGCGTAGAAGAGGGCGAAGGCGGCGGCGGAGACCGCGACCAGGACCGCGAGGGCCTGGGCGGTCCGCCGCAGGACGAAGGAGAGCATGGCCGATCCGGGGTCGACGTGACGGGGGAGGCGTGCGAAACGGACGTGTGCGGGACTGAGGCGGAACCGGGGGCCGGAGCCGGAGAGACAGGACCGGGAGCCGGAACCGGAACCGGTGGCGGAACCGGGGCCCGCCCCCGCCACCGCGCACGGGCGGCGGGAGCGGGCCCCGGTCGGCTCAGGACTTCAGGTACAGCCAGGCCAGCGAGACGGTCCCGTAGATCGGGTGGATGAACGCCCCGCCGACGTTGCTGCCGCGCAGCTGGTTGACCGTCGGGTAGGCGAACGGCAGCACCGGCACGTCCTTCATCACGGTCTGCTCCAGCGCGTACAGCTCCTTGGCCTTGGCGCGCGGCTCGCCGATCTGGTTGATCCGGTCGATCTCCTTGTCGACCTCCGGGTTGCGGTAGAGCGCGGAGTTGATGTCGCTGCCGGCCCGGCCGTCGAAGGAGAACGGGATCAGGGTGGACGGGGTCGGCCAGTCGACCGAGCTGGTCTCCTCGAACAGGTCGTACGGGGCGCCGTCGTGGTGCACCTCGTCCAGGAAGGCCTTGGGGTCGATCGGCTTGGGCACGACGGTGATGCCCGCCTTGCCGAAGCCCTCGACCAGCACCTGGGCGACGCGCTGCCCGGTCGGGGTGTTCCGGTACGCGTAGGTCAGGCTGCCGGGCGCCTGCTTGGCCTTGGCGAGCTGCGCCTTGGCGGCCTCCGGGTCGCCCTCGGGCTTGACCGGGTAGAGGTCGTACTTCTGCCAGTCGATCAGCGCGGGCGAGCTGAGCGTGGTGGCCAGTTCGCCGGTCCGGGCGCCGCCCTGGACCTGGCGGGCCTGCTGGCGCGGGTAGGCCAGGTGCAGCGCCTTGCGGACCTCGACGTCCGACACCCGCTGGTTGTTGATCATCAGCTGGGTGACGAAGGCGCCCTGCCGGCCGGAGACCACCAGCTCCTTGGCCTTCGGGTCGGTGTCGGTGGTCTGGTACAGCTCGGCGGAGAGGGTGTCGGCCGCGGTGGTGGCGTTGGCGCCGCCGTCCCGCCCGGAGAGGATCTCCTGGTTGAGGTTGAGCGCCTCCTTGCTGTACGTGAAGACGAACTTCTCCGGGTACTGGCTGCGGATCGGGTCCGTCTCGGGCTTCCAGGCCGGGTTGCGCTCCAGCACCATGCGGGTGTTCTGGACGTGCTCGACGATCTTGTACGGGCCGGTCGCGAACGGCAGGCGGTCGTAGTCCGTCCCGGTGTCCTTGTCCCGGCGCACCGGGGAGGAGGAGGACTGCGCGGCCATGTACGGGACGTCGGCCTGCGGCTGCGGGAAGTGGAAGACGATGGTGCGCTCGTCCGGCGTCTCGATCGCGTCGAGGTCGCCGGCCTGCGGGCCCGCGTACTTGGTGCGCGCCGCCTCGTAGCTGGCCTCGCCCGTGAGCCACTGCGGCCAGTACGGCGGGCCGACCTCGTAGCCCTTGCCGAAGGTGCGCTCGATGCCGTACTTGACGTCCTGGGCGGTGATCGGCTGCCCGTCCTCCCAGGCGACGCCCTGCTTGAGCTTGTACGTCCAGGTGCGCCCGCCGTCGGCCGGGGTGCCGGTGTCGGTGGCCAGGTCGCCGACCAGCTTGGCCTTGCCGTCCACGACCTGGTACTGGGTCAGCTGGCGGCCCCAGAGCAGCGAGGCGTTGTAGGTGGCGCCCGCGTAGACCTTCTGCGGGTCGAGGTGGCGGAACTCGACGCTGTTGTACACGTTCACGGTGCCGCCCGCACGGGCGCCAGGGACGGCCGGGGCGGGGCCGGCGCTCTCCTGCTCGCTGCCGAGCACGGCGGTCAGCGGGGAGGTCTCCTTGGCGGAGGCCCCGGCGCCGCCGGAGCCGGTGGTGCTGCCCGCGCCGGCCGAGCAGGAGGTCGCCAGCAGGGCGGTGGCGATGACGGCGAGGGACGGTCTGGTCCAGCGCATGGCGAATCTCTCCTTGCCCCGGCGGTCGTGCCGGGACGGGCTCGGGTGATGGTGGGGAGGGGTGAAGGGTCTTGGGAGCGGCGAGAAGAAACGGCCTCGGGAGGGCCGGAGGGGCCTCAGCGGGCGGTGCCGGCGCGCGGGTCCAGCGCGTCCCGGACGGCGTCGCCGAGCAGGTTGAAGGCGATGACGAACAGCAGCAGCGCCACACCGGGGAACACCATGTAGGTGGGGTCGGCCTGGAAGACCTCGGAGCCGCGCGCGATCATCCGCCCCCAGTCCGGGACCGGCTCGGTGACGCCGACGCCGAGGAAGGACAGCGCGGCCTCGGAGGCGACGAAGGTCGGCACCGCCATGGTGGCGTGCACCAGCAGCTGCGAGCGCACATTCGGCAGGAGTTCGTGGACGACGACATGGAATCGGCTCGCGCCCTGGGCCCGCGCGGACTGCACGAAATCCCTTTCCCGGAGCGAGCGGACGGTGGCCCGCAGGGAAAGCGCGAGCGGAATCCAGCCGAACGCCGAGAAAACCAGGATCAGCACCAGGAACTGCATCCACTCCGGTTCCGCGGTGCCCGGGTCGACCAGCCGGGACTGGATCACCGGGCTGAGCGCGAGCAGCAGGAGCAGGGTGGGAAAGGCCAGCAGCACATTGGCGAGGAATCCGAACAACCGGTCGGTGATCCCGCCGAGGTAGCCGACCGCGACGCCGACCAGCACGCCCAGCGTGGTGGTCACCACGGCGGCCGCGAAGGCGATCAGCAGCGAGGTGCGGATGCCGTACAGCAGCTGGGTGAACACGTCCCGGCCGAGGCCGGGCTCCAGGCCGAACCAGAAGTCCCCGGAGATGCCGCCGTTCGGCAGCATCGGCAGGCCGCTGTCGCTGAGCAGGCCCGGAGCGTTCTGGCCGTAGTGGTCGACCGGGTTCTTCCCGTACAGCGCGGCGACCAGCGGGGCGCCGAGGGCGAGCAGCAGGAACAGCACCACCACCGCCAGGGCGGAGGCGCCGACCCGGTCCCGCAGGATCCGGCGGAGCGGGCCGGGGTCGGCGGCGGGCACGGGCCCGGCCGCGGTGCCTGGGACGGTGTCGACCACTGCCATGAGGCGTAACCCCCGAATTCTCCGCCGCCCCATGGGTGAGGGTGCGCTGGTGTGTATTTCCGGTACGGCCTCCGGGGGTTTCCCGGCGGCTGTTCGAGCGCCATTTGATCGGATGCGTCCGAGGTTCCGCAAATCACCTTTGGCGGACGTTCGGGTCATTCCTTTCGAACTGTTTCGGGAAATGTGGCGGCTTCATTTCGCTGAAACACTCGCGTTGCAAAAGAACGGACATACCATGCTGAAACGGACTGCCCGTTCCGCATTCTGAGACCTCCGCCACAGTCCCTCCGGTGTTGGTACGATCCCGGTGGGCCGCAACTGGCGCGTAGGGATGGAATCAACCATCGGGAAGCGGCCCCGTGAATCCTCACGTGAACTTGCCGAGCGCCTGGGCCCCCGCATCCCCACCAGGAGACCGCCATGGCCCAGCAGCCCCACACCGCCGCCTCCGCCGCGGCCGACACCGCCTTCCGCAGCGCCCTCGACGTGGTCGCCGGCGTCGAACCGCGGATCGCCGCCGCGATCGGACAGGAGCTGGCGGACCAGCGCGGCTCGCTCAAGCTCATCGCCAGCGAGAACTACGCCTCCCCGGCCGTCCTGCTCACGATGGGCAACTGGCTCAGCGACAAGTACGCCGAGGGCACCGTCGGCCGCCGCTTCTACGCGGGCTGCCGCAACGTCGACACCGTCGAGGGCATCGCCGCCGAGCACGCCCGCGAGCTGTTCGGCGCCGACCACGCCTACGTCCAGCCGCACTCCGGCATCGACGCCAACCTCACCGCCTTCTGGGCCGTCCTCTCCCAGCGGGTCGAGAGCCCGGCGCTGGAGCGCGCCGCGGTGCGCAACGTCAACGACCTCACCGAGGAGGACTGGGCGCGGCTGCGCCAGGAGCTCGGCAACCAGCGGATGCTCGGCATGTCCCTGGACACCGGCGGCCACCTCACCCACGGCTTCCGGCCCAACATCTCGGGCAAGATGTTCGAACAGCGCAGCTACGGCACCGACCCGGCCACCGGCCTGATCGACTACGACGCGCTGCGCGAGACCGCCCGCGAGTTCCGCCCGCTGATCATCGTGGCCGGCTACTCCGCCTACCCGCGGCTGGTGGACTTCCGCCGGATGCGCGAGATCGCGGACGAGGTCGGCGCGACCCTCATGGTCGACATGGCGCACTTCGCCGGCCTGGTCGCGGGCAAGGTGCTGACCGGCGACCACGACCCGGTCCCGCACGCCCACATCGTCACCACGACCACCCACAAGTCCCTGCGCGGCCCGCGCGGCGGCATGGTGCTGTGCCAGTCCGAACTGGCCGAGCACGTCGACCGCGGCTGCCCGCTGGTGCTCGGCGGCCCGCTCTCCCACGTGATGGCCGCCAAGGCGGTCGCCCTCGCCGAGGCCCGCCGCCCCGAGTTCCAGGCCTACGCCCGCGCCGTCGTCGCCAACGCCCAGGCGCTCGCCGAGGGCCTGCTGCGCCGCGGCGGAAAGCTGGTCACCGGCGGCACCGACAACCACCTGGTCCTCGCCGACGTCTCCGGCTACGGCCTGACCGGCCGCCAGGCCGAGGCGGCGCTGCTCGACTCGGGCATCGTCACCAACCGCAACTCCGTCCCGCAGGACCCGAACGGCGCTTGGTACACCTCGGGCGTCCGCCTCGGCACCCCGGCCCTCACCACCCGCGGCCTCGGCACCGCCGAGATGGACGAGATCGCCGACCTGATCCACACCGTCCTGCGCGCCACCGCCCCCGCCACCACGGCCAAGGGCTCCCCGTCCAAGGCCGCGTACACCCTGGACGCAGCCCTCCGCGACGCCACCGCCAAGCGCGCCGCCGACCTGCTCGCCCCGTACCCGCTCTACCCGGGCGTCGACCTGGTCTGACGGCGAACGGCGAACAGATGACAGATTTCGAAATCTGTTATCTGTCATCTGTTCGCTGAAAGTTGTCAGCCGTCAGCCGTCAGCCGTTCGTCGGCCCCGCCCCGCGCCGCCCCGTGCACCGGGTCCGCTAGTACTGCAGGGACTTGTACTGCAGGAACTCCTCCAGCCCGTGCCGGCCCAGCTCCCGGCCGAGGCCGGAGCTCTTGTAGCCGCCGAAGGGCGCGAGCGGGTTGAAACGGCCGCCGTTGAGGTCCACCTGGCCGGTGTCGAGGCGGCGGGCGAAGGCGGCGGCGGTGTCGGTGTCGCGGGCCCAGACGCCGCCGGCCAGACCGTACGGGGTGCCGTTGGCGAGTTCGGCGGCGTGGTCCTCGTCGCGGTAGCGGAGGATCGCCAGGACCGGGCCGAAGACCTCCTCCTGGGCCACCGTCATCTCCGGGGTCACGTCGGCGAGCACGGTCGGGCGGACGTAGTAGCCGGTGGCGGGTTCGGTGACCGGCTCGGAGCCGCCGACGACCAGCCGGGCGCCCTCGGCCAGCGCGCCGTCGATGTAGCCGCGCACCTGGGCCAGCTGCCTGGCGTTGACCAGCGGGCCGATCCGGGTCTGCGGGTCGGTCGGGTCGCCCGGCCGGTACTGGGCGGCGACCTCCTCGGCCCGGGCGACCGCCTCCTCGTACTGGTCCTCGTGCACCAGCAGGCGGGTCAGCGCGTTGCAGGTCTGGCCCGAGTTGGCGAAGACGTTGGCGACGTTCGCCTTGACCGCCCGGGCCAGGTCGGCGCCGGGCAGCACCACGTTGGCCGACTTGCCGCCCAGCTCCAGGGAGACCCGCTTCAGCCCCCGGCCGGCCGTCTCGGCGACCTGCCGGCCGACGGCGGTGGAACCGGTGAACGAGACCAGGTCCACGTCCCGGTGCCCGACGAGCGCCGCGCCCGCCACCGCCCCGGTGCCGGTCACCAGGTTGAAGACGCCCGCCGGGAACCCGGCCGCGTGCACCAGCCGGGCGAACAGCCGGGCCACCAGCGGGGTGTCCTCGGCCGGCTTGAGGACCACCGGGCAGCCGGCCGCCAGGGCCGGGACGGTCTTGGCGACGATCTGGTGCAGCGGGTAGTTCCACGGCGTGATCG
The DNA here is from genome assembly GCF_048159585.1 of Kitasatospora sp. SC0581. Taxonomy (NCBI): domain Bacteria; kingdom Bacillati; phylum Actinomycetota; class Actinomycetes; order Kitasatosporales; family Streptomycetaceae; genus Kitasatospora; species Kitasatospora sp. SC0581. Next base: position 80,062 of record NZ_JBLRWA010000001.1, on the reverse strand, counting down.
CCGCGACCACCCCGGCCGGCTCGGCGTGCACCACCGAGTTGCCGATCCGCTCCTCGAAGGGGTGCTCGGCAAGGAGGGTCAGGTAGGAGGTCGCCACAGCGAGCGGCAGCCCGGCGTGCACGGCACCGGCGAAGCCGACCGGAGAGCCCAGCTCGGCGACGACCGTCTCGGTGATCTCGTTCTGCGCGGCGGCGATCCCGTCCCGCAGCCGGGTCAGCAGCGCCAGCCGCTCCTCGGGGGTGGTCGTGCCCCAGGCGCGGGCCGCCCGGCGGGCCGCCGTCACCGCCGTGTCGACGTCGGTCGTGCCGCCGGCCGGCACGGTGGCCAGCACCTGTTCGGTCGCCGGATTCAGTACGGTGATCGACCCGGCGTCCCCGGAGGGCCGCCACTCGCCGTCGATGTACTGGTCGCTGTACTCCGCGTACTGCCGCACCGATCGTCCTCTCGTCCGCCCTTCAACTAGCAGCGCTAGCCGAAGGTCAGTCAATGCGGCCCGGGCGGCCGCGCGCAAGAGTCAATCCCGACCGGCGGACCTGACGGTTACTTCGGAGCGAACCGCGCGGTGTACTCGTCGAACGGCTCGATGCCCACCTCCGCGCGCCGCTCGTCCAGCCGCTCCGGCTCCTCGCACGGCCACGGCACCGGACGGCCGTCCGCCACCGCGCCGATCTGCGTCCCGTAGCGCTGCTCCCGGCCCTCGTTGACCGCCAGCCGGTCCTGGAGGAAGGCCAGGTCGCGGGCGCTCGCCTCACCCCGGGCGGCGGCCTCGCCCATCAGTGCCGCCGCCCGCCGCTGGACGTCGAGCTGCCGGTCCGCGTGCTGCGCCACCAGCCACGCCGCCCGGGCGGCCTCGGGGCCGACGGCGCGCTCGGTCGGCCAGCCGTGCGCCGCCATGATCTCCGCGAGCCGGTCCCCGTGCCGGGCGGTCAGCCGCCGCCAGGCCGCCTGCTCGGCCAGGTCGGGGCTGTTCGCCAGCCGGGCGGCCGCGCCGTCCTCGGCCATCATCCCGACCAGCTCCCGCGCGAGGGCCGGATCCTGACCGTACCGCTGTGCTTCCGTCACGTCGACGACGCTCCCTGTAGCCGGGCCCTCCTGCCGAGGACCGCCCGCCACCACGCTAGGCGCGGAGAACGCGACGAAGATCATCCCCGAAGACGGTGACCCGGGGGTGCCGCCCACGGCAGAATGGATGCACACCGGGAACGAGGCGCACCGCGCACGCGGGAACGAAGCGCACCGCGCAGACGGGAACGAGGCGCACCGCGCACGCGCCAACGGAGCGCTCCACGCACACGGCGACGGAACGCACACTCCCGCGAGAGACGCCGAAGGGCCGGTCGGAGGAATCCGACCGGCCCTTCACCGTGTGACGAGGATCAGACCCGGGACGGCTCCGCCGCCTCGGCGCCCTCGGCCTCCAGCATCTCCTCGCGGACCGCGGCCAGCGAGGGGTTGGCCCAGGCGCTGGCGACGCCCCAGTAGTAGAACGCCAGCCCGATCGCGGCGACGATCAGCAGGTCCCAGCCCTCCGGCAGGTAGCCGTGCCCGCCGAAGTCGGCGCTGCCCGCCCAGGAGACGCCGGCCATCACGAACAGGTACGCGACCATCCAGGCGCCCGCCTTCAGGTGCGGCTTCAGCACGGCGAACGGCTTGCGCAGCTCGTACCAGGCCCAGATCGGCAGACCGGCGGCCATCAGCAGGATGACCTTGCCGGTGAGCGGCCAGCGGGCCCAGTAGAGCACCAGCGAGCCGAAGATCATCGCGATCGGGGCGATCACCGGCATGGCGCGCAGCCGGACCGGCCGCGGCAGCTCGGGGGCCAGGCGGCGCAGCGCCATCACGGCGACCGGGCCGGTGATGTACGAGATCACGGTGGCCACCGAGACGATCTCGGCCAGCGAGCCCCAGCCGCGGAAGACCGCGAGGAACATGAACGCGACCACCAGGTTGAGCACCAGCGCCGGGCGCGGGATGCCGGTCTTGGCGTCGACCCTGCCGAAGATCTTCGGCAGGTGGCCGTTCTCCTGCACGCCGTGGATCATGCGCGAGGTGGTGGCGGCGTAGATCATGCCGGTGCCGGAGGGGGAGATGAAGGCGTCCGCGTAGAGCGTGATCGCGAGCCAGTTGAGGCCCCAGGCGATGGCCAGGTCGGCCAGCGGCGAGGTGTAGGAGAGGTTGCTCCAGCCGTTCGCCAGGTCGCCGCCCGGGATGGCGCCGAGGAAGGCGATCTGGAGCGCGACGTAGATCACCAGGGCGATCAGGATCGAGCCGATGACGGCCTTCGGCAGCGACTTGCCGGGGTTCTTGGCCTCGCCGGCCAGGTTCAGCGGGGACTGGAAGCCGTTGAAGGCCCAGACGATGCCGGAGACCGCGACGGCGGTGAACACCGAGCTCCAGCCGTTCGGCGCGAAGCCGCCGTGGTCGGTGAAGTGCGCCGAGTCGAAGTGCGCGAAGAGCAGCGCACCGGCGGTCACCGTCGGGACGACGACCTTGAAGACGGTGATCGCGGTGTTGGTCTTGGCGAACAGCGTGATCGCGAACCAGTTGAGGGCGAAGTAGACGAGCAGCAGCACGCTGGCCAGCGCCACGCCGCTGAGGGTCAGCTCCTTGCCGTCGTACAACCCTTGCGCCCAGCCGAAGTGCCAGGAGCTCATGTACTGCACGGAGGCGGTGGCCTCACCCGGGATGACCGAGACGATGGCGATCCAGTTGGCCCAGGCCGCCAGGTAGCCGGCCAGCGAGCCGTGCGAGTACTGGCCGTACCGGACCATGCCGCCGGCCTTGGGGAACATCGAGCCCAGCTCGCTGTAGGTGAGCGCGATGGTCAGCGCCACCGCGGCACCGATCACCCAGGCGAGGATCGAGGCGGGTCCGGCGAGCTTGGCGGCCCGCTCGGCACCGAACAGCCACCCGGAGCCGATGATCGACCCCAGCCCGACCGCGGTCAGGCTGATCGTTCCGAGCGATCGGCGGTAGTTCTGGTGTGATGCCGTCGACGATTCGGGCTCACTCAACGTATCGGTCCTCTCGCTCGTGGTTCATCGGGTGGTGTCGGTGTTTTTGCGATTTTGCGTCGGTATTTCGGACAAACGGAGAGCAGCCTAAGGTCCAAAAAGGGGCGAAAACCTCAGAGGAAGCTCAAACCATCCGATTGTTGCCATCTCGTGTCCGGCGTCCGGGCCGATGCGGACCGGCGAGGAGACGGACGCCACAGCGCCAGGGAGGGCGGTGGCCAGGGACGGCGACCGGGGCCGGCCCGGGGGAAAGGGGCGGCCCGAAAAACGAAATTCCCCGTGGAGGCCTTTCGGCCTCCACGGGGAATTTCGGCTGTGTCCGAGGGGGGACTTGAACCCCCACGCCCGATAAAGGGCACTAGCACCTCAAGCTAGCGCGTCTGCCATTCCGCCACCCGGACTGGGTGTGTGCTTCGGGGGCTTTTTCCTCGCCCCCTCGGCGACAGAGAGAACATTACCAGGGTTCTGGAGTGCTTCTCACCTGCGCTTCCTCGGGGCCGCGCCGACCGACATCCTGGTCGGGCCGCTCCGGGGGCACGGGGCCGCGGCGCACCGCCCGCACAGGTTGGTACGGCCTGTGAACGCGCTCGAATCCGGCCCGAACCGGTGGGGTCCGCGAAGGAACCGGTCGACTCCCGCACCGCCCGCGGTCGGTTGCGGCCGGAACCGGTCCGACACGGGCAACTTGTCGACGGTGCCGCACCCGCCGCGACGGCTCTCCTAGCCTCTGTGGACCGAGGGCGCCATGAAGCGGATCGCCTGATTCCCGGGTCGCGGACGAAGGGCGGCTGGACGTGGAGCAGATCAGCGGAGCGGCGAAGGCCGAACCGAGACGCGGCAGGCGGGGGGAGGGCCCGGTCGGGGCCACGGCCTCCGCGGGCCCCACCGAGGGCGTGTGGCGCTTCCCGGTGCCCGCCACCGAGGCCTCGGTGCCGCTCACCCGGCACGCGGTGCGCGACCGCCTGCTGGCCCAGGGCATGACCGGGGTGCGCTACCAGGAGCTGGTGGACGACCTGCTGCTGATCGTCTCGGAGCTGGTGAGCAACGCGGTGACGCACGCCGCCGAGCTGTCGCCCGAGGTGGTCACCGAGCTGTCGCTGCGCCGGGCCTGGGTGCGGGTGTCGGTCGAGGACGGGGACCCGTACCGGCCGAAGGCGCTGGAGAACGACACCGGACGCACCGGCGGGCGCGGCCTGCTGCTGGTGAAGAGCGTCACCCTGCAGGCCGGTGGGGTGTGCGACGTCGAAGACACGGGGGAGGGCGGCAAGGTCATCTGGGCCTCGCTGCCCGTTCCCCCGGGGCCCGACCACTGACCGGCCGGGCCGGACGCCGGACCGACGGCCGACACCTCCGGACCGCCGGTCGGGACGGCCGGACCACCGGCCGGGGCGGGCGGACTACCAGTCCCGCCCGGCGATCTCCCGGATGCCCGGCAGCGCGGCCTCGAAGACCGTCTCGAACCAGACCGAGAACGGCCGCTCCGCCCGCAGCTCGCGCAGCTCCTGCGCGGTCACGAAGGCGAAGTCGTCCACCTCCTCCGGGGCGGGCTCGACCGGCGCGGTGACCAGTCCCACGAACAGGTGGTTCCACTCCCGCTCGATCAGCCCGGACGCCTCGTCCGGCAGGTCGTAGCGGACGGTGCCCGCCTCGCACAGCAGCGCCGGTGCGACACCCAGCTCCTCGGCGGTGCGCCGGGCGGCGGCGACGAACGGCGGCTCGTCCGGGTACGGGTGGCCGCAGCAGGTGTTCGACCAGACGCCGGGGGAGTGGTACTTGCCGAGGGCCCGGCGCTGGAGCAGCAGCCGGCCCTGGCGGTCGAACAGGAAGACCGAGAAGGCCCGGTGCAGCCGGCCCGGCTGCTGGTGGGCCCAGAGCTTCTCGCCGGTGCCGATCGTGACGCCCGCGTCGTCGACCAGTTCCAGCAGGATCTCGGTTCCGACGGGGGCGGACCCGGTGGCCCGGGGGTCGACCGTCACATCGGTCTCCACATCGAGACCGGTGTCGATCTCGGCCGCGAAGTGCGTGGGATCGGTCGGAAGACTCTGGGGCATGGGGCCTCTTTCGGGAGCGGGAGCAACGGGAGCATCGGGTGTCTCCGACACACCGGGCGGAGTGCGGCGGACACAGCGGGGGCACCGGCGCCGGCGTCGGCATCCAGTCTGCCGTATGGGTGGCGGTCGGCAGGGGTCCCACGCACAACCGGGCGGATCATGACCCGGAGGAGTCGGAAACCGTCCAGAGAAGGGTCCGGGATGCCCTCGTAAGAGTCACAGAATTCGCAGAACCGTTCGGCGTGCGTTCGGAGCCCGTTCGACCGGCCCGGCGCCTCCTCGCGGCCTCCCCGCACCGTCCCGCAGGCGGCGCCCGGGCGGATCCGGTGCGGCCCCCGGGCGGCCCGACGGCCGTTCGACGGGCCCTCGGCGGCCGCCCGTCCGCCGCCCCGCCGCCGCCCCTGGGCAGGGCGGGCGCGTTCTGGCCGGTGGCCCCGGTCGCCTACCATCACATACGACACGGTGCCCGGATCTGTGCCGGCACCGGCGCGCCGCCGCCCGGCCCGGTCGAACACCGGACCGGGGGTCCCGGTGGCGCCGCCGCCCCCGGCACGGCCCCGCGCACAGCACGACGGATCAGGAGACCCGCATGATCGGCCTCGTTCTGGCAGCCGGCGCCGGCCGCCGGCTGCGCCCGTACACCGACACCCTGCCCAAGGCGCTGGTGCCGGTCGACGGGGAACGGACCGTCCTGGACCTCACGCTCGGCAACTTCGCCGAGGTCGGTCTGCGCGATGCCGCGATCGTCGTCGGCTACCGCAAGGAGGCGGTGTACGACCGCAAGGACGCCCTGGAGAGCAAGTACGGCGTCAAGCTCCACCTCGTCGAGAACGACAAGGCCGAGGAGTGGAACAACGCCTACTCGCTCTGGTGCGCCCGCGACCTGTTCGCCGAGGGCCTGCTGCTCGCCAACGGCGACACCGTCCACCCGGCCTCCGTCCAGCGCACCATGCTGGAGGGCAACCGGCGCCTGACCGACGCCGGCGCCGCCCCCGGCATCCTGCTCGCCCTCGACACGGTGAAGAAGCTCGCCGACGAGGAGATGAAGGTCGTCGTAGACCCGGCCACCGGCATGCGCCGGATCACCAAGCTGATGGAGCCGGCCGAGGCGAGCGGTGAGTACATCGGCCTCACGGTGATCAACCCGTCCGCCGCCGCCGACCTGACCGACGCGCTGCGCGCCACCTACGAGCGCGACCCGCAGCTGTACTACGAGGACGGCTACCAGGAGATGGTGAACCGCGGCCTGCGGATCGACGTCCAGCCGATCGGCGAGGTCTCCTGGGTCGAGGTCGACAACCACGACGACCTGGCGAAGGCGCGGGAGATCGCGTGCCGGTACTGACCCGACTGGTCCCGTCGCCGCTGTTCGTCGAGATCCGCCCGGGCGCGCTGGACGCGCTCGGCGGCATCCTCGCGGACCAGCGGCTGTCGGCCTCGGGCCGGATCGCGGTCGCGATCAGCAACGGCTCCGGCTCGGCCATGCGCCGCCGCCTGGAGCCGGCCCTGCCCGGCGCCGACTGGTACAACGTGGACGACGGCAGCCTGGACAGCGCGGTGCGGCTGGCCGAGGCGATGCGCGGCGGCCACTACGACGCGATGGTCGGCCTCGGCGGCGGCAAGATCATCGACGCCGCCAAGTACGCCGCGGCCCGGGTCGGCCTGCCGCTGGTCGCGGTCGCCACCAACCTGGCCCACGACGGCATCTGCTCGCCGGTCTCCACCCTGGACAACGACGCCGGCCGCGGCTCCTACGGGGTGCCCAGCCCGATCGGCATCGTGGTCGACCTGGACGTGATCCGGCAGGCCCCGCAGCGCTTCGTGGCGGCCGGTGTGGGCGACGTCGTCTCCAACATCTCCGCGTGCGCGGACTGGGAGCTGTCGCACGCGGTGACCGGCGAGCCGGTGGATGGTCTGGCCGTGGCGATGGCCCGCTCGGCGGGCGAGAACCTGCTGCGGCACCCGGGGAGCACCCAGGACCAGGACCTCCTGACGGCGCTCGCCGAGGCCCTGGTACTGTCCGGCATCGCGATGAACATCGCGGGCAGCACCCGGCCCTCGTCGGGTGCCTGCCACGAGATCTCGCATGCCCTGGACGTGCTGTATCCCAAGCGGTCCGCCCAGCACGGCGAGCAGGTCGGCCTCGGCGCCGCCTTCGCCAGCTTCCTGCGGGGCGAGCGCGAGCTGACCGGCCTGATCGTGGAGCGCCTGGCGAGCCACGGACTGCCGGTGACCGCGGCTCAGATCGGCTTCACCGAGGCGGAGTTCACCGAAGCGGTGCACTACGCTCCGAACACCCGACCGGGGCGCTTCACCATCCTCGAACACCTCGACCTCTCCCCTTCCGCAATCAGGGACGCGTACGCCGACTATGTCCAAGCCGTCAACAGCTGACCCCTCCACCGCGGGCGCCGAACGGCCCCCGGTGGACCTGACCCGCCGGCCCTCGATCGAGGAGCTGCGCGCGGTGATCCACCCGGAGGGCATGCTCCAGCGCCGCAGTGCCGAGCACTGGGCCGGTCGCCTGTACATGCGGAAGATCTCGCTGCGGATCACCCGGGTGCTCTCCACCGTGACGGCGATCACGCCCAACGGTCTGACGTACCTGATGATGGTCACCGGCATCCTGGCCGGTGCCGCGCTGGTCCTGCCGGGCATCGCGGGCGCCGTCCTGGGCGCCCTGCTGATCCAGGTCTACCTGCTGCTGGACTGCGTGGACGGCGAGGTGGCCCGCTGGCGGCGGCAGACCTCGCTCACCGGCGTCTACCTGGACCGGGTCGGCCACTACATGTCCGAGGCGGCGCTGCTGACCGGCCTCGGCCTGCGCGCCACCGACCTGCTGCACCGCGAGGGCACCGGGTCGCACTGGGAGTGGGCCTTCCTCGGCACCCTGGCCGCGCTCGGCGCGATCCTGATCAAGTCCGAGACCGACCTGGTGGACGTGGCCCGCGCCCGCAGCGGCCTGACGGCCGTCGAGGACAGCGCCTCGGTGCCGCGTTCGGCCTCCGTCGCCAAGGCCCGTCGGGCGGCCTCCTTCCTGAAGTTCCACCGCCTGGTCGGCGCGGTCGAGGCCTCGCTGCTCATCCTGGCCGCCGGCGTCGCCGACGCGGTGCACGGCGGGCTGCTCTTCACCCGGCTCGCGGTGGTCGTCCTGGCCGCGATCGCGATGCTCCAGACCGTGCTGCACCTGCTGAGCATCGTCCTCTCCAGCAGGCTGCGATGAGCGCGCCGGGCACGGCGGAGGACTTCCGCCTCGGTGCCGTGATCATCACCATGGGCAACCGGCCCGCCGAGCTCAACGCCCTGATCGAGGCCGTCCGCGCCCAGGAGGGCCCGGCGGTCGAGCTGGCCGTGGTCGGCCAGGGCGTGGAGCTGCCCCCGCTGCCGGAGGGCGTGCGCACCGTCGAGCTGCCGGAGAACCTGGGCATCCCGGGCGGGCGCAACGTCGGCATCGAGCTGTTCGGCCGGGACGGCGCGGAGGTCGACGCCGTCCTCTTCCTGGACGACGACGGCAACCTGCCGCGCACCGACTCGGCCCGCCTGCTGCGCGAGGCCTTCACCGCCGACCCGGAGCTGGGCATCGTCTCCTTCCGGATCGCCGACCCGGACACCGGTGTCACCCAGCGCCGGCACGTCCCCCGGCTGCGCGCCAGTGACCCGCTGCGCTCGTCCCGGGTGACGACCTTCCTGGGCGGCGCGAGCGCGGTGCGCTGCAAGGTGTTCGAGCAGGCCGGGCAGCTGCCCGCCGAGTTCTTCTACGCCCACGAGGAGACCGACCTCGCGTGGCGCGCGCTGGACGCCGGGTGGGCCATCGACTACCGGGCGGACGTGGTGCTGCACCACCCCACGACCTCGCCCGCCCGCCACGCGAGCTACTTCCACAACGTGGCCCGCAACCGGGTCTGGCTCGCGAGGCGGAACCTTCCGGCCCTGTTGGTGCCTCTCTATCTGGGAACCTGGTTCCTGCTGACCCTGGCCCGCCGCCCCTCCCCGGAGGCGCTGAAGGCCTGGTGGGGCGGGTTCCGGGCGGGCTGGCGCGAACCCTGCGGTGCGCGGCGGCCCATGCGGTGGCGTACCGTCTGGCGACTGACCAGGCTGGGCCGACCTCCGATCATCTGATCACATCTGATGGCATCCGCATCGGATGATCGATCGCTGCGGCCGGTGCCCACACACCGGCCGGCTCCCCCGAGATCCCAGTGGATCCCCATCGGCGCACGACCGGCGGACCCCGCCGACCGGCCGCCCCGACCGATCCCGCGTGAAGGACGAATGTGTCGACAGTGAGTGAACCCGTCAGCCTCTCGGCCCCCAGGGGGGCGGACGCGGGCCTGACCCCCAAGCAGCTTGCGGACAAGTACGGTCTGGCGGTGAGCGGCGCCCGTCCCGGCCTGTTCGCCTACTCCAAGCAGCTCTGGGCCCGGCGCCACTTCATCTGGGCCTTCGCCACCGCCCGCCTGGTGGCCCAGTACACCAACGCCAAGCTCGGCCAGCTGTGGCAGGTGGTGACCCCGCTGCTCAACTGCGCGGTGTTCTACCTGGTCTTCGGCGTGATCCTGGCGAGCAAGCAGGGCTTCCCGGACAACACCTACATCGCCTGGCTGTGCATCGGCGTCTTCGTCTTCCAGTTCACCCAGAACGCGGTGCAGGCCGGCACCCGGGCGATCTCCGACAACCTCGGGCTGATCCGGGCGCTGCACTTCCCCCGGGCCAGCCTCCCGATCGCCTTCACCGTGATCCAGCTCCAGCAGCTGCTGATCTCGATGGTCGTCCTGGTCGTCACCGTGCTCGCCGCCGGCATCACCCCGGGCCGGACCTGGCTGCTGATCATCCCGGCGCTGCTCCTGCAGACGCTCTTCAACACCGGCATCTCCCTGGTGATGGCCCGGCTCGGCTCCCGGACCAGCGACATCTCCCAGCTGATCCCGTTCGTGATGCGCGCCTGGATGTTCCTGTCCGGTGTGATGTTCAGCATCCAGGACAAGATCACGCACTGGCCGCACTACATCCAGACGCTGATGTCGCTCAACCCGGCGTCGATCTACATGGACCTGCTGCGGCACGCCTTCGCGCCGGTCATCTACAACCCGCACCAGCCGGTGCACCAGACCCTCCCGCCGCACCAGTGGGCGTACGGCCTGGCCTGGGGCGTGGGCATGTTCGTCGTCGGATACGTCTTCTTCTGGAAGGCCGAGGAGGAGTACGGCCGTGGCTGACATCGACCTGAGCAACAACGACACCGTCACGGACGCGGACGTCGCCCGCGAGCCCACCGTCGTCGTCGACGACGTGCACATCGTCTACAAGGTGCACGGCGCCGGCTCCGGCAAGGGCAGCGCCACCTCGGCGCTGAGCCGCATCATCAGCCGCAAGCGCGCCTCCGGCGTGCGCGAGGTGCACGCGGTCAAGGGCATCAGCTTCACCGCGTACAAGGGCGAGGCGATCGGCCTGATCGGCTCCAACGGCTCCGGCAAGTCGACCATGCTGGCCGCCATCGCCGGCCTGCTGCCGACCGAGAAGGGCGGCATCTACACCAACGGCCAGCCCTCGCTGCTGGGCGTCAACGCCGCGCTGATGAACGAGCTCACCGGTGAGCGCAACGTCGTCCTCGGCTGCCTGGCCATGGGCATGACCCCGGCCCAGGTGAGGGCCCGCTACCAGGACATCGTCGAGTTCTCCGGCATCAACGACAAGGGCGACTTCATCTCCCTGCCGATGCGCACCTACTCCTCCGGCATGGGCGCCCGGCTGCGCTTCTCGATCGCGGCCGCGAAGACCCACGACGTGCTGCTGATCGACGAGGCCCTCGCAACCGGCGACCAGGCCTTCCAGCAGCGCAGCAAGCGGCGGATCGACGAGCTGCGCAAGTCCGCCGGTACGGTCTTCCTGGTCAGCCACGACAACAACTCGATCCGCGAGGTCTGCGAGCGGACCATATGGATCGAGGCCGGCGAGCTGGTCATGGACGGACCCACCGAGGAGGTCGTGAGCCGCTACGAGCGCGGCGAGCGACCGTAGTCCCCGTCACACTCCCGCGGGGCCGGTTCCGGAGCTTCCGGAGCCGGCCCCGCGCCTTTCCCGCCGCCCGGCGCGGAGGCGAGCGCCCGGTGCCCCGGCGGGGCGCTCTTCTCCGGCGCGCCCGGGCGTGTCAGCCTGGTGGTCGCGGGGGCGGTGTGCCGTGCGTGACGCCCGCGCTCGGACGCGTGTCCGAGTCGGACCGGTCGTGCCAAGCGGTGTAGAACGGGGGAGTGACAGCAGTGTCGGCTTCGGCCCAGCCCAGAGATACGCCGGTGAACGGTTCCGCAGGACAGACCCTGGACAAGGCGGGCGCGGAGAACTTCCCCGTCGCCCCGTTCTTCCTGCCCGCGGCCTGGCGCGACGACCTGATGGCGGTGTACGGCTTCGCCCGCCTGGTCGACGACGCCGGCGACGGCGACCTGGCCGACCCGGCCGCCACCGCCCGGCTGCTCGGGGTCGAGCAGACGCCCCCCGCCACCCCTTCGGACCAGTCCGGCCCGCCGGCTCCGCAGGAGACCGCCTTCCGGCTCGCCCTGCTCGACGGACTGGAGCAGGACCTCGACCGGGTCTTCGAGACGGCCCTGCGCACCGCCGGCGGCTCCGGAGCGGCCGGCGCGGACCGCCCCCGCCACCCGCTGATGAGCGCGCTCGTCCCGCTGGTCGACCGGCACGGCCTCACCCCCGAACCGTTCCGCCGTCTGATCGAGGCCAACCGGGTGGACCAGACCACCTCCCGCTACGCCACCTTCGACGACCTGATCGGCTACTGCACCCTCTCCGCCGACCCGGTCGGCCGCCTCGTGCTGGCCATCGCGGGCGTCTCCACCCCCGAGCGGACCGAACTCTCCGACGCCGTCTGCAGCGGACTCCAGGTGGTCGAGCACATCCAGGACGTGGCCGAGGACCTGGCCCACGGCCGGATCTACCTGCCCGCGGAGGACCTGGCCCGCTTCGGCGTTACCGAGGCCGACCTGGCCGCGCCCTCCGCCGACGGCGCGGTGCGCGAGCTGATCGCCTTCGAGGTCGAGCGGGCCCGCACCCTGCTCGACCGCGGCGCACCATTGGTAGGTACGGTTCGGGGGAGGCTTCGACTGCTCCTGGCGGGATTCACCGCAGGCGGCTATGCGGCCCTGGCGGCCGTCGAGGACGCCGGGTACGACGTGCTCGCCCAGCAGGCGAAGCCGGACAAGCGCCGCCTCGCAGCGAAGGCGGCGGCCATCTTCGCGAAGGGAAGGTGAACGCCCGCGTGGCGGCATCACCACTGGCGTCGGCCCAGGTCATGGCGGCGTACCGGTACTGCGAGGCAGTCACCGGACTGCAGGCGCGCAACTTCAGCTACGGCATCCGGTTGCTGCCAGAACCCAAGCGGTTGGCCATGTCGGCCCTGTACGCCCTGGCCCGCCGGGTGGACGACATCGGCGACGGCGACCTCCCGGACGACCGCAAGGCCGAGGCGCTGGTGCGCACCCGGGAGCTGGTGGACGAGGTCCGCTCCGGGGTGGTCGCCGACGACGACACCGACCCGATCAAGGTCGCCCTGGCCGACGCGGCCCGGCGCTTCCCGATCCCGCTCGGCGGTTTCGACGAGCTGATCGACGGCGTCGAGATGGACCTCAAGGGCGCCGAGTACCAGACGTACGACGAGCTGAAGGTCTACTGCCGCTGCGTGGCCGGCGCGATCGGCCGGCTCTCGTTGGGCGTCTACGGCTGCGACGACCCGGAGCTCGGGGCGCGCTACGCGGACACCCTGGGCCTGGCGCTGCAGCTCACCAACATCCTGCGCGACCTGCGCGAGGACGCCCTGACCGGCCGCACCTACCTGCCCGCCGAGGACCTGGTCCGGTTCGGCTGCGAGCAGGGCTTCGCCCTGCCCGAGCCGCCGGTCGGCGCGGACTTCACCGGCCTGGTGGCCTTCGAGGCCGCCCGTGCCCAGGCCGCCTTCGAGGAGGGCCTGCGGCTGCTGCCGATGCTCGACCGCCGCAGCCGCGCCTGCACCGCCGCGATGGCCGGGATCTACCACCGGCTGCTCGGCCGGATCGCCGCCGAACCGGAGTCGGTCCTGCGCGGCCGGGTCTCGCTGCCGGGCTGGGAGAAGGCGTACGTGGCGCTTTCCGGGCTCGCCGGGGGGCGTTCTTGATTCTCGCAACAGTTCTGTCACGCTGTGTCAGCTGGGAATCACGTGCGGGTAGTTCCGTGTTGAACAAACGAGGATCTTCTTCAGGGACCGCCCGCGGGCGGTCCACCGACTGCGAGGGGGAGGGCCGATGACCGGGCGAGCCGATGCCGCGCGCCCGGCCGCCGTGGTGGTCGGCGGCGGCCTCGCCGGGATCACCGCCGCGCTGCGCCTCGCCGAGGCGGGCCACCGGGTCACCCTCGCGGAGGGGCGGCCCCGGCTCGGGGGCCTGGCCTTCTCCTTCCAGCGCGGCGAGCTCACCGTCGACAACGGCCAGCACGTCTACCTGCGCTGCTGCACCGCCTACCGCGGCCTGCTGGAGCGCCTCGGCGCCTCCCGGCTGGTCCACCTCCAGGACCGCCTCGACATCCCGGTGCTCTCCGTCACCGGGCCGCCGGAGGCCCCGGTGCGCACCCTGGGCCGACTGCGCCGGGCCGGCCTGCCCGTCCCGCTGCACCTGGCCGGCAGCCTGGCCCGCTACCCGCACCTGTCCCCGGCCGACCGCGCCCGGGTGGTCCGCGGCGCGCTCGCCCTGCGGGGCCTGGACCTCGCGGACCCGGCCCTGGACGAGGTCTCCTTCGGCGACTGGCTGCGCCGCAACGGGCAGAACGCCGCCACCCAGGCCGCCCTGTGGGACCTGGTCGGCGTCGCCACCCTGAACGCCCGGGCCGACCAGGTCTCGCTGGCGCTCGCCGGGATGGTGTTCAAGACCGGCCTGCTCTCCGACCCGGGCGCCTCGGACATCGGCACCGCCGCCGTCCCGCTCGGCGTGATCCACCACGACCGGGCGCTCACCGAACTGGAGCGGGCCGGCGTCCGGGTGCTGCTGCGGTCCCGGGTGGCCGAGCTGAAGCCGGCCGCGCCGCAGCACGCCGTCCGGCTGGAGGGCGGGGAACTGCTCACCGCCGACACCGTGGTGCTGGCCGGCGCCCAGGACAGCGCGGCCGCGCTGCTGCCGCCGAACGCGGTCCCCGGGCAGGAGCGGCTGGCCGGCTTCGGCACCGCGCCGATCCTCAACGTGCACGTGGTCTACGACCGCAAGGTGCTGCGCCGGCCGTTCTTCGCCGCGCTCGGCTCCCCGGTCCAGTGGGTCTTCGACCGCACCGCGCACTCCGGCCTGGCCGCCACCCCGACGGGCCGGGCCCACCCGGGCGCCCAGTACCTGGCACTGTCGCAGTCCGCCGCGCAGGACGAGATCGACCTGCCGGTGGCCGAGCTGCGCGGCCGCTACCTGCCCGAGCTGGGCCGGCTGCTGCCGGCCGCGGCCCAGGCCGAGGTGCTGGACTTCTTCGTCACCCGGGAGCGCACCGCGACCTTCGACCCGGCGCCGGGCAACGGGGCACTGCGCCCCTCGGCCCGCACCGAGGTCCCCGGCCTGCTGCTGGCCGGCTCGTGGACGGCCACCGGCTGGCCCGCGACCATGGAGGGCGCCGTGCGCAGCGGCCACGCCGCGGCCGACGCCGCGCTCGCCGCGGCCGGCACCCGGACGCCGGTGGACCGCGGCGACGGGAGGTGGCCCAGGTGACGGCGGGCCCCGCCGCCGGAGAGCCCGCCAGAGCCGACGGGCGTACCGTCGAGCGCACCGGCGCATCCACCGGGAGCGGCCCGGCCGGCCGTACCGGCACCACCGGCGCTGCTGGAACCATCGGCACCGGCACTCGATTCGACACCAGCCGCACCGACAGCGCCCGGCCGCCCCGTGCGGCCCGGCACCACGAGGAAGAGGGAACGCACGTGGAGTCACGCACCGGCTACGCCGTCGGAGGCACGGCGCACGCCGAACCGGTCTCGGTGCCGGAGCTGCTCGCCCGCAGCCGTACGCTCTGCACCCCGCCGCTACGGGCCGCCGTCGCCCGACTGGCCGCACCCATGGACACCGTCGCCGCCTACCACTTCGGCTGGATCGACCGGGACGGCACCCCGGTGACGGGGGACGGCGGCAAGGCCGTGCGCCCGGCGCTGGCGCTGCTGTCCGCCCGGGCCACCGGCGCGGCGGCCGAGGTCGGCGTGCCCGGTGGGGTCGCGGTTGAACTGGTGCACAACTTCTCCCTCCTCCATGATGATCTGATGGACGGTGACGAGACCCGACGGCACCGGGCCACCGCCTGGACGGTCTTCGGGCCGGCCCAGGCGATCCTGGTCGGCGACGCCCTGGCGACGCTCGGCACCGAGGTGCTGCTCGACGCCGCCGTGACCGGCGGGGCGAGCGCCACCGACGCCGCGCGCGCCGTCCGGCTGCTCACCACGGCGACCCGCCGGCTGATCGACGGCCAGGCCATGGACGTCGCCTTCGAACAGCGCGACAGCGTCACGGTCGCCGAGTGCCTGGAGATGGAGGGCGGCAAGACGGCGGCACTGCTGGCCGCCGCCTCGGCGATCGGTGCCGTCCTGGCCGGCGCCGACGACAAGGTCTCCGACTCGCTCCAGCGCTACGGCCACCACCTGGGCCTCGCCTTCCAGGCGGTGGACGACCTGCTCGGCATCTGGGGCGCCACCGAGGTCACCGGCAAGCCGCACTGGGGGGACCTGCGCCAGCGCAAGAAGTCCCTTCCGGTCGCCGCCGCCCTGGCCGAGGGCGGAGCGGCCTCGCGCCGGCTCGCCGAAGAGCTGGCCGACCCGAAGGGACGCGGGGAGGAGAGCGAGCCCGAGCTCGCCGCCCGCGCCGCGCTGATCGAGGAGGCCGGCGGCCGCGCCTGGACCCGGGAGGAGGCCCGCCGCCAGCACACGACTGCCCTCGCCGCCCTGGACGAGGTGCCCATGACCGACGAGGTGCGGGAGCACTTCGTCGCACTCGCCGAATTCGTGGTGGTACGAGAGAGGTGACGTTACGTTGACAGCAACCGCGGACGGCCGGCTCGACCCTGAGTACGATTCCGAGCCGGTCGCGGTGGGCGACCGCCCCCCGGCCCTGCTGGGCACGGGGCGGTGGCAGCCCGAGGACACCGACCAGCCGCGGCCGGCCGGTGAGACGGACCACGGACCGGCCGACGCGCGGGAGGCCCTGGCCCGCGCCACCACCCACCTGCTCTCCCTGCAGTCGTCCGAGGGCTGGTGGAAGGGCGACCTGGAGACCAACGTCACCATGGACGCCGAGGACTTACTGCTCCGCCAGTTCCTGGGAATCCGCACCGAGGAGCAGACCCGCGCCACCGCCGAATGGATCCGCTCCCAGCAGCGCGAGGACGGCACCTGGTCCACCTTCCACGGCGGGCCGCCCGAGCTGTCCACCACCGTCGAGGCGTACGTCGCCCTCAAACTTGCCGGGGACGACCCGGAAGCCCCGCACATGCTGGCCGCCGCCCGCTACGTCCGCTCCGCCGGGGGCATCGCGGCCGCCCGGGTGTTCACCCGGATCTGGCTCGCCCTGTTCGGCTGGTGGCCCTGGGAACGGCTGCCCGAGATGCCGCCCGAGATCATCTTCCTGCCCAGGTGGCTGCCGCTGAACATCTACGCCTTCGGCTGCTGGGCCCGCCAGACCATCGTCCCGCTGACGGTCGTCTCCTCCCACCGCCCGGTCCGTCCGGCGCCCTTCCCGCTCACCGAGCTGCACACCGACCCGAACGACCCGTACCCCCACCGGCCGCTCGCCCCCGCCACCACCTGGGACGGCCTGTTCGAACGCCTCGACAAGGCGCTGCACGCCTACCACCGCCGGGCCTTCCGCCCGCTGCGCCGACTGGCCCTCTCGCAGGCCTGCCGCTGGATCGTCGAACGCCAGGAGGCCGACGGCTGCTGGGGCGGCATCCAGCCCCCCGCCGTCTACTCGCTGATCGCCCTGCACCTGGAGGGCTACGAGCTGGAGCACCCGGTGATGAAGGCCGGACTCTCCTCCTTCGACCGCTTCACCGTGCACACCGAGGACGGCAAGCGCTGGCTGGAGGCCTGCCAGTCCCCGGTCTGGGACACCTGCCTGGCCACCATCGCCCTGGTCGACGCCGGGGTGCCGGCCGACCACCCGGCGCTGGTCTCCGCCGTCGACTGGATGCTCGGCGAGGAGATCCGCAAGCCCGGCGACTGGACCGTGAAGCGGCCCGGGCTCGCCCCCGGCGGCTGGGCCTTCGAGTTCGAGAACGACACCTACCCCGACATCGACGACACCGCCGAGGTGGTGCTCGCGCTGCGCCGGGTCGCCCACCCCGACCCGGCCAAGGTCGACGGCGCGGTGGACCGGGGCGTGCTCTGGAACCTCGGCATGCAGTCCAAGAACGGCGCCTGGGGCGCCTTCGACGTGGACAACACCAGCACGCTGCCCAACAAGCTGCCGTTCTGCGACTTCGGCGAGGTGGTCGACCCGCCGTCCGCCGACGTCACCGCGCACGTGGTGGAGATGCTCGCCGAGACCGGCCGCTCCCGCGACCCCCGGACCAGGCGCGGCATCGAGTGGCTGCTGCGCAACCAGGAGGCGGACGGCTCCTGGTTCGGCCGCTGGGGCACCAACTACATCTACGGCACCGGCTCGGTGCTGCCCGCCCTGGTGGCGGCCGGCGTTCCCGACGAGCACCCGGCGATCCGCCGGGCGGTGCGCTGGCTGGAGGACCGGCAGAACGCCGACGGCGGCTGGGGCGAGGACATGCGCTCCTACGACGACCCGGCGCGCTGGGCCGGGCGCGGCGACTCCACCGCCTCGCAGACCGCGTGGGCGCTGATGGCGCTGCTCGCGGCCGGTGAGGGGCCCAAGGACCGGGCCAACCCGGCGGTGGAGCGCGGCGCGGAGTGGCTGGTGCGCACCCAGCTGCCCGAGGGCACCTGGGACGAGCCGCAGTTCACCGGCACCGGCTTCCCGTGGGACTTCTCCATCAACTACCACCTGTACCGGCTGGTCTTCCCGGTCACCGCGCTCGGCCGCTACCTCAACGGCGCCCCGGGCACGATCCGGGCCGACGGAACCCCGGCGATCGGGACGGCGCGGTGACCACCGCGCCCCTGCTGGTGCTCTGCGCCCTGGGCCCCGAGGTCTGGGCCCTGCGCGGCGGCGACTGGCGCGGTGCGACCGGAGGGTCCCCGGTGCTGGTGCGCACCGGGGTCGGCCGGCGCCGCGCCGGGCTGGCCGTCCGGCGCCTGCTCGGCTCCGCCCCCAGCGGCTACGGCGCCGTGGTGGTGGCCGGCTTCGGCGCCGCGCTCGGCCCGGGCGTCCTGCCCGGCGACGTGGTCGCCGCCGACGGCGTGCGCGACGCCGAGGGCCACCTGTACCCGCTCGACTCCGGCGCGGAGCTGACCCGGGCGCTGAAGGAGCGCGGCCTGACCGTGCACACCGGCGTGCACCACACCGCCGACCACGTGGTGCGCGGCATCGAACGGCGGGCGCTGCACCTCCAGGGCGCGCTCGCCGTCGACATGGAGGCCGCCGCCGTCCTGGCCGCGCTGCGCGAGGTCCGGCCCGTGCTGCCGGCGGCCGTCCTGCGGGTGGTGGTGGACACGCCCGAGCACGAGCTGCTGCGGCCCGGCACCCTCCCGGCCGGGGTGCGCGCCTGGCGGACCCTGCGGGCGACGGTACCCGCCCTCGTCGACTGGTACCGGCAGGAGCGCGCGCCCGGCTCCGTAGACCTGAACCACCCCACATCCTCGACGCTCCCCCAGGAGGCGAGCTAGCCATGGCCATGCCGTTGCGCCAGACCGTGCGGGTCGGCACCTACCTCATGCAGCAGAAGCTGCTCAAGCGCCGGGACAAGTTCCCGCTGATCGTGGAGCTGGAACCGCTCTTCGCCTGCAACCTCGCCTGTGAGGGCTGCGGCAAGATCCAGCACCCGGCGGGCGTCCTGAAGCAGCGGATGCCCGTCGCCCAGGCGGTCGGCGCGGTCCTGGAGTCGGGTGCCCCGATGGTCTCGATCGCCGGCGGCGAGCCGCTGATGCACCCGCAGATCGACGAGATCGTCCGGCAGCTCGTCGAGCGCCGCAAGTACGTGTTCCTCTGCACCAACGCGCTGCTGATGCGCAAGAAGATGGACAAGTTCACGCCCTCGCCGTACTTCACCTTCGCGGTGCACATCGACGGCATGCGCGAGCGGCACGACGAGTCGGTGGCCAAGGAGGGCACCTTCGACGAGGCCGTGGCCGCGATCAAGGAGGCCAAGCGGCGCGGCTTCCGGGTCACCACCAACAGCACCTTCTTCAACACCGACACCCCGCAGACCGTCATCGAGGTGCTGGACTACCTCAACGACGAGCTCAAGGTGGACGAGATGATGATCTCGCCCGCCTACGCCTACGAGAAGGCCCCCGACCAGGAGCACTTCCTCGGCGTCGAGCAGACCAGGGCGCTCTTCCGCGCGGCCTTCGCCGACGGCAACCGCAAGCGCTGGCGCCTCAACCACAGCCCGCTCTTCCTGGACTTCCTGGAGGGCAAGGCCGACTTCGAGTGCACCCCCTGGGGCATCCCCAACTACTCGCTGTTCGGCTGGCAGCGGCCCTGTTACCTGATGGCCGACGGCTACGTGCCGACCTACCGCGAGCTGGTCGAGAAGACCGACTGGAGCAAGTACGGCCGCGGCAAGGACCCGCGCTGCGAGAACTGCATGGCCCACTGCGGCTACGAGCCGACCGCCGTCCTCGCGACGATGGGCTCGCTGCAGCAGTCGCTGCGCGCCATCACCGAGACCGTCAACGGCAACAAGGGCCGCTGAGCCAGGAGCCGACCTCCGGGTCGGCGCCCCGGCCCCGGGCCCCGCGCCCGGGGCCGGCTCCGCCCCCGCAGCCAGGCCGGCCCGCGCCCGGGCCGGGTGGAGGCACCACCGCACCGCTCCGAGTCGTGAGGTGAACCCATGTCACTGCTCTCCCGCGTCACGTCCCCGGCCGAGCTGCGCAAGCTCCCGGCCGTCGAACTGCCCCTGCTCGCCGACGAGATCCGCGACTTCCTGATCGAGGCCGTCACCCGCACCGGCGGCCACCTCGGGCCCAACCTCGGCGTGGTGGAGCTGACCATCGCGCTGCACCGGGTCTTCGACTCGCCGTACGACCGGATCGTCTTCGACACCGGCCACCAGAGCTACGTCCACAAACTGCTCACCGGCCGCCAGGACTTCAGCCGGCTGCGGATGCGCGGCGGACTCTCCGGGTACCCCGCGCGGGGCGAGTCCGAGCACGACCTGGTCGAGAACTCGCACGCCTCCACGGCGCTCTCCTACGCCGACGGCCTGGCCAAGGCGGCCCGGCTGCTCGGCCAGCACGACCGGCACACCGTCGCGGTGATCGGCGACGGCGCCCTCACCGGCGGCCTCGCCTGGGAGGCGCTCAACAACATCGCCGAGGCGCGCGACCGGCCGCTGGTCATCGTCGTCAACGACAACGAGCGCTCCTACGCCAGGACCATCGGCGGCCTCGCCAACCACCTGGCCACCCTGCGCACCACCCAGGGCTACGAGCGCTTCCTCGCCCTGGGCAAGGAGGCCCTCCAGCGCACCCCGCTGGTCGGCCAGCCGATCTTCGACGCGCTGCACGGCGCCAAGAAGGGGTTCAAGGACGCCTTCGCCCCGCAGGGCATGTTCGAGGACCTCGGCCTCAAGTACCTCGGGCCGATCGACGGCCACGACCTGGGCGCGGTCGAACAGGCGCTGCGCCAGGCCCGCAACTTCGGCGGACCGGTCATCGTGCACTGCCTGACCGTCAAGGGCCGCGGCTACCGGCCGGCCGAGCAGGACGAGGCCGACCGCTTCCACGCCGTCAACCCGATCGACCCGTACACCTGCCTGCCGATCTCGCCCAGCGGCGGCGTCTCCTGGACCTCGGTGTTCGGGGACGAGCTGCTCACCCTCGGAGCCGAGCGGCCGGACCTCGTGGCGATCACCGCGGCCATGCTCCAGCCGGTGGGCCTGGCCCCGTTCGCCAAGGCCTACCCGGAGCGGACCTTCGACGTCGGGATCGCCGAGCAGCACGCCGTCACCAGCGCGGCGGGGCTGGCCACCGGCGGACTGCACCCGGTGGTCGCGGTCTACGCGACCTTCCTCAACCGGGCCTTCGACCAGGTGCTGATGGACGTCGCCCTGCACCGGCTGGGCGTCACCTTCGTGCTCGACCGCTCCGGGGTGACCGGGCCGGACGGCGCCTCGCACAACGGCATGTGGGACATGTCGATCCTCCAGGTCGTCCCCGGCCTGCGGCTCGCCGCGCCGCGCGACGCGGAACAGCTGCGCGCCCAGCTGCGCGAGGCCGTCGAGGTCGGCGACGTCCCGACCGTCGTCCGCTTCCCGAAGGGGAACGTCGGGCCCGCGGTGCCGGCCGTCGAGCGGACCGGCGGGGTGGACGTGCTGCTGCGCACCGGGCGGGCGCCCGAGATCCTGCTGGTCGCCGTCGGCACCACCGCCTCCGCCTGCCTGGACGCGGCCCGGCTGCTGCTCGCCGAGGGCTTCACCGCGACCGTGGTCGACCCGCGCTGGGTCAAGCCGGTCGACCCGGTGCTGCCCGAACTCGCCGCAGCCCACCGGCTGGTGGTCACCGTCGAGGACAACGGCCGTACCGGAGGCGTCGGTTCGGCCGTCGCCCAGGCGCTGCGCGACGCCGACGTGGACGTGCCGGTGCGGGTGCTCGGCCTGCCCCAGGAGTTCCTCGGCCACGCCTCGCGCGGGGAGATCCTGGAGGAGGCGGGGCTGACCGGGACCGGGGTCGCCGCCCAGACCGCCGTCTTCGCCAAGAACCTGCTAACGACCCGAGGAGCGAACCCGCGCCATGCCGGCTGAACCAGACCGCCCCGCCTTCGACCTCGCCGCGCTGATCGCCGAACGCGGCGGCGAGCGCTACGAGTTGCACGGCCGCTACCTCAACCCGCAGCTGCCGCGGATGCTGCGCACCATCGGCTTCGACAGGTACTACGAGCGCGCCCGGGGCCAGTACTTCTACGACGCCGAGGGCAACGAGTACCTCGACATGCTGGCCGGCTTCGGCATCTTCGCGCTCGGCCGCCACCACCCGGTGGTGCGCTCGGCGGTCCAGCAGGTGATGGACCTCGACCTGCCGGACCTGGTCCGCTTCGACTGCTCACCGCTGCCCGGGCTGCTGGCCGAGCGGCTGCTGTCGTACGCGCCCGGACTGGACCGGGTGTTCTTCGGCAACAGCGGCACCGAAGCGGTGGAGACGGCGCTCAAGTTCGCCCGGTACGCCACCGGACGGAAGCGGATCCTGTACGCCGACCACGCCTTCCACGGGCTGACCACCGGCTCGCTCTCCGTCAACGGGGAGAGCGGCTTCCGCAAGGGCTTCGACCCGCTGCTGCCGGACACCGCCGTCCCGCTCGGCGATCTCGGCGCGCTGGCCAAGGAGTTGAAGCGCGGCGACGTCGCGGGGCTGATCGTCGAGCCGATCCAGGGCAAGGGCGTCCAGGCGCCGCCGCCCGGCTGGCTGCGGGCCGCCCAGGCGCTGCTCCACGAGCACCGGGCGCTGCTGATCTGCGACGAGGTGCAGACCGGCATCGGCCGCACCGGCGAGTTCTTCGCCTACCAGCACGAGGACGGCGTGCTGCCGGACCTGGTCTGCGCCGCCAAGGCGCTGTCCGGCGGGTACGTGCCGGTCGGGGCGACGCTCGGCAAGGGCTGGATCTTCGAGAAGGTGTACTCCTCGATGGACCGGGTGCTGGTGCACTCGGCCAGCTTCGGGTCCAACGCCCAGGCCATGGCGGCCGGGCTGGCGACCCTGGAGGTGATGGGCGACGAGCAGGTGGTGGAGAACGCCCGCAAGGTGGGCGACTACTTCCGTGGACGGCTGACCGCGCTGGTCGACCAGTACGAGCTGCTCGCCGAGGTGCGCGGGCGCGGGCTGATGATCGGGATCGAGTTCGGCCGGCCCAAGTCGCTGAAGCTGCGCGCCGGTTGGACCGCGCTCCAGGCGGCGCGCAAGGGGCTGTTCGCGCAGATGGTGGTCGTGCCGCTGCTGCAGCGGCACCGCATCCTGACCCAGGTGTCGGGGGACCACCTGGAAGTGATCAAGCTGATCCCCCCGCTGATCATCACCGAGCGTGACGTGGACCGGTTCGTGGACGCCTTCACCGAGATCATGGACGAGGCCCACCGGGGGAGCGGGCTGATGTGGGACTTCGGGCGGACGCTGGTGAAGCAGGCGGTCGGCGGGCGCTGAGGCTGCCGGGGCCGCTGGGGTCGGGATCGTGGGTGCACGGTGTGGGAAGTCGACGGCACGGAGTGGGAAGTCGGCCGGGTCGACTTCCCACTCCGTGGGAGACACCGCGTCAGAGCTCGGTCCGGCGGCGCCGGATGACAACCACGAGATCGACGGCGGCGAACAGGGTGAGCAGGCCGCAGGCCACGGCGAAGCCGGTGAGGGTGCCCCGGCTGGGCGCGCCGTAGGCGGGCGAGAAGGCCGCCCAGACGGCGAACCCCGCCGTGGCCAGCGCGAACAACGGGGTGAAGGTGAGCGAGAGCAGGTAGCGGAGCTTGAGGTCGCTGCGGGCGGTGGCCGGCTCGGTGCCGCTGCGCCACCGGCGCGGGGTGGTGGTGCGCATGCCGTTCACCTCCGGACCGCGTGGGTCGGGCTACGATTCCAGCGTACGTCCGAGGAGGCGAGCCGGGGGAGGCGCGATGTCGGGTTCGGACGCGGTGGGGGCGGAGTCCGGTGCGGCGGGTTCGGGTTCGGGTTCGGGTTCGGGCTCCGGTTCGGGGGCGGCGGGCCAGGACGGCGAGGGGTACGCGGGGCTGCGGATCGAGCGGGCCCGGGAGTTGGCCCGGCGGCACGGCTGGGCGTCGGTCCGGGTGCTGGAGCCGGGGGACCTGATGACCATGGAGTACCGCCAGGGGCGGCTCAACCTCGCGGTGCGCAACGGTGTGGTCGAGCGCAGCTGGGAGGGGTAGGACCGCGGTGACCCGTCGGCTCTGGTTCGGGCGGGCCCGGGTTCAGCAGAGCAGGTGTCGGCGGCCGAAGCGCCGGTGGAGCCGCTGTTCGGCGGCGGCGACCAGGGGTTCCAGCAGCGGCAGCGAGAGCAGGACGAGCAGTCCGGCGGCCCAGCCGGCCAGGACGTCGGTGACCCAGTGGGTGCCCAGGTAGACCGTGGTCAGACCGATCGAGCAGGCGGTGGCGGCGGCGATCACCGCGCCGGTCCGCCGCCAGCGGACGGCGAGGTAGGCGAGCACGCCCCAGGTGACCACCGCGTTGGCGGTGTGGCCGGAGGGGAAGATGGTGCCGCCGGAGAAGAGCTCGGGCGAGCCGACGTACTGCGCGTAGTGCGGGCCGAGCCGGCCGGTGACGATCTTGACCGCGCCGACGGTGACGTTGAGCAACAACAGCGCGATGCCCATGACCAGCAGCGGGCGCAGTCGGCCGAGGCGGTGGGCCCGCCAGCCGAGCCAGACGAAGGCGGCGATCGCCGACGGGCCGCGCTGCCCGGCGACCACCCAGGTGTCGAGCAGCGGCTCCAGCCGGGGCCACCGCTCGTAGGGGCGCAGCAGCCGGACCGACCAGTCGAGGTCGACCAGCGCGGTGTTGAGCAGGACGCCGGCCAGCACCAGCAGGTAGCCGGCCAGGGTGACGGCGAGGAGGGCGGCCTGCCGTCGGCTCATCGGCGGCCAGCCGGGCTCGCCGGGGTCGGGGCCGAGCGGGGCGAGGTGGCGCGCGGGGGCGGTGGGACGGTCCAGGCGGCCGGTCTCGGCGGTGCGGCGCTCCGGCCCCTGGCGCGGAAGGGGAACGGGGGTACTTCTGGATTGCACGGGGTGACCTTACCCATCCGGACAGGGCTATTCCGGTGGTAATTGTCATTTTCCCGGGAAATCGACAATTGGGCCGACCAGGGGTGGTCCGAGGGGTGATTTCCGCTATTTCAGGATCGAAAGCCAGTGTGGTCGTCGAATGGTTCTGCAAAAGCCCCGGTAAAGCAAACGGAGTGGGAGGCCGGTGCGCCCGGCTTCCCACTCCGTGGTAACCCTGTGTAGGTTCCGTGCTCAGTCGAGGGGGCCGCCCGCGACGTAGATCACCTGGCCGGAGACGAAGCCGGCGCCCTCGCTCGCGAGGAACGCGATGGTGTGGGCGACGTCCTCGGGCTGACCGACCCGCTGGACCGGGATCTGAGAGGCTGCGGCCCGCTTGAAGTCTTCGAAGTCCATGCCGACCCGGGCCGCGGTGGCTGCTGTCATGTCCGTGGCGATGAAGCCCGGGGCGACCGCGTTGGCCGTGATGCCGAACTTGCCCAGCTCGATGGCCAAAGTCTTGGTGAAGCCCTGGAGACCGGCCTTGGCGGCCGAGTAGTTGGCCTGGCCGCGGTTGCCCTGGGCCGAGGACGAGGACAGGTTGACGATGCGGCCGAAACCGGCGTCGACCATGTGCTTCTGCACCGCGCGGGTCATCAGGAAGGCGCCGCGGAGGTGAACGTTGATGACCGTGTCCCAGTCGGACTCGGACATCTTGAAGAGCAGGTTGTCGCGGAGCACACCCGCGTTGTTCACCAGGACGACGGGGGCGCCGAGCTCGGCGGCCACCCGGTCGACGGCGGCCTGGACCTGCTCGGCGTCCGAGACGTCGGCGCCGACGGCGAGCGCCCTGCCGCCGGCGGCGGTGATCCGGTCGACGGTCTCCTGGCCGGCCGCTTCGTCCAGGTCCAGGACGGCGACCGCGTAGCCGTCGGCGGCCAGCCGGACGGCGGTGGCGGCGCCCAGGCCGCGGGCGGCGCCGGTCACGACGGCGACCCGGGGGGCGGTGCTCTGCTCGGTCATGCTCGCTCTCGTCTCTCTCGGGAGTGCCTCCCGGGGAGAGCCCCCGGAGAGGGTGGCCACACCCTACCGGCGGGTAGGGGGAGCGGCCAGGGTGGAGAGACGCAGGTGACGGTGGGTAAGGACCGACCGGTCGGCTTTCTGCTCAGAACGGGTTACTGCAAGCTGTTCGCAGCGAGTAAATATGCCAATGTTGCCGAACCTGCGTCTACTATCCGCCCCTGCCTGCCAGCAAGGGCCCGCCGTTTGTATAGTGTCCGCCAGCAGCCACCGGCTGCACGGCTGGAGCGCCCTCCCTCATAGCTGGACGCCCACTCGCCGTTACTGCCCCACCCGGGTGTCCCACACACACCGGGTGTGACATCGGGACGGATACATGGTGCTGGGGGAGATCCCGACAACCCGCGTGTCTACGCGACTGCAGCAGTCGCCAGGACACCTGATTCGCGTGGCACAGCAGGTCCACACCCGCTTGTGGTCCGAACACGTCGGAGCCGATCTCACGGCTCCGCAGTTCGCCGTGCTGCTGGTCCTGGCCCTGGAACCGGGTGCGGACCAGCGGACGGTCGGCGAGCGGGCCTCGCTCGACAAGGCCACGATGGCCGAGATGGTCGCGCGGCTGGTCCGTCGTGGCCTGGTGCTGCGCAGGCGCGACCCGGCCGACGGCCGGCGCAAGCTGCTGGCCCTCTCGCAGGGCGGCGCCCAGGCGGTGCGCGAGGCCACCGGTGGTGTGGTCCGCGTTCAGCGCGTCCTGTTCGAACCGCTCACGGCGGAGGAACAGGTCGAGATCGTCCGGGTGATGGCCAAGATAGCCAGGCTGGAGCCCGCGGCGGTCGCCGTCATCACCGACGCGCGGCCGATACTGGACGCCCAGCGGGCGATCGGCTACCTGATCAGGGTGAGCCAGCAGGTGCACACCAAGCTCTGGTCGGAGCACGTGGGCGCCGAGCTGACGGCTCCGCAGTACGCGGTGCTGGACGCGTTGGAGCTGGAACCGGGCGCCGACCAGCGCACGGTCGGCGAGCTGGCCTCGCTGGACAAGGCCACGATGGCCGAGATGGTCAGCCGGCTGGTGCGCCGCGGTCTGGTGCAGCGTCGGCGCGACCCCTCGGACGGACGGCGCAACCTGCTCTCGCTCTCACCGGCGGGACAGGACCTGCTGCACCGCTCGGCCGCTGGGGTGGCCGAGGTCCAGCGGCTGCTGCTGGCACCGCTGGAGGAGGGTGAGCACGAGGCCGCGCTCGCGCTCATCGCCAAGGCGGGCAGGCTGTAGGTCAAAAGTTCGCCACCGTAGCCAAAACGATTCGCCAAAACGCTGAGGGTCCATGGCCATGGGCTTTGGCGCATCGGGGCACACCGAAGGCCGCCCGCTCCTGTAGAGGTGCGGGCGGTCTTCGTGCGACCGGTGGTCAGCCGGTCGGGTGCTCAGACGGTTCGGGGGCCCGGGAGCCGGGACCCCGGGCGCGTCAGTTCCAGTCGAACTCCTGCGGGTCCGGGCCGATCCGCTTGCCGGTGGCCACGGCGGCGATCGCCGCGAGGTCCTCGGCGTCCAGCTCGAAGCCGGCGACGTCCAGGTTCTCCCGGATCCGGGACGGGGTGACCGACTTCGGGATGGCGATCACGCCGCTCTGGAGGTGCCAGCGCAGCACCACCTGGGCGACCGTGCGGCCGTGCTTCTCGGCGATCTTCACCAGTGCGGGCTCGGCGAGCAGCTCCTTGCCCTGGCCCAGCGGGCTCCACGCCTCGGTGGCGATGCCGTGCTCGGCGTGGAACGCGCGCAGCTCCGTCTGCGGGAAGTACGGGTGCAGCTCGACCTGGTTCAGGGCCGGGGCGACGGAGGCCTCGTCCAGCAGGCGGGTCAGCTGCTCGGTGCCGAAGTTGGAGACGCCGATCGACTTGACCTTGCCGTCCGCCTTCAGCTGCTCGAAGGCCTTCCAGATGTTCAGGTAGCTGTCGCCGTGCATCGGGCGCGGCCAGTGGATCAGGTACAGGTCGAGCTGGTCGAGGCCGAGCTTGGCCAGCGAGGCGTCGAACTCGCGCAGCACCGCGTCGCGGCCCTGCTCGCCGGACCAGTCGCGGGTGCCCGAGTTCCACAGCTTGGTGGTGACGTAGAGGTCCTCGCGGGCCACGCCGCCCGCCAGCGCCTCGGTGATCGCCGCGCCGGTGCCGGCCTCGTTCTCGTAGATGGCCGCGGTGTCGATGGAGCGGTAGCCCGCCTCGATCGCGGCGCGGACGGCGGGGGTGGCCTCGGCGTCCGGGACCTGCCACACGCCGAAGCCGAGCTGCGGGATCTGCGCGCCGTCGTTGAGGGTGACGGTGGGGATGCTGCTCACGGGAAGAGGTGCCCTCCTGATTGTCCTGCTGTTCCAGTGGGGGCAACTGGTGTCCCGGTGTGATTGTTCCCGCCGAACGGGCGAATCTTGGGTGAAGCTTTGCGGGGGTTTGGCCTGGGCGGCGGCCGGCCGGTGACGGGGCGGAACCGCCCTGGTGGGGGACGTGCGGGGGGCTCGCGGGAAGCCTGCCGGGAGCCCGCGGGGGCGCACAGGGGGAGTGCGGGCCCGGCGCGTGGCGGGCGGGGCGTGGCGCGCGCGGTCGGCGGAGGAAAAACCTGTTGCGCGGATCACATCGAGGTTGGCAGGCTCGCGGCCATGACCTCCTGACTTCCGGGCCCTTCGTGCCCATTCCATGTCCGTCCGGTGTCCGCTCCGGACGCAGCGTCGATGTCGCGCCGGGCGCCGTGCCGCAGCGCCGCGCATCCTCCGCCCGCCGGCCCGGGCCGCCTGCCGTTCCGTCGCCGTGCGTGCTGCGCGCACGGTGCTGAGGCGCTCCGTGGGCCCTGTTCCCCCTGCTTCCCGGCTCCCCTTGCTTCCTGGCTCCCCCGCACCCCTGTGTGCCCGTGCCCCGCACCCGCGCACTGCTCGTATCGGAGTGTCATGCTGCTCACCCCCCTGCCGCTGGCCGATCCCGGCCGTCCCGACCTCTCCTCACCCCTGGCCTTCCTGCGCTGGCTGCAGCGCAGCCAGCGGCGCGGGCAGCTGCTCGCCACCCTCTGGGCGCTGATCGAGATGGGGGGCCAGGCCGCCCTGCCGATACCGCTCGGGCTCGGCGTGCAGGCCGCCGTGGACGGCGACGCCGGCGGGATCTGGCGGGCCGCCGGGCTCCTCCTGCTGCTGGGCGCGGGCGCCTCGGTCGGCACCGTGCTGTTGCACCGCCAGGCGGTCTGGAACTGGATCCACGCGGCCACCCACGTACGGCAGTTGGTGGCCCGGCAGGCCTCGCACCTTGGGGCCGGGCTGTCCCGCCGGATCGCCACCGGCGAGGTCGTCGCGGTCGGCAGCGGGGACGTCGAGCGGATCGGCTGGTACGTCGAGCTGGTCGCCCGGGTCCGGTCCGCGGTGATCGTCTGGCTGGCCGTCAGCGTGGTGGTCCTGACGGTCGATCCGGTGCTCGGGGCCGGGGTGCTGCTCGGCGTCCCGGTGCTGGCGGCCTCCGTCTGGCCGCTGATCGGGCCGTTCGAGCGGCGCTACGAACAGCAGCGCGCCCTCGGCGGCAAGGCCACCGAGCTGGCGGCCGACACCGTCGCGGGGCTGCGGGTGCTGCGCGGCATCGGCGGCGAGGAGCTGTTCCTGGAGCGGTACCGGGCCGCGTCGCAGAAGGTCCGGGCGGCGGCCGTCCGGTCGTCCCGGATCTGGTCGCTGATGCAGGCCCAACAGGTGCTGCTGCCGGGCCTGTTCGTGGTCGGCGTCACCTGGTACGGCGCCCGGCTGGTGGCCTCCGGCGAGCTCGCCGTCGGCACCCTGATCGCGGTGTACGGCGCGACGGCCTTCCTGGCCGCTCCGCTGCGCATCCTCGGTGAGGCGGCGCACGCCTGGAGCGTGGCCCGGGTCTCCGCCGGGCGGGCCGTCCGGGTGCTCTCGCTGGACCGGACCACCGGTACGGCCGAGGCCGCGCTGGCCAGGCCGGACAAGGCCGACCTGCACGACCCGGCGAGCGGGCTGACGGCGCGGGCCGGCGAGCTGACCGCGGTGGTCTGCGGGGACCCGGACTACGCCGGGGCGCTGGCCGAGCGGCTCGGCGGCCACGTCCCGTTGGCCGAGGGCGAACGGGCAGAGGCCTCGGCGCGGCTCGGCGGCACGGAGCTGGACGCGGTGCCGTTGGCCGAGGCCAGGGCGGCGGTGCTGGTCCACGACAAGGAGCCGGTGCTGCTCTCCGGCACGCTGGCCGAGCTGTTCGACATCCCGTCCTCGGGGCGGGTCCCGGCGGCCGAGGCCCTCGCGGCGGCCCGGTCCGACGACGTGCTGGAGGCCCTGGTGGAGGGCTCGCCGGAGTGCGGGGGAGACCCGATGCGCGCCCGGATCACCGAGCGCGGACGCTCGCTCTCCGGCGGGCAGCGCCAGCGGCTCGCGCTGGCCCGCGCCCTGCTGGCGGACCCTCCGGTGCTGGTGCTGGACGAGCCCACCAGCGCGGTGGACGCGCACACCGAGTCGCGGATCGCCTCCGGGCTGCGGGACACCCGAGCCGGCCGCACCACCGTGGTGTTCGCGACCAGCCCGCTGCTGCTCGACCAGGCGGACCGGGTGGTGCTGCTGCAGGAGGGCCGGGTCGTCGCGGCCGGGCGGCACCGTGAGCTGATGCGGACCGAGCCGGCCTACCGGGCCGTGGTCACCCGCGACGAGGAAGCGGCCCGCCCGGTGGGTGGGGCCGTATGAGGACCATCGTCAACTTCCCTGCCACGAGCGCGAGGAGTACGTCATGAAGCCCCCCGTCCAGGAGGAACAGGGGCCGGCCACCACCCTGCCGGTCGGCTCCCCGGCCGCCGTGCGCGGGTACCTGCTGCTGCTCGCGCGGCGGCACCGCCGCGGGTTCTCCGCGGTGGTGACACTGCACTCGACGGCCACGCTGGCCGGGCTGGTCGGGCCCTGGGTGCTCGGCCGCCTGGTCGAGTCGCTGGCCACCGGGACGGCCGGGTCCACCATCACGGTGGCGGTCGCCTGGTACCTGCTGGCCCTGGTGGCGCAGGCGGCGTTCACCGGCTGGTCGCGGATGCGCGGCGCGGTGCTCGGCGAGAAGGTGCTGGCCGACCTGCGCGAGGACTTCCTGGTCCGCTCGGTGGCCCTGCCGACCGGGGTGCTGGAGCGGGCCGGCACCGGGGACCTGGTCTCCCGGGGCACCACCGACATCGACCGGCTGGACAAGTCGGTGCGCGAGGCGGTGCCCGAACTCGCCGTCGCCGTGGTGTCGTTGCTCCTGGTGCTCGGTGCGCTGCTGATCACGTCGCCGCTGCTCGCACTGACCTCGCTGGTCGGCCTGCCGCTGCTGCTGGTCAGCTCCCGCTGGTACTTCCGGCGCGCGCCGCAGTCCTACCGCAGCGAGTCGGCCGGGTACGCGGCGGTGAGCAACGTGCTGGCCGAGACGGTCGACGCCGGGCGGACGGTCGAGGCCCTGCGGCTGGGCGACCAGCGGGTCCGGCTGACCGACCGCAAGCTGCGCGAGTGGCTGGCCTGGGAGCGGTACACCCTGTGGCTGCGCTCGGTCTGGTTCCCGACCATCGACGCGGTCTACACCTCGGCGGTGCTCGCCACCCTGGTGCTCGGCGGGCTGTTCACCCTCCGGGGCTGGATCACCGTGGGCCAGTTGACCACCGGCGTGCTCTACGCGCAGATGCTGACCGGCCCGGTGGACCTGATCCTGCGCTGGTACGACGAGCTCCAGATCGGCCAGGCCTCGCTGGCCCGGCTGGTCGGCGTGCGCGAGGTGCCGGAGCACGAGGGGGACGAGTCCGCCCGGCCGGACGGCCGTCGGGTCGAGGCGAAGGACGTCCGGTTCGGCTACCGGGAGGGCGCCGACGTCCTGCACGGCATCAGCCTGGACGTCGCCCCGGGCAGCCGGGTCGCGCTGGTCGGGCCGTCGGGCGCGGGCAAGTCCACGCTCGGCCGGCTGCTGGCGGGGATCTACGCCCCTGGCCGCGGCAGCGTGACCCTCGGCGGTGCGGCGCTGGCGCGGATGCCGGCCGAGCGGGTGCGCGCGCAGGTCGCCCTGGTGAACCAGGAGCACCACGTCTTCGTCGGCACCCTGCGGGACAACCTGCGGTTGGCCGCGCCCGACGCGGACGACACCGAGCTGCGGGCCGCTCTGGACGCGGTGGAGGCCGGGGCCTGGGTGGACGCCCTGTCGGAGGGCCTGGACACCGAGGTCGGCTCCGGGGGCGCCTCGCTGACCCCGCCGCAGGCGCAGCAGCTGGCGCTGGCCCGGCTGGTGCTGGCCGATCCGCACACCCTGGTGCTGGACGAGGCCACCTCCCTGCTGGACCCGCGGGCCGCCCGGCACCTGGAGCGCTCGCTCTCCAGGGTGCTGGAGGGCCGGACGGTCATCGCCATCGCCCACCGGCTGCACACCGCGCACGACGCGGACGTGATCGCGGTGGTCGAGGGCGGGCGGATCAGCGAGTACGGCAGCCACCCGGACCTGGTCGCGGCGGGCGGTCCGTACGCGGCGCTCTGGCGGTCCTGGCGGGACGAGCGGTAGCGCGACGGCCCGGGGCGGGACGAGCGGGGAGCGGGCCGTCCGGGCAGGAGGGGGCTTCAAACCCGTACGGGGCCGGATTGCCCCGTACGGGTTACTCCCTGGCCCGGAGGGGCGCGTAACCGGGCAAATCGGCCGCCCGGCCCGCAGACTGCTCCGGTGACCAAGATTTCAGACGGCTCGTCCCGCTCCCCGCGCGGTGAGATCGGCGGGATTCCCACGCGCTACATCGGGATCGGCGCCATCGTCGTCCTCGCCGTGTGGTTCCTGTTCGCCAACCTCGACAAGGTCAAGATCCAGTTCTGGGTCTTCACCGTCACCGCGCCGCTCTGGATCGCGCTGCTGGCCACGCTGATCGCGGGCGTCGCGCTGGGCTGGCTGCTGAAGGGACGGCGCAGCAGGTGACCACAGCCCCCGGACCGGCTCCGGCCGGCGCATCGGCCTTCACCCCGCTGATCGAGATGCGCGGGGTCAACAAGCACTTCGGGGACCTGCACGTGCTGCAGGACATCGAGCTGACGGTGGGACGCGGCGAGGTCGTCGTCGTCATCGGCCCGTCCGGCTCCGGCAAGTCCACCCTCTGCCGGGCCATCAACCGGCTGGAGCCGATCGAGGACGGCACCATCCTGATCGACGGCCAGCCGCTGCCCGAGGAGGGCAAGGGGCTGGCCAGGCTGCGCGCCGAGGTCGGCATGGTGTTCCAGTCCTTCAACCTGTTCGCGCACAAGACCGTGCTGCAGAACGTCTCGCTCGCGCAGATCAAGGTCCGCGGCCGGCCCAGGGCGGAGGCGGACGACAAGTCCCGCGCGCTGCTGGAGCGGGTGGGCCTCGCCGATCAGGCGGCCAAGTACCCGGCGCAGCTCTCCGGCGGGCAGCAGCAGCGGGTCGCGATCGCCCGCGCGCTGGCGATGGACCCCAAGGCGCTGCTGTTCGACGAGCCCACCTCGGCGCTCGACCCCGAGATGATCAACGAGGTGCTGGACGTCATGCGCCAGCTCGCGAGCGAGGGCATGACGATGATCGTGGTCACCCACGAGATGGGCTTCGCCCGGGCCTCCGCGAACCGGGTCGTGTTCATGGCCGACGGCCGGATCGTCGAGGACCGCGCCCCGGAGGACTTCTTCAGCGCTCCTGAGAGCGATCGTGCCCGGGACTTCCTGTCCAAGATCCTGAAGCACTGAGGCGGCGCCGTGAACCGTGAGACGACGCCGGCGGCGAGGCCCGCGGGAAGATCTGTGGGAAGGCCCGTGGCGCGGGCGGGGCGGCGCGTGCTCGCCGCCGCCCTGCTGTTCACCGCGCTGGTGGCGGGCTGCGGCAAGCCCGGCACCCCGCCGCCCAAGGGCCCGCAGCCCAGCGCCCTGCCCAGCTACCAGGTGCAGGACGCCTCCGCGATCACCGGCTCGCCGACCCTGGACGCCGCCCGCGGCCGGGGCCACCTGGTGGTCGGCGCCAAGGAGGACCAGCCGTACCTGGGCCAGAAGAACCCGGCCACCGGCGTGTACTCCGGCTTCGACATCGAGATCGCCAAGATGGTCGGCGCCTCCTTGGGCTTCCCGCCGGACCGGATCCAGTTCAAGACGATCGCCTCGGCCAACCGCGAGACCGCCCTGCAGAACGGCCAGGTGGACTACTACGTCGGCACCTACACCATCAACGACAACCGGAAGAAGCTGGTCGGCTTCGCCGGCCCGTACTTCATCGCCGGGCAGTCGCTGCTGGTGCGCAAGAACAACACCACCATCCACGGCCCGCAGGACCTGGACGGCAAGAAGGTCTGCTCGGCGGCCGGCTCGACGCCGTACCAGCGCATCCAGTCGCAGTACCCGAAGGCCAAGCTGATCGGCTACGACACCTACTCGGCCTGCGTGGACAACCTGATCACCAACCAGGTCGACGCGGTGACCACGGACAACGCGATCCTGCTCGGCTACGCGGCCAAGGTGCCGGACGAGCTCAAGGTGGTCGGCCCGCTGTTCTCGACCGAGCCGTACGGCATCGGGGTGCCGAAGAACGACACCGTGCTGCGCGGCGCGATCAACGACGCCCTGGAGTACCACATGCAGAACGGCGACTGGAGGAGGGCGTTCGAGGCGACCCTCGGCCTCTCCGGGGAGCCGGCGCCGAACCCGCCGCAGATCGACCGGTACTGAGAGGGCCGCGCCGTGAAAACGCTGACCGACAACTGGTCGACCTACTGGGACGGGTTCCTCGGCACGCTCTCGCTGTTCGCGGTGAGCGCCGTGCTGTCGCTGGTGCTGGGCGTGCTGATCGCGGGCTTCCGGGTCTCGCCGGTGAAGCCGCTGCGGGTGTTCGGGACGCTGTGGGTGACGGTGCTGCGCAACACGCCGCTGACCCTGCTGTTCTTCATCGTGGTGCTGGGCCTGCCCCGGTTCGACATCACCCTGCCCTTCTACACCTTCGCGGTGCTCGCGCTGGGCTGCTACACCTCGGCCTTCGTCTGCGAGTCGATGCGGTCGGGCATCAACACGGTGCCGACCGGGCAGGGCGAGGCGGCCCGCAGCCTCGGCATGAACTTCGGGCAGACGATGAGCCTGGTGGTGCTGCCGCAGGCGTACCGCTCGGTGGTGGCGCCGCTCGGCAGTGTGATGATCGCGTTGGCGAAGAACACGGCGATCGCCGGCTCGTTCAGCGTCACCGAGCTGCTGGGCACCTACCGGACCATCAACGAGTTGGGCTACAGCATCATCTGGACCTTCGTCTGGATCGCCGTCGGCTACCTGATCATCACCCTGGCCATCAGCGCCGTCTTCAACCTGCTGGAACGACGAGTGGCGGTGTCCCGATGACGGTCGAATCCTCGGCGCTGTACGACATCCCCGGCCCGAAGGCGCTCTCCCGGCACCGGCTGTACGGCGGGATCGCGCTGCTGCTGATCGCGGCGCTGATCGGCTGGGTGGTCTACATGCTCTTCCACACCCACCAGTTCACGTACGCCAAGTGGCAGCCCTTCGAGTACCGGGGCGTGCAGGACCTGCTGCTGCGCGGGCTCGGCAACACCTTGCAGGCCTTCGGCTGGACGGTGCTGTTCGCACTGCCGTTCGGCGCGCTGTTCGCGGCCGGGCGGCTCTCCGACCACCGGGTGGTGCGCTGGCTCGCCACGCTGGTGGTGGAGTTCTTCCGGGCCATGCCGGTGCTGGTGATGATCTTCTTCGTCTTCGTCGCGCTCAAGGTGCAGCCGCTCTGGGCGCTGGTGGCCGGGCTGGTGCTCTACAACGGCTCGGTGCTGGCCGAGGTGTTCCGGGCCGGCGTGCTCGCGGTGCCCAAGGGGCAGCGGGAGGCGGCGTTCGCGCTGGGGATGCGCAAGACCCAGGTGATGACGTACGTCCTGGTACCGCAGGCCAACCGGGCGATGCTGCCGGCCATCATCAGTCAGCTGGTGGTCGCGCTCAAGGACACCTCGCTGGGCTTCCTGATCACCTTCGAGGAGTTCCTGCACGCGGGCAAGCTGATCGCCACCAACCTGGACTACGACCTGCCGTTCATCCCGGTGGTGATGGTGATCGCGCCGATCTACATCGGCATGTGTCTGCTGCTCTCCTGGCTCGCCCGCTTCGTGGAGCGGCGCAGCCGGCGCAGTCCGAGCGCGCGGGGCGGGGCACCGGTGGCCAAGGCCGGGGTGCCGGTGGGGCTGCCGCCGTCGGCGCAGTTGTGAGGCCGGTGCGGCGGTGAGGTCGGCGCAGCTGTGAGAAGGCCGGTTCGGGGCTGAACCATAGGTACGGGTGGGGTTGGGGTCGGTACCTCCAAATTCCTCTTATGATTCTCGGGCGCCCGGGCGCGGCCCGTGGACGACCGGAGCGCGGCCGGAACGGGGCTGCCGACGGTGGACGAGAGGGCGGGAGGGACCATGGAGCCGGTGTTCGATTCGCGGCACATCAGGACGTTCCACGAGGTCGTCCGGGCCGGCTCCTACTCGGCCGCCGCCCGCGAACTGGGCTACACCCAGCCCGCCATCACCCAGCAGATGAAGGCGCTCGAACGCACCGTCGGCGTCCCGCTCTTCACCCGGGCCGGGCGCGGACTGCGGCTCACCGAGGCCGGCGAGGCGCTCTCCCGGCACGCCGAGCTGATCCTCGGCAGCATGTCCGCCGCCCAGCAGCAGCTCGCCGCGCTGGCCCGGCTGCGCGCCGGTCGGGTGCGGGTCTGCGCCTTCCCCAGCGCCAACGCCACCCTGATACCCCAGGCGATGGCCCGGCTGCTGGCCGAGCACCCCGGTGTGCGGGTCGAGCTGCTGGAGGCCGAGCCGCCGGACTCCGTCCAGCGGCTGCTGCGCGGGGAGTGCGACATCGCGCTGGCGTTCCGGTACCCCGGCGCGGCCGCCGAGGTGCCGGAGGGCGTGGACGAGATCCCGCTGATGGAGGACCTGCTCACGGTTCTGCTGCCGGTCGGGCACCCGCTCGGCCGCCGGCACGCCGTACGGCTGGCCGACCTCGGCGGCGAACGCTGGATCGCCGGCTGTCCGCGCTGCCGGGCCAACCTGCTGCACGTCTGTGCGGAGGAGGGCTTCGCACCGGACATCGTCTTCTCCACCGACGACAACCTCGCGGTGCAGTCGCTCGTCGCCGCCGGGGTCGGGATCGCGCTGATGCCGGCGCTGGTGCTCTCCTTCATGTGCCACCGCAAGGTCACCGGACGGGCCGTCGAGCCGCACCTGCGGCGGCAGGTGAGCGCGTACGTGCTGCGCGAGCACCGGCGGATCCCGGCCACCGGGCTGGTGCTGGACCACCTGCGGCAGGCGGCGGCGAGCCGGGTCGGGTGCTGACCCGTCGGCGGGCGACATGACCGACGAGCAAGGACTGCTACCCGGCAACCTATAAGCGTTGATGGGGAGATTGCTTACAAACCCTCCTTGGACGTGATGGGTCCATAGGTTCGAACCTGCTGGGATGACACCCTCAGCCACGGTCGGCAGCGACCGGCTCACCGAGCGGATGACCGCGCTGATCAGTGAGATCCGCGCCGTCGTGGACCGCGGGCTCCCGCCGGAGCTCACCGCCTACCTGGTCGGCGAGCGCCTCGCCCCGCACCTGCACGCCGACCCGGACGGGCCCGACGCGCTGCTCACCCCCGCCCAGCGCGAGGGCGACCCGCAGCGCTACCGCCAGCACGTCCTGCACGCGGAGGGGGACGGCAGCTTCTCCGTCGTCGCCCTGGTCTGGCTGCCCGGGCAGCAGACCCCGATCCACG
This sequence comes from Kitasatospora sp. SC0581, assembly GCF_048159585.1. Classification (NCBI taxonomy): domain Bacteria; kingdom Bacillati; phylum Actinomycetota; class Actinomycetes; order Kitasatosporales; family Streptomycetaceae; genus Kitasatospora; species Kitasatospora sp. SC0581. Next base: position 42,444 of record NZ_JBLRWA010000001.1, on the reverse strand, counting down.
ACCACGTCTCCTGGTGCGTGGCCGGCGTCCACCAGGGCCAGGAGAGCGAGACCCGCTACCGGCTGGTCTCCGACGGCCCCACCTCCCGGCTGGTCGAGACCGAGCACGTGGCCGGCCCGGCCGGCACCGTGGCCGCCTTCGCCCCGCCCGGCGACATCCACCTGGTGCGCAACTCCTGTAGCAGCACGGCGATCTCCATCCACGTCTACGGCGCGGACGTCTCGCGGCTCGGCACCAGCATCCGGCGGGTCTACCGGCTGCCCGCCGACCGGCAGCAGTGAGGGCGGCGTGGCACTGACCCTCAGGCATCGCACCGCCGGCACCCGCTCACTGCCCCCGATGCGCGGGGACGCCCCCGGGCTGCTGCTCGCGGCCCTCGGAGTGGCCGCCGCGCTGGGCATCCACGCGCTGGTGCCGGCCGTGCCCGAACTCACCGCCGCCGTCCTGCTCGGCATGCTGGTGGCCCACCTGCCCGGGCTGCGCCCGGTGGTCCGCGGGATCGCCCGGCCGGGGCTGTCCACGGCCGGGAAGCGGCTGATGCGGCTCGGGATCGTCCTGCTCGGGCTCAAGCTCAGCCTGGACGACGTGCTCGGCCTCGGCTGGGCCACCGTCGCCATGGTGCTCGCGGTGGTCGCGGCCACCTTCGCGGGCACGCTCTGGCTGGGTCGGCGGCTCGGCCTGCCCGGGGACCAGCCGCTGCTGGTCGCCACCGGGTACTCGATCTGCGGGGCCTCGGCGATCGGCGCGGTCAGCCAGGCGGCGGGCAGCGAGGAGGAGGACGTCGCGGCCTCGGTGGCGCTGGTGACCCTCTGCGGGACGCTGGCGATCGCCGTGCTGCCGCTGCTCCAGCACCCGCTCGGGCTCGGCGAGCTGGAGTTCGGGCGCTGGGTCGGGGCGAGCGTGCACGACGTCGGGCAGGTGGTCGCCACCGCGCAGACCGGCGGGGCCGGGGCGCTGCGCGAAGCGGTGCTGGTCAAGCTGATGCGCGTGGTGCTGCTGGCGCCGCTGGTCGCGGGGGTGGCCGTGGCGGTGCGGCGGAACCTGCGGGCGGCGCGGGTGGCGGCCTTGGCGGAGGTTCCGGTCGGGGCGCCGGTGGGCGCTCCGGTGGGGGTCTCAGCGGCGGGCGGGGCGGGTGAGGAGGGCGCGGCGGGCGCAGTGTCGGGCGATAAGTCGAGCGCGAAGCCGGCTGAGAAGTCGGTGAAGACCGGCAGCCGTCCGCCGATCGTGCCGCTGTTCGTGGCCGGGTTCCTCGCGATGATCGTCCTGCGGACCACCGGGGTGCTGCCCGAGCGGGCGCTCGACCTGGCCGCGGACGCCCAGGGGCTGCTGCTGGCCGCCGCGCTGTTCGGCCTGGGCAGTGCGGTGCACCTGCCGACCATGGCCCGCACCGGCGGGCGGATCGCCCTGCTCGGACTCGGGTCCTGGGTGGTCGTCGCGGGCGTCTCGTACGTCGGGGTGCTGGTCACGACCTGACGGACCCGGGTGCGGACTCGGCTATTGTCGGGCAGGTGCCCGCCCCGTCCGTACGGGGGCGGCACCGCAGCCGAGTTCGCCCGAGTCCACCAAGGGGGACGGATGACCACCGCACTGCCCGAACGCGACGGCCACGAGGCCGTCGTCACCCTCGACCGGCGGGAGGGTCCGTACGGCGAGGTGGTGCTCCGGCAACGCGGTCGGGACTTCGAGATCATCGCCAACGGCTGCTTCCTGATGGACACCGCCGACGGGCGCTCGGAGCGGCTGCTGATCCAGGCGGCGCTGGACGAGCTGGACCGCACGGGCGGCCCGGTCGAGCGGCCGTCGGTGCTGATCGGGGGCCTCGGGGTCGGCTTCTCGCTGGCGTACGCGGCGGCCGAGCCGCGCTGGGGACGGATCGCCATCGTCGAGCGGGAGACCGCGATCATCGACTGGCACCGGACCGGCCCGCTCGGCGCCTTCTCCGACGGTGCGTTGGAGGACGCGCGGGTCGAGGTGCTCCACACCGACCTGCTGGAGTACCTCGCGGCGGCGGACGGCGAGCGCTATGACGCGCTGTGCCTGGACATCGACAACGGGCCGGACTGGACCGTCACCGAGTCCAACGACGGGCTGTACGGCGCGGACGGGCTCGCGGTGCTGTGGCACCGGCTGCGGACGGGCGGGGTGCTGGCGGTGTGGAGCGCGCAGCCTTCGCCGGCCTTCGAGGAGGCGCTGCGGGCGGTGGGGTTCTCGGACGTGGTGACGCACGAGATCCCGGTCGCCCGGGGGGTGCCGGACGTGGTGCACCTGGCCCGGCGGGCGGACTGAGGGCGCGCTGAGGGCCGGCTGAGGGCGGACGCGGATCGGGCCGGGTGCGGCCGGATCGCGGGTGAACCCGGCTGTGGCGGCCGATGGTTGGCGCCTGGTGCGTCAACTGCTGTCGGCACCAAGGCTGTTGAACGGCAGGTTGATGGTGGGATCGGGTGGCTGAGAGCGGGAGTCCCTCGGAGCGGATCGCGGCCGAGCTCCGACGTCGCATCGCGGCAGGGGAGTTGGCGCCGGGGGCGCGGGTGCCGTCCACCCGGCGGATCACCCAGGAGTGGGGCGTCGCGATGGCCACGGCGACCAAGGTGCTGAACCGCCTCCGGGAGGAAGGGCTCGTACGGGCCGTTCCCGGGGTGGGCACGGTGGTGGCCGGGAAGGCAGCTCCGGAGGAGGTCCGGGCCCGGGAACCGCGGCGGGAACCGGCGCGGGAAGCGCGGCCGGTGGCGGAGCCGGCCACGGCGCCGACCGCGGCGCGGCGGGTGAGAGCGGGCGGCGAGGGTGAGCTTACCCGGGAGCGGATCGTCGCGACGGCCGTCCGGGTGGCCGACGAGGAGGGGCTGGCGGCGCTGTCGATGCGCCGGGTCGCGACCGATCTGGGCGTCGCGACGATGTCGCTCTACCGTCATGTGCCCGGCAAGGACGAGCTGTTGCGGCTCATGACGGACGTGGCGTTCGGGGAGCAGCCGCTGCCCGAGCCGCTGGCGGAGGACTGGCGGGAGGGGCTGGAGGCGGTCGCCCGGCTGCAGTGGCGGATCTACCGGCGCCACCCGTGGCTGGCCTCCACGATGTCCTTCACCCGGCCCGTGCTGGCGCCGGACGCCGCACTGCACACCGAGCGGTCGATGGCCGCCCTGGCGGGGCGGGGTCTGAGCGGCGAGGAGATGGCCCAGGCGGCCGTCGCCCTGGCGGCGTTCGTGTGCGGGCTGGCCGTCCACTTCGAGCGGGAGGCGCAGGCCGAGCAGGACAGCGGGCTGTCCGCGGAGGAGTGGATGGACCGGGTGGAGGGTGAGGAGCACGCCCGGCTGATGGTGGATCCGGAGCGGTTCCCGATGTTCGACGCGATGAACCGGGGGCCGGAGATCGACCTGGGCCTGGAGGCGCTGTTCGAGTTCGGGATGGCGCGGATGCTGGACGGGGTCGGTCTGATGATCGAGCGGCGGGGGCAGGGGGCGGCGAACAGCTGACAGGTAACAGATTTCAGATTTCGTTCGCTGAAATCTGTCAGCTGTTATCTGTCGGTTGTTACCTGTCAGCCGTCAGCCGTCAGCTGTCCGTTGACGGTCGTCACCCGTTCGCGGTGACGGCGCGCAGCGGCTTCCCCCGCCTCCGGCTCAGCCGAACGGGCGGTTCTGCGGTTCGGCGTCCGCCTCCTCCGCCGGCTCCGGTTCGGGAGCCGACAGGTCCGGGAGGCCCCCGATGGCGAACGGGTTGAAGTCCGGCGGCGGGACCATCACCGGCGTGCCCTTACCCGGAGCCGGCTCCTCCGCGTCCCCGCCCTGCCCCGAACTCCGCTCCGCCGCCGCGGCCGCGGCGGGCGGTGCCTGGGCCGGGATGACGGGCGGGGTCGAGGGCGGCGGCGGGACGGCCGGGCCCTGGGAGGGGAGAGTCGTGCCGAACGGGTCGGCCTTCTGCTCGGCCGCGACCGTGGTGCCGAACGGATCGGCGACCGGAGCCGCCCCGGCGGGCCGGGTGGCGGGCGCGTCGCCCGACAGGTCCGGGATGCCCCCCATGGCGAAGGGGTTGAAGTCCGGCGGCGGGACCATCACCGGGGTGCCCTTCGGTCCGCCCTCGGTGTCCGGTGCCGCCTGGTCCCCACCGGCGGCGGGGACCTCCGGGGTCTCCGCGACCGGCGCGAAGGGGTTGAAGTCCGCGGGAGGCACCCGTACCGGTGTGCCGCGCAGGTGCACCGGCCTCTCCTCCGGTGCCTCCGCCGCTGCCTCCTCGACGGCGGCAGCAGGCGACGGGGTCGGGGCGGGAGCGGGCGCCGGGGTCGGAACGCTGCTCACCGCGGCGGCCGGGACGGCGGCCGCGGCGCCGGGGACCGGTACGCCGTCCCAGCCGAACTGGATGCTCTTCAGCAGCTCCGCGAACGCCTCCGTGTACAGCTCCCAGTCCTCCGGCCGTGCCGTGGACAGCTGGGCGCACAGCACCGTCCCGCCGTCCGGCAGCGGCACGAAGGCCTGGACGGCCGAGGTGACCACCCAGCGCCGCTGTCCGTCGGCGGCCAGCGGTCCGGGTACCGGGACGGTCCGGCCCTCGACCAGGACGGCGGCCGGTCCGGCCGGCAGCAGTACGGTCCACACCTCGGCGTGCCGCCGGACGGTGGCCAGCTCGGTGGCGAGCGCGGTGATCGGCAGCGGGTGCCGGGCGAGCGAGACGACCAGGGCGGCGTCCGAGGCGCGGTCGTCCAGCTCCAGCGCGCAGACGCCGGCGTACACGACGCCCGCGTCGCGGATCAGGTCGGCCAGGGTGGCGGAGATCACCGCGAAGTCGCGCCGCGGCTCCGGACCGGTCGCGCTGAACAGCTCCTCGGCGACCTCGGCCAGGTGCCGGGCCAGCTCATCGGCGGCCGCCACGGTGGCCGGGGCGCTCCCACCGCTCGCACTGCCACCGCTCGCACTGCCGCCGCTCGCACTCCCACCGGTCGCGCTGCCGCTGGTCCGGTCCACGCCGTCGGGCAGCGGGGGCACCGTACGGGCGGAGACGCCGGGCGGGCCGCCCGGGGAGGTCAGCGAGTGGAAGCCGGGCGGTACGACCAGCCGGACCTCGGCGCCCGCGCCGGTGGGCAGTTCGACCGGCTGGCGGGTCTGCTGCCCGGCCGCCAGCGCGGCCAGCGCGGGGGCGAACGGCGGACGCAGCTTGGCGTCGGCGAACTCGCCGGTGACCGGGAGCTGGAACAGCACGGCCGAGGTGGTGCCCCGGTCGGCGATGGCACCGCGCACCGCGCCGCCGCCGTACCGGGCCTGGAGCGCGGTGACCACCCGGTCGGTGAGCCGCGCGCCGGTGCCCGGCCGTCCGGTGCCCGCGGTGGTCACCGTGCCGAGCCGGTCGAGGGCGGTGTGCACCGGGCCGTTGGGGGCCAGCGGCAGGGCGAACAGCGCCTCGGCGGCGGGGTGTTCGGCCGTCCGCAGGGCGCTCAGCGAGGCCGCCGGGTGGCGCGAGGTGTGTTGGTCGAAGAGGGCGTCGGTGAGGGTGCCGAGGGTCGCGCAGACCTGCTCCGCTGCCGCGAAGGGATTGGCCTCCACGCTGAACTGGACGTCCTGGGTCACCTGGTGAGCCCCCCGCTCTGCTCCGTCTGCTGTCGGTGGTTCGGGTGGGACCGGCCCCGGCGCGGCGGCGCGCCGTCAGATCCCTGCTCATTCCTATCAGAGCCCACTGTCCTGACCGAACCGCAGGATCACCCGATGATCACTTGGACGGTCGGCGCGCGGCGACGAGTCCGGCGCCGACCCCGGCTACCGCTCCGCCGGGCACGGTTACCGCTCCGCCGACCGCGCGGGTCACTCGGCGGCGGCCCCGGTGGCGTGCGCGGACCCGTCGTCGGGGGTGTCGGCCGCGAGCGCGGTGACCGCCTCGACGATCCCCGGTACGGCGAACAGTCCCGCAAGGTCCCGCACCAGGCGCCCGGTCGGGCCGTCGGGGCGCTCGTCGGCGAAGAAGGAGGCCAGTTCGGCGGCGAGCGCCGGCTCACGGGCGGCGGTGAGGGTGAGCGCCGCGACGAACTCCTGCACCAGGTGCAGTTGGAGTTCCGCCAGCGGCACCGAGCGCTCGGACAGCCACTCCAGCGAGGTGATCTCGGCGTTGGCGATCCAGGCCCGGACGGTCAGCCGCAGCCCGACGCTCGGCGCGGGGATCGCCAGGTGGGCCAGGATCTGCTCCTGCGCCGCCCGGCGCACGTCGTCGATCACCGCCGAGGTGCCCGCGCTGGCCGCCACCGAGCCGCCGCGCAGCAGGGCGGCGAAGCCCGGCCCGTGGCTCTGTACGAAGTCCAGGTAGCGGCCCATCACCCGGTGCAGCCGCTCCGACAGCGGCCCCTCCATGGGCTCCTCGAACCGCGCCGACAGTTCCCGCCCGGCCCGCCGCAGCGACTCCTCGTACAGCGCCTGCTTGCCGGGGAAGTAGTGGTAGACCAGCGGCCGGGAGGCGCCCGCGGCGGCGGCGATGTCGTCGATCGACACCTCTTCCGGCGGTCGGCGGCTGAACAGCTCCAGCGCCACGGCGATCAGCTGCTCCCGCCGCTCGTCCACGCTCAGCCGCCGACGCGGCCGCCCGCCCGCCGCCCCGGCGGATGCGGAGGTCCGTGCTGCGTGGTCGGCCGTCGGAGACGGCGTACGGGAGGCCATGCGCGCCACCCTAGTTCGTCGCGGGCCCTCCGGTGGAGCCTGGGGCGCGCCGCCCGTCGGCCCGCACGCCGTCTCCGAAGCCCGCACGCCGCCCCGCACCGCGAACCGTCGGCCCCGAGGCTGCGGCGGCGCTAGGCGGACCGGAGCTCCAGGTAGCGGCGGTAGGCCTCCAGGCCGTCGGGGACGAAGGTGTCGCGGGTGAGGCGGTCGGCGAGTTCGGCGGGGGTGAGCCAGGCGTGCCAGGCGACCTCGGACTCCTGGGGGGAGACCGGGCCGTCCCACTCCGCCTCGTACATGTCGCACCACCAGGAGAGCCGGTCCTGTTCGAAGAGGAACTTGAACAGGGGCCGCGGGGTGACGCCGTGGACGCCGAGTTCCTCCTCGGCCTCGCGGACGGCGGCCTCGGCGTAGGTCTCGCCGGAGCCGACCACGCCGCCGACGAACATGTCGTACGCGCCGGGGGCGAACAGCTTGGTGTCGGTGCGGCGGTGGACGAAGATCCGTCCGGCCGGGTCGCGGACCAGGATGAAGACGCAGCGGTGGGTGAGCCCGCGCCGGTACACCTCACCGCGCAGGGCGGTCCCGATCACGCGGTCGTGCTCGTCGACGATGTCCAGCAGTTCTTCGGCAGGGTTGGTCATGGGGGACAGGTTAGGGTTTCGGGGCTCGGTTCGAACGAATTCGATCGAAGAAGGATTGAAGGAGATCGAAAGCGAGCGCACATGGCATGAGAAGCAGCGGAACTGGTCGAGGACGGCACGCGGTGGTGGAGATCTGGGGCGAGACGGCCGAGGGGTTCGAGCCCGTACGGGAGGCCTTCGCACGGAACTTCGCCGACTACGGCGAGCTCGGCGCGGCCTTCGCGCTGTACGTGCGCGGCCGCAAGGTGGTCGACCTGTGGGGCGGCGACGCCCGGCCGGAGGTCGGCGGCCGGCCGGCGCCCGCGGTGCCGTGGACGGCGGACACCGCCCAGGTGCTGCGCTCGGTCACCAAGGGCCTCACCGCGACCGCCGCGCTGCTGCTGGTCGAGCGCGGCCTGCTCGACCTGGACGCCCCGGCGGCCTCGTACTGGCCGGAGTTCGCGGCGGCCGGCAAGGGCCGCGTCCCGGTGCGCCAGCTGCTCTCGCACCAGGCCGGGGTGCCCGCGCTGGACGTGCCGCTGCGGCTGGAGGACGTGCTCACCTGGGAGCGCGCGGCCGCCGCCGTCGCCGCGCAGGAGCCCGCCTGGGAACCCGGCACCGCGCACGGCTACCACCCGTACACCTTCGGCTGGCTGGTCGGCGAGGTGGTGCGCCGGGTGAGCGGCCGGACCATAGGCCAGTACTTCGCCGAGGAGGTCGCCCGGCCGCTCGGGCTGGACCTGTGGATCGGGCTGCCGGCCGGCGCCGCCCCCCGGGTCGGCAAGCTGGTCGACCTGCCGGCCCCGGAGGCGGCGCGGACCGGTCCGAGCGGGCTGCGGCTGCGGCCCAAGCAGTCCGTCCGGGACGCCTACCAGGACCCGGCCTCGCTGACCGCCCGCTCCTTCGCCTCGGTGCGCCCCGGCGTGGACCTCAACGACCCGGCGGTGCAGGCCGCCGAGATCCCCGGGGCCGGCGGCATCGGCACCGCCCGGTCGCTGGCCCGGTTCTACGCGGCGCTGATCGGTGCGGCCGACCGTGCGGACGGCTCCGGCGCGCTGCTGCCGCCGCTGCTCGGCCCCGAGGTGCTGGCCCGCGCGGTCGGGCCGGCGGTGAGCGGGCCGGACCGGGTGCTGATCGTCAACTCCACCTTCGGCCTGGGCTTCTGGCGGCACGGCCCGACCGCGCCGATGGCCTCCCCGGCGAGCTTCGGCCACCCGGGCCGGGGCGGCTCGCTCGGCTTCGCCGACCCCGACCTGGGGCTGGGCTTCGGCTACGTCACCAACGGCATGCAGCCGGGTGTCACCGGGGACGTCCGCTCGCGGAACCTGATCCGCGCGGTGCGGGGGTGCCTGGGGCTGGACCGGTAGCCCCGGGGTCAGCCTGTAGCCCCGAGGCCCGGCCGGTAGTCCCAGGCCTGGCTGGTGGCCCCGGGCCAGGCCGGTCGCTTCAGGCCTGGCCGGTCTCGAAGCGGCGGATCTTCCCGCCGTCGACGGTGAAGCGCCACGCGGTGCGCATCGTGCCCCAGGTCTCGTTGGTGAACTCGGCGACCAGCGCGTGGCCGCCGTGCGATTCGGTCTGGACGGCCATCCGGCCGTTCGGGCCGAAGATCTCCCGGTCGACCCAGTCCGCCAGGTCGCGCTCGGACCCGTCGTCGGACATGGTCGCGTCCGCGGCGAGCAGCGCGAAGAAGGCCTCGCGGTCGCCCGCGTTGACCGCGGTGACGAAGGCGCGGACGGCGGGGTCGCTGAGTTTCGTGGGGGCGATGGTCACGCGGGACTCCCGGATCGGGGTTGGGGTACGGGGAGTCCTGTCTACGGCTTTCGCGCGGGCCGTCCGGGCATGTCGGCGGCGCGTCGGTGAATTGGGCGCATTCATGTGCTTTGATCCCCGGAACAGGCGAATCGCCCCGGAGCCCGCCACGGGGAGTGGCGAGGAGCGGGAGGCCCTGGTGGGCCTCCCGCTCCGCTTTGCCGCTCCGCTCCCTGGAGGAAGCCGACTTCCTAGAAGAAGCCGACCGCGTCGGGGGAGTAGCTGACCAGCAGGTTCTTGGTCTGCTGGTAGTGCTCCAGCAGCGCCTTGTGGTTCTCCCGCCCGATGCCGGAGTTCTTGTAGCCGCCGAAGGCCGCGTGGGCCGGGTAGGCGTGGTAGCAGTTCGTCCAGACCCGGCCCGCCTGGATGGCGCGGCCGGCCCGGTGGGCGGTGTTGAGGCTGCGGGTCCAGACGCCCGCGCCGAGCCCGTACTGGGTGTCGTTGGCGAGGGCGACGGCGTGGTCGAAGCCGTCGAAGCGGGTGACCGAGACGACCGGTCCGAAGATCTCCTCCTGGAAGACCCGCATCGAGTTGTCGCCCTCGAAGACCGTCGGCGTGACGTAGTACCCGCCGGCCAGCGCGCCGCCGAGGTCGGCCCGCTCGCCGCCCGCCAGGAGCTTGGCGCCCTCCTCCTGGCCGATCTCGAAGTAGGAGAGGATCTTCTTCAGCTGTTCGACACTGGCCTGGGCGCCGACCTGGGTCTCGGTGTCCAGCGGGTCGCCCTGGCGCATCGCCCGGACCCGCTCCAGGCCGTCGGCGAGCAGCCGCTCGTAGATCGCGGAGTCGATCAGCGCGCGGCTGGGGCAGGTGCAGACCTCGCCCTGGTTGAGGGCGAACATCGCGAAGCCCTCGACGGCCTTGTCGTAGAAGGCGTCCGAGGCGGCGGCGACGTCCGCGAAGAACACGTTCGGGCTCTTGCCGCCGAGCTCCAGCGTGACCGGGATCAGGTTGTCGGCCGCCGAGCGGGCGATCAGCCGGCCGGTGGTGGTCTCGCCGGTGAAGGCGACCTTGCGGACCCGGGGACTGGCGGCGAGCGGGGCGCCGGCCTCCTCGCCGAAGCCGGTGACGATGTTGAGCACGCCGGGCGGCAGCAGGTCGGCGGTCAGTTCGGCGAGCAGCAGCACCGAGGCCGGGGTCTGCTCGGCGGGCTTGAGCACCACCGCGTTGCCGGCCGCGAGCGCCGGGGCGAGCTTCCAGATCGCCATCAGGATCGGGAAGTTCCACGGGATGATCTGGCCGACCACGCCCAGCGGCTCGTGGAAGTGGTACGCCACGGTGTCCTCGTCCAGCTGGGAGAGGCTGCCCTCCTGGGCCCGCAGCGCACCGGCGAAGTAGCGCAGGTGGTCGACGGCGAGCGGGAGGTCGGCGGCCAGCGTCTCGCGCACCGGCTTGCCGTTCTCCCAGCTCTCCGCGACGGCCAGCCGCTCCAGGTTGGCCTCCATCCGGTCGGCGACCCGCAGCAGCACCTGCGCCCGCTCGGCGGCCGAGGTGCGGCCCCAGGCCGGGGCGGCGGCGTGGGCCGCGTCCAGGGCGGCCTCGATGTCCTCGGCGGTGCCCCGGGCGACCTCGGTGAACACCTCGCCGGTGACCGGGGTCGGGTTGCCGAAGTACTCGCCGCGCACCGGGGGCGTCCAGTCGCCGCCGATCCAGTGCTCGTACCGGGAGCGGTAGGCGACGATGCTGCCGGGGGTGCCGGGGGGCTGGTAGACCGTCATGCTCGGTGTCTCCTCGCTGCGTCGGGTGCCGTCGGTGCGGCTCGGGCCGCGGGCGGCACGCCGGACCGCCCGGTCAGGGGGCGGTCCGGCGGGAGGGGTGGGACACGCCATCGGACCGGCGCCCCGCCGGGCGCCCGCCGTCGAGCACGATAACCGCCCGGCGCCCGGCGCGGCTACGGTCCGTACGCCGGGCCCGTACGGAGGGTGTGTCCGCCGGCCGCTCCCGGGGGCGTGCCGACGGGAGTCCGGAGCCGATCACCAGGGGCGCCCCGGAGCGGATCACCTCGGGCGCCCGGAACCGGATCGCTGCGGGGCGCGCGTTCGGGCCGCGTTCCCGCGGCGTGCCGCCGCACGCCGCCGCGTGGCCCGGACGGCGCTCCCGGGGCGGGCCGCCGTACGCCCGTCGGGCGGTTCGGGGCGGACGCCGGTCAGACCGCGTGGTACCGCCCGGTGCGGGCCTCCCAGCTGAGGTAGCCGGCCAGCCAGGTCAGCAGTCCGTCCGCGTACCGCTCGGCGATCACGCGTTCGATCCGGGAGAGGCCCAACTCGCGGTGGACGTCCGGCAGTCGGTCGCGCAGCTCGGCGCAGCGGTCGACCATCAGCTGGGCCTCGGCGATGACCGCCGCGCAGGCCTCCTCGGCCGAGCAGCACCGCTCCCGCTGGACGATCATGACCAGGTTGTTCACGTCCCCGCGCGGCGCCTCCAGCGGGTAGGAGCGCACGTCGTTGCTGAGGGACGGTATGTCGGCGGCCAGCTGGCGGAGTTGGCGCAGCACCGGGTGGTGCAGGACGGCGGCCGGGACCTCGAACTGGCCCAGGCGTTCGACCATGTCGAAGATGGTCTCCATGGCCGCGGTGCCCCGTCGGAGCTCCAGGTAGCCGTCGCGGTCCGGCGGCCGGGTGGAGATCCGGCCGGCCGCCTCGGCCGGGTGACTGGCCAGGTAGTACTCCCAGTTGTAGGCGGCGCGGGCCTGCCAGCGGGCCGGCATGCCCTGGACGCTGCGGTCCCACAGGTCGGCGAACGCGGTCTCGACCGGGGAGTCCTGGTCGGGGCGGGCGCCGTGCAGGACGGCGATCAGCCGTTCGCAGATCGGGGCGACTTCGGCGGGGCGGCGGCCGAGCGGGCCGTCGAACTGGTCGTCGAAGAGGAAGTAGAAGCCCATCAGGTCGGCGGCCAGGGCGAGTTCGTCCGGACCGGCGTCCGGGTAGCCGAGCGCGGCGAGGTCCACCACTTCCCAGTGGGCGTAGCCGGGGTGGTCGGCGTCGGGTAGCAGGGGGTGGCGGATGAGCCAGTCCCGGTGCAGTGCGGTGGCGCGCGGGCCGTGCGGACTGCGGCGGTGCGGGAACGGAATCTGAAGTGAGGTGTCGTCAGACATCGGACTCCCGGTGCAGCGGAGGTTGGGGGCGCTTTTTGTTCGAGCGCTGATGGTGGGGGGAGTTGACGCGGCGAGGCGCGGGCGGTGGGGGTGGGTTCCGCAAGATCATCCGAACCTCGAAGGCCGTAGGGTATCTGATGCAATGATCGGACGTTAGGGATATAGGGCAGTTGCCCTTGACAAGCCGCCCGAACCCTCACCGTCCGCCCCAGCCTGCACGAATGCCCCACGGGAACGGCCGCGCGGCGCTAACCTCGGCTGCACGCAGTGATGGAGCTGTGACGCGAGCGGGCGAGGCGGAGGCACGACGGTGACCGAGCAGGAGAACGCAATTCGGGCGGGTGCTGGTTCCGCCCACGAGGGCGACGGCACCGCGCCCCGGGTCCGGCTGCACGACCGCGACTCCGAACTGCGCTCGGTGGAGGCCGCCGTGGACCAGCTCTGCCGCGGCTTCGCCGCAGGTGGCACCGAGATCGGTGACCTGCTCACCTTCTCCGGCCGCCCCGGCATCGGAAAGACCAGTCTGTTGCACGAGGTCCGGCGGCTCGCCAAGCTCCGCGACGGCGCCACCGTGCTCTTCGCCCGAGGCGGAGAACGGCAGTTCAAGGATCCGTACCACGTGCTGCGGCAGCTGCTCCAGCCCGTGCTCAGTGACCTGCCGCCGGACGTGTTCGCCCAGGTCATGGGCACCTGGGAGGAGGTCGTCGGACCGGCCATGGGCCTCAAGCAGCCCAAGGCCGGCGCCCGCCGCCTCGACCCGCAGGGCGTGCGCGACGGCCTCGACTACGTCCTCACCCAGCTCGCGCCGCGCCGGGCGCCGATGGTGATGATCGTCGACGACCTGCACTGGGCGGACGGGGAGTCACTCTCCTGGCTGACCAAGTTCGCCATCCGATCGAGTGAACTTCCCGTCCTGCTCGTCTTCGCCTTCCGGGAGGACGAGAGCGACTGGCCCACCGAGACCCAGGAATTCCGCCGGGCCGTCCTCGGACTCAAGGCGCGCAGGCACGAGCTCAACCGCCTCAACCTCAGCTCGGTCACCGACATGATCCGTGCCGAACTCGGCGACAAGGCCGAGGAGGCCTTCTGCTACGAGTTCTGGAACGTCGTCAACGGCAACCCGTTCGAGGTCATCGCCCTGCTCGACCAGGTCCGCGACCAGGAGCTCGAACCGGTCGAGGAGAACTCCCGGCAGCTGCGCGAACTCGCCGTCGACGCCACCGGGATGACCCTCAAGAGCTGGCTGGACCGGCTAGGCGCCAGCACCCTGCGGTATGCCTGGGCCTGCGCGATGCTGGGCACCGACATCCGGGTCGACCTCGCCACCCGGATCTCCACCCAGAGCACCGAGGGCGCCCGCGAGTCCATCAAGCAGCTGCGCAAGCAGCGAGTGCTGACCCAGACCCCCAACGGGAACCTGGAGTTCGTCCACCCGCTGATCGCCAGCTCCATCTACAACACCATGCCTGACGCCACCCGCCTCGGCATGCACGGCATCGCCGCCGCCGAGATCGAGAACGCCGGACTCGGCCTGCTCGCCGCCTCCCGCCACCTGGTCGAGACCCACTCCGGCGAGGGCGACGACCGGATCGTCAAGAAGCTGCGCCGCGCCGCCATCGAGCACCAGCTGATCGGCGCCCCCGAGGCCGCCCAGCGCTGTCTGCACCGCGCGCTCAACGAGCCGCCCGCCGACGAGATCAAGGCCGAGGTGATGTACGAACTCGGCTGCTCCGCACTGCTCACCGACCCCGTCGCCACCGTCAACCAGCTCAAGCTGGCCCTCGACCCCGACGAGCTGCCGCTGCGGCCCGAACTGCGCGTGGACGCCACCTTCCGGCTCTCCGAGGTGCTCGCCCACGCCGGTGAGCTGGGCGAGGCCGCCCTGGTCTGCCAGCGCGAGGCCGAGCAGACCGTCGACCCGGCCGGCCGTCAGCGGCTCCAGGCCGCCTCGTTCATGTGGCACGCCTTCCGCAAGTCCGAGGAGGACGGCCCGGGCCGCTCCGCCCGGCTCGGCGAGATGTGCCGGAGCCTGAACGGCAAGGAGGCCTCCGCCCGGGCCGTACTCGCCATGCGCGCCTGGGACCTCACCCTGCGCGGCGCCCCGTCCGCGGAGGCGCTCGCGCTCGCCGACGAGGTCCTCGACGGCGGGCGGCTGCCCAAGGGCCTCGGGTGGACCGACACCACCTGGGGCTTCGAACTGCCCTCGATGCTCTGCCTCACGTACATCTACAACGACCGCATCGCCCAGGCCGAACGGCTGGCCGCGGACGCCATCATCCAGTTCGAGGTGGCCGGTTGGAGCGGCGCCCACCGGGGCTTCGCCTACTTCCTGATGGGCCTGGCCCGGTTCCGCCGCGGCCTGCTCGCCGAGGCCGAGGACTTCCTGCGCCGGGCGCACCGCATCTCCGAGCGGATCGGGGACATGCTGCCGCTGGCCTGGGACGCGGTCGGCGTGCTGGTCGACACCCTGCTCGCCCGCGGCCGGATCGACGAGGCCTGGCAGCTGGCCAACGACTCAGGCTTCCACCCGCCGTACCACGCGACCGCCATGGTGCTGCCGGACGCAGCCTCGTTGTACGGCAAGCTGCTGGTCGCCAAGACCCGCAACGCGGGCGCGGCCGCCGCGCTCACCGAGGCCGGCTCCCAGCTGGAGATCCGCGGCTGGCGCAACACCGTCTGGGCGCCCTGGGCAGGCCACCTCGCCATCGCGATTGCGGGCGACGAGCCCGAGCGTGCCCGGGAGTACGCCCAGAAGGCGGTCCATGACGCGCGGGCCTTCGGCACCGCCTCGGCGATCGGCAGCGCGCTGCGGCTGTACGCGCGGATCGAGCACGGCCGACAGGCGGTCGAGCTGCTGGAGGAGGCCGTGGCGTACCTCGGGCAGTCCCCGGCCGGCTACGAGCACGCCGTCGCGCTGGTCGACCTCGGGGCCGCGCTGCGCCGGGTCGGTCGGCTGGACGACGCCCAGGAGTGCCTGTACCAGGGCATCGAGCTGGCCCAGCACTGCTCGGCGGAGGGGCTGGTCGACCGGGCGCGGCAGGAGCTCGCCAACTACGGCCTGCGGCCCAACCGGGTGGGGCTGCGCGACTTCCGGGACACCCTGGAGACGCTCAGCAGCTCGGAGTGGGAGGTCGCCAAGCGGGCCGTGCAGGGCGTGCCGCCGCAGCGGATCGCCGACGAGCTCGGGGTGCCGATCGGAATCGTCAACCGGCGGCTGGCGGCGGTCTACCGCAAGGCGGGCAGCGGGCCGGACGGCCTGGCCTCGGCGCTCGGGCTGCCGCCGCAGCAGCGGGACCTGGGGCGGCTGGGGGACCTGAACGACTAGGCGACCGGCCGGTGCCGGGCGCGGCGGTCAGCGCCCGGCGGTCGGGTCCGGCGCACGGCGTGCGGATGGTGGACGGCGGCGCGCGGGGCGGCGCGTGGGCTGGTGGAAGCGCCCCCGCTGCCGCCGCCGTCGCTAGGCTGACGGACACGGGGCTGCCGCGGCGCCCCCTCGACGGACCCGGAACCGGGCGGACGCGGTGCAACGCCCGCCGCCAGTGAGGAGCAGGCCAATGGCGAGCGAGGCCACCAGCGTGCGGCAGGAACCCCTGGACCCTTCGGGCGCGGGTGCCGCGATCGAGCGCTGGACGCTCACGGCCGGCCCGTACGAGGCGAGCGTGCTCACCCTCGGGGCGACCCTGCACACCCTGAGCGCACCGGACCGCTCCGGCCGCTCCGCCCAACTGCTGCTTGCCACCGACCGGTTGTCCGAGATCCTCGGCCCGGCCCGGCACTACGGCACGGTGGTGGGCCGGTACGCCAACCGGATCGACCGCTCGTCGGTCACCATCGACGGCGAGGAGCACCAGCTCGCTCCGACCGGCGGCGGCATGACCATCCACGGCGGTCCGGACGGCTTCGCGCACCGGATGTGGGCGGCCGAGCCGGTCGAGGGCGGGGTGCGGCTGGCGCTGCACAGCCCGGACGGGGACCAGGGCTTCCCCGGCGCGTTGGACGTCACCGTCACGTACACCCTGGACGCCTCCGGTGAGCTGGTGATCGCCTACCGTGCCGTCACCAGCAAGCCGACCGTCGTCAACCTGACCAACCACGCGTACTTCAACCTCGCGGGTGAAGGCAGCGGCGACGTCCTGGGCCACCTGCTCACCCTGGACGCCGACGCGTACACCCCGGCCGACGAGCGGCAGATCCCGTACGGTCGGACCGAGCCGGTGGCCGGCACGCCGTTCGACTTCACGGCGGCCACGCCGATCGGCAAGTCGGTGCACGACGAGCACCCCCAGCTGGCCGGGCCCGGCGGCTACGACCACAACTGGGTGCTGCGCGCCCGTCCCGCGGACGGGGCCCCGGTGCGGGCCGCGCTGCTGGAGGACCCGGTCAGCGGCCGCACCCTGGAGGTGCTGACCACCGAGCCGGGCATCCAGGTCTACACGGCGAACAAGTTCCAGGGCGCGGTCACCGGCGCGAGCGGCGTCCCGTACGGGCCGTTCGCCGGGATCGCCCTGGAGACCCAGCACTTCCCGGACTCCCCGCACCACCCGGCGTTCCCCAGCACGGAGCTGCGGCCGGGGGAGGAGTTCCGCTCGACCACCGTGCTCCGGCTGGGGACCCACCAGTAGGACCGGTGGGACCGAACCGACGGGTGGGACCGAACCGACGGCTGGGACCGACCGGCAGGGCTGATCAGGAGGACCGGCCGGCCGGGGCCGGCGCTACGGCCGCAGGTCCCGGCGCATGCAGAGCCGGGGCCAGCGGTCCAGGCCGTGCTCGGCCTCCTTGCGGCGGATCTCCCGCAGGCCCGGCGTGAGTTCCTCCTCGGCCAGCGGCCGAAAGCCGCAGCGGGCGTAGTAGGGGGCGTTCCAGGGGACCTCAACGAAGGTCGTGAGGGTGAGCGCGGGGGCGTCGGCGGTTTCGGCGAGGTGCTCGATCAGCGCCCGGCCGATGCCGCGGCGGGCGTGGTCGGGGTGCACGGAGACCTGTTCGATGTGGAGGGCGCCGTCCACCGGCTCGGCCAGCAGGTAGGCGGCGACGGTTCCGTCGGGGGCCTCGGCGAGCAGGGCGACGCCCCGCTCCAGGTAGTGCGCCAGCTCCTCGGGTGCGGGGGGTTCGTCCTCGGCGATCTCCGGCATGCCGATCGCGGCGAAGGGTGCGCCGGCGGCCCGCTCCAGCTCGGCGAGCAGCGGAAGTTCGTCCCTGGTGACGGCTCTGATTCGCATGCGTCCAGTCTGCTGCAGAGCGTTTCCGGCCACGCACGGTGGTTCCGTCGGCCAGCCCACGGAGGGGTGAATCGGGCGAAACGGGGCAATCGGTGCCGCCGTCAACTACCGAGTGGCTACGTCCAGGACACGCGGGCGTAACGATCGCGGTTTCTTGCAGAAACTTGCTGCAAGGACTTTCCGTCCCTCTTGCGCCGCTGTTAACTTCCTTCCCGAGCCCGACGGCAGCAACGGTGCGGTCGGCACGAGGCAGCCATTATGCGCCTGTCTCGGAACATCTCGGGCACCCCCACCCTCCCTAGGAGTTCTCATGCGGCGTGGCATCGCGGCCTCTGCCCTCGTTGTGGCCCTCGCGGTCTCGATGGCTGCCTGTGGCAGCAGCGGCTCCAGCTCCGACGGCAAGGCCGACGGGCCGGTCACCCTCACGTACTGGGACACGTCGAACGCCACCAACGAGGCGCCGAACTACCAGGAGCTCGTCAAGAAGTTCGAGGCTGCGAACCCGACCGTCAAGGTCGACTTCGTCAACGTGCCGTTCGACCAGGCGCAGAACAAGCTGCAGACCGCCATGGGGGCCAAGGGTGCTCCGGACGTGTTCCGCTCCGAGGTCGGCTGGACCGCCGCCTTCGCCAAGGCCGGCTTCCTGGAGCCGCTGGACGGCACCCCGGCCGCCGCTGACACCTCCGCCTTCCAGCCGAGCCTGATCCAGCAGGCCAAGTACGAGGGCAAGCTGTACGGCGTTCCGCTGGTGACCGACACGCTCGGCCTGCTCTACAACAAGGAGCTGTTCACCAAGGCCGGCATCACCGAGGCGCCGAAGACCTGGGACGAGCTGAAGACCGACGCCGCCGCCGTCAAGGAGAAGGCCGGCGTGGACGGCTTCTGGCTGAAGGCCGCGGACGGCTACTACGCGATGCCGTTCCTGTACGGCGAGGGCACCGACACCGTCGACGCCGCCGGCAAGAAGATCAGCGTCGCCTCGCCGGAGGCCGTCAAGGCCGTCGAGACCTACAAGACGATGTTCACCTCGCCCGGCACCGTCAAGGCCGACGTCACCACCGACGCCTACGCCCACATGATGGACGCCTTCAACAGCGGCAAGGTCGCGGCGATCGTCCAGGGCCCCTGGGAGATCACCAACATCTACAAGGGCTCGGCCTTCGCCGACAAGAACAACCTCGGCATCGCCGCCGTCCCGGCCGGCTCCAGCGGCAAGGCCGCCGCTCCCACCGGTGGTCACAACATCGCCGTGTACGCGGGTGCCGACAAGGCCCACAAGGCCGCCGCGGAGAAGTTCGCCGCCTTCATGACCTCGGCCGAGAGCCAGGCGTTCATCGCGCAGAAGAACTCCACCCTGCCGACCCGCTCCGACGCCTTCACCGCCGACGTCAAGGCCGACCCGGGCATCGCCGGCTTCCAGGCCGTGCTGAGCAGCGCCAAGCCGCGCCCCGAACTGCCCGAGTACAGCTCGCTGTTCGCCTCGCTGAGCACCAACCTGGGCAAGGCCGTCCAGGGGACGAGCACCCAGGACGCGCTGAACACCGTCTCCACCGACTACGCCAAGCTCCTGCCGGGCTTCGCCAAGTAGTCCCTGTGCCCGGCCCGCCGGTCGACGGGTGACAGCGGACGAGGAGCGGCCGAACGCGTGACGGCGAACGAATAACAGAGAACAGATTTCATCATCTGTCAGTTGTTCGCCGTCCGCCGTTCGGCGCCGCCCTCACCTGTCGCCCCCCGGAGGGCCGGGCCGTCGGCTCCCCCCGAGAATCCCCCCGAGAAGGTGCAAACGATGTCAGTCGCCGTGCAGGGCGCCACCGGCAAGGGCAGCCGGGAGCGCGAGCAGCGTCCGGGCCTGCTGGAACGCGTCAAGCGGTCCTACGCCAAGCACTGGTACGCCTACGCGATGATCGCCCCGGTCGTGCTGGTGCTCGGCGTGCTGGTGCTCTACCCGCTCGCCGAGGGCATCTGGCTCACCCTCACCGACGCCAACAGCCTCAACATGGCGCGCAAGATCGGCGTCAACGAGATCCCGGCGACCTACCAGTTCGTCGGCTTCCACAACTACGCCGACATCCTGTGGGGCCCGGGCTCGTACGACCGCTTCTGGTCGCACTTCGTCTGGACCATCGCCTGGACGGCCGTCTGCGTCTTCCTGCACTACACCCTCGGGCTCGGCCTCGCGCTGCTGCTCAACCAGAAGCTGCGCGGCCGCGCCGCCTACCGGATGCTGCTCATCCTGCCGTGGGCCGTACCGACCTTCGTCACCGTCTTCTCCTGGCGGCTGATGCTCGCCGACGGCGGCGTCGTCAACAGCATCCTCTCCTTCCTGCACCTGCCCGAGCCGGGCTGGCTCACCGAGCCGTGGGCGCAGAAGGCGGCCGCGATCATGGTGAACACCTGGGCCGGCGTGCCGTTCATGATGATCTCGCTGCTCGGCGGCCTCCAGTCGATCCCGGCCGAGTTGTACGAGGCCGCCGAGATGGACGGCGCCACCGCCTGGCAGCGCTTCCGGTACGTCACCCTGCCCGGGCTGCGCTCCGTCTCCTCCACGGTCGTGCTGCTCGGCGTGATCTGGACGTTCAACCAGTTCAACGTGATCTTCCTGCTGTTCGGCACCGGCGCCCCCGACGCCCAGCTGCTGGTCACCTGGGCGTACCGCCTCGGCTTCGGCCAGATCCCGCGGGACTACGCGCAGTCCGCCGCCTACGGCGTGATCCTGCTGTCCATCCTGATCGTCTTCACCGCCTTCTACCGGCGCTGGCTCGCCCGCAACGAGCAGGCCAACGGCTGAGGCCCCGGACCCAGTTGACCCACGAAGGCAGGTACCCCCGATGAGCACCACCACCGAACTCCCGGCCCGTGCGGCGGCCCCGGCCCCGGCGGCCCGGCCCGCCAAGGTCCGCCGCCGCGGCGAGCGCAGCCCGCTGGCCCGGGCGCTGTCCCACGGCACCCTGATCCTGGCCGGCCTGATCGCGCTGTTCCCGGTCGCGTGGATCCTGTTCGTCTCGCTCGGCCCGGACAAGACCGACTACCTCCACCCCGGCCAGATCCTCGACAAGCTGACGCTGTCGAACTACCAGCACGTGCTGTCCGACACCGACTTCTTCACCTGGTTCGGCAACGCCCTGCTGGTCTCCGGGGTCACCACCGTGTTCGGCGTGATGCTCGCCGCCACCACCGGCTACGCCGTCTCCCGGATGAAGTTCCCCGGGCACAAGCCGCTGATGTGGTCGCTGCTGGTCACCCAGATGTTCCCGATCGCGGTGCTGATCGTCCCGATGTACACGATGCTCTCCGAACTCGGCCTGCTGGACAGCTACACCGGTCTGATCCTGGTCTACTCGACCACCACCGTGCCGTACTGCGCCTGGCTGCTGAAGGGCTACTTCGACACCATCCCGGTGGAGATCGACGAGGCCGGCCGGGTCGACGGGCTCAGCCCGTTCGGCACCTTCTGGCGGCTGGTTCTGCCGCTCGCCCGCCCGGGCCTGGCGGTGGCGGCCTTCTACTCGTTCCTCACCTACTGGGCCGAGGTGCCGTTCGCCTCCACGTTCATGCTCAGCTCCGACAAGTACACGCTGGCCGTGGGCCTGCAGACCTTCGTCAGCGAGCACGACGCCCAGTGGAACCTGATGGCCGCGACCGCCGTGCTGATTGCGATCCCGTCCGCGGCCTTCTTCTACCTGGTGCAGCGCCACCTGGTCACCGGTCTGACCGCCGGTGCCTCCAAGTCGTAGCGCGCCACCGCGTCGTCACGCACCACCCGCAACGCCGCCGTTCCCGACCACGTCGTCACGCGCCTCCACGTCCCGGCGCCTTCCGCTCCTCTAGTCCCCAAGGGATACCGTCCATGACCCAGAACCTGGCCGACACCTCCCGGCCTGCCGCCGACACCGCTCACGAGGCGAACGTCAGCGCGTCCAGAGGCTGGTGGCGGGACGCGGTCATCTACCAGGTGTACCCGCGCAGCTTCGCCGACTCCAACGGCGACGGCATGGGCGACCTGCCCGGCGTCCGCAGCCGCCTGCCCTACCTGCGCGACCTCGGGGTGGACGCGGTCTGGCTCTCGCCGTTCTACGCCTCGCCGCAGGCGGACGCCGGCTACGACGTCGCCGACTACCGCGCCGTGGACCCGATGTTCGGCACCCTGCTGGACGCCGACGCCCTCATCCGGGACGCCCACGACCTGGGCCTGCGGATCATCGTCGACCTCGTCCCCAACCACTCCTCGGACCAGCACGAGTGGTTCCAGCGCGCCCTGCGGGAGGGCCCCGGCTCCCCGCTGCGCGACCGCTACCACTTCCGCCCCGGCAAGGGCGAGCAGGGCGAACTCCCGCCCAACGACTGGGAGTCCATCTTCGGCGGCCCGGCCTGGACCCGCAGTGAGAACCCGGACGGCACCCCCGGCGACTGGTACCTGCACCTGTTCGCCCCGGAGCAGCCCGACTTCAACTGGGAGAACCAGGCCGTCGCCGACGAGTTCCGCTCGATCCTGCGGTTCTGGCTCGACATGGGCGTGGACGGCTTCCGCATCGACGTCGCCCACGGCCTGGTCAAGGCCCCCGGCCTGCCCGACCTCGGCGGCGCCGACCAGCTGAAGCTGCTCGGCAACGACGTCATGCCGTTCTTCGACCAGGACGGCGTGCACGAGATCTACCGCAGCTGGCGCACGATCCTCGACGAGTACCCGGGGCAGCGGATCGGCGTCGCCGAGGCCTGGACTCCGACCGTCCAGCGCACCGCCAACTACGTCCGCCCCGACGAGCTGCACCAGGCCTTCAACTTCCAGTACCTGGGCACCGGTTGGGAGGCCGCCGCGCTGCGTGAGGTGATCGACCTCTCGCTCGACTCGATGCGCCCGGTCGACGCCCCCACCACCTGGGTGCTGTCCAACCACGACGTCACCCGGCACGCCACCCGGTTCGCCAACGAGCCCGGCCTCGGCACCCAGATCCGCACCCCCGGCGACCGGGCGCTCGGCCTGCGCCGCGCCCGGGCCGCCACCCTGCTGATGCTCGCGCTGCCCGGCTCGGCGTACGTCTACCAGGGCGAGGAGCTCGGCCTGCCGGACGTCACCGACCTGCCCGACGAGGTCCGCCAGGACCCGTCCTTCTTCCGCCAGGCCGGCCAGGACGGCTACCGCGACGGCTGCCGCGTCCCGATCCCGTGGTCCGGCACCGAGGCCCCGTACGGCTTCGGCCCGGTGGCCGGCGGGCCGTCCTGGCTGCCGCAGCCGGCCGAGTGGGCCGAGCTGAGCGTCGAGGCGCAGACCGGCGACCCGAACTCCACCCTGGAGCTCTACCGCAGCGCGCTGGCCGTCCGCCGGGCCCAGCCCGACCTCGGCGCCGGCACCGGGGTCGAGTGGCTGGAGAGCCCCGAGGGCACCCTGGCGTTCCGCCGCGGTGCCTTCGTCTGCACCGTGAACACCACCGGCGAGCCGGTGCGGATCGCGGCCCCGGGCACGCTGCTGCTCGCCTCGACCGACCTCGTGGTGGACGGCGGCGAGACGGTGCTCGCTCCGGACAGCACCGGCTGGTGGGCGGTCTGACGTGGTTGGAATAGGCTCTGGGACCGTGACTACGGCGCGACTCTCAGACATCGCGGCGCAGGCGGGGGTCAGCGAAGCCACCGTCTCCCGCGTGCTCAACGGCAAGGCGAACGTTTCCGCCGCCACCCGGCAGACCGTGCTGGCGGCACTCGACGTGCTCGGGTACGAGCGGCCGACCCGCCTTCGCCAGCGCAGCGCCGGGCTGATCGGCCTGATCACGCCGGAGCTCAGCAACCCGATCTTCCCGGCGCTGGCCCAGGTGATCGAGCAGGTGCTCAGCCGACACGGCTACACCCCGGTGCTGTGCACCCAGACGCCGGGCGGGTCCACCGAGGACGAACTGGTGGACATGCTGGTGGACCGGGGCGTGGCGGGCATCGTCTTCGTCTCCGGCCTGCACGCCGACACCACCGCCGACCACGACCGCTACGCCCGGCTGGCCGGGCGCGGGGTGCCGTTCGTGCTGATCAACGGCTACAGCGAGAAGATCGACGCGCCGTTCATCTCGCCGGACGACCGCGCCGCGATGTGGATGGCCGTCCAGCACCTGGCCGAACTCGGGCACGAGCGGATCGGACTGGCCGTCGGTCAGCGCCGGTACGTACCGGTGCTGCGCAAGATCGAGGGCTTCACGGCGGCGATGCGCGAGGTGCTCGGGCTCGGCCGGGAGGAGGCCGAGAACCTCGTCCACCACACGCTGTTCAGCGTGGAGGGCGGGCACGCGGCGGCCGGCGCGCTGCTCGACAAGGGCTGCACGGCGATCGTCTGCGGGAGCGACATGATGGCGCTCGGGGCGATCCGGGCGGTGCGGCAGCGCGGGTTGTCGGTGCCGCAGGACGTGTCGGTGGTCGGCTTCGACGACTCTCCGCTGATCGCCTTCACCGAGCCGCCGTTGACCACGATCCGCCAGCCGGTCGAGGCGATGGCCACGGCGGCGGTGGACGCGCTGCTGGAGGAGGTCGGCGGGAACGCCGCCCAGCGCGGCGAGTTCATGTTCCAGCCGGAGCTGGTGATGCGCGGGTCCACCGGGGCCTGCGCGCGCTGAACCCCGGCCGCCACGGCCGTCGGACGGGCCCCGGAGGGCGATCGCTCTCCGGGGCCCGTCGGCGTGCGCGCGGTCGGCCGTCGCGGGCCGTGGCAGGCCGTGGGGTGGGTCAGCCCTCCTGGGCGGTCGGGCGGTCGGCGGTCAGGCGGTGCCCGTCGGCGGCCTCGCCGGTACGGGTCTCGGTGCGGCGGCCGCGGGCCAGGTAGTCGCGCAGGACCAGCTCGACGGCGTCCTGGGGGCTCTTGGTGCCGGAAAGCATCATCGCGTCGATCGCGAGGTTCGCGTCGAGGGTGACGGTGACCTGGGCCATGTGACTCCTCCTCGGGTGCAGAGCAGCAGCATGCCCGCTGGGGCGGCGATCCACCACGGAACGGGGTGGAACCGCGGTCGGGAACGGTCGGGCACGCCGGGGCCCCGGGAACGCCGGAACCCCCGGGGAGGAGCGACCAGACTCTCCCCGGGGGTGGTGGGCGGTCAGCGTTCGGACGACGGCCGACAGCTGACGGATAACAGCTGACAGATGTTGAAAGCTGTCAGCTGTTATCTGTTACCCGTCAGCTGTTACCGGCCGTCCGTCGGCCGTGCGCCGTGGACCGTGCGCCGTCCTCAGACCCGGCCGGCGAAGTCCGGGGCCCAGTTGGCGATGCTCTGCTCGCGGACGCCCGAGCTCGGGTTGGCGGCCTCGACGTACTTGCCGTTGCCGACGTAGATCGCGACGTGGTAGACGCCGGAGTCCTTGCCGTTGTTGGACCAGAACAGCAGGTCGCCCGCCTGGAGGCTGTCCAGCGAGACGTGGGTGCTGGCGGCGGCCTGGTCGGCGGCGACGCGCGGGACGGAGACGCCCGCGGCGCGCAGCGCGGCCTGGGTCAGGCCGGAGCAGTCCCAGCCGCCGTTGCCGGTGCCGCCGTAGACGTACGCCTGACCGACCTTCGACTGGGCGAAGGAGACCGCGGCGGCCATGCTGCCGGTCGCGGCCGGCGCCTGGGTCTGCGTCTGGGCCTGGGGCTGCGGAGCGGGCTTGGTGGCGGGCTTCGCGGCCGGCTTGGTGGACGGCTTGGCGGCCGGGGCCTCGGGCTGCGCGGTCGGCTGGGCGTTCACGGCACCGCCGTTCGCGGACTGGCCGGACTTCTGCGAGCGGTCGAACCAGGTGAAGTCCGAGCCGGACGTGCCGGCGGAGGACTGGCCGGCCCGGGCCTGGCCGTTGCCGCCGAAGGACAGCTGCTGGCCCGGGTAGATGGTGTCCGGACCCTCGGTCAGGGTGCCGCGGTTGAGGTCGTACAGCCGCTGCCAGCCGCCCTGCACCTTGTGCTGGTCGGCGATCGCGGACAGCCAGTCGCCCTCGACGACGGTGTAGTCGCCGCCCTGGGCCTGCTGCTGGCGCTTCTGCACCCAGTCGCTCCGGTTGCCGGAGGCGGCGGAGTCGGTGGAGGCCTGCGCGTCGCCCTGGGCGGGCGCGGCGGGCTTCGCGGCGGGGGTCTGGGGCTGTGCGGGCTTGGCGCTGGGCTTCGCGGCCGGAGCGGCCGGCTTGGCGCTCTGGGCGGGCGCGGCGGGCTTGGCGGCGGTCGAACCCGCCGAGGTGTCAACGGCGGCCGCGGCGCCGCCCTTGGTGAGCCCGGCCTGGACCGAGCAGACCGGCCAGGCGCCGGGGCCCTGCGAGGCGAGGACCTTCTCGGCGACGGCGATCTGCTGGTCCTTGGCGGCCAGGTCGGCGCGGGCCGCGTAGGCCGTGCCGCCGAAGGCGGACCAGGTGCTGGAGGTGAACTGGAGGCCGCCGTAGAAGCCGTTGCCGGTGTTGATGCTCCAGTTGCCGCCGCTCTCGCACTGGGCGACCTTGTCCCAGGTGGCGACGGAGGCGGCCGAGGCGGTGCCGGTGGTGAGGCAGGGGACGGTGAGGCCGACGCCCGCGACGCCGAGGGCGGCGATCACGCGACGGGTACGGCCGGACAGACGGGTGCCGTTGGTGGGCAGCATGAAGACGTGGTCCTCTCCCACGCCTGCGAGGTGAGCTGTCGGATTCGGGCTGGAGTTGCCCGGCCGTGCGGTGAGCACGGCTTCACCCCTAGCCCTGGACCGTTCCGGAGAGCGGTCCGGGGCGACTTACCTGTGGGTCCCCCGCTCCTGCCGTGGTGCGTTTTCGCGCTTCCAGGACATCCGACGGCAGGACTCGGCGTTGCGGATGACCGGGTTCGTGTGGTCACGAACGGGGAGCACGTTAATCAGACTTAAGTTCAAACTGCAAACCACTGTGATGTGCATCACGGTTTAGTGGAAACTGCCAAAATTGCCACTCACCATGATCGTAAATGATCGTTTTCAGGCAATGCTGTTGTGGAAGCCGACAACTGGCTCCGCCTCAGGAGTGGCGTGACGGTGCGTCGAATCGCGGAGTGGCGCACTCCGGCGGGTGGGGGAGCGGTCGCGATCGGAGCATGTGAATCCACGCTCCCTATTTCCTTTCAAATAGCGCCAGAACGGACATTCCCCTTCATTGCCGGGTGACTCCCGTACGGGACGGACGGGGTGGGGGAAGTACGCGGAAGGGCCCGGAACGCGATCCGTTCCGGGCCCTTCGGTGCGCGCGAACCCGCGCGCGGTGTCCTTATCGTCCGCCAGGCCCCTCGGCGGCCGCGTGGGCGCCACGGGAGCCCTCCACGACCCCCTCGGCCTCGGCGGCGGCCGCCGCCTCCGCCTCGGCCCGTGCCAGGTCCTCCGGGGACGGCGTGGGCAGCGCGGCCAGGTAGGTGGAGGCGATCAGCTGGCCGACCGACGGGTAGGCGCCCAGCGGCGCGGCCGACGGGCAGCCGGTCTCCTCGGCGGCGGTGGCGAGCAGCTCGGAGTCCGCCTCCGGGCCGATCACCAGCGGGGCCAGCGCCGGGCGCTGCGAGCCGGTGTCCTTGAGGTGGTTGACGGCCGCGGCCACCGAGCCGGGCACGTCGAGCGCGGCGGCGACGACCGGCACGGCCAGCCGGGCGGCCAGCAGCACGCCGGTGATGCCGGCCGCGGCGGCCGCGTCCTCGCCGCCGACGGTGGTCAGCACCACGCCGTCCGCGGCGGTCGCGATGGCGAACAGTCGGGCGCGGTCGGCCCGGGCCAGCCCGGCCTCGGAGAGCCGGACGTGCACGGCCTCGGCCAGCAGCGGGTGCGGGCCCAGCGGGTCGGTGACGGGCGCGCCGTACTCGGCGGCGAGCGCGTGAAGCCCGGTCAGGAAGGTGTGCGGGCCGGGCACCAGCGGCACCAGGACGGGCATCGGCCGCCCGGCCTCGGCGGCCAGGGCCAGCAGCTCGGCCACGGTGCGGTCCTCGCCGCTCGCGCCCGCCGCACCGTCACCGGGGAGGTAGCCGACGGCGGTCTGGACGCCGTTCTGCTCGGTGCGGACGATCGAGAGCAGCTCCTCGACGACCGAGCGGGACTCGGGCCCGGCGGTCGCGGGCACGGCGAGCACCAGGGCCGGGGCGCCGGCCGGGATCTCGGGGCGCTCGGGACGACGGTGGCGCCCCCGCGCACGGGAGCCTGGAGTACGGACGGGCAGTGGCGCGCCCGGAATGGCTGCGGTGCTCATGCCGGAGATCGTAGGACATCGGCCCGTCCGGCTTGCAGTCGGCTGCCGTACGGGTTTCGCGTGCTCGCGGTACGGACCCGGTGCGTCTCCGGCGCCGGTCCGGGCGCTTTGCCTACAATCCGGACATTCTTCGCCCAACCCCCGCATGGTGGCCGGTGCTTGTCCCGACGCGATCCGAGGGGACGGGCGTTGCACCCTGGGCGCGTGAGATGTCTCACAGCATGAGCCCGGCTTGACGGAGGGTCACGGGCGGGCGACTCCCGGCATTCGAAGATCAACATTCAGCGGGGAGGTGCTCACGGCCGGTTATCGCGGGCTCGACGATTCATCGGCTATGTCCGTTTACGTACCGTCAGGGGAAGGGCCCGTGAAGAGTTCGCGGCTGCGGGTAAAAGGCCTCGTGCACCTGCAATGTCCCGTGCTGATGCACGTGCACTGCGGCTATCATCACGTCAAGTGAGGCGTTGTGCCGGACCGGTACGGGGCCGGTCCGTTCGTTTCGGCGGTGCCGGGGGCGCCGCGCTGGACGACAACTCCGGAGCTCTTCGGGAGATTTCTATGCACGACTCGCAGGACACGCACGGCTCGTACGACACCTACAACGGGATGGCCGCCGCCGATCTCCAGGGGGTGGTCTGGCAGAAGAGCCGGCACAGCAACTCCCAGGGCAACTGCGTCGAGTTCGCGGCCCTGCCGGGCGGCGATGTGGCGATGCGCAACTCGCGGTTCCCGGACGGCCCCGCACTCATCTAAACCCGGGCCGAGATCTCCGCCCTGCTGCTGGGGGCGAAGGACGGGGAGTTCGACCACCTGGCGGTCTGACCAGCCGCCGTGCTCCATCATCGGGGGGCCGTCGTGGGTGCCGACACCACGACGGCCTTTGTCTTTGTCTCCTCCGGATGTCTTCGCTCCGGAGGCCTCTCCCGGATCCGTCCGGCCGCCCGGCCGCGCTGAGCCGCTCGCGGTTCCGTGGTGCCGGAGGCTCTCGACGGGGCCTGCTGGAAGCGCCCGGGGTGCGGTCCTCCCGGGGTGTCCGTCGACCGGCCGCGCGCCGTCCGGCGCGGGGTCCGTCCCGAAGGCAGGGCTCCTCCGGAGCGCAGGGCCTGTCCCGGGGTCAGGGCTCGTCCGGAACGCCGGGCCCGCTCGGAGCACGGGGCCCGCTGGGAGTACAGGACCCGCTCGGAGCGCGGGGCCCGTCCTAGGCCGAGCGCCGATGCCGTCCGCCGACGTCGACGGGACCGTCGAGCGGTGAGCGGCCGCCGAGCCCGGGGTGTCCGTCCAGCGGGGAACCGCCGACCGACTCGGCCTCGAACATCGCCCAGACCACCTTGCCGCTGCCCAGCGGGTGCCAGCCCCAGGAGCGGCTGAACGACTCCACCAGGTGCAGCCCGCGGCCCGATTCGGCGACGAAGTCGGCCTCCCGGGCGACCGGGCCGGTGCTGCTCGGATCGCTCACCGCGCAGACCACCTGGGGTGCGCGGTGCACCAGGCTTATTCGGATCGGCAGCCGGCCGTCCGCGGTCGGCTTCATGGGAAAGTCGTACTCGCCCAGGGCGCCGCCCGACGGGTCGGGCCGTGCGCCGATCGCATGCCGGAGCGCGTTGGTCACGAGTTCCGAGGCCACCAGCGCGACGTCGTCGAACAGTTCCGTCAGGCCCCAGAGCTGGAGCGTGCTCCGAGCGAAGTCCCGCGCGGTTCTGACGGCTTCGAAGCGAGGAGCGAGCGTACAGGTGACCACATGGGGGTCAACCGCCAAAGCCGTACCGGTGCTCATGAAGAGCTCCTCCCATAAGGGGGCGGACACGGCTGGACCCGCCGGGGTCATGCCGGTCACCTCCGACTCGCTCGGCCGCTCGGCCGCCCCCTCGACCAGGCGCGCGCGCACTCGAACGCCCGATGACGCGGGGGACGCCGTCGGGTCGGTGCACGGAGTCGCGCGTGGGGTCGACGCGGAGCCCGCGGGATTGCCAGGGATGTGCAGGTGCACGTGCACCATGGTGGTGTGCGCTCACTGCAGATGCAAGAGTCGATTCACGTGCAGTCGCACTATTGGCATATGCAAGCGCCGAATGCACGTGCATCCTGGTGCGTGGAGTGCAGAACTGATAGGAACATCCGTCAGTATCGGCACCGTGAGCGCTCAACTGATGGCAGACTGTGCGCTGTTTGCCCTAGGTGGAGGTTTCGACCGCATGACCACAGTTCAGCCGGGCGGCGGCTCGATGGTCCGCCGGATCCTCCTCGGCTCGCAGCTGCGCCGCCTGCGTGAGGCGCGCGGCATCACCCGCGAGGACGCGGGCTACGCGATCCGGGCCTCCGAGTCCAAGATCAGCCGCATGGAACTCGGCCGCGTCAGCTTCAAGGAGCGCGACGTCGCCGACCTGCTCAGCCTGTACGGCGTGGACGACGGCATCGAGCGGGAAGCCCTGCTCGGCCTCGTCCGCGAGGCCAACAAGTCCGGCTGGTGGCACAGCTTCAACGACGTGCTGCCGGGCTGGTTCCAGACCTACGTCGGCCTGGAGGAGGCCGCCCAGCTCATCCGCACCTACGAGGTGCAGTTCATCCCCGGACTGCTGCAGTCCGAGGAGTACGCACGGGCGGTTTTCGGCCAGAGTCGGCCGGTCATCAGCGAGGAGGAGGTCGAACGGCGGGTCAGCCTCCGGCTGCGCCGTCAGAAGTTGCTGACCGAGGGGGCCAGCCCGCGCCTGTGGGCGGTCATCGACGAGGCCGCGCTGCGCCGGCCGGTCGGCGGGCCCCAGGTGATGCGCGGTCAGGTGCAGTACCTGATCGACGTCGCCGAGCAGGCCAACGTGGTGATCCAGGTCATGCCGTTCCGGTTCGGCGCGCACGCGGGCGAGTCCGGGGCGTTCACGATCCTGCGCTTCCCGGAGCAGGACCTCGCGGACGTGGTCTACCTGGAGCAGCTCACCAGCGCGCTCTACCTGGACAAGCG
The DNA here is from genome assembly GCF_048159585.1 of Kitasatospora sp. SC0581. Taxonomy (NCBI): domain Bacteria; kingdom Bacillati; phylum Actinomycetota; class Actinomycetes; order Kitasatosporales; family Streptomycetaceae; genus Kitasatospora; species Kitasatospora sp. SC0581. The sequence continues at coordinate 11,974 of NZ_JBLRWA010000001.1, read as the reverse complement.
CGACGACGTCGATGCCTACATCCAGGTCATGGAGCGGCTCTGCGTGGACAGTCTCACGCCGGAGCGCACGATAGACCTGCTCGCCTCGATCCTGAAGGAACGCTGAGCCGCTGCCGTCCGGGGCCTGTGAGATCCCTCCCTCGCGAGGCCCCCGGCAGTCGGTCCGCCAGGCCGCCCACCCGCCGTCAGTCGCGGGCCGGCGGCCTCTCGCGTTCCGGCGGGGACGGTTGCGGCGGGCGGCCCAGCTCCCAGGCCAGGTCGTAGCGGCGGAAGAGGTCGGCCCGGATCGGCGCCAGCGGGATCTCGGCGCCCGGCAGCAGCACCCCGATGCAGCCGCCCATCAGCGCACTGCGCAGGACGGCGTGCTCGGCGACCGGGTCGGGCGCGCCCCAGTCGAGCAGCAGCCCCTGGAGCAGGGCCCCGAGCTGCTGCTGCTCCGGGTCCTGGACGAAGGCGCCGGTGTCCGGGTCGAGGATCAGTGCCAGGTGCGAGCGCATCACCCGGGGGTGGTCCAGCGCCAGCCCCAGCACGGTGTCGATCGCCCGGGCCAGCCGGGCGTTCGGCGAGGAACCGGGTGCCAGTTCGGCCAAGGCGCAGGCCAGCGACTGGTGCATCATCCGGTGCGTCGCGGACTGCATCAGCAGCCGTTTGCCGTCGAAGTAGTACGAGAGCAGCCCGCGGGCGAGCCCGGCCCGCTCGGCGATGTCCGTCAGCGTGGTGCCCGCGTATCCGCGCTGGTCAACCAGCTCGACGGTGGCCCGCATGATGCGTCGGCGGGAGCGTTGCCGCATCTCCTCATTGACCGAATCCCCGCGAGGTGCCATCGTGTCTGCTCCGAACGTTCGTTGGCTGCCAGCCAATATACTTGCGGAGCCGACAGCCGCACCGAGGAACCGTGCCCCGAGGGGCGCTGCCCGGGCGGCCGCCACGAAGACGGCCGGCTCCACCAACACGGGGGTTTGGTGGAGCCGGCGCCACGGCCCGACGGCCCGGAGATCGGCCGCGGGCGGGGCCCGGGGTCAGCGCTCGGTCAGGACTTCGGCGCGGGCCGTGGTCGACCCGGCTGATGAGTAATCATAATCCGGCACCGGCGCGGGAGTTGAGGCGCGGCGCCGGTCCACCAGGGCGCCCGCCGCCGCGACCACCAGGCCGACCAGGGCGACCATCGTGACGAACAGCAGCGCCGGCCGGTAGCCGTCCAGCTGGGCCTGCGGGCTGTCGCCGCCCGCGCTGCCGGCCGTGATCATCGCGGTCGCTCCGGCCAGGACCACCGCGGTGCCGACCTGGATCGCGGTGTTCACCAGGCCCGAGGCCAGGCCCTGCTCCTCGTCGCCCACGCCGTCGGTGGCGGCGATGTTCACCGAGGGGAAGGCGAAGGCGAAGCCCACGCCGAGCAGCAGCATCGAGGGCAGCACCAGGCCGGGGTACGAGCTGTGCTCGTCCAGCCGCAGGAACAGCGCGAAGGCGGCGACCAGCGAGAGCAGGCCGATCGGCAGCAGCCGCCCGGTGCCGAAGCGGTCCACGATCGGGCCCATGAACGGCGCCGAGAGCGCGATGAGCGCCGCGGCGGGGAGCAGGCCGAGGGCCATCTCCAGGGCCGACCAGCCGAGCAGGTGCTGGAGGTAGAGGGTGACCACGAACTGGAAGCCGCCGTAGGCGCCGGTCATCGCGAAGGCGACCACGTTGGCCCGGGCGACCGAACCGTTGCGGAAGATGCCGAGCCGGACCAGCGGGTGCGCGGCGCGGCTCTCCACCCACAGGAAGGCGGCGGCCAGCAGGGCGACGACGAGCATCGAGCCGAGCGTGCGCGCGCTCAGCCAGCCGGCGCCCTGGGCCTCGGTGACGGTGAAGACCAGCAGCAGAACGGTCGCGGTGCCGGTGATCGCGCCCAGCGCGTCGTAGCCGCCCTTGGCGCGCTCCTCGACCGGGCGGGGGAGCAGCCGGACGGCGAAGACCAGCGCGAGCAGTGCGACCGGGACGGGCATCAGGAAGGTCCAGCGCCAGCCGACCGAGGTGAGCAGGCCGCTGAGCACCAGGCCGAGCGAGAAGCCGCTGGCACCGCAGGTGGTGTAGATCGACAGGGCGCGGTTGCGGGCCGGGCCCTCCGCGAAGGTCGTGGTGATGATCGACAGGCCGGCCGGGGCGGTGAAGGCGGCGCTGACGCCCTTGAGGAAGCGGGCCGCGATCAGCAGGCCGCCGTCGTCGACCAGGCCGCCGACCAGTGAGGCGGCGGCGAAGACGCCCAGGGCGACCAGGAACACCCGGCGGCGGCCGAGCAGGTCGGCGGCGCGTCCGCCGAGCAGCAGCAGACCGCCGTAACCGAGCACGTAGCCGGAGACCACCCACTGCAGGGTGGAGGTGGACAGGTGCAGGTCGGAGCCGATGGACGGGAGGGCGACGCCCACCATGGAGACGTCCAGGGCGTCCAGGAACATGGCGGCGCAGAGCACGATCAGGGTGCCCCAGAGGCGGGGAGTCCAGTGCGGCCCGCTGGTTGACGGGGCATCGGGTGATGGGACGGTCGCGGTGGTCATGGGGAGGACAGTACATGCACATGCATTCAATGCAAGTGAATTAGATGTGAACGCAATAATTGTCGATGCACGTGCTAGGGTGGCGGCGTGGCTGAACTCGACTCCCCGGCGGAGACCGGTCTCGTCGCGCAGTGGCGCGAGCTGCTGGCCCGGCACGCCGCCGCGGCCTGCATGCTCGACCGCGAGCTGGGCGACCGGTACGGGCTGGGCATGAGCGAGTTCGAGGTGCTGGAGCGCCTCGTCGAGGAGTGCGGGGGCGGCGGCGGGCCCGCGGTGCGGGTGAGCGAGCTGGCCCACACCGTCCACCTGAGCCAGAGCGCGCTCTCCCGGCTGATCGCCCGCCTGGAGAAGGCCGGACTGGTCACCCGGGCGATGTGCGAGAGCGACCGGCGGGGCGTCGTGCTCACCCTCACCGAGGCCGGGCGGGAACGGTACGAGCAGGCCAGGCCGCTCCACCGCCAGGTGCTGGAGCTGACCCTCGGCGGCGGACTCGGGCCGGCCTGCGGATCGTCCACCGACTGACGGATCGGCTTTCCGGCTGACGGAACGTCAAGAACCCCGGGCTGACGCCGGGTTGGCCTCAGAGCAGCGAGTGCAGCCCCGGTGCGGCGGCCAGCAGGACGACCACGGCGGGCGCGGCGAGCGCCCCGACGGTGAGCCGCAGCCGGTGCGGGACGGAGAGCCGCGGACGGCCCGCGAGCAGCCGGTCGACCCGCTTCGGGGACTGTGCCAGGCCGGGCGGACAGGAGCCGAACACCCCGCGGTCCAGGTTGAGTTCGGCCAGCGCGAGGGCGGTGGTGTGCCGGCCGTGCCGACGGGCGGCCCGGTCGTCGGCGGCCAGCTCGACCAGCTCCGCCACCTGGTCCCGGAAGGCGCTGAACACGCCGACCCCGGGGAAGCCGGAGGCGAGCGCCTGGGCGAACTGCTGGAGCCAGTGGTGCCGGGCCCGGACGTGGCCGCGCTCATGGCTCAGCACGGCCGCCAGCTCCCGGTCGGTCAGCTGCCGGAGGGCGCCGGTGGTGACCACCAGCCGGGAGTCCGGTCCGGGCAGCGACCATGCCTCCGGGCGGACGTTCTCCAGGACCACCAGCCGCTCCCGGCGGCTCCGGTCGCTCTCGATGCTGTCCGGCAACTCGGGCGCGCGGGTGGCCAGTTGGGCGTGCCGACGATTGCGCAGTGCCTTGGCCGTGCGGACCTCCCGGGTGAGCGCCAACACCGTCTGCACCCCGCCCGCGGCCAGTGCCGCGGCGCACAGCCGGCCCCAGCCCTCGGCCTCCTGGAGGCCGTACGCCGCCTCCACGCCGTGCGGCGCGCCGCGGAACAGCAGCGCGCGCAGCTCCGGCAGGGCGGCGGAGGCCGCCAGGAGGAGGCCCAGCGCACAGCAGAGCAGGACGGCCACCACCAGGCACTGCCACACCAGCAGTGCCAGCACCGGTTCGCGCTCCGCCCAGCGGGCCCGGGCCAGCAGCCGGGGCGCGACGGTCGAGAGCAGCAGGCCGAGCAGCAGCAGGCCGATCAGGGCAGGCATCGATGGGCTCCCCGAGTACGCACGGAACGCGACAACGCGTTCCCTGCCAACCTATGCGCTGGCGACGTCCGGTGGAACGGCTTTCGTCCGGCCAGTGACCAACGCCACGCCCGGACGGGGGCCTTGGGGTGCCGGAGGTCGTGGCGTGCGGCCGTCACATGGTCAGGAGCATGGCGAACATGCCGATCCCCATGGTGAGTCGGCAGGCCTGTGGCAGACCGGCGGTGCCGACCGCGAGGGCGCCCGCCGGGGTGCGCAGCAGCCGGCTGCCGGTCCAGAGGGTGTATCCGCCGAAGTAGAGGAGGAGCGCCCCGGTCAGCGCCGGAAGGCCCAGGGCGGCGGCCTGGTGGTGCCCGTGGCCGGAGGTGCCCGTCATCGCGAGGGCCATGTACGTCATAGCGAGCGCGCCGACCGCGTGGTGCAGGCGGTGCGCCCGCCCGGCCGGGGCGTGGACGGCGGCGAGCAGGAAGGCGGCGGCGGGGAGGCCGAAGAGCCCGGCCCAGACGGCGGCCGGGACGGTGGCGCCCGTGACGGCCATCGCGGCCATGCCGAGCCCCATCAGGGCCTCGGCGGCGTCGGACTCGCGGGCGAGCGGCCGGTGTGCGCCGCCCGGGGCGCAGGGGGAGTGGCGCAGCCGGGTCAGGCAGGAGGTGCCCGCGCCGGCGGCGAGGAGGGCGAGGAGCCAGTTGACCAGGGCGGGTCCGTGCAACGGCGGCCTCCCGGGGCGGTGGGCGACGGGGCGGCGGGCGGCGAACAGATGACAACGGACAGCGGTCAGCGAACAGATGATGAAATCTGTCGGCTGTCAGTTGTCACCCGTCGGCTGTCGCCCGTGCGCCGCCCCCGTGCGCGGCGACGGACGTCCGGTCCACGATCACCGCACCCGGCCGGGCGTGGCCAGGGCGCGTACGGGGGCGCACAGTGGTGCCCGTCCTCGCGAAAGCCCTGGCCGCACGCCTGCCGCACGCCCACCGCACGCCTCGTGGCAAACCCCGGCCGCACAGTGCGGTACCCGCCGGCCGGGCGTGCCCGCTCAGCCCTGGAGCCGCCCCGAGGCGACCACCCGGCTGAGGAACTGCCGGGTGCGCTCCTCCCGCGGGTCGCCGAACACCTGCTCCGGCGGCCCCTGTTCGAGCACCACCCCGCCGTCCAGGAAGCAGACCCGGTCGGCGACCTCGCGGGCGAAGCCCATCTCGTGGGTGGAGAGGACCATCGTCATCCCCTGCTCCTTGAGGTCCCGCACCACCGACAGCACCTCGCCGACCAGCACCGGGTCGAGCGCCGCGGTGATCTCGTCCAGGAGCAGCAGCCGCGGCCCGGTGGCCAGCGCGCGCACGATGGCGACCCGCTGCTGCTGCCCGCCGGACAGCCGGTCCGGGTACTCCTTCGCCTTGGCCGCCAGCCCGAGCCGGTCGAGCAGTTCCAGCGCCCGCGTCTCCGCCTCGGCCCGGGCGACCCGGTGCACCCGGCGCGGCGCGAGCGTGATGTTCTCCAGCACCGTCAGATGCGGGAACAGGTTGTACGACTGGAACACCACGCCGATCCGGCGCCGTACGGCGTCCTCGTCCGCGCGCGGATCGGTGATCTCCTCACCGTCCAGGAAGATCGCCCCGTCGTCGATCCCCTCCAGCAGGTTGACGCAGCGCATCAGCGTGGACTTGCCGGAGCCGGACGCCCCGATCAGCGCCGTCACCGAGTGCTCGGCCACGGCGAGGTCCACGTCGCGCAGCACCACCTGGTCGCCGAAGGTCTTGCGCACCGACTCCAGCCGGAGCACCTCGCTCGACGTCACACCGCACCTCCCTGCAGCTGGCGGCGGTTCATCCGGGTGGTCAGCCAGTCGGCGAACCGGGTCAACGGAATGGTCAGCACGATGAACACCAGCCCCGCCACCAGGTACGGCGTGAAGTTGAAGGACCGGGCCGCGATGATCTTCGCCGCGTACACCGCGTCGATCGCCCCGCCGATCGAGACCAGCCCGGTGTCCTTCTGGAGGCTCACCAGGTTGTTGAGCAGCGGCGGCACCACCCGGCGGACGGCCTGCGGCAGCACCACGTACCGCATCGCCTGCGCGTTGGTCAGCCCCAGCGACCGGGCCGCGGCGCGCTGGCTCGGGTGCACCGACTCGATGCCGGAGCGGAACACCTCGGAGACGTACGCCGAGTACGTCAGCACCAGCGCGGCCCCGCCCAGCAGCAGCGGATCGGTGGTCACCCCGGTCAGCCGCAGCGCCGGCACCCCGGTGATCATCACCAGCAGGCAGATGATCATCGGCAGCCCGAGGAAGAAGTCCACGTACGCGGTGGCCAGCAGCCGCACCGGCAGGAAGACCGGCCCGCGCAGCGTCCGCAGCACCGCCAGCAGCAGCCCGAACACCAGGATCAGCGCCCCGCAGCCGAGCATCAGCTCCAGGTTCAGCCGCAGCCCCTTCAGCACCTCGGGCAGTGCCTGGCGGGCGTAGTCGAGGTTGAAGAAGGTCCGCCGGGTCACCTCCCAGCCGGGGGAGTTGACGACCAGCAGGTAGAGCACGACGGCCGTCGCCAGCGTCGACGCGGTGGCGATCAGCGCCGAGCGGCGGGCCCGGGAGCGCCGGTAGGCCTCGTGCGCCAGCCGCCGCTCGGACGGGCGGTAGCCATCCTCCGCGGCCGGCGTCCCGGTCCGCACCGCCGGGGCCTTGGCGAGGTCCACCGAGCCCTCCCGGCCCGACGACTCCCCACTCGGCCGGGGGCCCAGGTCAGCACTCACTTCAGCACCGGTGCCGAGACGGCGTCGGAGAGCCACTGCTTCTCCAGCTTCGCCAGCGTGCCGTCGGCGCGCAGCGCGTCCACCGCCTGCGAGACGCAGCCGGTCAGCTTGGAGCCCTTGTCCAGCACCAGGCCGAACTGCTCGGCCCGCGAGGACACCTCGAACTGGCCGACCACCTGGGCCTCCGGCACCTCGGCGCCGGTGATGTAGAAGGCGGTCGGCAGGTCCACCACCAGCGCTTCGATCTGGCCGTTCTTCAGCGCTGCCTTGGCCAGGTCGTTGGAGTCGAAGACGGCCGGCTGGGTGCTCGGCTTGATGGTGTCGGTGATGGTGTCCAGGCTCGTGGTGCCGACCTGCGCGCCGAGCTTGGCGCCCTTGAGGTCGGCGATGCTCTTGGCCCCCGCCGCCTTGGAGTTCTTCAGCGCGATGACGGTCTGGCGCACGTCGTAGTAACCGGAGGAGAAGTCCACCGCCTGCTTGCGTTCGTCGCTGACGGACACCTGGTTGATGTCGAAGTCGAAGTCCTTGGCACCCGGCGAGGTCGCCTTGTTGAACGGCGCCACCACCCAGCTGACCTTCTCCTTCGGGTAGCCGAGCTTCTCGGCGACCGCGTAGGCCACGGCGGACTCGAAGCCCTTGCCGTTCTCCGGCTTGTCCTCGGTGAACCACGGGTCGTACGCGGGCTTGTCGGTGCCGACGGTCAGCGTCCCGGCGGTACGCGTGGCCAGCGCGCCCGGCGCGCAGCCCGCCGCCGACCCGGCCGCGCCCGAGGCGCCCGGGGCGGCGTCGGACTTCGAGTCCTGCGGCGCGCAGGCGGTCAGCACGGCCGCGGCGGCGACCAGCGCGGCGATGGGCAGTACGGCGGACGGCTTGCGGAGGGTCATGACGGGGCTCCAGGGAAAGGACCGGCGGGACGGAAGGAAGGTGAGGGGCACGGGAGGGCGCGACGGGCGGCCCGCATCCCGGCGGGTCACTTCCCCCCGGTGGCGGTGCCGGAACACACGCGGCATGGTCGGCGTACGGGCCCGCGTCCGCGGCGCCCCCCGAGCCGGACCGGCAGCAGCCGGGTCGGCGGCAGGCCGGTCAACAACAGCGGCGACAGCGGCAGCAGAGGCCGCGCGCGCGACAGCGACAGCGACGGCAGACGTGCCGACGGGAGGGCGCCCGGAACGGGCTGTCGTGGCGTACGGCCACCGTGATCACCGCCGGGAGCATGCGGGGAGGTTCGCATCAGAACGGCGCATCTGTCCAGAACATCCAGATCACTGTCCACATGCCGGACAACCCGCCTCTCGCCGAAGGTTTCCGCGCCGGAGCGGTGGTGCGCCGGAACTTTGCCCGTCCGGCCCCCCTTGAACGGGAGAACCTTTCGTACTTATGGTGTTCCCGTTGAAATAACTCCTGTCGAAGTGAGTCCACGATGCAGAATCTTTCGCCAAGGCTCGCTGTGGCGGCCGACGCCCCGGTCTCGACCCTCGCCGGCCACCCGGCCTGGCTGCGCCTGAAGGAGGCCGTCGAGACGCTGCGCCCGCTCCAGTCGAAGGACGGCTCGATCGACCTGGCCGCCGTCCAGCGGCACACGGTCGACCCGCTGGTCGCGACCGTCCGCGCCGCCGTCCAGGAGCTCGCTCCGAACTTCCCGCACGACGCCGCCTACCTGGCCGCCGTCGACGCGGACCTCGCCAAGTGGGCCGACACCGGCTACCGCGAGCCCGACTTCCTGGACTCGCTCCTCGCCTTCCAGCCCGCCGCCCAGCGCGAGGACGGGCTGGAGCACCTGGTCGTCTTCCCGATGTACACCCAGAACGGCAACCCGGACCGCAACCTGGAAGCCGTCCTGCTGAGCGTCGTGTGGCCCGACTGGCTGGCCGAGCTGGAGCGCACCCGCTTCGACAACCCGATGTTCGTGCCGATCACCTTCACGGACTTCACCGCCGGCTACGACACCAACTCCGCCGTGCTCTTCCCCGAGACGGTCTCCGTGCGCAAGGCGCCGGAACGTTTCACCTGGGGCGGCATCTTCTGCGACCGCGAGGCCGCGCGCTTCCGCGCCGTCACCACCAGCGCCGTCCAGCAGCTCGGCCTGGAGATCCCGGCCGACGCCGAGGGCCTGCTCCAGGACCAGCAGCGCGCGCAGGAGACCTTCGTCCTGTGGGACCTGGTCCACGACCGCACCCACAGCCACGGCGACCTGCCGTTCGACCCCTTCATGATCAAGCAGCGCAGCCCGTTCTGGATGTACGGCCTGGAGGAGCTCCGCTGCGACCTCACCACCTTCAAGGAGGCGGTGCAGCTGGAGACCGAGGGCAACCCGCACGCCCGCGACGTCCAGTACGCGGTCCTCTTCGACCGCCTGTTCCGCTTCCCGGTCTCCGGCGACCGGGTGCGCAACTACGACGGCCTCGGCGGCCAGCTGCTCTTCGCCTACCTGCACAAGCACGACGCGCTGCGCTGGCGCGACAACCGCCTCAGCATCGACTGGGAGCGCGCCCAGCAGGTCACCAACGCGCTCTGCGCCGAGATTGAGACCCTCTACCGCGACGGCATCGACCGGCCGAAGCCGGCCCACTGGATCGCCGCGTACGAGCTGGTCTCCCGCTACCTCACCCCGCACCCGGCCTCCACCTGGGCGAAGGGCTCCGAGGCCCTGCCGCTCGACATCACCGATGGCAAGGCCCTCAACAAGGCCCTCTGCGACGCCGTGCTCCCGGACGAGTTCCCGCTGAGCATGTTCTACGAGGCCCTCAACAAGAAGCTGAGCGGTGTCATCGCCGCCACCGCCGGCATCACCGGCGCCGGGATCCAGGGAGCCGCCGCGTGACCACCTCCACCAACGCCCCGCTGGCCGGCAAGGTCATCGCCGTCGCCGGAGCCAGCGGCCCGGCCGGCCGCGCCGTGCTGCGCCGCCTCACCGCCGACGGTGCCACCGTGATCGGCGCCGACATCGACGCCCAGCGCCTGGAGTCCGCGCTGGACGCCACCCGGGTGGCCGTCCGCGGGGCCAAGGTCAGCGGCCAGGTGATCGACCTGCTCGACCCCCAGGAGGTCCACGACTGGGCCGACCACCTGGAGTCCGAGCACGGCCACGTCGACGGCCTGTTCCACCTGGTCGGCGGCTGGCGCGGCGGCAAGACCTTCTTCGACACCCGGCTGGACGACTGGGACTTCCTGCACGACACCGTCGTGCGCACCCTCCAGCACACCTCGCTGGCCTTCCAGCCCGCGCTGGTCCGGAGCACCGCCGGCCGCTACGCGATGATCTCCGCCGCGGCCGCGCACAAGCCCACCGCCGGCGGCGCCGCCTACGCGGCCGCCAAGGCCGCCACCGAGGCGTGGACCCTCGCCATGGCCGACTCCTTCAAGAAGGAGACCACCGCCCCCGACGGCGAGCCCACCGCGGCGGCTGCGATCCTGGTCATCAAGGCGCTGGTCAGTCCCGAAATGCGGGCCGAGAAGCCGGAGGCGAAGTTCGCCGGCTTCACCGACACCGCCGACCTCGCCGGACACCTGGCGGGCCTCTGGGACCGCCCCGCAGCAGAACTGAACGGACAGCACCTGTGGCTGACAGCCCGATGACCGACCTCACCCGTACGGACGCGGTACGGCGGCACGACCCCGCCGTCCGCGGCTTCGCCAGCGACAACTACGCCGGCGTGCACCCGGAGGTCCTCGCCGCGATAGCCCTCGCCAACGGCGGCCACCAGATCGCCTACGGCGAGGACGACTACACGGCCCACCTCCAGGACGTCTTCCGTCGCCACTTCGGCGACAAGGCCGAGGCCTACCCCGTCTTCAACGGCACCGGCGCCAACGTGGTCGCCCTCCAGGCCCTGCTCCCGCGCTGGGGCGCGGTGGTCTGCGCCGAGTCCGCCCACATCCACGTGGACGAGGGCGGCGCCCCGGAGAAGATGGGCGGCATCAAGCTGCTCACCGTCCCCACCCCGGACGGCAAGCTCACCCCCGAGCTGCTCGACCAGCAGGCCTGGGGCTTCGGCGACGAGCACCGCGCGCAGCCGCTCGCGGTCTCCATCACCCAGAGCACCGAGCTCGGCACCCTCTACACCGCCGACGAGATCCGCGCGATCACCGAGCACGCCCACCAGCTGGGCATGCTCGTCCACGTGGACGGCTCCCGCCTGGCCAACGCCGCCGCCTCGCTCGGCCAGCCGCTGCGCGCCTTCACCACCGACGTGGGCGTCGACGTGCTCTCCTTCGGCGGGACGAAGAACGGCCTGCTGTTCGGCGAGGTCGTGGTGGTGCTCAACCCGGAGCGGGTTCGCAACATCACGTACCTGCGCAAGACCTCGATGCAGCTCGCCTCGAAGATGCGCTTCGTCTCGGTCCAGTTCGAGGCCCTGCTCTCCGGCGACCTCTACCTGCGCAACGCCGGCCACGCCAACGCGATGGCCAGCCGCCTGGAGGCCGCGGTCCGGAAGATCGACGGCGTCGAGGTGGTCCGCCCGGCCCAGGCGAACGCGGTGTTCGCGATCCTCCCGCGCGAGGTGAGCGAGCGGCTCCAGAAGCGCTATCGCTTCTACTTCTGGAACGAGCACACCGGCGAGGTCCGCTGGATGTGCGCCTTCGACACCACGGAGGCCGACATCGACGCCTTCGCGGCGGCCATCGCCGAGGAGATGGGCCGCGCCTGACGGTGCTCGAACGACGGATCGTCCCGTCCCGCGACAGCGGGGCGGGACGATTTGCATGTGACGGGCCGGTGCCCGTACAGTTCCGGAGTCGCCGCGGGAGACCGGGGCGGCAAAGCGGAAAGCGAATCCGATGAATGAAACTCCGGAAAACGGAGCGGAAAGCGTCTGATAAGCTGGAAACACGAAAGAACGAAGCCCGGAGGGTCCGCTGGAAGGCGGTCCGAAGGAAGCGTCCGTTCCTTGAGAACTCAACAGCGTGCCAAAAGTCAACGCCAGATATGTTGACATCCCCGGCCTCGGTCATTGCGACTGGGGTTGGAGATTCCTTTTGAAACAAACACTAGCGAGGACGCAGTGCGCGGGATCACCCTATTCCGGTGGTTGCCGTGCCGCTCAACGCGGGTGTCGACCGGCGCTTTTAATCGAGCACTGCCGGGTAAGCATTCACGGAGAGTTTGATCCTGGCTCAGGACGAACGCTGGCGGCGTGCTTAACACATGCAAGTCGAACGGTGAAGC